>JANXEP010000023.1 GCA_025057795.1 Candidatus Bathyarchaeota archaeon | reverse complement strand
CCTGTGGGCACCCTTACGGGGGGACCGCCAACAGTTTTTAACGGCAAAGTCTTCGTCCGCAATGCTTCTCACCTATTTGCCTTACATGCCCTCACAGGAGCTGTAGCTTGGGTTTCACGTCTCAACGGAACTCCCATCGGATTTGGGCCCAGCAGAGTATTCAAAGTCGATGACACCTACCTGGGATACATTTGCTCAGACCGCATTACATTCCATAGGATAGACAATGGAGCTTGGGTTTCAACAACAATGATTACTGCAGCCATGGGCATAAGCACCTTAGTGGCTGGAGAGGTCCTCTACTGGGGTGCCTTCTACTACAGAGAATACAAGTTGGCATTATGCGCAGCCCGCAACTTAACCACAAACCAACACATGGCCGTCGCGTTCGACTGCTCAAACCCGGCTGCTGGTGTTAGAATAAAGTGGACGTGCCCACTGCCGACGGGCGTCGAAGCTTTAGGAGGAAGCGGAGGATTAGCATTCTACGGCGGCTATGGAGAAGGTGAACTCTACGCCATAAACGCAACAACCGGAAAACTTGTCTGGAGAAGCTGGAAAGTGGGCGACTGTGGCTACTCTATAACGTACTATGATGGCAAAGTATACCACAGCGGTGGATCTACAAGAGTAACATGCTACGACCCAAAGAATGGAGCAAAACTCTGGGATTTCGATTGCGGCCCAAGAGCCTTCTTCGCCTTCGGCGGAGCAGCAGCCTACGGTTTATACTTTGACAAATGTATGGCGATTCCAGGATTTGTGGCAGCATGGGATGCAAAAACTGGCGAAATGGTATGGAAGCAGCCAGCCCACTATTACATAACATATGGTGTTCCAGCGGTAGCGGATGGCAAATTATACGTGCATACATGTGACCAGGCGGCTGGATCTTCTGTTGCAGGAGTTACGTCTCCCGGATTTAGCTTTACATGCTTCGATGCCTTCACAGGCCAAGTGATATGGCGTATCCCAATAAACATTGCCTATCCAAGCATTGCCTACGGTAATGTTTATGGAATTTCAGGCGGAACCCTCTATTGCATTGGTGAACGGACAGACCCATGGTCAACATTTGAAGGGCGTCCAGGCAACTATCGTATAGCCGTTGGGCAAAGCGCACCCTCAGACATTAGCTGTCCATGGTGGTCCTTCCAAACAGGCGGGCCGATTGTTGGATCACCAGTGGTTGCTGACGGCAAGGTATACGTCGGATCATACGATGGAAACATCTACTGTATAGATGCGTTTAAGGGCACGTTGATTTGGAAGTTCCCGATAGGCTACAGGGTATCCTCAACACCCGCCGTGGTCGGAGGCAGAGTCTACACGGGCGCAGATGACGGATACGTCTACTGTATAGACGCGACCACTGGCGCACAAATTTGGAAGAAACCTGCAGGCGGCGTCAGTGAAGGCGCCCTCTTCCGTTCAATACCTCAGAGACGATCTTCACCCATGGTTGTAGGCGATAGGATCTACGTTGGCGCCATGGATGGAAGGGTCTACTGTTTTGACACAGACGGAAACCAGAGGTGGGTCTACACAGCGACAAACCTAACCTACGGAATAGGCGGCTCTCCATACGTCTATAAAGGTGTGGTTTACATAGCCTCCGGCAACGGCGTCCTCCACGCAATAAACGCTACAACAGGTAGAGGAATTTGGAACCGTACAATAACGGCTTCGGACAGAAGATTTGTTGCTACACCAATAGTTGTTAATGACCGCCGTGCAGGTGAAATACTCATTATAGGCTCAGACACGGGAGCCTTCATGGGCGGAAGACGCATGACCATTGTTGATCCAGCGACAGGCTCAGTTATAACTCACGTTAGCTTGACCCTTGTGGGAACAGCTTCCATCGTGATGTCTTGGCAGCCAGCTTACATGTTTAACGGGACCCACGGCATCCTCTACATATCTGAAAACATGTATGTGAGCGCTTGGGCCATTGTAAACCGCACATATTACACAAGAATTTGGTCTCAATGGGTTGGCCACGCAATCTACTCTTCAGCAGTCTTCGCCGACGACATAACCGGTGCAAAGGTCTACGTGGGCAACAACGCCTACTCGCTAATATGCTTTGACGCTGGAACCGGAAAGCCGTTGTCCTCTTATTCAACAGGAGGGCAGATTTACGGCTCGGCGGCCTTATATGCGGGAAACGTCTATGTGGGATCCTACGATGGTCGTCTCTACTGCTTTAGGAGCACTCCCGTAGCATCTACAAATATAGTTGCATGGTGCGACTGGAAAGAATGCAACGTCAATGAGACCATTATAGTTCAAGGCAAGCTCCGCGCCGTAACGGTTTACGACGTCAAGAAGTTTAATCCAAGATTCCCAACAAACTACAGTGAAACATGGTATCCCGGAATCCCGAATGCCACGGTGACCGTAACATTCGTTAAGCCGGACGGCACAACAGTCGACGTAAAAACAAAAACTGACAGAAATGGAATGTTCAAGATATCCTTTAAGCCAACAGCTTCTGGAGACTGGAAGTGGACAGCTTGGTTTGAAGGTGAAGACAGGGTCAGCCACGTTTATGATTGCACTTACACCGATGAAGTTCCATTAAAGGTTAAGGCTCCAGTGACAGAACAACCACCGCAGCAAACAGCTCCAACAGCCTTGCCCATGGAGTACATGTATGCCATAGTGGCAGTAATAATAGTGATTCTAGTAGTGGTGTTGGCTGCCTACCTCACGAAAAAGAAAGCTAAAAAATAGCATCTCCCTCTTTTTCTTATTTTTTAACCAGTTCCCCAGCCTCTAATTCTCCAAATGAAATGGTTCAAAGCGGTTCTTGCCATGGCACGGCCATAAAGGTTGTTTTTTAAGAGGTGGCGGAGGATATAGGACGGTGAATAATATTTGTTGTAGAAGTTTTCTCTCAACCGAACCATGTATTCGTCTGGGAGCTCTGGGTTCTTGAAGACAGGCGTTAAGGTGTCATATTTGCTCCAGTCATTAGAGATTTCCCATCCCATATCCTTAATCATTTTTCGAAGCTTCGTTCCGGGGTAAGGTGTCGCGAAACAAATGTAGACGTCGTCGGGTTTTGTTTCCCACAGAAACTTTAATGTTTCATTAACCGTTTCAACGGTTTCTCCAGGATAACCAATTATTACTGAAACAGCGACAAGCAAGCCAACTTTTTTGGCCAGCATAACTGCCTTCTTATTCTGTTCAACTGTTGTTCCTTTTCCTATTTTGCCCAACACTTTATTGCTTCCGGATTCCACTCCAAAACTGACAAGTTGACAGCCAGCTTTAGCCATTCCCTCTAAAACTTCAAGAGATATTTGGTCGACTCTGGTTTGGCAGTCCCAGACCACGTTGATTTTTCGCTTTCTAATAATATTGCAAATTTCAATTATCCGCTTTTTGTCTAGGGTTAAGGTGTCATCATAAAAACACACAGCGTCAGCGTCATGTTCTTTAACAAGCCACTCCAACTCATCCACGACATTTTCGGGGCTTCGGGCTCGAAACTTTTTGCCAACCATCCTGCTGGTCACACAGAAGGAACACTGGAAAGGGCAGCCCCTACTGGTTATTATAGGCATAATTTTATTTCCGTAGATTCGATAGCTGTCCATGGGAAACAAGTGATAAGCGGGATAGGGCAAGGCGTCGAGGTTTTGAATAAGTGGCCTTTCGGGTGTTCTAATGATTTTTCCGTTTTCTCTTAAAGTTATCCCCTCAACGTTAGAAAGTTTCCTCTTTTCCTTGATGCAAGCTGCAATTTCTAAGATGGTCTGCTCCCCTTCGCCCCTAACCACGAGATCCACGGAGGGGCATTCCCTCAAAGTTTCCTCGTCATAGAAAGTCACATGGGGCCCGCCGACGCCCACTATTGTGTCTGGCAAGTTTTCTTTAACCATGGTTGCCACTTGAACGGCTGAGGGATACATCATTGTCATGCAGGTTATGCCGACAAAATCTGGTGAAAATTCAGTCAACATTTTTATCAGTTCCCCGTGTTTCAAGCCGAGGGGTGGACAATCGAAGACCTTAACCTCGTATCCAGCCTTTTCCAAAACGGAGGTTAAATACGCCAAGCCCAACGGAACGAGAGGGTGATGCTTAAACATTCCGGGAAGAAGGGGGGGATTAACCAACGCAACTTTCACTTCACTTTTAGCCATTCAAGACCCCACTTTGATGGGGACTATGTAATCTGCATTGCTATTTTAATATTTAGTCTTTTAAAAGGCCGTTAAAATCAACTTGGGAACTGAATAATACGGACAAATTAATAAGACTCTATTATTGTATATGGGCTGATGAAACAATGTATGTCAAATATAAAGCTGTTAAATGCAAAAGAGTTCTGGCAAACTTAGGCGTTTTGGCAACCCGCTTTTGGATAAAACAAAGTTTTGATCCATACGTCGGCTGCGAGTTAAACTGTGTATACTGCAATACAGGGGTGGGCTTGAACACTCGTCCAGAGAAAGGAACCCCGTTCATTTATGTTAAAGTTGATGCGCCAAAGACGTTGGAAAAAGAGTTAGGCCTATTTAAAAAGAAAATCATGCTTAACATGGGTGTTGCCATTGATCCATATCAGCCAGCTGAGAAAAAGTTTGGGGTTACTCGGCAGATTTTGAAGGTTCTTAACGAATATAGTTGTCCGTTTACTTTGGGCACAAAATCCGACCTCGTCTTACGAGACTTGGACATATTGTCCGAAGCCTCCAAGAAGCTTCATTGCTGTATTGCATTAAGCATAACTACGTTAGACGAAAAACTTGCCAAGCTCATAGAACCAAACGCGCCCAGCCCCAAAAAGAGGTTGGATGTTATCCGTGAACTCTCCCAAGCAGGGGTAATGGCAGGCGTCTGGTTAACCCCGATAATCCCATTTATCACAGACAACGACGAAAACATTGCGGGAATCGTTGAAGCGGCCAGAGAATGTGGGGCCAAATTCATTTTGGGCGGAGCCCTCGACATGAGGGCGCCACGAAAAATTGAAAATTTCCTAAAAGAACATTTCTCTCAATATCTTATCTACTATGAAAGGCTTTATATGTGGAAGGGTGGCACACCCACCTACTACCCCGTTGACTCATACCTGAACAATCTGTATAAACGGTTCATAGCTATCTGTCAAGAGCAAGAGATTGAGCGTTTCATACCTCATTTTGGCTCGCGGCGGCAGGCTTTACTTTTTTACCTCCGAAATTTTGCAGAGTTTAAAGAAACACCTATCTTCGAGTTAACCCAGATTCTCAATTATCTCCCAATTTCTCAAGATCTCCTTCAAGTCACGCAGATTAAGTATGGAAACAAGGTGTTCGCCAAAAGCTTTCTAAAGGCTTTTAGGTATTTCCCCCATTGACGTTGCCCATGCATCGGTTAGGGGAGTGTAAGATAAAATTTATATTGGATGTGGTTTTCCCTATAGCTATCGTGATGCGAATGATGCGGAGTAGGGCGCCCCTTTACATGATTACGTGGCGATGTACTAGAAGATGTGTGGGCACCTGCACGTATTGCAGCTTTAATCTTGAAGCGGGTGATTTCGGAGAGGTTAACACGAAGGACGCTTTTAAAATTGTGGATCAAGTTTATGACTTTGGTTCTCCATGGTTTGGGATCAGTGGCGGCGAACCGCTATTAAGAGAGGACGTTTTCGATGTTATTGCTTACGCCAAAAAGGTTGGCCTTGAAGTTAGCTTGATAACCAGCGGTTTTGTCTTCAACGAAAAAATGTTTAACGGCCTCGTCAGAAACGAGGTTCACACAGCTGTAAGCATCGACGGGCCTAAAGAAGCTAATGATAAAGTCAGAGGAGTAGGCAGCTACGATAAGGCCTTCGCCGTAATGGAAAAGTTGTCAGAAGCCGGGATCCTCGACTGTTTAGTGGTGACTTTAAATCGTTACAATTACAAATTTATTGAGCATCCTCTCCAGCTTGGGGCGGAGTACGGCGCAAGAATGGTTGTCTATCACAACCTCGTGCCTGTTGGAAGAGCCGGTCAAAACATTGCGGATTTGGCTCCTTCCCCTGAAGAGTATGAATGGACTTTCAACCATCTATACGATCTGTCGAAGCGCTATGAAGGAAAGGTTCACGTGAACGTTTACAGCCCCTTCTACGCCAGAATTGTCCGCCAGAAGAATCCCTCCGACTTCTGGGACTGGTTCACAACTCGCTTCCTTGGAAAATGCACGATAGGCGGAAACTACATAAGCGTGACTGAAAACGGCGACTTCCGATCCTGCGGCTTCAATGAGGGCTACAGAATTGGAAATGTTAATACAAAAACTTTGAAGCAGTGCTGGGAGGAACTTCAACAATCTGAACTTCACTTGAAATTGAGGGATAAAAGCAACTTGAAGGGTAAGTGTGGCGTCTGCGAGTACCGGGAAATTTGCGGCGGGTGTAGAACACGGGCAGAATTTTATACAGGCGACATTTTCGAGTCGGATCCAGCATGCGCCTACGTGCCTAAAGTGTTGCGTGAATCATAAACGGAAAAGAAAAGTTAGTTTAAAATTGCCTTTGCATTTGCGAACTCCCAAGCGATATTTATCCGCCAAACGTCCCCAAGTTTTGTAATTCTTATAGCCTCGTCGTCCACCTCAATTAAGCCTTTTTCTTTAAGCCTTTTTACAGCGTCGGGAAAAACCTCTTCGGGAAACTTGCCAAATTTTTCCTTAAACTCTTTTTTGTCCACTGGCAAGCGTAGGTAGAGGCGTTCCATAACTTTCTTGACCATGTCTTCATTGCTGGACTTGTGGATTTTGGCTATCGGGAAAACTCCGAGGCGCACCTTTTCGAGATATTCATTTATGTTTTCAATGTTTTGATAGGAGAACTTGTCAAGGTAACCCATGAAGCATCCCGCACCCGTTGTTAATATGCCCGCCCAAGGCCACCCATTGAGACATGATTCTTCAATGTGTTCTCTGACCCTTGTGAAACGGTCATGGCCTACTGGAATGTAGCCGGCCTTAGTGAACAGTTCAACGGCTTCAACATACATTAAGGCTTCCGTTCTCCAATCGCCCGGCGGAGGCAACTCTCCATCCTTTAACTGTTTTTCAAGCTTCGTTCCCGGATAAACTTCGAGGGGGTAGCAGTCCACCCCTTCCAACTCTAGTTCTATGGCTTTTTTGACGTCTTCCCTCCAGATCTCCATTGTTTGCCCGGGCAAATTGTACATTAGATCAATGCACACGTAAAGTCCGAGCTGCCTGGCCCTTCTTATAATGTGCTCCGCGTGTTCCCCGCTGTCCTGAATGAAGAGATTACGCCTTATATCATTGTTGAACGTCTGTACCCCCACGTCTAGTTGAAGCACGCCGTACTCGGCGAACTTTTTAAGCTTGTACTCGTTAAGGTTGTGGGTGGAACCCGTGATTTTAATCATATAGTCTCGACTTATGTTAAAGTTCTCCTTGCAAAACGAGATTATATCTATCAACTGTTCCGCAGAAAGCACAGTGGGAGTTCCACCGCCGAGAACAATTTCATCAAACTCGCTGGTCTTGATGTACGGGGTTTCAGAATACATCTTCAGCTCTTTCTTTAAAGCGGCTATGTATGGGTTTACAATTTCACTCCTAAACATTGACGAGGGATAGTAGCAGAAAGAGCATCTAGAGTCGCAGAACGTGATCCAAGGCTGAAGCTCCATCTCCTTCTTGCTGGTGTTCTCGTTTTTCAAGAATTCCTTAAATTCCCCCAGAAGTTCCGGTGTTGCATCCGAATATTCACGGTATGTGTAGGGCGGCCACTGTTTTCTAAACTCGTACGCGTTAAGGATCTCCTGCCTCATCCTTTCTTCCAATTATAACACCTTCAACTTCATTCGCGAACAAAAAATTTAAACTTTCCCGCACTTAGCGCTTAGCTGGCTATAATTATTCACTGTTTAATCTTACATACTATATATTGGTTGTTTGAGAACACAAGCTGTAGAAAATCGTTGTTTAGTAGCTCCTTCCTAAACTTCTCTTTATCAAAGACTATGAATTGGACACCCTTCTCCCTTACACATGTGCGGTAATCCCTGTACGCCACGGCAAAATTGTCGGTAAAGTTCATGGAGAAAACTTCGTCAAAAAGGTTCAGGCTCACCTTAGGGAAGCTTTCCTCAGAAAATGCAACAACAAAGTATGAAATTGAAAAGTTTCGGCTTGCATTGAAGCAGTACTTCAGCCTCAAAGCATCTATCTGGTTTGTTGATAGGACTCCAAGGCTTCCCCAAGCCGGGAAATCTTCAAATTTGAAGGCGTAAAATATACCGTTCACCGGGTCGTGAACGGCAACGTAATTTCTCGGAAGATTCCCCGGGTTAAAGTTCACCAACGCCCACTTGCGGTTTACTTCAACGTAGGAGGGCTTATTCCAAGGGCTTTCCCAGTAGAGTATCCCGGGGACGTAAGCCTTCTCAAAATGGCGGAAAAGATCAAAGTGTATGCTGAGATTGAAATACAAAAAACTAATTCCACCGTGTAAAGGTGTAAAGGTCCATTCTACATGAAAGGGGATTCTCTTTTCTGTTACTGTAATACTTTCCGTTAATGTGAACTCATTAGATGACGAGTATAATATGCAGAGCTTTCTAAAGCCTTTTTCTTCATCCCAGAAAATTCTTCGCTCCAGCCTAGGAAGGTTTATTGTGAATATTTTTCCGTCCTTGGAGTAGCAAACAGAGGTCTCCTCGTCAAAAAGGAATGCGGCTCTCCTCCATACTCCACGAATCAAAACGTTATATTGGTCAAGTTCGTAGGGCATGGGTGTTTCGTAAACCCTAAACAATGTTGTGGGATGCTCCACTTCATAAGCAAGGTTAAGTATCACTTCAGCGTTAGCTTCCCGCTCGATGATGGGGTTGACCTCCATTATCGTAGGTTTTCCAGAAACTATTCCAAAAAATAGACCTGGTTTTTCTGAAACAACCACGCTCACTTTCTTGGGGAAAACCTCATTTAGCCAAACTGCAGAGTTATAGCTTTGAGGGTTGAGGTAGGAGTAGTAGTCAACAGCCTCGCAAATTCTTCCGGTTAGGACGGGAAATCTGGACGCAAAAAGCAGAATAACCAAAAAAGCGAGGGCTATAGCTTTTACCTTCAACCAATTTCTTGAAAAACTCCAATTCAAGTTCATAACGTATGAAATAGCATATCTCACAACAATATAGGTTACTGCAGCGGAAAAGACAGCGGCTGAAGGCGTTAAGCAATAAACAAATCTGTCGTAGGGGAGCAGTATACCAAACAAGTAGGATTGAGAAAGACACAGTGGAACTAGAAGACTTAAGCAGAGAAGCGCGTAAAATTCTAAGTTTTTCCTTCTTTTGCTGGTATAAAAGGTCAGCGGAAAGCCTAAAAACGCAAATACTATTATAAAGCCGAAGCTCATGATGAAAACTTCAGGAGTTACCCGCCAAGTTAAATTTAGGTATGATTTTTCACTAAAGAAGATGTGACTCACAAAAACATTCATGTACGGCATAATAACCGGAACGTACCACAACAGAAAAGCGGCTAAAGCGCCTAAACCCGCCAAAACAAAGGTTGTTGTGAGAGACCTTCGGAGAAAAATCAGAGCAACCAGCGTATAGATCACCAAAATTGCCATAGTTAAAAATGCTGCAAGCTGGTGTGTTAGGACCAGAGAGAAAGCTGTAAAGAACGCCACAATTTTATCGGGTAAGCCCTTTCTTTTCGTTGACAAATAGAAAAGTAGCAAATACATGTAAACTATGCTGAGAAGGCTTGGGTAACCTCCCCAAAAATTGATTTCATATAATGGGAAACATAGCAGTAACAGTGAAGAAGCTATTATGCCTACGTTTTCATCAACAAGCCTTTTGCCCAGCATATAAACCGAGAGAACCATCAGCCAGTTGAAAGTAGCAGTTAATAGTTTAATCAGCACAATAACGTGTTCAAAGCTGGATGCGCCTGTAAATATAATGTATTCCGCCAAAAGTGTGCTGTACTGTGGAGGCCACCAAGCAATTTCGGAAAGCGAAATTCTCCCAGACCTCAATATTTCGCTCGCTTTTAAAAAGTGAACAGCAGGGTCGTTTCCAAGAATAACACCGTTTGAGGACAGCAACATGTAAAAAATAAGCACTATCAACGTGGAGAAAAGCAGCAGAAAGACTTTCCGTTGTTTTTCCACGCGCATGTTTCCCTCCAGCTTATCCATTTTGCTTTCGAACCTTAAAAATTGCCACCCTATCGTTTATGTAGACCAGGTTAAACATGGGGTCACTTGCAAAACGTTCAATGTCGCATGTTTTACGCTGGCATGCAATGAAAGCTATCCCATTAGACCTTATCACTTCTCGATAGTCAAAGATTTTAATGGGCATGTTTGACGATTCCGCGTCTTGCCATGAACGAGTCATGTTAACTAGCAGATCCTTGACATTTTTGCTTTCAAATTTTTCAATTTCGAATCCTCCGACAATCATTTTTATTTCGATTATCTGGGCGTTCTCCGAACTGTAAAAAAGCTCCACATAGTTGGCCCCCTCTACCTTGAAAACTTTGGCCAAAGGCTGTCTGCCCTCAAGCATTAATTGGGCAAGCACTCCTGCACTTTCGTCCCAAAAGCCCATGGTCTGTTCTAACTGGAAAACGGTGCCTCGCGCCTGCAGTAGCATTCGAACATGTTGAATGGAAACTTCATTGCTTAGACTTTCTATGGATAAGAAGATCATAACAAATTTCGCACCCTTTAAGACCTCCACGCGGCGCGTTAAACTCAATTGGGCGTTCAGCCTCTTGATGGTTATGCATGCCGACGTATTGGTTGTTTCGAGGGTCAAGTTTTTCATGGGAATTGCTGTTGCCATCACCGCTCTTGGGTTGCCGTCCACATTATGGAAGATTATCAAATCGCTCTCGTTGAAAAAGAGCATTGGATAGGGCTCCAAGAATTTTGTGCAGTTTATCGATATCCTTGGGTTATACCTGCCAACATGACCTCCGTCTTCGGCTATTTCAATGAAACCGTTGTTTAAAATGAAGTTTGTTTTAAGCAAGGTTCTCGCAACGTAAGACGCGTTAAACTCGTGGGGAATCATTAAAAACTGCGGGTCTGTGGATGTGAAAGTGGCTCGCTGCCCAAAACCTGATATCCACCACCCATAACCGTGGTTGGAGACGAAAAGAGCCCCCGCAGAAGTTTCTTCTTTAATCCACTTTATGGCCTCAAATTCTTGAGGATATGCCACTCGGTAATAGTCTGCTATATGAAATCCCCCTTCCGGGCTTGAAAAAAATGGAACAAAACCAAACGTGTAAAAAGTTAGGGCCGCAGCCATGAAAATTGAGTTAAACTTTACTCTATCAAATGGGAAGCCCTTGACGTGCGCAAAGGTAGCTGCGACATCGGCGAGAAAACTACAAGTGTAATGGGTTAAAAGGGCAAAGAAAACCGTAAGCGGGAAAATTAGGAAGTGGAGAAAACGTAGATAATCCGTGTAAAGGCCAACCCTAAAAGACTGTGTTAAAAGCGCGGGCACAAAAATCCATAAACTAAACAGAAGCCCGACATTATCCAGAAAGGCGCCTCTACACCGTTTGGCGAACACAAGAAATGAAAAGGTTGGCACCAAAGCCAAAAACACCAAGTATAACGGTGGCACTCTGGTAAGTAGGATAGCCCTCTGACTCTCGCTTATGGCGCCTGTGAACATTCCCATCCCCACATTCTCTATATAAACTGGAAAAACGTGAACGATGAAAGGAGAAGCTATTAAAAGGCCGAGCACTATAGATGCGGTCAATATAACCCGTGTCTTCTTATCTGCATCCGGTGGCCTCCTTGGAACAAGGGAGGAAAGAATTAGGAAGGGGATAGTTATACACGCGAATGTTAACGCGCTCAACGAATGGGTTATGAAAATGGTTCCTATGAGGAGGGAGGACGTGGCCAGCGAAACTCTGTGGGAAACCTCTTCTCTGAAGGGCATGTAAAAAATCAATGGTATAATGGACAACGTAACTACATTTGGGTAGCCGCCCCACGATATCATCTCAATATCGTATCTCGACAAAGCTGCCAGAAACGCTGCTGTTAAGGAGGCAAGGGGTAGTTTCCACGCAGACCTTGTTAAGAGAAAGGCGGAAAGCACAGTTAAAGAGGAGAACAACACCGCAACCGTGCACTGCACCATGTAAGTGGGCATCCCAGTTATTAACCAGAGATAAGCCGCGAAAATATGGAAGCCCGGGTGAGTTAGCGAAGGCCCACCTCCCATGTGGTAGTAGTTCCACAAAAAGTTCCCACTTTTCAAGACAATGGAATTAATTATGCTGTTGTGTAATCCAACATCTGGTCCAGGGGGAAGTCCGCCGTTTTGCAGAATAAGTGTCCGATAAATTATGGAGAAGACAAAGATGCCTAACGCCATGAAAGTTTCATTACGCCTATTAAGCGTATCCGTCATTTGCCACGCCTTTGCCCTATCTTGGGTAATAAAACTTAAATTTTGCAGTATTTATAAAGCACGCTGAAAGAGGTATGTAAATGTCGTGGCTTAAAGCCATGCTTGAAAAGGAGCCGCCGGAGCCAGAGAAGCCTATAGGCGTAGTGGTTATTGGTAACTTAGAGCCAGACCTACATGAAACTCCAAAGGAAATGGTGAGAAAAACCCTTAAAAAAGCGGGTTTTAAAACCGTTGACCTCGGCAAGGCTGTAGCTCCTCAAACTTTTGCGTCAAAAGCTAAAGAAGTCAACGCTGACATCATAGCGGTTTCAATAAACATAAAACCGGCAAAGGACAACTTGCCAAAACTGGACCAAGCCCTTACAGAAGCTGGGCTGAAAGGCAAAGTGGTTTTAATGATCGGAGGGGCAGCTGTAAAAAAGGAAGACGCTGACGCAATAGGCGCCCTCTATGGTAAAAGCAAGGAAGAAGCTGTAGCCATAGCCAAGAAAGTTATAGAGGATAAAGGAAAAAAGAGTTAGAACTTTAAAAAGGGATAAAAATGTTTAAGTTTAAAACACCCCAGCAAATCTTTGAAATTGGAAGAGTAAAGGTCGGAGGGCAGCCCGGCGAACTTCCCACAGTTTTAATTGCCTCCATTTTCTACGAAGGCCAAAAAATAGTCACAAACGAAAGTAAGGGGGAATTCAACGTTAAAGAAGCAGAGAGCCTACTAAATAGGCTTGAGGAACTAAGCGACTTAACAGGCAACCCTTTCATGTTAGACGTTGTTGGAACATCGGAGGAGGCTTTCAAGAAATATATAGACTTCGTTTCGAAAACTACAGAAGCCCCCTTTCTGATAGATGCCATAAGCCCAAAACTTCGTCTATCTGCATCTCAGTATGTGAAGGAAGTAGGTTTAACGGAGAGAGCCGTTTACAGCTCCCTCAACAAAGGAAGCCCACCGTCAGAGCTGCAGAAAATTAAGGAATGCAAAATCAAAGCCGCTGTCATACTGGCTGAGAACCCCGCCGACAACAGCACAGAGGGGAAAATAGCAGCCACGGAGCAAGCCCTTGCACGGGCAAGAGAAGCCGGAATAGAAAAGTTTCTGATAGACACGTCAATCCCCGCCTTTGGACCTGACATGGGCCCAGCGGTAAGGGCCATCTACCACATAAAAGACAAGTTCGGCTATCCAACAGGCGTTGGAACAGGAAACGTTGTCACGACTTGTGGATGGGCAAAAGTAAACTTTCCAAAGGAAGTTAGAAGGGGTTGCGACGCCGCCACCAACGCCATAATGCAGACAATGGGCGCGAACTGGCTGATGTTTGGGCCCATTGAAAGAGCAGACTACGTTTTTCCGGCAGTGGCCATTGTAGATACATACATACTGACGGCGATGGCTGAGCTTGAAATAAAGCCTTTAAGCGATAACCATCCCGTTTTCAAAGTTTTCATCTAATCATCATCCCCCCTTTTTAAATATTCAAGACGCCCGTAACAGTGACGCGCAAGTGAAAGACATGCCAACAAAGCGGTGGTTTATCACAATAATAGCTTTCACAGCCTTAACTCTTTTGACGACGTACACTATTTCAAGCGACTCCCCATTAATTGTGTTTCGATATATATTCGGTTTCATTTTTGTCTCGTTCATCCCGGGCTACAGCCTTGTCCAACTATTGTTCATCAAGAATAGAAACGTTGACCTTGTGGAAAAGGTAGTGTTGTCCGTGGCCCTCAGCTTCAGCATAACGAGTTTGGTGGGGCTTTTTCTGGGTTTGTCATCAATTGGAATAGGCTTCACATCTGTGACGGTTTCTTTGTCAGCGGTTGTGATATTCCTATCTTCCCTCGCGTTTATCCTCTCCCAAAAACGTTAACTAACTTGTGCATGTGCAATGTAGAACAACACGCATCGCGGAATCAGCCTCTCTGGAGGCGTAAACCTAAATACAATGATTGTAAATGTTGGGCATATTGCGAGGAAACCATGTGATCCTCCTCATTAACCCCAATTTACCCGAATCCCCTTGGGGACCTTCAAGAATGCTTCCACCGCTTGGATTAACGTATGTTGCGGCAGCACTTGAAAAGCACGGTTTTGAGGTGAAAATTTTTGACAATTACTTGTTTAAGAAACCCCTCAACCATATTGAGCTCCTAGTTAAAAAGCTCAACCCAGAAATAATAGGGATAAGCTGCAATTCCATCAACTATAAAGACTGCGTTGAAATTGCCAGAGCCGCCAAGGGAGCCGCCCCAGAATCAAAAGTTGTTGTAGGCGGGCCCCACCCGACATGTATGCCAGAGAGTGTTTTAGACTTTGAAGAAGTAGATTTTGTGGTCATGGGGGAAGGAGAACGAGCCATGGTGGAGTTGGCTAAACATATTATCGATGGAAAGAACCAATGTTATGGGGATGTTCCGGGCATCGCGTATAAACGCAACGGAAAAATCGTAAAGAATCCGCCAAGGTTCATCGAGAATTTAGATGTAATCCCAACCCCTGCCCGCCACTTAATTCCGCTGTCCAAGTATTATAGGCGGATTGAGTTTCTAGATGTTGAACCCGTTGATATAATGAATGTGATACGCGGTTGCCCCTTTCATTGCAAATTTTGCGAGACAAGGAAGATTTGGGGTTCGAATCCTCGAACTTTCAGCCCGTCCAGGGTTGTCATGGAAATTGAGCATCTAATCGCCAACTATGGCTCGAGAGGGATATATTTTGTTGCAGACAACTTCACAATTAATAAAAAATGGACGCAGAAGTTATGCGGCCTCATGATGCAACACGAGTTGGACATTGAATGGGTTTGCGACACTAGAGTTGACCTTGTCTCGCGGGATTTGCTGAGAGCCATGAAGAAAGCTGGATGCAAGACTATATGGTTTGGAGTGGAATCCGGTTCCCCCCGCATACTCGAAAAGCTGGGTAAAGGAATCAACCTACAACAAGCAGTTCAAGCGTTTAGACTTTGTAAAGAGGAAGGAATAAAGGTTGCGTGTTCTTTTATGCTTGGAATACCCGGAGAAACGATTGAGGACATGAAGGCTACCCTGAAAATCGCCATGACACTTAACCCGGACTGGTGTAGGTTTAACATATTCATCGCTTGTCCTGGCAGCAACTTATATGATGAAATTCTTGAGAAGAAGCTTTACGATCGTAGAGACGGATTCCTACTATATGTTAAAACGGAGGATTTCAACTATGAATCACTATTAGAGATTCAAAAATCTTTCCAAAAAATATTCCACAGAAACCCTATAAGGGTTGTTAGAAAGATTATCGAGCATATAAAGTTCCTCAGAATCAAAGATATCCTATAAGAGAATCCCAAAAGCTGATAATAAACCAAAACCGAAGAAGTCCAGCAAATGTTTAATACGATAACAGCAACGCCGAAGCCACCTACCTCAAACAGCAAAGAATTTTTATATCAATACGAAGATAAACCTACTATAAATTCATCCATTGTTAGGACGTGGCTACATGAAATCCCCTAACGACCTAGTGCTGCAGAAAGGAGTCAGAATCACCGTTTTGATCGTTGTCCTCGCTTATTTTCTAGTTGCGTTATACTGGTTTGGGATGTCAACTTTCTGGGCCATCCACATAATTGATGCTTACTACTATTACCAAACGATGACAAGATCAATTTGGTGGACGCTTCTTTTCTACTCCAGCGAGTTGGTGGGATTTGTTGGCACTTTGCTTAGACTAATAGCGGGAATCTTTGCCGTCTACTGTGCGGCGTTATTCTTCTTAAAGGGTAGAGAATCGTTTGAGTTTATAAGAAGACCTGTGGGGTGGACATTAATCTTTGAGGGATGTTTTTACTTAACGCTCATTCCCTCAGTAATTATAGGGTTTGTCTTTCCCTTCGCCGAAAACCTCTGGTATTTTGAAATCACCCCACCCGGGTTAATTGTCTTTTTAGTGAATGGTTTAGCGTGTATCTTAATGTTATTGGTGATACCCCCATTACTATTTATTTTGAGATCAAAAATAGTTGGAAAGAAACCAGCCCAAGAGATCATCAAGTGGAGTTGCTTAACAGGAGTTGCATACCTATTTATCGTCTTCTGGTTTAATTACCTCCTAGCTTGGTTGGCTTCCCTAGTCCGATGGCCTGAAAGAGCTCAGCCCGGGATAGAGATACTCTATAACCCGGTGGATTTTGTTCACTTCGCTATCACAGTTTTTGGCTTGTTATTGGTGGCAATTTTAGGATTTGTCTCCGTATTTCCAGCCATCAAGGGCGAGCCTGAAAAAATTAAGGTTAAGCTTTTAGGAGTGACTATGGTGGGTTTAGGCGTATATTTCATATTGATCTTTGGTTTGTATGTGCTTGTCGGCGGGTATTACGCGCATCCAACTGTTTGGGCTGAGCTACTAAGTCCAAAACACAACCCTGACTTCTGGTGTATGGCGCTCATTCCGCTGGGTTTCTTCCTATTGCTTAAATCTACTAAAAGCTAATCAAGGCTCAATCTTCTGTCTGTTTCTTTGTCCTTCTCTTTTCCAAGAGTTAACTAACTTAGCTTTAGGTGTAATGCCCTTAAAAGGTAAGCCATTGCGGTTCTGAAAGCGTATATCCCGTAAACGCCTCCAACCCTTAGCATTTTGAACATGTATCGTGGTCTGAGGTAAAATTGTTGATAGGCTTTTAGGCGTATTTCTTTTAGTTTTTCCATTTTTAGATAGGGTGTTTCGAAAACTGGTGTCGCTGTGTCGTACTTATCGAAGTCTTCAGTTTTAAGCCAACCCTTTTCTTTTACAGTTTCATATAAGGGGGTGCCCGGGTAAGGTGTTGCAATGTAAAATCCAACATCGTTAGGGTCTAGGCTTTTAACAAGGTTTACGGTTTCCCATGCGGTTTCTTCGGTTTCTCCTGGGAAGCCCAAAATCACACTTGCGACGGTCATTAAACCGACTTCGTGTGCCATCTCAAACGCTTTTCGGGTTTGTTCAATCTTTATCTTTTTATGCATTTTATCAATTATCATTTGGGAACCCGACTCCACCCCGAACCAGATAGCTATGCACCCGGCCTCCTTCATTTTCTGAAGTAAAGGTCTGTTGACCATGTCAACTCTTGTCTCGCAGTCCCATTGCAAGTCTAGCTTTCTTCTTTTCATCTCGTCACAGATTTCTTCCACCCTTTTTGTGTCGACGGTAAAAGTATCGTCGTAAAATGTAAACTGCTCTACGTTATACTTTTTGTGGAAGTATTCCAGCTCGTCAACAACATTTTTGGGGCTTCTCATGCGGTATTTTCGTCCAAACATTCTAACAGCCGTGCAGAAGTCACACCAGTAGACGCATCCTCTACTGGTCATTAATGGAATTATCAACTTTCCCATTTTTCTGTAGGCATTTAGATTTAACAGGTGATGGGCTGGGAAAGGCAAGTCGTCTAAATTCTCTATGTAGGGTCTGTCCTCATTTTTGACCACTTTGTCCCCGTTTCTGAAGGTTATTCCTTTAACGTCTTTCAAGGGTTCCCTTTTTTCCAGTTTATGGAGAAGCTCAAGAAAAGTTATTTCCCCCTCTTTTCTTACAATAACGTCCAAACTTGGGCACTCGTTTAGAGCATTTACATCCCAGAAAGTCGCATGGCACCCGCCTAAAACGGTAGTGCATTCGGGTAAAATTTCCTTAGAAATGTCCGCGATTTTTAACGCCGACTTATAAGTGAGGGTTGCCGATGTTATTCCGACAACGTCGGCGTCTGTGTGGGCGAGCCTTCTGCGGAAATCCTCAAAACTCAGTCTTTCCCCTTGGCAGTCTATCACGGTAACTTCGTGACCGTTTCTCTCACAAACAGCCCCCAAATAACCTAAGCTTAGGGGGATAAGAGGGGGATGTTGGTGGGCTTCTTTTGGATAAGGAGGGTTAACCAAAGTAACCTTCATTTATGCTTCATCCTCTCAGAATACGTTTCATCTTTGATATTTATAGGTTTTCAAAAGCTTCAATCTACCGTGTTAAGAGGTGGATGAGGCAGAAGTGATTAGAAGAGGGATTCCCACCTGTGGATTAGGTCTAATACTTCGTCTCCACCGTATCCTTCTAACTCTTTGAGAATTTCTTTTGCTTGTACAGCAGCTTTTTGAAATTCTCTAAGTCTCTGGGCGTTTTCAGCCAGATAAAAAATTCCGTCAACACCGGTTCTGCATATCCGAACAGATACTTTTAGCAAGTCTTCAATTGATGGAACCTCATCGGGTTTGTCTCCGGGGCCATAAACGTAGAGGTTTATGAAGACCGGCTTTTTTAGAATTTTTTTGAAGGCCCTTGCCGTTGTTTCAAAGTACCATGGCGTTGCATAGCTTTTAGAGAACATTGGCACCAAAAACGCGTCTGCATGTTCTGCCAACTGGTCAAAGTCTATACCAAACCTTTCTCTGGATAAAGTTGGATCTGGAAGTAAACCTACAATAAAGGGTTTGTTCCACTTTTTCACTTTTTCTCGGGCATCTCTTATGAAATTGGTTACCGTTTGTACCCGCCATTCTATCCAGTTAAGTCCGCTTTGACGCCAAAGCTCTACACATCTTGGACACACACAAAAACCGTGATCCGCAAAATGGATGCTGCTTAAGGTTATTCCGGAAGCCACTTTGGCTGCACTTTCTATAAAGTTCAGTATCCACTCGCGGTATTCGGGATTTGTCATACACAAAATGTCCCAGCGGAAGTTGTATTTTTTGTTGGTGCGTAAGGATGGGCCGTCCTTTGAAATAGACACCCACTCTGGATGTTTCTGGGCGTTTGCGTTGTCGCCGAAACATGCTATGTTGTTGTACATTCCCTCCTTAGGTGTTCCTATGGTTCCTACTTCTGGCTTTAAACGGTAAACGTGAACGTCAAAACCTTCAACGGTTTCCGGAGAGAACAGAAAAGAACCGAACTTCAAACAGTGCCACCACCATTGTTTTTCACACGGAGCGCATCCTTGGTATTTAATTTTTTTGGTCAGAAGATGAAAAACTGCATAACCCATGTTTTCAAGCCTATTATGGTGAATGAAAACTGCGATCACATGGCGGCTGGTGAAGTGTATATGTGAAAAACTTTTATAGTTTACTTGAATTCTGCTTCCTAAAAGGTGTTGAAAATGAGGTTTGGCACATTCTTGTTTGAACCGGAAAAAGTTCCAGGATTTGACTTCGACGTGTTCAGAGTTAAGCCAGAAGTGGGCAGAAGACAACCGCCGAGACAAGACATGTACAGTAACGTCGCCATTTTCGGAGACAACGTCACAGCGCGCAATCATCCCGAATGGGTTTCCCAGTCAGAGTATGGCCCCGCTTTGAGAACGAACGATAGATACAATTTCCGCTGGGATATTCTTTGTCCCACGGTTCCGGAATATAGGGAGGAAATGCTTAAGTATATCGCGGAGGTGGACAGGGCTTCCCAAGGCGTTTGGCTAAATAGCATTCATTTCGCAGATCATGGCCACTGTATTTGTCCCCGTTGCAAGGAGAGATGGCAAAAGAGCGGGCTAAGCTGGCTTGAATGGCGCAAAAAAGAAGTAACCGATTACATCGCGCAAGTACGAGACGTTGTGAAAAAAGAGCTGGTTATCGGGTTGCTTCCAGACCCCGTTTGCTCCTATGAACGTTTTGGTATAGACTTTGATGCATTAGCACCTTACGCAGACGCGTTCAACGTTGTTATGTTCTCAAAGAATTATGCCACCCCTTGGTACTGGGAAATGCTTTGCATGGGCTTCAAAAAACTTTTGAAGAAACCGATGTACATAAGCCTCTACGTGTTCGGCCCCGGCGACGATCCCAAAGAGGTTCCACCGCCCGCAGAGTTGCTCACGGTTTCGGTCCGCTGTGGAAGGACAGGGATTGACGGTATCCTCTACTTAGCGGGCAAGGCAAGCCAAATAGTGGACTTTCAGAAAGCTGCTGTGGATAAAATTGAGCTTAGGCAGAAGTTGAAGAACTACGGCTGTCCAGAAGTTCTGGAGCTTATTGAGCGCTGGGAACAAATAGTTGGATAAAGCTTCAAATTCAAAAGGAATTTCAACACCATCCCTATCTTTCACTACATTTTTGGTTAAACAGCTAAAATGTGAATGCTAATACCTCCAAGCGTTTTCTCAAGGGGCTCTTTAAATTAAATGGGATAATAGGCTTTTCAAAAACAAGTATGAGGCTGGGCTAATTTTATCAGCCTTTGTAGGGTAGCAAAATTCTTGCTTTTCGTTGATGTTCTTAAATAGGATTTTTGCAAACCTTTCACTTAACGCTTTTACATCACCGAACTCCTCCGGAATCAAGCCCATCCTGATTTCCTCGTCTATTTCTGCAGCCATCATCAAAACTAGCGCGAATAGGGGCTCCTTTTGAATCTTGGAAGTTACTTCATCTACGCTTCCATGTTTTTTCTTTGAGGCCTCCATAAGGAGCTCTCTAACCGGTATTTTCCGTTCAGAGAGCCGTTTTAAAACGGATCGTGTGGGGTTCATGTTGCCGCTTTTTAATATCGCATCTTTCACTGCTTCTCTTGTACAGCATCCCACCAGTTTACCCAGTTTGGAGGCTGGACCCCCATACTTGATTTTTTGACCTTTGCTTGTTGACACCACGGTGAGGCTGTCGGTTATCGTTCCCGTGGCGAGATCTCCCGTATAAGTGCTTCGGACATCTAAATCTCTTAAGCTGGCTGTTTTTGCTTCCGTTGCCGTAATAAAGGCTTGAAGGAGGCAGCTCTCGGTGGGGTTGCCGTCAATAGCGACAATTATGTTTATTGTCCCGGGAACGGTTAGGCTTACTTCAACGTTTTCTCCAGCTGTTTCGGCCAAAGAGCAACCGGCAGTTACAATGGCGCCTACTGTTAAATCGTCTTTGTTTATCGTTTTTGCAGAGAACTTGCTGATGTCGGCGGCTGTTATCATGCCGACGCTTTGTTGGGGGTTTAAGCCAATTTTCCGCGCGGCCTCTGAGATTATTTGCTCGGGATGTTCATGGAGAAGCTTTTGATCATAGGACTCTGGAACATGAACATTAAGTACTGCTTTAGCTTTTCCAAGGCCTCCGTTGTGAACCGCGGAGCTGACAAATGTCATATCTGCTTTAGAAGTTAAAGCTAAAACATCCCTTTCCAATAAGATTTTGAGGCCGCTAAATAGAGGATATTCCTTCACGGTTAACCCTCACATATGACCTTAGCGGGATTGTGAATGCTACTTAAAACTTTTCTTCCTTTTAATTTTGATGGCTTCAGAGGGGCACAAGTTTTCGCAGATTCCGCAGTGAGTGCAAGATGTTTCGTCTGAAACCAGCGGTTTTTTATCTAAGCCTACTTGGAACACTCCCCACGGACAATTGTCGACACATTTAAGTTCCGGGCATGGAGGGCATTTTTCATAGTTTATTACTATTTCCATGGGCTTTCTTCCTTTCCCTTTTCTGATTTCGGTTGAAAGTTTTAAATATATCTATTGTTGTCAAGGTAGCCTATGAAAGTAGGGTTGGTCTCATACGAACCAACGTTTGTGAAAGGGTTTGACCCCCATGTATACTATGTTAAACGGGCGGATGGCTCCCTTTCCCCCCCTGCAGAGAAAATGTATAACGATGTCACATGTTTCTGTGATGCAAAAGCTGTAAGGAACAACCCGGGCATTGTAGCCGTTTCAAGGGATGGGCCGGCTTTAAGAAGGAATAGAAAGGTTAACCTTCCTTGGGATTTCATTTGTCCGACCGATGAAGATTACCGAGAAAAAGTTCTCAGTTTTATTCGAGAAGCATCTTCGCAAGACATTATTGGAATTATCTTAAATCTCTACCATTTTCCAGAAGAGGGATTCTGCACTTGTGAACGATGTTCTAGACTTTGGAGGGAAAGCGGGCTAAACTGGGTCGAGTGGCGAGCGCAGGCTGTGACAAACTTCATAAAACAAGCGAAGGAGGTTGTGGGCAGCAAAAGGTTTGCTGTGGAAATTTGGCCGGACCCTGTGTTGGCAAAGGAAAGGTTTGGTATAGACTTCAATCAAATCGCAAACCTTGTAGACTTTTTTCATGTTCCTTTATCCGCTCATGACTACACAACCATGTATTGGGTTGACATGCTGACGAGGATCTTTGTGAGAATTTTGAGGAAACCGGTTTTCATAGAATTAAGCGCTGAAATGTTGGATGAGGACAAGTTAAATGCGCTGTTGAAAACTATGGCTTATGTAAGTAGGCATGAAGTAGAGGGCGTTTTGCTCTTGGTACATCGCTCTGCAGATGCTGAGAAAATCCGCGATTACGCCGTTGAAAATGTGGAACTGCAACAATGGTTTGAAAAGCATAATTTCTCAAAGATGACGCAAGTTATTGATGGGTGGAAAAACCTCTATTGATCCCCCTTCTATACGACCTCAGTTTTTGCATATCTAACTCCACCGTTAACACAACATCTGACGGTGATTCCGATGCTTCCTCAATTACACCCCACGGGGCAACGACCGCGCTTCTGCCGCCTTTTGCGTCTGAACGCACATTTCCAATTTTCACTATGAAAACCCCGTTTTCTAAAGCTATTTTTTCGGATAGCGGGTGACCTTTAACGTCTGGATGGGTTGATAAGGACGCAACGGGCAAGAAAATTACTTCGGCGCCCAAGCTTACGGTTTGTTTCACAGCTTCCCCATTGAATATGTCCGCGCAAATGAGCACCCCTATTTTGCCAAATTCTGTTGGAAGAACAAGGGGCTTGTCGCCCTTGCTGATCCCAATTTTGGTTTCGATATTTATCAGATTCCTTTTCCTATATGTTCCAAGTGGCTTAGAGTTTTTCCATATCGTGCAGGTGTTGAAGAAGGTGTTTTGACTCTTTTCCACAAAAGTTCCACCGACAATGTAAATGTCTGGAAGCTCTGCAGAAACATCCTTCAAGAATTCAACAGTGGAGGTGTATGTCTCCTTGAAAATTTCCGCGGCTGAAGAAAATTTTTCGATGAAACCGGGCACTGAAAAATATTCTGGAAGAGCTATAAAATCCGGCTTTTGCTCAGCGGCCTCATGAATCTTCTCCCGAACCGCTTTGAAAATCTCCTTCATTGAATCGCGAGTTTTCATGTGGATTAAGCTTACCTTCATAATGTTCTCCTCGAAGCGTTTCATGAATGGAAAGACTAACCCAGCTTTAAGCATAGCCCTCCTATCATGGGTGAAGGGAAAATATTTTGGCAAAAGTTTTTAAAACTTTTCAGCTGCTAGACTGAGGTATGCAGTTGCGAAATAATGAAGCCTTGTTGCTGAAAACAAGAGAGATTATAGCGAAAGTTGTGGAGAAAAACTTGGCTGAGGGACTTCTTTTTTCTGGCGGCATAGATACCAGCGTAATAGCATTTGAAGCTTCCAAGCATAAACCCATAACCGCCATAACTGTCGCTTTCGAAAAAGGAATCGCCGAGGACCTAAACTACGCCAAGAAAATGGCTCTTTTTCTAGGATTAAACCATGAAATATGCTTTTTCGACGTCGAAGAGATGTTTAAGGCTGTCAGCGACGTTATAGCCATTCTGAAGGTTTTCGACCCTATGGAGGTGCGGAACAGCATTCCAGTGTATATGGGCTTGAAATTGGCAAAAAAGAAGAAGATCAACAGCGTAATGACCGGCGATGGTTTAGATGAGCTATTCCTCGGATACCCTTGGCTTTTCCATCTTCCAGAAGACGAGCTTAAAAAAAGAATGTTGAAGATGTGGGAAGACATGCAGTTCTCGTCAATACCTCTGGGAAAAGCCATCGGATTAAGCATAAAAACTCCTTTCTTGGAAGCGGAGTTTATGGAATTTGCTAAAAAAATCGACATCACCCTAAAATTAAACGTCAAAAACGGGAAAAAATATGGCAAATGGCTTATCCGCAAGGCGTACGAGAACCTAATTCCAGAAGAAATAATTTGGCGTCCAAAAGCACCTCTTGAAATTGGAACTGGAACAACAGTGCTCCCCAAATTCTTCGAGGGACAAATTGAAGATGAAACTTTTGAGGAAAAAAGAAGGAAATACCTAGAAGACGATGAAGTTAAGCTGCACACGAAGGAACAACTATTCTACTATGAAACATTCAGAAAACTTCATGGAAAACCCAGCGAAGTTTACGGCTTTATACACGGGAAACAATGTCCAAACTGTAAAGCCTTCCTTGGAAAGGAGACAAACTTCTGCAGAGTATGCGGAGCCTACCCCATATAACCCGGTGGACCGAGGGGATTTAAACTCTCGCGGCCTTCTGAGTGCAAATTGAACATTCATACTGGCTGAACTGGCGGCTCAAAAGCTTTTCTTATGGGAAACTGGCGAAAGAGCTTTGGATTTTTAAAGAACGCAGTTCAAAATTTTTAGATTTAATAAACTTAAACAGTTTGAAATAATGTAGTAGGAGGAGTGGGCAAGCTTGGCTGAAGGGTTTTCTGGCATATTTGTTGTCCAGCGGCATCAGGCTAGGCGTTTGCATTACGATTTCAGGCTTGAAATGGACGGGGTTCTAAAAAGTTGGGCTGTTCCAAAGGAGCCGCCCTTGGAGCCAAGCGTTAAACGATTGGCTGTTGAGGTTGAGGATCACCCGCTGGAATATGCAAGTTTTCAAGGCGTAATCCCTGAAGGCATGTATGGTGCTGGAACAGTTGAGATTTGGGATAAGGGCTCATACCGTCTCAAAAATAGGAGCAGCGATAAGCTGGAGTTCACTTTGTATGGTGAGAAGATGCGGGGAAACTACGTTCTAGTAAGGTTTAAGGGAGACAAGAATTGGCTTCTGATGAAAAAGAAAAGTCCTTAAACCCGCATTAAAACTAGAGGCACATTGGGAGGGTCTGCATGGTCAAGTTTGAAACAGTCAAAATCGAGGTGCCTAAAGACTGCAACGTGATTCTGGGCACGGCGCATTTTATAAAAACCGTCGAGGATCTTTATGAGGCTTTGGTTAACTCTGTGCCAAACATTAGGTTTGGTGTAGGCTTCTGTGAAAGCTCTGGGCCATGCTTAGTCAGACATGAGGGAAACGACGAGGAGCTTCGGCGACTTGCAGCTCAAAAGGCCTTCGAGCTTGCATGCGGTCACTGCTTCATAATCTTCATCAAAAACGCTTATCCAATAAACGTTTTAGATAAAATTAAAAAGGTGCCGGAAGTCTGCACAATCCATGCGGCCACGGCGAACCCTTTGCAGGTGATTGTGGCTGAAACGGAACAGGGTAGGGGAATCATCGGCGTTGTCGATGGCTTAAAGAGTAAGGGTATAGAGAAAGAAGAAGACATACGAGCTAGGAAAGAGTTTCTTCGAAAAATTGGCTACAAACTTAGCTGATAGAAGGAAAGGCAAATAGGGTGAGGCCAACATTGAAACTGAAAATGAACGTTAAGGATTTAACGGTTTTAACTGAAGGCTTTTAAGCTCCCTTCGTATTTCAAAGGGCGCTTTTTCCCTCATTTTTTCGGCGGCGTAACTTACGAGATGCCTAAACTGTTTCTCGGTAAGTATGTGGCGAGCTCTAGCCAAGATTTCTAGGCAAATTTCCTTAAAAACGATGTCTGCACAGTTCATTTTCGCATCGTCGATTAACTCCTTGCACGCTTGAAGGATTTGAGTGTTCAACGAAGCCCCACCCTGCATTTCATAACTTGACTTTAAAACATTAAAACACTTATGAATTCAAAAACCATATTGGCAATTCATTTTCATTCTGAAAAGTGCTTCAACTTGAGGGCTTATATCAGCGCCGTCCGAGTAACTCTGAGATTTCATCCATTTTGTCAACCTAATGCCTTCTCATCATCCGGCAATAAAATTGGGGAAATCGAAAAATAAAAAGGTTCTCAACCAAATGCGCAATATTTACACTTTATTTCAGACATTCTAATACGCGGAATCTTTCCACCGCTTTTTGAATGTGAATTCTGAATCTAGATTTTGAGTTCATAAGTTAGTTAAATACGCTCGGCTTATTTTGTCTCATGCCTGGAGGAAAGTCCTTGAAGCATGAATTTACCCCTCAGCAAAGGAGACGTTTAAAAGCCCAAATGGCTGAAGTTTTCAAGGAAAACCTTAATGGTTTGTCAACAGATTTTCAAAAAATATTGCTAGATGACTTGGTCACAGCCTTCCAGAATAGAATAAACGTGTTAAAAAGAGTACAAGCAAAAAGGGGCTACTAATGGAGACTAAAGAGGAAAAAGACGTAGTTTCAATCCATAAAAGCTTTATATAAATTTAAGAAAAATATGGCAGAGAGGTTTGGATGATGAGACGCTCCAAACTTGAAATGTACATTGATATCCTTAAGGTGTTGGCTCATCGGGGCCCATTGAAGCTAACCCACATTATGTATAAGGCTAATGTAAACTGCAGCGTTTTAAAAGAGTATCTTGACTTCCTGATTAAACAGAATCTTGTCGAGGAACGGACTGTCGGCAAAAGACGTGTTGTTTACGCCATAACCCAAAGAGGCATAACGGTTCTTAAACACTTCAGAGAGCTTAAGCAGGTTTTGCCAATAATTGAAGAAGCAAGGAATAAAGCCCCTGTGCCTTATTAGCCAACCTTTTCAGCCTACAATTTTTCCTGTCCGTAATATTTCCAACGTTGAAACACTCCTTTTATTCAGAAGGCTATCCTTCTTTCCAGAAAGGTTATGTTTGAAGAGTTGGTAGTTTCAGCGGTGGCAGCGTCTGGGTTCACGGTTTATCTTTTAACCTTTACAATGTTTGCCGTGGTGGTTCTTGGTGTGCTTCTAGCGAAGACTGATTTTCCGTCTGGATTTTAGGTTTTAATTGTGTTTGTGGTTGGGCGCGTCATATGGATGTTTCGTAAGACTTAATAAACACTTTTCCCCAATACAACGTGTACACACGTAAAACAAGAGGCAAACAAGTTGTCAAGCTCAGACAAGGAGCT
The DNA here is from genome assembly GCA_025057795.1 of Candidatus Bathyarchaeota archaeon. The sequence goes on along the minus strand of JANXEP010000023.1, from coordinate 24,131 downwards.
CTCGGGGAAAAAGCCCATCCAAATCCTGGAGAAGATTAAAGAGAGCCTTGAACGGTTAAACGAGAAAATGGAAATAATGATTGAACTTCAGAAACATGGAAAGCGAGAGTTTGAACCATTAAGTCCAGAGGCTCCGTTAGACGTTATGACGCTTCTCTCCATGCCCGATCATTTGAGGAAAACAGCCATGACCGTTTGTAGACTTGGCCGAGCCACGGCCGACGAGGTTGCCCAGCAAACCCACAGGGCGAGGGCCGTAGAAAGCGCCTACTTGAACCAGCTTGTTATTATGGGTTACCTTAAAAAGGAGCGTAGGGGACGAAAAGCCTACTTTTACATAGACAAGGGGCAGGGTTAAGCTATGGGCAAGATAGTGGCCGTCCACTCATACAAGGGCGGAACTGGGAAAACCCTTATCTCAATAAATTTAGCTGTGACTCTGGCTAAGTTTGGAAGAAAAACATGTCTCATGGATTTGGATTTCAGAGCACCAAGCCTTTCGACATTGCTGAACATTAAAGAGGCTGAGTATTGGCTTAACGACTACCTTAACGGCGTATGCGAAATAGACAAGGTTTTGATAAATCTCAACGATAGGATAGGGAAGCAGGGAGAATTTTACGTGGGGCCGGCGAACCCCTCCATGGAAGCCATCAGAGATATGTCATCAAAGGACAGAAAATGGGAAATGCGCGCTCTTGGCAGACTGCTTTCACTTAGGAACTCTCTTCTAAGCACAAAGGGCTTTGACTACATAATCTTCGACACCAGCCCAGGGCTGCAATACTCGTCTATAAACGGCATAGTGGCCGCTGACCTTGTGATTGTAGCTACGACCCTTGACAATTCTGATGTCGAGGGAACAAAACGTATGATGCGAGGCCTCTACGAACTTTTTGAGAAGAAAACCAACATAGTGTTAAACAAGGTTATGTACAATGACGCCTTAAAATCTGGGAAGGAAAGACTTCAGACGATGGTAAAAGAAATCTATGGTGTTCCCTTGCTGGGTGTTATACCGTGCTTCTGTGATATTTCAAGGGCCGAGGGCAAAATAATTTTCGTCCATGAAAAACCGGAGCATCCCTTCACGCGGATTTTAAGCGATTTAGCAGCTAAAATCGATAAGCTCTAAAATAAAGCTTCAGTGGGCTGCAATCCTATTTACAATCTGATATACTCTGCAGTTTCTGCATTTTTCATAGTCTTTCTCGTCGCATTGCTTGCATATTATGCGGTTCAGCTCCCTAATTTCAGTGTTCATTCAATTCTCCCATGTCTTTTGTGTCCCCGTTTATTATATTGCATATTCCTTTTGTGAAATATCCCCCGTCTGCAGGGGTTCACGCGATAGTTTTATATTCTTTGCATGTTAAACTGGGATGTTGTGGGTAGGACTTGAATAAAAACGTGGCTTTAACTTCGCTTGCTTGGGGCGTTTTCTTTGTTTGGATTGGTCTAAGCTGGATTGCAAGCGAATATTACAAGGTTCCCATGGGGACGTATGCTGCCTTAGGGGTGGGCATAATTTTGATAGGGTTAAATGCTGCAAGAACTTTTCTTGGATTAAAGCCCAGCAAATTTAGTCTGTTTATCGGAATGGTGGCATTGGCTTTTGGCGGGGCTTCTCTAATCGGTTTTGAGCTACCTCTCTGGCAGACAATTTTGGTGCTTATAGGCTTATTTATAATTGCGGAAGCCGTGGCCTCCCTTGTAAGGGCCAAATGAGCAAGGTTTATAGATGTCAAGATTTGAGATAGTTTGTTAAACTTTGAGGAAAGTTTAGTCCTTGAACAAGTCTGCAATCGTATTGGCTGGAGGCTTTTCCAAGAGGTTAGGCTCCAACAAAGGATTAACGGTGTTGCTGGGCAAACCCATCATTAAATATGTGTTGGACGCCGTGGACGGAATTGTGGATGAGAAAATAGTCGTCGTCAACTCTAAGGCTCTTGTGGAAGTCTTCGCAAAAGCTTTAGGTTCAAACATTAGGATAGTTGCGGACAAATGTGAAACGCAAAGCCCCCTTGTAGGCGCCCTCACAGGGTTCAGCGAAGCATATGGTAAGTATGCACTTTTGCTTCCTTGCGACACCCCAATGGTTTCCAGAGAAGTTTTAGCTTTACTCCTTGAGCTTTGCATAGGTAGAAATGCTGTTATCCCCCGTTGGCCCAAAGGTTACATTGAGCCATTACAGGCCGCCTACCGCATTGAGCCAGCGTTAGAGGCTGCAGAACAAGCCTTAAACGAGGGAAAACTTGACATGCGCTCTATGATTGAGAAGCTTAGAGGAATACGCTACATTTCCACCCTTGTCCTTCAACAGTTCGACCCGGAACTTAAAATGTTCTTTAACATCAACACGCCCATGGACTTAAAAAAGGCTGAGCAACTTCTGAAAACAGAGAAGTAGAGGTGGACAGCCAAAACTATTTTAAACTTTTGGCAAAATTCTCCGTTTCTGAAAAGAGCTTTTCAATATCCGCCTTCGTGTGGGCTGTGCAGAGGGCGCCGTTATGGGTTGGAAGGAAGAAAACGCCGTTCGCAATCAGTTTTAAATGGTATTCGGCGAGCTTTTTTCTGTCAGCTCTAAAAGCTGCTCCGGGCTCTTTAACCTCCTCCTTTGTAAAGTGGACGTCAAAGATGGAGCCGGCTCCGGTGACCTGCACGTCTACGCCCTCAGCTTCAAAAATATCTGTCAGCTCTTTCCTTATTTTGTCCCCGAGCTTATTTAACCTATTTATCAGTCGCCCATCTTCCAGCATTTTTAAAGTTGTTAAGCCCGCGGTCATGGTTATTGGGTTTGCTGTAAATGTTCCGCCATGAAAGGAATAGTGGGGTCTCTGATAGCGTGTATGGTCCACCCGTTCCATGATTTCAGCTGGCCCGCAGAAGGCTCCTATTGGGAAACCTCCGCCAAGGATTTTTCCGAGAACCGTTATATCTGGTTTCACGCCAAAATATTGTTGAACCCCCCCTGGGGCTAGGCGGAATCCCGTGATTACCTCGTCTACAATGAGCAGTATTTCATGTTGGTTGCAGAACTCTCGAAGCCCTTTCAAAAACTCTTTTTCGGCCGGTATTGCGCCCCCAACCCCTAGCACCGGTTCAATAATTATCGCCGCAATTTGGTCTTCCAAGCCTTTTAGCCTTTCCTTTACGCCTTCCAGATTGTTGAAGGGTAAAACCAACGTGTCTTGAAGGGCGCCTTGAGTTAAGCCGGCGGATTCTGGTAGGTCGTAGGGTGGTTTCACCGCCTTGTGGAGGGCGTCATAGCCTCCATGCCATCCGCTTTCAAACTTGGCGATTTTGCTTCTCCCAGTATAGGTTCTGGCAAGACGCACCGCATACATGTTCGCCTCTGTTCCAGAATTAGTGAAACGCACCATCTCAGCGCTTGGAATCATTTTCGTGACTTGTTCTGCCAAGGCTATCTCCAGCTCATGTGCTGTGCCGTAATGGGTTCCTTTTTCAAGCTGTTTTTTAACAGCTTTCATAACGGCTGGTGGGCTATGCCCAAGAATGAGGGCTGTGTGCCCAAGCCAGAAGTCAATGTATTCGTTTCCATCCACGTCGTAAAGTTTGCTTCCTTTCGCCCTAGCCGTGTAAAAGGGATACGGCTCAAAATGTCTAATTGCGTAAGAAACGCCGGCTGGCAAAACTTTTTTGGCACGCTCGTATAGAGCCTTGGACCTTAGAGTTTTTGGAACATAATCCTCAAACGTTTTTACTCCCCCCAAACTTGCCTTTAAATGATTATACCAAGCCTTATTAAACTAGCGAATTCAAATTTTTATTTTTCCAAGGGCAAACAGAACAGCGCTGCGGGCGAGGATCTGCAACGGGTCGATGACGGGCTTAGCAACATCGCCATCCTTCAAAACGAGGGATATTTCAGTGCAGCCGCAAATTACGGCGTCGGCGCCCGCGTTGACAAGGCGGTTTGCCTCTTCAACCACAATTTTTCTTCCCTCCGAAATTTTTCCCGCTTTTATGCAGCCATAAATAGCCTCCATAACCTTTTTCTGACCCTCATCTGATGGATAAATGACCTTAACGTTAAATTTGCCCAAGGCTTTGTCAAAAACCCTGCCCTTAAAAGTTCCAGTTGTGCCCAGCAAGCCAACCTTTTTCACCTCTGGAAAGCTTCCAGCTAAGGCTTTAGCGGTTAGCTCAACCATGTTTAACACTGGAACACTAACATTTCTCTGCAATTCCTCGATGTAGTAGTGGGCTGTTATGCAAGGCATCACGATAAAATCCACACCAGAATTCTCCAAGTTTTTAGCAGTTCTAACCATTTCCGGAAGCGGATTTTCGCCTATCCCAAGAATTGCCGCAGTCCTATCTGGAATTTTCGGATTATTATACACAATAATCCGAAGATGTTCCTGGTCCCTTTTCGCCGGAGTCTCCTTAACAATCCTATGGAAAAGCTCAACTGTGGCTTCTGGACCCATGCCGCCCAATATGCCGATAACCTTTTCCTTCATGAGGTTGCCTCTGCTTGAGGATCAATGCAAATGCGTTTAAAAGGTTTTACAACAACTTAAGACGAATAAATTTTTATGCAGAGGTTCAAACATCTGGAAATTTTTAAAAAATTTTGTCTTTTTTAAACTTTTATTTCTTTAAATTGCCGTGAATTTATAATTTCAGGAAAATCGAAAAAATTAAGTGATTAATTTATACAAAAAACTGTTTATTTCACAGTTTAGATTGAATGCTTGTGAATTAAAAATGGAAAGGGTCTAACAAAATTTCCATGGAGCTGCAACTTGCTTTATAAAGTGAGATCCCGGTTTAGCCAACCAGCTGAACGGCCGTTCCTAAGGCTTGTCCAGGCAAACCTTTTCTGAATCTGGCTCTGACAAGCCCCTTTTTTCCATGCAAATCCACTATTTTCCCGATTATTTTTGTTTCTCCGCTGTTCCACGCCACTTTACGCCCAATTAACCTGCTGGCTTCTGAACATGAACGAACGTTGGGAAAATGAATTATGCATTCTTTAGATCTTTGAGTTTTTGGTCCAACTCTGTAGTTGACGATAATTCCTTGGATCTGCGACATATACTTGTGCCCCCTTATCTTTTTGCATTTTGAATCTCCCAAAATGGATAATTTTATCTGTTTCGCTTAGCTTTCAAGGTTTAACCTATTCAATTTTGAAGTTTCCTTTATCCCTTTTTAGGATTCTAACTTTTTCGGGCAGTTTTCCGTTCTCCCAGTCCTTCCAGCTTATCTCCTTGAAAACCCATTTTTTGCCAAGGTGGGCGGCGACCACGGCGTGTTTAAACTGAGTATCCAGTGGAATGAGTTCTTCCAGAAATCTGAAGAGTTTCTCTATTTGTTGTTTTGGGAAATACGCGTAGTAGCCAGCGTTTTTAACTTCAAAGGCATAGATGTGGCTTCCTTTTCTGGCGATGACATCTGGCAATGGGTTCAGACTTGGGTTACTCACAGGTATGCGGACAGCGTTATACCCGCTTCTCTGCAAAAGTTTTACAAGAACATTTTCGCTGTAAAAGCCTCTTCTCCGCCATCTTCGAATAGCATCTTTATCAACTTCTCCAAACATCGAGACACGCTGGGCTTTAATTTGAGGACGTAGAGGTTAAAGCTGTTTCGTGTCGCTGGGCATGTTTTAAATTTTCGGTTTTCTACGGGTTTGGACTGGAACCTTGATTGCCGCCTCTTCCACGAGGCACTCTTTTAAATAGTCGTCCAGAGTAGCGGCGGGCACAACCTCGATTTTGTAGTCCCTTGGGTCTATGGAGTGTTCATAATTCTTTTTCGGTATAACTACTTTCTTGAATCCCCATGTTTCTGCAGCCTTAATCTTCTCGTGGATCCCGCCGACTGCTGTAACCAGTATCGTGTCGCTTACACCTAAGTTTATTTCGCCTGTAACCGCCACATCCTGCCTTATGGGTTTGCCCTCGATAAGTGAACATAGTAGTATAGCCATGGTCACACCTGCGGACGGGCCGTCCACACCGTAGGATTGGGCAAAGTCTATGTGCGTTAAATAGTCTTGGGCTATGTCTATGCCGTATTTTTGGAGGATTACGCTTCGGACTTTGGCTATGCTGTCAGCTATGAAGCTTTGCCCCTTGGCCACACCCGTCACCTTGTAATAGCCTTTAATTGGATAGTTTCTCGGGAGTTCGCTTCGCTTAACCATGGTGGCTTTCACACAGAGGACACTGCCAGTCATTTCGCCGCTGTAGGGGTCTCGGACAACGGCTAAACCATAAATTTGGCCAAGTTTAACGCCTTCGGGCTTTATTTCAAGAAGTTTGCCGCGCTCGTTCATTTCGTGCTCCAATATCTGCCTTTGAATGGTTTTGCAGTGGTGTTCTATGGCTTCGCGCACATGCCGCCGCTCCACAACTTTACAGTCCTCGTTCACGGCGAGGGTTGCCGCCGTCTTTATGATGGAGATCAACGGTCTAAAACGGGTGGTTAAAGCGTCTTTCTTGTTGCTGCGTCTTCTTCCTTCCTCGATTATTTCTTCGCAGGCTTCGCGGCTGAAGGGTATTAGGTTGAAGCGTTTAACCTCTTGAGCAATGAACTGCACGTATTTGCGTCTGTTCTCCACGGTGTTTGACATGTCGTTGTTCATTCTTACAACTTTACCATAGCCGTAAATTCGATCCATTAAGGCTGGGTGAATTTGATTTATGCTGTCAAAGTTTCCAGCACCAACAAGAAAAGTTATGGCTGGAACAGGTTCTGTGGCAACAGCCATCGCCGCAGTATCCCCACCGTGCCATCGCCCCCTAATAGTTATGGGCAACTGGCCGTCTTCAAGCACTGTTAAAAGCGTAATAGCTTCGTCGGGGTCAAGGTTCTTTATCTCATCAATATACAATATGCCAAGAGATGCCCTGTGAACATCTCCAGCCGTAACCCTTTGATGCTCCGGCGTGCCCAACCCGCCCGTTTGATAGGGGTCCCAGGCTATTGAACCGAAAAGCTGTGCGCTTCTATGTCCAGTGGCATCAACGAAAGGTGCACGGCCGGAACTATTATCCACTATAAGTTTTGGTATGTCGCTTTGTTGGGCGCCGCCTATTCCTTTTAGGGCTCCCAAGCCGCCTATTCGTGAAAACCACCAGATGAAAACTCCGAAGAAGATTAGGCTTCCGCCTGGGATGAAGGTCAGCGGAACGAAGCTTACGATTTTGTCTATGAAATAATTTGTGAAGTTGTAGTTGTAGTATTCCTGTAGAGGCTCGCCCAGGAACATTGGGTTCGCGTTCCAGGTCTGCCAAGCTTGATACATAAAATAGAAACCTAAACCCATCAAGAACAAGCCCATAAGTATGAGGAAGATTTGCAGCGCTTTCAGTCCAACCTTTGTGACAAATTTCCTTTTAAGTTCTTTAAGTTGTTCTCTTTGGAGGATTTTCTTCCCTTCCCCCGCCTTATGAATTGAAATTCTAGGTTGACTCGGCAAAATGGGGTTTTTCCAACATAAAACGTCGAAAAGTTTTATGCCTTTTTCCCTGTAAATCTGAGTGAGTTTTTCGGCTAGGGCTCTTCCGATGAGCGACTTGCCAGTGCCAGGGTCTCCCAAAAGCAGAAGGTATGGTCCTGGGCTTATGACGTTTTTAGCTGAGGGTTTAGGCTTTTCTGGGCTGTTCCAGTTTTCATACCATTTTGTTTTCTCCAACCATTTGAGCTTGTGAACCCACTCGTCGAGACAGAGGAAACACTCTTTCAAGGCTTGATCCTGCCCAATAACCCAGTTTATCAAGTTGTCATCCACTGGGAAGCCTTCAGTGCTCTTGAAATTCCCCCAGTCCCATTTAACCCTGACTTTTTTGCCGTTAACTGTTCGCTCCAGAACCTCTACGGCGTTTCCGAAATAGTCGACAGACAATATCCTTCAGCCTTCCCGCATCCTCAACCACAATGCCTACGGCGGGTAATTATAGGGTTATTTCAGAAACGGCAATATGAAAAAACGGAAAACATGATGAGCTAAATTTCGAAAAACGAAAAACTCCTTTTTCAATAAAACCATCAATAAAGCCGTATATTGTAAGAAAAAGGAATAGAAAAAGCCGAAGGCCAATGAATAAAGTTAACGGCTTAGGCAGACCGATTACAGCAGAAAAACCAAAAAACGAAAAACCGTTTAATAGCTTTAAACAGGAAAAGAAGCCTTTTAATCGACTTTCAGCTCAGCCTCATAAACCGAAAGCATGGACTTAACCGGGACTTCATAAAGAGACTTGCGAAAATCTCCATGCCAAGCTGGGGCGCCGAATCTTCGAAAAGTCTTCGAGCTTTCATGGAACGTTTACTCACAGAAGTTAAAAGCCTTAAGGGAGACCCCCGTCTTTACAACTGTGCAAGCTGGTCGAAAGAAATGGGTTTCAAAGTGTTTCATTTGGTTGATGCTTTTGTATACAGCTATGCTCCTGTTTTGTCCGCATTCTCCTTCACCGTGGCTTTGGTGAGCCCAAAGTGGATGTGGGAAAAAGCCTTTTTCGGGCGTTTTCTCCGGGAATGCGGCAAATTGTTTTGTCTGGTGTAGGCTAAGCTGTTGACATTTTTTAATTCTGTGGATTTCTGTTTTACTTTCAGGTTGATTTAGTGATTTCGGTATTACTTTGGCTTTAAACATATCACCGAAGTTTTCGGAGGCGTAAGCCGTATACAAAAGCATCAACGACACCCATCCTCCGAGCATATTCGGAAGAGCTATGCGGCTCCAAATGCGTATTTTAAGATTATGAAAAACGGGAGGCTATCTGAGAATTTGTTGCCACTGATGGCCGAGGGGTATTCTGAGAAGGGCGAAATCTTCTATGTGGCCGCCGAGGTGGATGGGCATCTTGTGGCTAACTCGGAAATTTTAAGGGGGATTGGCTATTCGAGACATGTAGGTGTTATTGGCTTAGCCATCAAAAAGGGGATGTAGAAGCATCTGTATAAAAACTGAAATGATGAAAACCTGGAGGAATATGCGAGAAAAATGGGCTTGAAAGTTTTAATGCTATCCGTTTTGCAAACAATCAACATGCCATAAACCTCTACAGGAAGATTGGGTTTTTGGAAACTGGAAGAGTCCCGAAAAGGTTTTTCAAAGATGGCGCCTACATAATGACAAAAATGCTTGAATAGGTTGGTGAAGAATTGGCGAGCTTTAGAGTTTACAACACCACTTACACTTTTTCCACAAAAGGCGAAATAGAATTTGTAGACTTAACCGATAAGGTTCAAGAGGCGGTTTCCCGCTCTGGAATAAAAAACGGCATAGTCCACGTTTTCGCGCCTCATGCAACCGGAATTCTCATTCTAACTGAAAGCGAGTATGGCCTTCTAAAAGACATTAAGGCTTTGCTGGAAAAGTTAATTCCAAGAGGAAATGGCTACATGCACCCATCCAACGCCCACGCCCATTTGAGATCGGTTCTACTGCCGCCAGACAAAACCTTGCCCGTAGTGAATGGCAGAGTAGAGTTTGGAACATGGCAATCCCTCCTCTTTGTGGAAACAGACGTGCACCCGCGAAGAAGAACAGTCATAATTCAAGTAATGGGCGAAATAGGCGGGCAATAACAGTTAGAAAAAGGGGCTACGGTGGAAACTAAAATTATCTAGTTAGCGAATTTAAACCTTGCAAGAACTTGCCGTATACAAGCACTTGTGGCGCGGATAAATTTAGCTTCGTGAGAACAAACATATCTCAGCAGCCTAGTTTTCAAAATTTTGATAAAAAACCCGCATGGAATTTTTTCTTAAGCAGTTATTTTTTCATGTTCTTGATAAAAATTTTATTTTTCGCATTTTTACGCATGATTAAGAAAAGATAGTTTTTGGCTTCTTTAAATCAGAGTGTTTATTTTTATCTTCTAAAATCACTTGATAAGAACCTTTTTCATGTAGAGTTTGCCCGTTTCTTCTTCTGTTTTTCGACTTGTTGCTCCATGGATATTTAAAGATTCGTTTATTTTCGAGTTTCGAAAGCCTTATATAGCTCGCTTGCATAAATTACGAGAGCTCGTAAATTGGTGGAACCCTTTGACCCTTAAGCTTTCCCACCAGGCTGAAGAATACATTGAAGCCATCTACAAGATTCAAAAGAGAAGCGGAGTGGCCAAAACAAAGGAGTTAGCCAAGGAACTAAAGGTTGTGCCCGGCTCCATAACAAACACCATTGCGCATTTAGAAAGGCATGGGTTGGTGGAGCACACCCCCTATAGGGGTGTGAGGCTGACGGTTAAAGGTGAAAAACTAGCCCTCAATATTATCAGGCGGCATAGGCTTGCAGAGAGGTTGCTTACAGACCTTTTGGATGCCGACTGGAGTGATGTGCACGAAACCGCCTGCAAGCTTGAGCATGCCTTGACGGAGGATGTGCTTTTCCTTTTAGAGAAACGGCTCGGTTATCCAAAGTTTTGCCCCCATGGAAACCCTATACCCACAGAAGACGGTGAAGTGAAAGAAGTTGAATGTTGCCCGCTAACCATGGCGGCGGCGAACCAAGTATGTGTTGTCGCCAGAATTGTTGATGAAAGGAGAGAAACGCTTCAGTCCTTGGCTGATAAGGGAATAAAACCTAACGTTATCATTCATATTGCCAGAGTTGAAAAAGACAGTCTCGTTTTGTGGGTGGCTGGGAAAAAGCAGACAGTAAGCCGTAAAGAAGCTGAAAACGTATGGGTCCAAATTGCCGAGGTGGGGGAAACCGATGTTTAGAAGAAAAATCCATGGAAATGAAGCTTCTGAAAACGGGGGTGAACTTTGCACTTTAATTGAACTAGCTGAAGGCGAAAAAGGGGTTGTGGTCAAAGCGTTGGGAGGTTTCATCCTAGTTAGGAGGCTTGCGGAAATGGGCTTGACTCCGGGCGTTGAGGTTAGACTCGTCAAAAAAGGCTCTTTCGGAGGCCCCGTGGAGGTTGAAGTTAGAGGGGTAGCCCTGGCCCTTGGACGGAGCATAGCTTCAAAGGTGCTTGTTAAGCCCGTTAAGGATGAACCCCATGACTAAGCAGTTGCGGGTAGCCCTGGCCGGAAACGCCAATGTGGGTAAAAGCGCCATTTTCAACCAGCTTACAGGATTAAATCAAGTTGTTGGAAACTGGCCTGGAAAAACCGTGGAAAGGGCTGAGGGAACCCTCCACTTTAAGGGCTACACCATTCGTGTGATTGATTTGCCGGGCACGTATTCGCTTTCCGCCTTCTCCATGGAGGAGATCATCTCAAGGGACTACATTGCCGTTGAAAAGCCCGATGTTATAATTAATGTTGTGGATGCTTCGGCTTTGGAGCGCAACCTCTACTTTACACTACAGCTTTTGGAGCTTGAAGCCCCCGTGGTGATGGCCTTAAACCAGGTGGATTTTGCTGCTAAGAAGGGAATCCGTATAAAAGCGGAAAAGCTTTCCGAGATCCTTGGAATCCCGGTTGTTCCCACAGTGGCTATAACTGGAAGCGGGGTAAACGAGCTCTTAACGACGGTTGTGGCTGTTGCAAGCGGCGAAAGAAAACTCAAGTCCTTAAAAATTCAGTTCGGGGTGGAAATTGAAGAGAAAGTGCAGAAAATCCAAAAGCTTGTTGAAAAGAAGCTTCCACAAATGTGCAATGTTTATCCGGCAAGATGGATTGCCATCAAAATATTGGAGCGGGATGAAGATGTTGCTGGTAAACTGAAAAATTATGAAAAGGGAGCAGAGGTCCTAAAATATGCGGAAAAGTGTGCCGCAGAACTAGAGAAAATGCACGGCGAACCCTCCCCAGTCATATTGGCTTCTGAAAGGTATTCCATTGCAAGCAAGATAGCCAAAGAAGTAACCGTCACGGAAACCCCGCCCAGAATAAGCCTAGAGCAAAAGCTTGACGCCATAACAACCCATAAGATCCTCGGCTATCCAATTTTGATGTGCGTTGTTCTGGCTATGTTTTCGCTGATTTTTATTGGCGGAAGCTTCCTCTCAAGCTTTTTAGAATCCATCCTCGGCGACGTTTCAATCTATATTGAGGCGGTTTTGGCTTCTCTGCCGCAGGAAACTGTAAAAATCGTGGTAGACGGCGTTTTTGGTGGAGTAGTCGCTGGGATAACCATAGCATTACCGTACATCGTGCCCTTCTACGTAATCCTCGCCTTACTGGAGGACAGCGGCTACCTGCCAAGGGCAGCCTTCCTCATGGACCATTTGATGCACAAAATGGGTTTACATGGAAAAGCTTTCATACCGCTTGTTCTTGGGTATGGCTGCAGCGTTCCCGCTTGCATAGGCTGCAGAATCATGGAAACAGAACGAGAACGCCTCATAGCCGCTTTCGTTGCAACCTTAATCCCATGCGCCGCCAGAACAGTGGTTATCCTTGGGCTTGTCGGAAGATATGTGGGTTTACACGCGGCCCTAGCCCTATACCTCTTTGACCTAGCGCTGGTTTTTGCTTTAGGGAGAATAGCCTTCAAAGTGTTGCCGGGTGAACCCGTCGGCTTAATAATGGAGATGCCTCCATACAAAAAGCCAACCCTAAAAGTTGTCTTAACCAAAACTTGGAGCAGAACAAAGGACTTTGTATACGTAGCCTTTCCAATGATAGTTGCTGGAAGCCTCGCCATAACCGCCTTAAACGTCACGGGTTTCATAGGCTACGTCACAGCAGAAGCAAAACCCATAATAAGTGGTTGGCTAGGCCTTCCAGTGGAGGCGGGCGTTCCGCTGATCTTCGGCGTCCTTCGAAAAGAACTGGCTTTAATACTGCTTTCTGAACTTATCCCTTTGGAAACGCTTTCAGCAGTTCAGATGATCGTATTCGCTTTAGTTACGACGTTCTATATTCCATGCGTGGCGACGGTGGCCGCGCTTTCAAGGGAATTTGGATGGAAGAAAGCCATGGCAATAACTGTTGTGAATATAATGGTTGCCCTTATCCTCGGCGGACTAGCCTACAGGCTTCTTTCGCTGGTCGTGGCTTAATGGAAAACTTTAAACCGAAAAGTTTTGTTCCCGCCGGTCTGGAAGTAGAAAAGACAGTAGTAACGCGGTTAAAGCAAAAACTGTGAGCACATAAAAGGCGACGTCGAAACCATAAAGGTCCGCTAAATATCCGGAAAGTAGCTGGGAAACGGAGCCTATGCCGAAAGACGTGAAGAAGAAAACGCCGTAAACGGCTCCCCGCTGGTTTTCTGGGGAAAGAAATCCCGTAAGCGCGTTTAGGGCTGGCTGATGGGCATAAAAGAAAAGTCCGTAGAGAACTATGAAGAAGCCTATTCCAAAAGCATATATTGGGATAAACAACAGCATGATCAGGCCTAAACATATTCCAACAGAAGCTACAACCAGCATCCTCTTTGCACCATACTTGTCGGAGTATTTTCCGCCAATCCACTGCCCCGGAACTCCAAAAGCAAGGACAAGCGTATAGGCTATAGAAGCCCACATAGGATCCACAGCTCTGTTTTCTTGGAGATATTTTGGAAGATAAAGCTCGACGCCTTTCATAAAAAGGCCCACAGCGATGTTAAAGATTAAAAGGAGCCAAAGCTCCCGAAGCTTAAACGCTCCAATTATGCTTCCAGCCGAACGTCTCTCTTCTTCGTGGTTTTTAAACCCAAATTTCTTGGCGAACAAAAAAGCGAAAAATATACAGACTACCCCGAAAGCGGTGAAAGCTATAGGCCATCCAAAAGCTGATCCTATAAACCATGCGACGGTTGGGGTGAAGACTACGCCTATAGTTCCGCCAACTCCGTGAAGGCCCATGGCTTCCGACACGCGTCCACTAAAGGTTTTAGAAATTAGCGAGTTCGCCGTTGGATGATAAAGGCTTGCGCCAGCAGCCATAAAAATAAGGGCCAAGGTGAAAAAGGTTAGGCTTTTTGCAGCGCCTGCGGCAAGCATGATGAAGGTGGAAAAGCCTGAAATCAACAGAAACAACATTACGGTTTTTGCTTCTCCAATTTTATCGCCTAAAGGTCCACCGGCTAAAGCACCAAACCCGTATAGGAAAGAGGCTATCATGGAAACCATGCCCATAACTTTGTTTGAAACCCCCAAATCAGCCATGATAATTGAGAGAAGCGGAGGAGCTATAACAAACAATGAGTGATTCAGCGAGTGCGCTGCTCCAAGCAGCAAAAGACGGAGGTCTCTGCCCAAAGCTCTTCTACCTTGATTGGAGGTGTGGATTTTCAGTTCATATTAGAAGTTGATAAAGCTTTTGACGAACAGTTTCTAAAAGCCCATATTAAACGTAGCATGAGGGACACGCTTTCGGAGGTGTTTGAGAGCGGCCTAATACGGTGAAATCCTTGGAAGAATTCAACAAACTTTTAATGAGAGTTATCGATGAAACGTTGCGGTATTCGCTGGGAGACAGAACCATGGAAATTTTTTATGAATATCTGAGGAGGAAGGGTTTCACCCCGTCAAAAATACCGCAGGATCCGGACACCTTCTTCGAAGAGTTAAGAAAAGTTTTAGAGTTTGAGGACTCTGGAATGCGTTTCCGCCGTGTTTCCGGCATTGGATTAGTTTCAATTTTGGAAAGGGCAATTATAGAAGTTTTGTGTAAACAGCTCGATTTAGAATTTGACGAGAAAGGGCCAATAGTCTTCTCTGAATGGGTTGAAAAAGTTAGGGAAGCGTATACTGCGAAGCATTCAAATTTAAAGTTAAGCCTTCCCCAAACGGAGGTGAAAACAGTTCATGGAAAAGGCAAACATCCTAATAGTGGACGATGATGAAGACATACGCAAAACAATACGATTAATTCTTGAAAGCGAAGGCTACAACGTGGACGAGGCTCAGTCGGGAAAAGAGGCCATTGAAAAGTCTAAGGAAAACTTTTACAACATCGCCCTTATAGACATAGTATTGCCAGACATGCAAGGAACCCAACTATTAAAAAAGCTCAATGAGGCAACGCCGAAAATGATAAAGATAATGGTGACGGGCTACCCGAACCTTGAAAACGCCGTTGAAGCCCTCAACTATGGTGCAGACGCCTACCTGATGAAGCCTGTAAACTTCGAAAAACTGATCAACGTTGTAGAGGAGAAGCTTGCCAAACAGAGGGAAGAGGAGACGCTTACCGTGGAGAAAATCGCCGCTTTTGTAGAGACCAGAACTAAGAAGTTGCTCCAGAAAATTGAAAAAGAAAAGCAACACTGAAAAGCTGTTTCTATTCCGTTTTCGTTTTTGATTGCCTGCTTCCATGACGAGAAAATATATCAAAATTTAAATGTTTTAACTTCTATAATAATTGTCAACGTTTGGAGAAGGCGCCCCCCATGCCAGACGTGTTACTAACGGCGGACCGCACCTTAATGAGTGATTACCACCACAACGAGTTTATAGGCTTTGGAACATGCGCCCCTCCAAACGTTATCCCAAACTGGCTTTACAGTTTCCTATTCTTCCCACCGATAAAAACCGTGAAAGGTGTTCCAGTAGCAGCTCCTTATGGGCTAAGAAAGATTGAAGCTCAACTTGTAAAGGAGGGCTTTGACGTCTTAACCGTGGATCCCGACCACCTCGGAAAGTATTTAGACGACGCCAAAGTTTTGGGCATTCACGTCATGGACCCCTTTGGGCTTGGACCAGCCTCCAGCACCTTCGCCGCAATCTTAAGGAAGGAGCCCTTTCTCGCCTGGCATTTTAGACGTTTGCTTGAAAAGCCTGAAATTAAGAAGGCTAAGGGGCGTGGACTAAAAATTGTTGTGGGCGGTTCAGGTGCTTGGCAGTTTCGTTATAGGAAAGAATTTGTGGAGAAGCATGGAATTGACTGCATAATTGACGGAGAAGCCGAGAAGGTTGTTGGAAAAATTGTGCAAGCAGCCTTAAACGGCGAAGAGCTGCCAAAATACTATGAGGTAAGCGTTGAAGAAACTCCGAGGCTTGAGGAAATCCCAAACATTATCAACCCCTCCATTAACGGCCTAGTGGAGATTGGACGAGGCTGCTGCAGAGGCTGTAAATTCTGCAGTGTAACCCTCCGCCCCTTAAGGTGGCATCCCATTGAAAAAGTCTTAGCAGAAATCGACGTAAACATGAAAAACGGCTACGTTTACACGGCTTGCCTCCACGCTGAAGACGTCATGCTTTACGGTTCGAAAAACACTACACCCGACGACGAAAAACTGGTGAGGCTCCACGAGGCTGTTGTCAAAAAATGCGAAGGAGGCTTAAGCTGGAGCCACTGCTCGCTGGCCTCGGTTACCCAAAAACCCAAACTTTTCCAAAAAGTGGCTGAAATCATACTGCAAAAACAATCATGGTGGGGCGCCGAAGTAGGCATCGAAACGGGCTCGCCGCAGCTTGCCAAAAAGCTAATGCCTGCAAAAGCACATCCCTTCAAACCCGAAGAATGGCCAGAAGTTGTCCACACCGGAATGGGCCTCATGCATGACAACAACCTCATCCCGGCCTGCACCCTAATCGTAGGCGCGCCAGATGAAACAGAAGAAGACTTAATAAAAACCATAGAGCTTGTAGAAGACCTCAAACACATCAGAAGCCTCATCGTCCCCCTCTTCTTCGTGCCATTGGGCAAACTGAAAAACGAGCAATGGTTCAAAGAAACCCAAATGACAAAACTCCACCAAGAACTACTAATAAAATGCCTAAAACACGACTTCCACTGGATAAACCACCTCATAAGCCTATCCTTCGCCGGAAAATGGTACGCAAAACCCATGCAAACCCTGTATACAATCTTCGTAAAGCTAATAGAACATAAAGCCAAAAAAGCTGGAATAATCTAACAGAATAAACTTAAATACAACGTTAAAACTCAAAACCTTAGGAACACGCAGAGCCGCCGTAGCTCAGACTGGTAGAGCGGCTGGCTGTTAACCAGTCGGTCGTCGGTTCAAGTCCGACCGGCGGCGCTTTTACTGAACCGGCGACACTTTTCATTTTCTTTTTCTGAAGAGCTTTACGCCCTCTATGTCGCAGATGTATTCAAAGCCGGCTTCTATAAGCTGCTTGGCTTCATCAACGGTGGACGCTGCCTTGCAGATATACTCGTCCTCGCCTTGGAAGTTGACGAGCTGTGTGTAGATTAGGGTGTTTTGGATTCTTTTGTGGCCTAGGACTTTCATGACATGGAGAATGTCTTTGGTCCTATGATATTCCATGGTGGCTTTCCAATGGCGTAGAGTGTGAAATGTAATGTTGAGGAGTCTTGGATTCTCGAGTTTTTTGGCTATCCTTTCTCTTTGACGTTGGAAACATCTTCTTATGCTTCTTATGGAGCTTGAGCCGAAGATCTTCTCTGAATTTTTGGGAAGGCTGTTTAACATGGCTGCCAGTTTTGTTGAGATTTTGAATATTCTGGGCTCGCTGCCTTTTTCAGGCGTAACCCGCAATGTGTTGTTGGCCAGGTCTAAGTCGGCCCATTTAAGTTGCCATGCTTCTCCGCTTCTTATTCCCGTTTCCTTAAGTAGCTGCAAGAAAGCGCTGATTTTCCGGCTGCAAGCAGCGATAAGCTGGTCGATTTCCGCCTCTAACGGTATGAAGGGCAGCTTTTTTATGCGTCTGCATCTTGGCGGCTGCCAGCTTAAGCTGTGCATCTGTAGGAAAGTCGTGTAGGCGACTGTGGCGTTAAACTTGCGGCCCTCAGCCCATTTCTGCTTGGCAATAATGTCTTTGACGCTTTCAGGATTCCACAAGTCTGCGCCAAGCCTCACAAGCCGCTTAAGAATCTGCACCCTGCCCTCTATGGTGGCGTCCGCATAGCCCTGCTTTTTCATCCACCAAGCAAACTCTAAGATTTTGCCTTTGATGTCCGCCGGATCTGTTTTGGCTATCTGCTCTGTGGCCCCCGCAGCCTGTTTTTCGCTTTCGCTTTCTTTTGTGGCTGCGGCCAAATTTTTCGCCCCCAAAGGCTGGGCGGCGCATATTTGGCGGTAGCTAGTTATGCGGTCCATGCTTTTTAAAATCTGCGTATGATTTTTCTGAATCCGTTTAGAGCCGTTTAACATATTGGGGCTTGTTGATATCTGTCTGTTGGGGTCTGAGAAGCGGTAGCCGCAGTTTCTGCAAAGGTAGCGTTGCACTTGGTCCGTTTTGGTGTAGCGGATTCCATCTTTGTAAAGCCTTTGGGAGCCGCATTCTGGACACGCCACTGGCTTGTTTTTGGTTTGCCGTGAAGCCAATAGGCGGCCTACCCTCTAGGTTTTTGCTGTTGCTGACAGTCGCTTAACACGTCTTTTGCACCGCGTCCGCGAGTTGGTCTGCTTTGACGTAGATGGCTTTCCAGTGGTAGGCGTCGCGGTCTAGTATGAAGGCGATTAGCACATAGCCTATAGCCTCATATTGCCTGCTTGCCCATTCAAAGTCGTCCATGTGCAGTCCGCCCAAAACGAGAATGTCAATTTTAGGCTTATCGACATCTGTCAAAATTGGTAGCCCCTCTAGATTTTCGCCATGGAAAATGGACGCTGCCGGAAAGCCATTTTCGCCCCCCTCCCCCTCCCTGCCTTTCGGGGCGATGTCATGGTTGTGGCTGTTCTGGCTTAGCAAATACGCTACCCCCTTCTAGTTTTCCATGAGTTTTTCCCAGTCTTGTTTGCAGTTTTCGCATATCCAGTGCTTTTCGCCCTTGAAGTCTTCAGCCTGCCAGCTTGTCAGCTTTGTTTGTCCGCAGAAGACGCATTGATGCCACTCATAGAAGCTGTCACTCCAGTATATGGCTTTCAAGTTTTTTAGGCATACTCTGTTTTCTCCGTTTTCTCCATTAGTTGGCATGGCTTGTGTTTGCGTTGGTGGAGAAAGTGGAGTTTCTGGAGTTGAATCTAAACCGTAACGTGTTTTCAGCCTTTCCACAAGTTTTGTGTTCCAGTAGAAGCCTGCCAGTCCGCCACGGCTTATTTTGCATTTTTCAAAGCCTAGCCGCGCTATCACACGTCCTATAAGTCGACTGGAAACCTTTTCTTTTTCTGGGAGGCTCTCGTTGAAGGCTTCTGTCACAGTTTGAGTGCTTAGTCTTCCATTTTCCACCTTGTCCTCACATTTCAGGATGGCGTCGAAGACTCTGGCTTCCATGCTGGCTTGCTCTTCGTTAAGCCTGTTCTGCACTGTTTCAGCCATATAATCCATGAGTCTCTGCCTAACACTGTTGGACGGCGCCACTGTTAGGAGGCTTATGAAGAGTTCCAGCACACGGGCGTTTGGAAAATCCTCAAAACTGCAGATGGTTTTGCCACCGTTTTTGCCTAAATTTTTGAAGCGGTACATGAGAAGCTTATCCCGCAGTGTTTGGGCTTTCTCCTCATCAATGAAAAGCCTTACAGGCTTGACGGCCTTGCTCATTTTCGTGACTATGCATCTGCTTTGAAGCGACGCTGCCAACTCCTCGGTTCCAGCAAGCACTTTAAACCCGAAAGTGTCAAACATGGCTATCTGCGGAGCGCCACCCTTAACCTTTTCCACGCGAATCGCATATTGACCTCGACGGTAGCCACTGTTTAGTAAAGCTAAAACCTCAATCATCTCTTTGCGGCTGTAAACTTCTGTCTCGTCAAGTAAAAGGGTTGGATGCCAAGCCTCCAAAGCCCTAAAAAGAGAGGCAGCACTCATGCTTGAAGCCATAACCGCCCTAAAGCAAAGCCTATGGAAACACTCCAAAGCCCGCGTTTTACCACTCGCCAAAGGACCTAGAAAGAAGAGATATGGCACAACATTGAAGTCCTCTAGACGCCAACTAGCCAAAACAAAACACGCGTAAACATCATAGAGCAAATCGTCAGCCACATCCAAGTGCTCTATAAAAAAGCCCCGCACCTCGTTGAAAAGCTGCTCTTCATCACCATAATCCCGCGGCAAATGAACTTGAAGCCATGGAACCCTCTTCAAAGGCAAAAAACGAATATCGCCGCGACAAAAGCTTGTCCAAGCGCCATCAGCATTAGTCAAAAACCTGCAGGCTAAACGGTCAAAAACCACAAAACACCCGCAGTCCACCTGCTCAAAAACAACATCCTCAAAAGCCAAACCCGGCGAAACCAAAACCCCAACCCAGCCATCGCTCATAACGAAGATTCCACACCAGCACCATCAACGCCAACAGAAGGCTTGAACCCTAAACGCTCAAGCTCCCGACGAACAGCCTCCCGAATAAACTCCGTCTTAGTCCTATGCCAAACCCGCCCAACAACAGCCTCCAAAGCATCATCTAGGCTTTTTGGAACAGCAACATTCCAAAACCGCACATCCCGCTTATCCAACACCAAACACCTCCACAACAGAAAAACACAAACAAAAACAAAAGCTGAATTAGACCACCAAAAGGCCCACACAAGACACAACACAACGGCCAAAACAATGGCCCAAAACACAAAAAATGAGCAAAGGAAAAGTTATTCCTTCATGTATTTTTCAACTTGCTGATAAATACTGCTTACGGACTGGAAAGCTCGCCCGTTCATGAACACAATGTTGTACTCGCTTGCCTGTATCTCTGCCCGCTTCAGTGCTTTAAGGAAAACGTTAAGATGCCAGCTTTTGGGCAATATTAAAATTTTCTTAAAATATTGTCCATCATACCTCATTAGCCATTTGCTCAATCTTTCAACGAAAATATTTAAAGCCTGTTTTACCAGCGGATGCGAAAGTTTCCCCTTAAAGAATTTGTTGGGATCATAGTCATAACTCTTAACAGGGTACTCATCGCTATAACAGTATGGTACTATAACCATGGGCTCGCTCACAACAAACAGATCAATCCTTTCGAGAAATGGCAACAAGCCCTTTAAATACCCGTCTTTATGGCTTTGAGAGTAAAAATAGGGTTTCCAAGCTGAGCAGGGTATAAAAACCGCAGTTTTATTTTTCGGATGCCACTTCATAGCCTTATTTTCAAAGAAGCCCAGCACATCAGGGTCGTTCCAAATTCTCACGGCATCTTCCAATGATTTAACCATCAACTTTTCAACAGGCTTCTCTCTGACCCTGATGTTTGAGCTTACTATTTGCTTAATCTGTTCAACGGTGATCATCTTAAACCGCCCCTAAAATAGAATCTTCGCTAACAACAAAAACGTTATTAAAACCAAAAGCTAGCGAATACTTGTTAACTATTCTTTTCGCAATAGGAGTTTTCTCGCTGGAGGTTATGAGGAAGCCTATGTATGAATGACGGGAGAGATTAGCCACACCTCCGGCTATATGTTTATGACCCGTTTCCTTTTCATATTCAAAGCCGAAGAGTGTGAAATGGCAGAGATCCCTTGCGATCTTCAATGAATACCTTTTGGAAATAGTTGCCATTAAATCTGCCGCCGCTTTGGGCACGCTCACAAGCCATGCCGCATCAAGCCTCGGACTGTAAACTTCCCTACATTCAGGCGGAGTAAATTCAACCTCCCCCCTCAGGTTTAATTCCGTCCCAAGAGAAACAAGTTTCTTCTGCACCTGTCTGACGCCATGAGTTTTTTGTTCAGTTAATAAACAAGACGCTGGAAAACGCTTCTCTATCTTTAAAATGTCTTCAAGCATAGGAGGCGTTAAAACAAACATATCTGCATCCCCACAAAACCGAACCGCTGACTCCCTAATTCTTTTAGCCCGCTCCAAATTCATATCACCAATTTCTCGAATAACCTCAATTTTAACAGCCGCTTTTGTCGCAACCAAATTGTGAAAGTCTGAGTAAACAGTTTTACTTGTTGTATCGCTTACCTCAACCTCAAAAGCAACATGCGGTATAAAACGCAGCGTGCCCTCCGTAATTTTCCCATCAGTCCACGCTGATACAACTGAATGAAGCATATTGAACTTATCTTCGCCAAGAACCTCAACAAGATCGATAAACCAAACCATATCTATAGAAGGAGCATATTCATCCCTTTCAGGTTGCACTCCACCAGAAAATGACGGAGGCGTCCACTCATCTTTGGCGTACAATCCATGTTTTCTTCCCATCAAACAAATGGATTTCAAAACTCTTTGATGTACCCTGCCACCCTTCGCGCCAACATTGCAATTATGACAACTAAAATCGCATAATACAAGTTTAGCCATCTCTCAGAGCCCTCATTATTAATAAGTCAAAAACCCTAAATAAAATTGAATAATCTGTCATGAGGGATAAACTTGAACTTTAAAACCTTCCAAAATATAATGAAAGAACAGTACGGCGAAGAAGACAAAAAACGAGGAGCATACTTCCTCTTTGTAGTCTTAACAGCAGAAGTAGGCGAATTAGCAGACGCTCTAAAGAAGGAGAAATCCAAAAACATAGAAGAAGAATTGGCGGATATAATCTTCTGCTGCACAGCTCTCGCCAACTACTTTGAAATAGACCTTGAAAAAGCCCTTCTCTTCAAATATGTCAAACAAAGCAAAGAACAAATCACTAAAAAATGGGGAGAATCAATAGAAGAATGGAAAGGAACACAAGCTCATAAATAGGGTTAAAGTACTATGCCTTTTAGTTTACAACAGCTGAAACATGCTTCAGCTCAACTTTTCCTTAAGAACCAAGAGGAAATCAGCACTATCTCTGATTTATGGAGATGCTATTTGAATTAAGAGAAAAAGAGAAACAAATAAAGAGGTTTGTTCCCAATAAGTTAAATGAAATTCCAAAATTAAAACATGGAAAACCCGTCGTCTTTAAAGCGACTTCATGACTCGAATAAAGGATAGGCAAGGACATTATAATAAAGGGGGAGTTTGCGGGGGATTTCTCCACCTTTGCTTGAGTTCAAGTCCGACCGGCGGCGCTATGGAATAAACCGGCGTACTCCCCTCATTTTCTTTTTCTGAAGAGCTTAGCGTCCTCAATGTCGCAGACGTAGTCAAAGCCTGCTTCTATAAGCTTTTTTGCTTCCTCGATGGTTTTTGCAACTTTGCAGATGTATTCATCCTCGCTGGATGGGATGAGCTGCGTATAAATTAGCGTGTTTTTGATATTCTTGTGTCCGAGGATTCTCATGACATGGAGGATATCTTTGGTTCTATGATATTCCATTGTGGCTTTCCAATGGCGTAGCGTGTGGAATGTTATGTTGAGAAGTCTTGGATTCTCAAGCTTTTGGGCTATTCTTTGCCTTTGCTTCTGAAACAGCCTTCTGATGGTCCTAAGGGAGCTTGAGCCAAAGATTCTTTCCGAGGTTTTTGGGAGGCTGTTTAACATGGCTGCTAACTTTGTTGAGATTTTGAATATTCTGGGCTCGCTGCCTTTTTCAGGCGTAACTCGCACTGTGTTGTTGGCTAGGTCTAGGTCGGTCCATTTAAGTTGCCATGCTTCTCCGCTTCTTATTCCCGTTTCCTTAAGTAGCTGCAAGAAAGCGCTGATTTTCCGGCTGCAAGCAGCGATAAGCTGATCATTCATTGATAAAATGGACCTATGGAGAGTTTTTGCGTCATCCTTATATAGAAAATTGTTCTAGAACAAAATTCTATCTTGAGGAGGAGGTAGAGTTTGGAAGCCAACATATATCTTTTAAAGGTAGCCCTTGCCTTAAAGCTTTCAAGGCTTGGTTTTAACGTGGCCATTTGCCACTGCTGCGGAAAAATCTTTGATAGAGCCGATGATGGAGAAACTCTATGCAATGAATGCAAAACATACACCTAAGGATTGAGGTAGCTCTATCAACCTCTCAAAATTTTTCTGTTGAAATGGCGCATAAGCCAGCCTTATTTTGGCCGCCCCCTCCCCTTTAGACTTTCCATTGTAAAACAGTCAATTTCATGCTCGCCGAGAAGACCCAAAATTGACTACCCTCTAGGTTTCTGCACTGTTGTTAGGCTTATTCATCTTCGCTGGATGGGATGAGCTGTGTGTAGATTAGGGTGTTTTGGATTCTTTTGTGGCCTAGGACTTTCATGACATGGAGAATGTCTTTGGTCCTATGATATTCCATGGTGGCTTTCCAATGAGGTAAAGTGCGAAATGTTATCCAAGGCCGCGTGAATAATGGTTTCCTTAGTTTTCAGTTTCTTACCCCGAAAGCGTGTGGAGGATAATGCTTTATAAAATCGAAAGACTGATATTCGCTGCAATTTATAAGAGTATTCTGAGGGGAACTTGGAATGAGTTTTCTAAGGCGTTTAAAGCCAATAAGCGGTTCCATGGTTGTTGAGGTTGACAAGGCGACTCTTAAGGATAATGGGTTTTTGTCTGGAGCTGTGGTTGTGAACTCTAAGGAGGAGGTG
>JANXEP010000020.1 GCA_025057795.1 Candidatus Bathyarchaeota archaeon | reverse complement strand
ACATCTCTCCTTTATGGAGCAAACATTAAAAAAGTTAAAGAAAACGCTTTGAAATACTGTAAGCCAGAAGATAAAGAAGATTTACTCGCTACATATGAGATTATTGAAAGCGTAGGCCCTGAAACAGCAAACGCTATATTGAAAACGCTCAAAGGAAAAACAGAAGTAGCGTTTCTACCTTTAGATGAAAATGAATTAAAAAAGATGTTTAGTGTTTTACGGAAGTATCCTAAATGGTGGGCCGAAATCGAGAAAACTCTAAGAGGTGTGTTAGGGCCATGAGTAAAGAGGGTTTGAACCTAAATCACTCGAGTAAAATAGGCCAAACTACTCGAGTAAAAACTCGAAAAATAGAACCTAGAAAAACAGTCGGAATAACTCTTCCGCTTAGCTTAATAGAGGAAGCACGGAAAAGAAACCTAAACATAAGCAGAATTTGTGAACAAGCACTTCAAAGCGTTTTGGAATACATAGAAGCTCAAAACATAAACGCACCGCAAAAAGAAGCTCTATCCTCTTTTGGTGAAGCTTTTCTTCAGAGAAAAGGTTCAGTGCCGAGGGCCGGATTTGAACCAGCGACAACCCGGTCTTCAGCCGGGCGCTCTCCCAGGCTGAGCTACCTCGGCCATTTTTGAGAATAAATCTTTAGAAATTTTTTAAGGTTTCGCTTGTGTTTTTGGCTTGTTTAGAGTTTTAACCGTATTATTTATTTCGAATCTGATTAAAGGATAACTCTGCGGTGGGAGCATTGCATAAAAGCCGAAAATGCATGGTGCGGGGCAAGAGGTGATCAACCCATGAAGAAAAAGATTGCTGTGATAACCGTAGAGCTTGTCGACGAAAGCTTTGAAAATGCTAATGAAGATATTAAGCGGGAGTTTACTGAATGGTTCAAGGAGAACGCGTTTCTAATGCCTTGGACTAAAGAAGTTAGGAGCATTGAAATCATAGAAGAAATGTGAAGCTATAAACCTATATAATTTGCCATAAAATACCCAAAAATTGCAAAAGCTAAGAAAAACAGCAAAAGCAAAATCTTTTCGACAACATCTTGATTTTCCGAACCATCTCCGTTCAAGTTTCTCAAAACATTCACCGTATCATCATTCTTACTAAGAAGAAAAGGAAAGATTTTATGAAACAGAAATAATTATTTTTGAACCAGAAATTAAGATGCTGCTGGGCCGGTAGTCTAGCTGGCTAACCCTAAAGAGGCCAAGGGACGTCGCCCTCACGCGGCGTTCAATATGCTGGAGGAAGCGGCGAAAGTCGGGAGTTCAAGTCTCCCCCGGCCCATATAACTTTTGATTTGGAAGGTTTCAGAGCTTATTTGATGAAGCAGTATAGGTTTAGAACAGCTAAGGAGAGGTTCAGCTATGCATGTAGGTTTTCGCATTGTTTGTTTAACCGTGATTTCTCGGAGCTTAAGGTTTTAAGTGATGATAAGCGTGTTCATGTTTTGAAGGCCCTTTCCGCTTTAGCTAAGTTTCTCGGAATATACGAGGATTTCAAAAGTCTTGTTAAAAATCATGGTTTAAAATGGAAGGGTAAAAGTTCAGACGACTTGATTATTGAGCGTTTAACCAGAACTGTGAATTCAGATGAGGTTTTCGAGTGGATTAGGAAGGTTAAAAGTGAGGTTTCGGAACTAAAGGTTTTCATGGATTTCATAGCCCTAAGCGGTTTAAGGTTCAATGAAGCAGTAAACTCTTATAATTTGATAGTGGATTTGGCTAAGGAAGGAAGGCTGAACGAGTATTATAATGAGGATAGAGGGGTTCTTGAGCATTTCAGATTTAAAGAACTGTTTATTAGAAACTCAAAGAAGGCTTTCATAAGCTTCATTCCTAAAAGCCTAGTGGAAGCCATAAGCAGAAACAAGCCTCTAAACATAAACTACATTCAAACAAAGGTTAAACGGAAACTAGGGTTAAGGTTCTCTGATATCCGTGAGGCCCATGGAACATTCTTAACTAAATATCTCAGAGAATCGGAGATAGACTTTTTACATGGGAGAGTTTCAACAAGCGTGTTTATGCGTAATTACTTTAACCCTGCTTTGATTGACGATTTGAAAGAGAGAGTGTTCAAGGGCTTAGCTGAGATTCAAAGCAGACTTTGAGGTGTTTCTTGAAGTGCGGTATTTTATGGTATTTTACTTCGTAAAGCTTAATATTCAATTTTCAGTCATACTCTGAAGAGAGGTGGGAAGTGGTGAAGTTTAAGCCTAGCAGAGATTTGCCTCTGTTTGCAGTGGAGTTCAAAACTTTGTCTCCTTTAGAGCTCTCGAGGATTGTTAAGAAAATGCGGGATGAGAGGGTTTCCGCTAAATCTATTGAGGCATGGTTCAGGGGCCGTTTAGACGTGTACGAAGAGTTGAGAAAAATTATCGCCTGAAACCTGGGAAAATCCAATGTTTTTATCATGTTGATTCTTGAGACTGTGGAAGGCGTGTCCCATGGTGTCGACACCATGAAACTGCCCATTTCCACACTTGAACCATGAAATTCCAACATTGTACCAGACTAGATAAGCCCTTTTCCCATGTAGAGTTTCGGAAAAGAAGCTTGAATACAGCTTTTCAAGTCTCAGGTTTGCAGCCAGGTGCTTTTGAACATGGGAAAACATGGGATTTTCCCTTGTTAGCCGTTAAAGCGTGTTCCATCATGGAGTCCCATGGAAAACGGTTACCTCGATTGTAAAAAACTAACATTTTCCATAAAACCATGGTTTCAGCTTTGAAAGTTTTCGGAAACCTTTTAAAATTAAAAAAATATTTTAAATAGTGATGATTGACATCGCTTTATCAATTATATCAATTCTAGCATCCGGCTTGCTAGGTGTTTTAATTTCTAATTGGTATCATAAGCGGTATGAAAGAAGAAAGGAAAAATTTGATATATTTAAGCAATTAATGGGTAATCGTAATCATGTTAAAGGGGATGCATTTACAGAAGCGCTTAACTCTGCTTTTGTTGTATTTTATGATTCTAATGAAGTTAAGAAGGCCCTAAAGGAATTTCATGAAGTAGCAATAAGGCCGAACAGAACAGCCGAAGAGGTGAATCAAAAGCTACTTGACTTATTCAAGGCTATGAGCAAAAATCTCGGGATAAAAATTGAACCTTTAACTGATACTTACTTTCTTCAAGCATATAATATTAAAAACTGTGATTAATTAAGTATAGCATTTATTTAGTTGATTTTTAAGGGTTTGGTTGCTTCAATAATAATGTTCTTAGGCTTTTTCCGCTCAAGTTTATAAGCTTTCAAAACTCTTTTTATGGGAATGCCTGAATAAACGTCTATAATTGCCTTTAACAACATGGCTTTACCCTGAAACCCTTCATTTATCGGATAAGCGTAATCTTCACTTTCAAAAATAATACTTAGCAACCGTAAAATATGTTCAAAAGTGAAAACTTCTCCATAAGCCCAAACTCTAACAAGTTTATCATTCGGCCCTTTCCGGCCTTGAACAACTTCAAATTTAACCATGACTAGTCTTCCACCACTCAGGGTAAGGCTGAAATGCTTTGCCTTCCCTCTCCAAAACTTCAAGAACAGCTACAACAGTTTCCCTGGGCAAGCCGGCCTTTGAAACAATCTCCTCTAAGGTTGCACTTCCACGAACCCGTGAAGCCTCAACTAAAGCGTTAAGAACAGCTTCAACATTCTCCTTGGCTAGTGAAATTAGTGAGCTTAATGAATGTAGTGAACTATCCGGAGAGAGAGGTTTAGAAACGCCAGAACCGTCATCTGACACAACTGACACAGGTGACACAGGTTCCTCTATACTTTTAAAATTTTTATCGCTGAATTTTTGCGGGGTAAGAGAAGGTTGTGTCAGTTGTGTCAGTTGTGTCACCCCTTCTTTAAGCTTTAACCCTATCCAAACCCTTTCCATTTTTCCCTCAACACGTTTCCACATCATCATAACTCTCGGCTTCTTCCTAACCTCTACCGAAAACTGCTGTTCGCTTAGGACGGGTAAGCCTTCTTCCTCGCAGACTATTTTGAAAGCTTCATAGAGGGCTTTTTTGGTAACCCAATGGTTAGGCCCGTATTCGCAGTATTTGTCTAAAAAGTATTGGGCGGGTTGACTCCACCGCTTATACTGTTCCACCACATTTAACATGGCCTCATTTTTGGTGAACTGCCTGTTTTCCAATAGGCGTTTAAGCCCCTCTAAAGCCCAATTAATAATGCCGCTCCTTTCCTCTGCGTTGTTCAGCCACCGCTCTTCTATGTTTGGAACCATCTTTTCAGGCGGTATTGTGACTGGAAACTCTACAACGATGACGCGCTCCCACCATGCATGGCTTGAATCATAAACGGGGGGAAGCCGATTCGCCACCACAATCAGTTTAGCGTAGTTAATGAACTGGAAGGTTTTTTGTCTACCTTTAAACTCTGCCGTTATCAAATCTTGGCCAGTCAACTGCTTTATAGTTTCGGTAGTCACCAATGATGTTTTAGGCTCGCTTACGATGTTGGCGAGTTTGCCTATGAGGTTGGTGTTTTGGAACCTTTCAGGTAAACGTTCAAGGGGTATGCTGGTGCAGTTTTCCCTTCCAAGCAAACCCACCAGAGTACGCATTAAAGTGCCTTTGCCGTTTCTTCCGCTTCCAACAAAAAAGAATATATGGTGAAATGGATAGTCCCGGTAGAGGCAATAACCAAACATTTCCTGAACATATTTGCGTGCTTCCTCGTCGGGTAAAACCTCTTCAAGCCATTTTAGAAACTCTGTTGCTTTAGCGTTTGGGTTGTAATCTGCATGGATTATGTTTCTAAAGAAGTATTCTGGGCTGTGGGGCTTCAACTGCATAGTGTTTAAGTCTAAAACTCCGTTTTCAAAGCAAATCAGGTTTGGCGGGGGCTCTTCAAGCCCATTCTTAAACGTTAACGCTTGAACCATCTGCGTCAAAGTTGTCAGGTGGTAGGGCTTGTAGGCTTCGCCTTCAACCTCAACCAAGCGCTTATGAATATAGCCTTCAGCATCGTCTCGCCAACATTTGCCATCCCAACGATACATCAAATAAGTACGGTTATCTGTGACTATCGGATTCTCATAGCATATGACTTTGGCAAAATAATAGAGGTTAACTTTTTCCTCTATCCCCACTTCAAAAGACTCGGAGTTTTTTGCTTCCTTAAGTTTTTGAATGAGTTCCTCTTTAGAC
>JANXEP010000010.1 GCA_025057795.1 Candidatus Bathyarchaeota archaeon | reverse complement strand
CTCTAAAAGTTTGTTTGCTTCAAAAAGATCTGGGACTAGGAAGTCTTCAAGCTTTTCATATTTGCCTGTCAAGCCTCTTCCATGGTTTCGGCCGCCGCATTTACATACACATTTCTCCTCTTTTGCAAACCAGCAGGCCTCGCAGCATACACCCTCCCAAGGCCCCACATGACCGTTTTCCTTCACGTTTCTCTTTTCCTTTTCAACTTTTAATTCTACAACCTCTCCTAAGAGATTAAACATTTTTATCGTTTTCACTTCAACCATCACCTTTTCACCGTTATACTCTTATATGGGGAAAATATTTAAATCTTTCGGTGAAACTGTAAAGAGGTGAAAGAGTAAATTTAAATAATTGAAAAACCTTATAAAAGTAAAGAGGTGAAAGAGTATTGGGAACGAGTATGGTAAAAAAGAAGACAAGCATAATGATTGATGACGCACTCTGGACAAAATGGATAATGTTTGTAGTAAAAAAACATGGAACAAGCAGAAAGGCAAGCGAAGAACTCGAGCAAGCATTAATTGAGTATATGCAGAAACATGGGGGTTGAAAATGGGCCGTAAACAAATCGTCTGGTTCTGTCCCATCTGCAACTATGAAGCAGAAGCCTACCCGGACTCGCCGCCGCCAATCTGTCCACGGTGTCTACTGCTTCACAACCGAACAGAGAAACTACTACCTGAAAAGAAGTAGGCTAGGCTTTTTCCGTCAAAAACGCTTACTCGCGTCCATGAGGATTGTTTAGCACAAGCCCGCAGTTTGCGCAGCAAACCTCGCCAGTCAAACCGTCGCGAACCGCTTTCATGGATCCACATTCTGGGCAGGGCTGCTTAAGCTTCAACTCTACTCGGACATAATGACTTACATCTTTTAAAGGCGGCTTAGTCATTTTAAGGACTCCTTAAAAGTTTAAACGCGAAAAACTTCACGTAAAACAGAGAAAAAATGGGGATTTTGCGGGAGAACTCACCACATGT
The DNA here is from genome assembly GCA_025057795.1 of Candidatus Bathyarchaeota archaeon. Next base: position 67,829 of record JANXEP010000010.1, on the reverse strand, counting down.
TTTTAGTAAGCTATAACCCTCAATTTTTATCGCCTTTCCCCTTCTTTTTGGCGAAGTGTTTCTCGAAGGTTTTCTCCCAGTCCACTTTAAACATGATTATGAAGATTGCCGCGAGCAGGATTAGGGCGACTATCATGCTTATCAGCGTGATTGTCAAGTCGCTTTCTATATTGAAAAGGTCTTTGATTGTGCCTATGGCGAGGCGGGAGCTGTAAACTATTATTAGGCTCATGGTGAGTTTCCCGATAAAGGCGGGAACAAGAGCCTTTAGGAATTTGTAGCGCATGACGCCGAGGGGTATGAATAGGAGGTCGTCTGGAAGAGGCGTTAAGGTGAAGATGAATATGGCTATGGGGCTGTATTTTCCGAAGATTTTCAGGAGAAACTCCATATTGCGCTTCCCTTTTTCACCTATAATTTTTCTTCCCCCGAGGCCGAGCAGGTAGCCTGAAAATTCTCCGACGGCTGAACCTATGCTGGATGCTAAAGCCATTAAAATTGGGTTGAAGGTTTCCATGGGGGCTAGGGTGAAAAGGATTACGGTGTAGGGGATTGGGAAGATTATGGAGGCTGAGCCGAGGAGGCTTGAGAGGAAAATTCCAAAATAGCCATACTGCGAAAAGTTTTGCAGCCACTGTTCCAGTGCTTCTGCAAGTGTCAATAGGGTTTTACCCCGCTCCTTTTAGTGGGCTTTTATCCTTAAATAACCTTGCCATACACCTTTGTCAATTTTTGGCTGTGGGAACAGCCGATGGACGTCACTCCCGCATAGATTTTGGTTTATTAGGAATTTTGGTTGTTTCCCTGCTTATTTTCTCCACCTCCTCCCCTCTAGGCTTTTGGCGGTAAGGTCATATTTGTGGCGGCTGAAGCTTTACATGTTTTGAGGGTTGAGGTTTTTCGCGGAAACTTGATGTTGTAAAGCTTCATGGTTATAAGAACCATTATAGGCTGCGTGTTGGTAAATATCGAGTTCTGTTTGAGCTGGGGTCTGAGAGAATCATAATCGTTTACGCGGGAACTGTTTGAGGGGTCTACCCTTTTCTAGAAGTCAATTTTATGGCTTGTTTATTTGCTAAATTGGATACCCCCTCTAGGTTTTTGGTGGTTTATCCCTGCATTAGGGGGTTTGTTCTGTTATTTGCTAATGTTTATTAGTTGTTTGAGTGTTTGTTGTTTCATGGCTGTTGTGGGTGTTGACTTTAGTTGGAAGTTTCCGGACGCTCCTCCTTGTTATTGTGTAGCTGTTAGGGGTGAAGGCGTGCGTTGTGTTTTGATGACGAGGAAGGCGAAGCGGATTGTCAAAGAGTACAAGGTTCCAAAGGCTTTGGCTACTGCCGCCTTGATTTATTATACGGTTTTGCCCTTGGTTAGGCGGGGTGATGTTGTCTTGATTGATGCGGAATATGATATGGAGTATTTGAGGAAGGTGCGGAAGTATTTGGAAAAGGTTTTGAGCGTGTCCTCGGTTGCCGTTGGGCATATTTCCGATGAGGCTATTGAGAGGGCGGATAAGTTGTCGAAGGTTTTTAGGAAAAGAGGATATTGCGATGAGAAAGACCCAGATATTCTAAAATTTGTGAGGATGATTCATCCCGCTCGCGGAGCCCGTTTCACCCCTTGACCGGTCCGGAATTTCCCCTTTTAAGGGTACTTTTCCTCAGGCTTGAATCAAGCCTTCACGGCACGCCGCGAGGGGTTATCAAAACTAATAGGTACATGTTTTTCTTATAAAGATATTGTCCATACAATGTCTTTAAACTATCTTTATCCTTGCATTAAGGTTTTTAGTTGTTCTATTTCTTTGGCTAGGGCTAGGTAGAGCTGGTCTAGGAGCTGGTTGGCTTCCGTTTCATTAAAGCCCAGAACTTTGAGTATAGCTTTGTCTATTTCGACTCTTGCCCAAAACCTACCCCGCAACTGCTCCAAAACGCTGGGAAAGGGCACTTCTCTAACTTTATTGAAAACTTCTAGCAGCAGGTTCCGTTCCTCTGGTGTCAACTTGTTTGGGTCTAGTATTAATAAATCCTTTAACATATACTCGTGAAGCTTCATCCAAGCACCACGAGTTTCAGTTCTGTGTATGAGAATCGAGAGTAAACCTAATGAGCTATTGAACCATATTGTAAGAATCTTTGCGTCATTTTGTGGAACACCTTTAATGCTCCACATATCTACTCCTACCATTGGCAACAATGAATAATAAGCGACGAATTTAGTTCCAGCGGCTGATATGTCAAAGCGTCTTGAAATTAATAGGCTGGCAAGTTGTGGTTCCACGTATTTTCTCCATTTTTCCAACACAGCTGGGTTTTTAACACTATATCAACTTTTTCAAATGGAGAAATTATGATGTAATCAAGTATATCTGTTAAATCAATTCTATCTGTACGCGCCGGTCTTCTCAAACCGTTTGCTAGAGCTTTGCGAGGCACTTTCATTTCATCTTTTGTGAACCTGTTCTCTATTGTTAGATGTTCTGTATCTTCATTCTTAACTATCCATTCATCTAGTTTTTTGATTGCCCTAAATGGTCGGACGAGAAAAGCTCCATGATAAGGAGGTCTGTAATCAAATTCAAAAATTTCTCCATTATATACTTCAAGGTAGTTTTCAGTTGTTATGCGCTTTTGCGGGCTTCTTTCAAAGATTTGTTTTTCAAGTAACGGAATCTTAAGCTCATATGTTGAGATAAAGGTGTATAAATTTTCAACATGTTGTTTCAATTCAATTTTTATCAAATTACGCATGACTAATGAACCATTTGCGTAAAAATTTTCAAAACTAAGTTTTTGACTTATTGATTTTATTTTTTTGCAAAAGTTTTTGCTTCTTCTGCTGATGTGGGAAGTTTCTTCAGCGAAGTTATGCAACATTTTGAATCCTCCGCGGCTTTCACTTTTCTTGCGATTAGGAGTATTTCTCTGAACTGTGCTCCTTCGGAAAAGGCTGCGCGTTCCCAAGCAGTTATGATATGCTCAATCTGATATTTTTCCGTAAGAAGCCTTCTTATTCCAGCAGCGGACTTCACCCGCAAAACTGTCGCGGGCAATACTAGAGCAAGTCGCCCGTTATCTTTAACAAACTTATCTGCAAGCAAAATAAAATGTCCATAAAGCCCAAGCTGGCCATGCAAATAATCCTCGTAACCTTTTAACCGTTTTATTAAGGCTTTTTTGTATTCTTTTGGCAGTCTTTCTTGTCTTGTGAATGGTGGGTTCATTATGACTACGTCTGCCTTTTCCAGCGGTATCTGTTCCCCGCCAATCCCTTCCAGGGTTACCGCGCCCTTCTCAACATAAGCCTCCTCCCTAGGCGGTTTGCCCTCCAAAAACAATTCCAATGTTGGACGCTTGTAGGCAGCTTTTAACTCGCGTGAAATAGCCGGGATAGTCTGTCCAGGCTCCAGTTCAGTGGAATCCCAAACGGCTATGCGCACTTTTTCCGCTTCGTGTCCAGCAGCCAAAGCCTGCAAAGCCAAATGCACAACCGCCATGTGCGCGGCAAAAGGCATAATATCAATACCCGTCAACTCCTCTTCCAAAAACCTCTTATGATCTTCAAGTGTGAACTCGCCCTTCTCCCTCAAAAGCAATTCGCGTTTACGCCTGTAAGCGGCAACAAGCAATGTGACACTGCCGCAAGCCAAATCCATCACTTTAGCGTCAGCCCTGTCTATGGCTAGTTGAGCCAAAATCTCGGCAGCCTCATTATTCGTGTAAAAGGCTGCAACAGCCTTCCGCACCTCAAAAGGAATAAGCTCATGAAACACTTTGCCCAACAAGTCATGCCTAATCTTTTCAGGCGCCAAAGCCTTAACAGCCACAACCGCTTTACGCACAGCCTCAAGAGCAGAATCGGGCAAACGTGAAGCCACATCAAAACCAAAAACGCTACTATAATCCCGCTTTAAAACAGGCTCAAAATAAGCCCGTAAGTCGCCTGGACGCCTAAGCCTATCCTCATCAACAACTGGAAAAGCAGCATCCACCCGCGTCAAAACATGATAGAACAACAACTGATTAACAAGCAAATAAGCCGCCGCATGCCTCATCTCCTCAAGCGGATAACACCCCTCCTCATACTGCAAAACATTCTCAAAAACACTCTTACCGCCAAAAATATCCTCAAGCTCCTTACCCTGCAACTGGCGGACGCTGGCACTAACATAATCCACAGCATCCCTCAAAACCCTAACAGCAAAACCCGTATCCGCCTCAACAACCAAAGGCTTAAAAACATGCCCAGCAATCCAATCCGCAACCTCAAAAAGGCTACCCCCTAAAAGGCTGACTAGGCCTCAAATCCTTAAAAATTCCAATACAACTAATCTGTGTCTTCGAATCCCTAGCAATACTCAAAATAACATCTGCAGGCCAAGGCCTCCGCAGCTCCTCGGGAAAAAGCAAGGCAAAGGCACCCTTAGCCTCGCCAATATGCTTACTATACTCGTACAACTGAACCATAGCGTCCAAAAGCTTAGTCTCAGCCCCCAACTTAGTTTCAACCACATAACTCGCACCGTCATGCAAAACCAAATCGGGCATCAAACGCCGCCCATCAACAGTCCTAAAGCTAACCTCCGGAACCACCGCAACGCCCCTACGCTTAAGCTCCTCAACCAGCAAATCCGCAGGCTCATCTCGGTGGGTAAACCCACAGGCCGCCCTCATCCAATAATATTTATGCTAGGCTAGAAAAGGTTTCTTTTTGGATGGAAAATGTTTAATTAATAGGTTTTGTGTAAAGCTGTGCAGATGGAAGGATAAATTTGAGTGAGGAATTGGCTAAACTTCCCCCACAAGTTCAGGAGCGCCTCTTAAGGTTTCAGCAGATTCAGCAGACCCTCCAGTCTGTCTTGGCGCAGAAGCAGCAGGTTGAGCTGGAGCTAACAGAAATCGAGCAAGCCTTAAGCGAGTTGCAGAAGGTGGCTGACGACGCGGTTATCTATAAGGCTATTGGCTCTCTTCTCGTGAAAGCGGAGAAGGCGAAGGTGACGGCAGACTTAAACGAGAGGAAAGAGCTCCTAGGCATGCGCGCTTCGGTTTTGGGCAAGCAGGAAGAGCGCCTCCGAAGCCAGATGAAGGAGCTTCAGGCAAAGCTTCAGCAGGACTTAACACCCCTTTCAGGTTCCCAGTCATAAAGCCCCTTGAAGCCATGGTGAAATCTTGGAAGAAGCTGGGCTGCCAGAGCTAACGCCGGAACAGGTTGAGGAACTCTGCACCATAGCCGAAGAAGCCGCCAGAAGGCATGTGCTTTCGCGGGTTCCGGCCAAACGTGTGGAAACCCTAAACGTAACCGTTGAAGCTGCAACTGAGAAGCCATTAATGCTTGCAGTTGAGGTGGAGTTGACGCTTTCGCCCGTAATGCGAGAATTTAACGTTCAGGAGCTTGCAGATGAGGCTGTGAAAAAAGCCTTCGAGGAAGCTGAAAAATACATGAGGGAACTGAAGTGTCGTTCCACGAAATAACAAAGATAATAGATGAGGGGAATGCCCAGCTTATCGTGCTGCTATGCCACCACAATGCAGACCCCGATGCCATATGCTCAGCCTACGCCCTATCCAGCCTAATAAAAAAGCATAAACCCCAAACAAGGGTGGAAGTCTGCGCGCCGCAGGGAATAAGCCGCCTATCAAAGCATATGCTGAGGTATTTGCCCATAACAGTGGAAATAAGTCCAGACATTGAAAATGCAAGCCTCATAATGCTTCTAGACACCAACACAATACAACAGCTGAACAACTTGGCTGAAAAGGTGAAGGCGGCGAAGGCTCCCATAATCGTCATAGACCACCACGCAGCCCATCCTGAAACAGAGAAAATAGCTAGGCTATGCATAACAGATGAAAACGCTTCCTCCACATGCGAAATCGTTTACAGCTTCTACAAGGAGACAAACACCCAAATTGGGGAAAGCGAAGCTAAAGCGCTTTTTTTAGGCATAGCCTTCGACACCCGCCACTTTGTATTGGCTAACTCCTCAACCCTGAAAACCATAGCAGACTTGATAGACATGGGTGTAAACGCCCAAGAAGCCCTATCGATTCTCTCGCTTCCCATGGACTTTTCGGAAAGGGTTGCAAGGCTAAAGGCTTGCAGAAGAGCTAAACTCTTCAAGATAGGCGAATGGATAATCGCCCTATCCCACGTAAGCGCATATCAGGCTTCAGCAGCCCGCGCCATAATAGACCTAGGCGCCCACTTCGCAGCCGTAGCTGGACAGAAAAACGAAAGCCTTGAAATAAGCCTCCGCTGCACAAGGGAATTCCATGAAAAAACGGGAATCCACCTTGGAAGGGACATAGCTAAACCCCTAGGCGAATACTTGAATGGCATGGGAGGAGGCCACTCCACAGCCGCTGGTGTAAATGGCGTTGGAGAAATTGAGGCTGGGCTTAAGAGGTGTTTGAGGCTTTTGAGGGAGAAAATAGTTGAACCAAAATAAGCGTAGCTACTCTTAAATGCGAACTCTCGCTTTAAAGCTGGTGGAAAATCAGGCATGGCAATCATCGAAACAAAAAACCTGACATACACATACCCCGGCGCAGAAAACCCTTCAATCAAAGATGTCTCCATAAAAATAGAGAAGGGTGAGTTCGTCCTAATCACGGGTCCAAGCGGGTGTGGAAAAACAACCCTCTGCCGCTGCTTTAACGGACTGATACCCCACTTTTACCAAGGCGAACTAAAAGGCGAAATAACCGTAGCTGGGCTTAAGGTTCCAGAAAACCCAATACATAAGCTGGCGAAACACGTGGGCTTGGTCTTTCAAAACCCTGAAAACCAGCTTTTCGCCCTATCCGTGGAAAAAGACGTGGCCTTCGGGCTGGAAAACCTCGGCGTTCCAAGGGAGGAAATCCGCAAAAGGGTTGACTGGGCGCTCAAGCTGACGGGCATATACGAGCTTAGGGAGCGCCCACCCCACGAGCTTTCAGGGGGACAACAACAACGCGTGGCCATAGCCTCCGTGCTGGCAATGCAGCCTGAAGTAATAGTCCTAGATGAACCCACATCCTTCCTCGACCCCCTAGGCGCCAAAAAAATATTCGAAGTGATCTATGAGTTGAACCAGCAGCTTGGAGTAACCATAGTGCTTGTGGAGCATAGGCTGGATTTAACCGCAAAATACGCAGACCACATCATAATAATGGACGATGGAAAGGTCGCCTTGGACGGCGAACCCCACGAAATTCTAGACTCCGAGGAAACCCGCCTCATCGGGGTTGGAATCCCTAAGGCAACCCGCCTCTACCAAATTCTGAGGTCTGACGGAATAAAGCTTGGAGGAAAAATCCCACTATCCTCAGAGGAGATGGCTGAGAAAATAAGGAGGGCCCTGAAGGGCGGATGATTGAAGTTCAAGATCTTTACTTCACCTATCCAAGCGGCGTGGAAGCTCTAAAAGGAGTTTCCCTAACCATCCAAAACGGCGAGTTCATAGCCATAATGGGCGAAAACGGCGCCGGGAAAACAACCCTTGTGAAACATTTCAACGGGCTGCTGAAACCCACAAGGGGAAAAGTGCTTGTGGACGGCGTTGAAACCACAAAGGTGAGCGTGGCCTCCCTAGCCCGAAAAGTGGGCTTCGTGTTCCAAAACCCAGACCACCAGCTTTTCAGCGAAACCGTGGAAGAAGAAATAGCCTTCGCCCTCAAAAACTTCGGCTTCAGCAGCGACATAGTAGAGAAACGGGTAACATGGGCCCTAAACCTTTTAGGCATAGCCCAGTACAGGAAAACCTCACCCTTCATGTTAAGCGGGGGAGAAAGAAAACGCGTCGCCCTAGCCTCAGTTCTCGCATGGGATCCTGAAATACTAATCCTAGACGAGCCCACAATAGGGCAGGATTACCAGCAAAAAGAGAAGCTCCGCCAGTTCATCCTGCAGATGAGAGAACAGGGAAAAACCATAGTCGTGGTAACCCATGACGTGGAGTTCGTGGCAGAGTGCAACCCGAGGGTTGTGCTAATGCGAGGAGGAAAAATCGTTGCAGAGGGCGAAGCCAGAAAAGTGCTCACAGACCCTGAAACCCTAGCCCAGGCGTCCATAGTTCCACCCCAAGTTGCCCAAATCTTCATAGAGCTTTCAGACATGGGCTTTCCAAAGGACATCATAGACGTTTACGAGGCCAGAGAAGCCCTCCTAAAAGCTTTCAGGAGGCATGGAAAATGAGCATGTTTGACGGGCTGAAGTTTAGAAAGGTTTCATCCCCGATTCATAACCTAGACCCGAGGGTAAAGTTTGTTTACGCCTGCGTCATATTCGCGATTGCCGTGCTTTTCTGGGAGCTACTTCCCCTAATAGTGCTTTTCATAGTTCAGACACCCTTTGTTATTTTAGCAAGGGTTAAGCGGGAATGGGCCCGCTCCATGAGGGGCGCAGCTTTTTTTGCTTCCATAATTTTCCTAACAAACTTCATATTCTCCTACATAAACGCGGGATACACCGTCAAATTCGCCTCTGTAGAATATGCGTTAGCCATGACCTTCAGGTTTTTAGTGCTTGTTGAATCCTTCTCCATATTCTTTCTAACAACATCCCCTGACCATTTGGGTCTAGCCCTAGAACAAACCCATGTGCCCTACGAGTTCTGCTTCGCCTTCACCACGGCCGTGCGCTTCGTTCCCGTTTTGGCTGAAGAAGCCCAAACAATAATAGATGCCCAAAAGTCAAGGGGTCTAGAGCTTGAAAAGGGAAACTTTCTGAAAAGAGTTAGGAACTACATTCCGATACTCATACCATTAATTGTGAGCGCCATCCGCAGAAGCCTAGAGCTTGCGGAGGCCATGGAATCCCGCGCTTGGGGAGCCACCGAAAAGCGCACAAACCTTTACGCCCTAAAACTGCAAAGGGGGGATTTTATCCTAGCAGCCATAATCATAGGCTTTTTAGCCGCCTCAATTTACATACGCCTATACACGCCTGTTCCACGCCTAGAGGAAATTCTAAAAGGGCTTATTTAACCGCAAGACTTTTAATTTAGTCACCCATGTAATGGGTTTTCCGGGAGTAGAAGAGCTTGAGATGGTTAAAGGCTGCGGCGGAGGAAATTGTTTCAGGCATTAAAAGCTCCATTGAAGAGCTTAACCCAGAGGAGGTTGAACGTTTCATCCAGCTTCTGCTAGAGGCAAAAAGCAAAAAAATTTTTGTTGTAGGCATGGGACGAAGCGGCTTCGTCGGCAGAGCCTTCGCTCTTCGCCTTATGAATTTAAGCTTTAATGTCTACTTTTTAGGCGAAACCATTACGCCTGCGGCGGAGAAGGGAGACGTGCTAATAGCCATTTCGGGAACGGGCACCACGAAAATGGTTTTAACGGCAAGCTCAGCTGCGAAGGAAATAGGAGCGACGGTTGTTGCCATAACCTCATTTCCGGAATCTCCGCTGGGCCAAATAGCAGACCTCGTCGTAACCATAAAGGGAAGAACCAAGTCTGGTTGGCCCAAAGAAGAGGATTACCTTGCCAGACAGCTCATGGGTGAAAAGGAACCCCTAACCCCTCTGGGAAGCATTTTTGAAAACAACTGCATGGTTTTTTTGGACGGGCTTATTGTGGAGCTTATGCACCGCATTGGCCGCACCGAGGAAGATTTAAGGCGCAGACATGCAACAATAGAATAGGCTGTTTGGGGCGTGTAAATAATACGGGCTAAATGGAAAAAGAAAAGGATGCGTCGGCAGAAAAAGAAGAGGCAGAAGAGAAGGGCAAGGTACAAGTAGGAAAATCTTCTCCCAATTTTAAGCGTCTTCTTGTGCGTTAGGTTTTAAAGCTTGTAAGTATTAAACATTCATAGAGCTTATTAAGACTCGCGATATTATACTTTCTCACGAACCCCCGCAAAACTGAAAGGGAAAATGGATGACGAAAACCCAGAAAAGCACAGAGGAAACGGAAGTAGGGGCAGTAATTGAGGCAAAAGAAAGAAAGACAGCTGTCTTCAGAGAAGTTTACCCCATAGAGGAGCCATACGTATACGCGGCAATAGTCAAAGACCCAGATACGCAGAGAATTGTCTACGATGTCATAGAACCCACACTGCAACTGGAAGAAGAAGAACTGTTGAAGGAAATAAAAACCCTGCTCATGGAGGAAATAGACGTAAACCTCAAAGAAATAGAAACGAAAGAGAAGGCTAAAAACTATTTACAGAAAAAAACAGCTGAAATAATAAAGAAATATCGCCTAAAAATCCCCCAGGAATCCGTTGACAAGCTCCTCTATTATGTGATAAGGGATTTCATCGGCTATGGGAAACTGGACCCCTTGATGAAGGACCATCTTATCGAGGATATTTCCGCCGACGGCGTAAACATACCCGTATACGTCTGGCACAGAGTTTACGAGTCCCTCCCCACAAACATAATCTTCGAAGACGAGGCTGAACTGAACAGCCTCATAGTTCGCATGGCATACCTAGCCGGAAAAAACATTTCAATAGCTTCTCCAATTCTGGATGCCTCCCTCCCAGACGGCAGCCGCATACAGATGACCTATGGCAATGAGGTAACCCGTAGGGGCTCAACGCTTACAATCCGCCGTTTCAGGGTTGACCCCCTAACCATCTCAGACCTCATATCCTTCAACACGCTTTCCTCCAAGATGGCTGCTTACCTATGGTACGTGATTGAGAACAGGGCGTCGGTTCTGGTGGCGGGGGGCATAGCCTGCGGAAAGACGACTATGCTGAACTGTCTTTCCATGTTTATAAAGCCGGAAATGAAAATAGTGAGCGTTGAGGACACGCAGGAGCTTAACCTACCCCATGAAAACTGGATTCCATCAGTTGTACGGCTAAGCTTTGGACGTGAGGACAGCGCGAGCAGCATAACCCTCTTCGACCTTTTGAAGGCTGCTGTGAGGCAGAGGCCTGACTACATTATTGTAGGGGAGATTAGAGGCGAAGAAGCTTACACGCTTTTTCAAGCCATGGCAACGGGGCATCTGGGAATGTGCACAATCCACGCTGAATCCGTGGAATCCGTTATAAACCGCCTTGAATCCGAACCCATGAATATTCCCAGACCCCTCATAGCCATGACCGACGTTATAATGGTTATGACGAGAACAGAGATTGAGGGAAAACCCGCCAGAAGAGTTATGACGACGGCGGAAATCAGCAGGTTCGACCAGGCCACTAAGGAGATTGTCACAAAAGAGGTTTTCCGCTGGAAACCAAAGGAGGACAAGTTCGAGTATCTTGAGCCGAGCAGCCTCCTTGAAAAGCATATGAAAAGGTTGGACTTAAGCAAGGAAGATGTCCAACGGGAACTCCAGCGCAGAAAAACCGTTCTGGAGTGGATGGTCCATAAGGGCATCCGCCGCTACACTGACGTGGCGAGTGTAATCCGCGACTATTATGCTAATCCTGACCGGGTCTTCCAGAGGGCGAGGATAGAGCTAAAATGAAAAGCAGACAAGGGAAGCTGCAGCAGGAAAAGTCTAAGTTCACAATGGCTGAGCGGCTGGAATCCCTAGCCTACAGACTTCTTGGCAAGAGGATTGCCTCGCTTCTACCTCTTTTTAAAGATTTAGACTTGCACTTAGATAGGGCTGGGCTTAAAACCAATTTCAAGGTTTACGTTAGCCTAGCAGTTTTCTCTACAGTTCTAGTTGCGCTTTTAACCCTTGCTGTCGTCCCGTCCGCGTTATTTTACATTTTCCACGTGCCCCTTTTCCCCGCAGTGCTTTTCGGTGTAGGCGGAAGCCTCTTTTCAACAGCTTTTTCGGTTGTAGGCTTTTACGTTTACCCAGTTTACCGCGCTGACAAGCATAGGCGAAACATCGAAGACGAGTTAGCCTTCACAAGCGGTTACATGGCTATCCTTGCAAGCGCAGGAGTTTCGCCTGAGAAAATTTTCCAATCCCTTTCAAATCTACCCATCCCCTTGGCTATTTCAGAAGAGGCGAAAAACGTTATTCGCAACGTAAACCTTTTCGGATTAGACATAATTTCCGCGTTGGAGCGTACCTCCAAACACACGCCTTCAGAAAGATTCCGTGAGATGATAGAGGGGCTTATCGCGACGATTCATTCTGGAAGCAGCCTATCCGCATATTTGAGGGAAAAATCTAGACAGTACATGAAGCTTAAGAGGATGAGTTTACAAAGGTTTTCAGACACCCTGTCGACTCTTGCAGAGTTCTACGTGGCCATGCTTGTCACCGGACCCCTCCTTTTAGTGATTATGCTCGCGGTTATGGCCATGATGGGCGGCGGCACCATATGGTTCTTGACCCCAGACCTTCTGCTCAACATACTCACCTACGTTGGGATTCCGATTGGCTCCATAATGTTCCTCATAATCCTAGACGCGATTTCGCCTAAATGGTAGATGAAAATGCCGAAAGTGGGAAAATCCTTCAAGAAGATCGCGTGGATCACCTCGGCCCTTTTAGCCCTCTCCATAATAGTTTTCGGCTATTTTGAGGCTTGGGGAACCCCAGCCTTCGACGAGTTCGTTTTCTTCGCTGTTATAGCCGCCTTTACTCCTCCCGCGGTTTTGAACTATGTGGATTACCGTTGGAAGAGAGCTGTGGACGAGCATCTGCCAGACCTTTTCAGAAGCATAGTTCAAGCGCAGGAAACAGGCATGACTTTGCCCCGCGCCCTTGAAGAGGCTGCGAAAAGGGATTATGGACCGCTGACCGCCGAGTTGAGGAGGATGAACAACCAAATTTCTTGGGGTATGACCCTTGAAGACGCCTTAATAGCCTTTGCAAAACGTGTGGACACTGTACTTGTGCAGAGAACCGTCCCCCTAATAATTGAGGCTAACCGTTCTGGGGGGCGCGTGGAGAAGGTTTTTGACCCCATGGGAAAGTTCGTTCAGTCCACGCTTATGCTTCATAGGGAACGCCGAAACAAGACAAGACCTTACATCGCAATATTGTATGTGGCCTTCTTCGTCTTCATATTCACCATCGTAATACTCTTTAAGGCTTTCTTCGTGGACGTTGGAGGCTTACCGCTTTTGGGAGCAGCCTTAATGGCGCCGGAGGAGGTTCAACGCCTCTTCTTTCACATGACAACGATTCAAGCCTTTTTCGGCGGTTTAATCGCGGGTAAAATGGGTGAAGGCACGGTGAGCGCCGGCTTAAAGCATAGTTTGGTGTTGATGCTTTCGGGGTATCTAGCCCTTAAATTCTTCATTTGAGGGGGGAGAAGCTTGGCGGAAAAGCGGCGGTTTTTGAGGTTTTTCTGCGATGGGCGGGCTATAACGCCGGTCCTCAGCAATCTTCTGCTTATGGTTGTGGCGGTAGCCGCCATGTCCATAGCCGCTACAGCCACATACGTCATCACAACAAACCTCAGGGAAACCATGGGGGAACGCCTAATCATAGAGGACGTCTGGTTCAGAAACCCCAACCAAATAAGCGTTTACGTACGCAACATAGGCAAAGTGGAAATGCAAATATCAGCCGTATACATAAACAACACCCGCCAGCCATCATCCACGCTTAGGTTGGATGTAGGCGAACACGGTTGGCTTCACATCCCTTATAACTGGGTTTCCGGCCGCCCATACCACATAAAAATTGTTACCTCGAGGGGAACCCAAGTTGGGGGCTATTATAAGGCGCCTTAGGCGATTTAAAAGCGGAAAACGCGGCATAAGCAACGTGCTAGTAGTGATGCTTAGCCTAGTTCTGGTCACAATAATAGTGGCAAACGTGGTACTATGGAGCTATCAGATGAGCCAGTTCGACTGGGAAAAAACCCAAGAAAACCTAAGGATGGAAAATGTGGAACGCAATTCCTTGTGGCTGGAGAACAACAATCTCATTGGAACCTTCACAGAGGAGAGAGCGGCTGGAGATCAATGGAATTTTTATCCAAATAACTACTTTATTATAAGCGGCCAATATGTTTCAGGCATCATATCCTACCTGCAGAACAACAATGGCAGTTACATTAAGTTCAGCAGTGTCTCCCAAGGCGGCGTTACATACCATTTCGCGTCAAAAGATACCCCGCAGACGGTTAGCTCAACCTCGTATTCAGATTACTTATCGTTAAACTTTACATCAGAAAACCAAGCAAAATACCTTGTATTGGGATACATAGAATTAAACTGTTCTTCCACGGGGCAGCAAGCACGGGCTCAGTTCCTTCAGGATACAACGACTCTAGCTGGTTATTTCGACCGCCCACGCGTCGCTAGCACTGAAGTGATGCCTCAAATGTTTGCGTACATCTACAATGGAACGGGAAACAACGTCACTTTTAAATGGCAAATTTCCGTTTCCAGCTCCGGTGTCAATGCAACAGCGTTGAGGGGTAGAATTTACGCGTTAAGAATTGATAACTTGCCAAACGTTGAATTTGTAGGCGTTTACGATGGCGTTGAACGGGCAAATATGGATAATGTTTGGGGCGACGACCAAGGAGACACCTACGAAATAACGATTAACCCTTCAACTGTTGGCTACTATCTTATTTGGGCAAGCGCAAAGGTAGAGTCAGACTCTACGTCAAGTTCTGTTTCAGTTAGGCTGAACATTGACAATGGAACAGAATACATTCCATACCTAGTAGGCGGCGAGCCCACATGGAGCTACGCACGAATCGAGGACACCAGCACTAGTGAGGAACACTGTTTCGCGGTGCTTGTTGTTCGCCAGTTTACTCCTGGTCAGCACAGCATCAAATTTCAAATAGCGGATATTGACTCCACTGCAAGTGCAGACTGGCAGTACATAAGCCTATGGGCAGTAAGGCTTACGGGCGTTTTCGAGTTTTACAGTACCTCAAACGTGACACAGACACAGACCAGTCAAACGACGCTTCAGACTTACGCGGCGTTAAATATACCTTCTGGAAATGCTGGAGACTATCTTATTCTGGGCGGCATAACTACACGAGGCTCCTCAACAAGCTACGACTATGAAACTGCCTTTACAGTGGACGACGCACCTTATGGAAGACAGCAAATTAGACCCCAAGATACAAATGACTATGTGCCAAAAGTTTTCATGCAAAACATAACCCTTGACGATGGCTCCCACACCGTGGCAACCAAATACCGAACCCTAAATTCAGCCATGACTGTTTACGTGAAAAATTCTGACATTGTGGCTATACGGCTGCAACGCGCAGAACAGGTTGTCGAGGTGGAATTTACAGGAGGCAGCAACCTTGAAAATTGGGTGAGCCTAACATGGACTGTGGACGGCAGATGCACAACAGATAACGTTACAGCAACATTCCAACTGTACCGGACGGGAGGGTACCCCAGCGGGGGAGACGGCTATCTCTCCCGTGTGTTGGGAACAAGTGACGTCACCTTTAGCCAAACAATAACGGTTAACCCCACAAGCTTCAGAGACCCCGTGACCAGTTTATGGCGGCTAAAGATAAGGGCTGTAAAGGCGTCTCCGGCGCCGTTTGAGTTGTGGTTGGACTTTATCGAGTTGAAGGCTGAGGCTGAGGGGGGAGTCGAAACCTACGGTCTGTCTGTCAGCGGAGATTTTGATTTAAACTTGGCAAGGCACCCCATCGAGAACTTATTTTTAATCGAGGTTTACATCCGCTTTAAGGCAAGCGATACTGAGGAATCTTGGATTCTAGAAGCATACAACTGGACAAGCAAAAAGTCCGAGGAGGTAGGCAACCTTCCTTCAGCCAGACACTTTAAGGACTACGCGTTAGATTTGGGAGACAACTGGCAAAATTATGTTAACCCAATCAATGGCACAATAAGGCTCATTTTCCATGACGAAAGACCAGACGGTTCCCCAACAACCATCAACATAGACTTATTCGCGGTTAGAGTGGTTCTGAAACACGGCGTAGTCTTCACCTTTAACAACGAGGGAGCCTCAACAACCCATATTGTGGCTGTGTGGATTAATAATGCAACAACCCATAAACGCTACGATGTGGACATTTTCATAAACTCTGGAGAAACCTTAACGATTGTTCGGGAAGACATGTCTTTGCCTAATGACACGTTTGTAGTTAAGGTTGTCACTGAAAGGGGGAACATAGCAGTTTTTGCAGGCGGTTAGGCTGGTTTGTTCAACCATTTTTCTTTTAGGGCTTGGGTTATTTCTTTAGCGTCCTTGCCCTCCACGACTTTTATGTTGTACAGCTGAGCCATTCTGTTCCCGTTTTCGCTTAGTTTTGGAATAGCCACCAGCAGGGCGCTTTCCGGAGAAACATCGTAGATTTTGGCGAATAGGGCGATGACAGGTTGTTCTGAGACAACGTCTTCCGTTGAGGCTGCCAGATCTATGACGGTTACGCCCTTTTTCTCTTTCTGGTAGACCGCCAAGTCGAACATGTGGTTTGCGCCTGACCTTCCCTTCAGGAAGGCAGGGGCTTCAACTTCAAAGCCGTTTCGGAGGAGGAACTCCCTTATGGGTGGGACGAAAATCCAGCCTAGGGATATTTCACCCTTAACCTTTTCGTTTAGGCTGTAGGCGTAAACATCTTTCATCTCCAACTCTTCAAAGGTAAAGTCAGCGTGGCAGTTCCGGCAGAAATGCCTAGTAACTGGCACGTCGAAGCTTTTTCCGCAATCCTTGCATGTGCACCAAATCCCAGCCTTCCGGTATTCCGCGTCAGGCTTTTTTAGCTCTTTTTTGCATTTGGGGCAGACAAGCATGCCGCCCTTTCGAAAGTTTTCCTCCAAACCTATATATCCACATTTAACGTGCTCGATTAAGGAGCCCCTTTGGATGTTGAAGGATTTGCAGTAGGGGCAACAGTAGTGTGTGGAAACGTTCTGCGAGTTGCAGCTGGGACAAAAAATGACTCTGTCGTAAAGTTTCCTCTCGAGAATACCGGCCTCATAAAGCCTTGTCAAGAAACTTTCCACTGGGGGGGTTTCACCTAAAACTGCTTCTACCATGGGGTATCGGTAGCCGGAACTTGGGTCAAAGGCTGGTTTAAGCTCCTTTATTTCCTCGCTTAAAATCTTGCTTAAAAACGCCTGAACCTTACTATCCTTGTAGAGTTCCGCCCGCTCAATCTTTTCAGTCTTAAGCATTAATATTCCCTAATTAAACAGTCCCAGCCACACTATCATCATTAAGGCTACAAACTTACTAATAAAATTTATAGGTCTCGACGCTTCAATGAGAGGTGCTGAAAAGCTCAGGGTTATCGCGTCCAAACGCGAGAAATATGGACGGTGGCATAGGAATTGAGTCCCCAAAA
This sequence comes from Candidatus Bathyarchaeota archaeon, assembly GCA_025057795.1. Next base: position 50,666 of record JANXEP010000010.1, on the reverse strand, counting down.
CAAGAGAATTGTCCGTTGCCCAAGGTGCAGCTTCACCTTTGACATATCCTACGGCAGGGCTTTTGCATGCTCCGGCTGCCCTTCAACGGTACAATGTGGATATGCAAAGTGCCCCAAATGCGAACATGAGTTTCCACTGCAGTAACCGCAAGTCAACAGTCACGCTTTTTAATTCGAGAATCGTACTGAATAAACTGCAGCCGAAACAGACAAATAAAGTTGGTGATTCATGCCTTGTCGCGTCAAAAATCTCCAATGTTCCGTTGGAAGACATTGAAGGGCTTAACGGCGCTAATGCTGTTCATACTTGCATCCGCCGCGGTTGAGTATTTAGCCGTCATCTACGCTGTCAGCCTCGGGGTGGAAGATCCAAACCCGCTGCAGCTGAGTTTACAGTTTCCGGCAACTGGCTGGAAAATGGTGGTTACGGTAAGCCTGATCTTCCATATAGTTCCGCTGGCCGCCATAATAACGCTTACCCTAAGCTGGGTTTGCCTAACAAAATACCTAAACCTAAGCGCTTCTAAGCCTTCCGAGCAGAAGTTTAAGCGCGTTGAGGGGGGAAAGCGAAAGTTTACATGTGGGATAAGCCAAACCGTAAAATGCTCCCTTCAAAGGGTGAAGGCTGCGCTTATGAAAAACAAAAGTTTCGCCAGTTTATGGAGCCGCGTGAGCCATGCAAAAACGGTTGTGAAAAGCTCCCTAATCATGCTTTTCGCCTTTTTGGCGCTTTTCGCGATTTTCTCCCTAGCGGCTTACCCAAAGCTCTTTTTAAACCTTTATTGGAACAGCCCTTCAACGCTTGGGCTTGTAATATGGATGGGCAACGCCGCAAGGGCTTTTGCGGAAACCCTAACGCCCCTCTGGTGGGTTTGCAAAGCCTTAAACGATTCCATAATAGCCTCGGCGCCCAGCATAAGGGCCTTCGCCGCAAACTTTACAAGCATAATTAAGCCCCTGACTGACTTGACGCCTGCGGGCAAATACCTGTTTCTGCAAAATTTCGCCGTTTGGGTTTCCGCCTTAGCCGTACTCGTCTACGGGGTTTACGTGCGAAGGAGTTATCGATATAGAAAGGCAAGGAAAGGTTAGAGGCTTAAAGATGGCTGACCGCCCAAGATTTGGCCCCGCGGGCATACCGCCATCCTTTAGGGCTAGGAAGGCAACTTTAACGGATGTTCCTAGTCTTTTGCGGGAGGAAGGCCTAGACGCTTTCGAGTATCAGGCTGTGCGCTGGGGCGTAAAACCCCAGATAAAGAGGGAGGAAGCGGAAAAGTTTGCTTTGAAGGCGGGTGAAAACGATGTTCAGCTAAGCCTCCACGGCTCATACTTTGTCAACCTCTGCGGAGACAAAGAAACCATTGAAGCAAGCAAAAAGCGCCTAATCGCGTGTGCCACAGCCTCTGAATGGATGAACTCCCAAATCGTTATTTTCCACGCCGGCTTTTACGGCAGAAAACATCCAAAACAAGTTTTCAACGAATGCGTAAAAGCCCTCCAAGAAGTTGTTAACGAAATGCGAACTTTAGGAATAAGAAATGTTCGGTTGGGGCCTGAAACCATGGGTAAACCCGCCCAGTTCGGCAGCCTAGAAGAGGTTTTGGCCTTATGCGAAAACGTCGAACAAACCCAGCCGGTGATAGACTGGGCGCATTTACATGCGCGGGAAGGCGGGCGGCTCAAAACCGTTGAAGACTTCCGCAAAATTCTGGCGGAAATCGAAAACCGTTTGGGAAGCGCAGCAGTAAAAAACCTTCACTGCCACTTCACCAAGGTGGAGTTTACAGATAAGGGGGAAAAACGCCACCACACCATGGACGAGGCGGAATACGGCCCAAACTTTGAACATCTTGCAAAGGTCATAGCTGAATTCAAAATTGCCCCCGTCATCATAAGCGAAAGCCCAATCTTAGACGTGGATGCAATAAAAATGCGCAACATCCTAATGAAAGAGCTTAAAAGCTAAATTTTTACGCTTGCTGCGATACCTTTTTCTACATTGCCTACGTGCTGATTATAGGTGCCCCCTTTTGGTTAGGCTAAAGGGCTTCCAAAAGCTTGCTTCAATTGAAGAGGCAGAACGGACGCTTCTCGAAAACCTTGAAATTCAACGCTTAAAAACGGTGAGGGTTCCCTTACACGAAGCCCTAAACAGGGTTCTTGCAGAAAACATTAAAGCGGAAGAAGCCCTGCCGAGGTTTGACAGGTCAGCCGTCGACGGCTTCGCAGTTCGAGCCGTTGACACTTTTGGCGCTTCTCAGTTTAAACCGAAAATCCTCAAACTGACTGAGGCAAAGGAAATTAAGGGAGGCCAAGCCAAACAGGTTTGGACCGGAAACATGCTTCCAGAAGGCGCCGACGCCGTTGTAATGCTTGAAAACGTTAGACGCCTAAACGGCGAAATAGAAATTTGGACTGCTGTAACGCCGGGCGAAAACGTTTCGAAAAGGGGCGAGGATATCGCCAAGGGCGAAATTGCCGTAAAAGCCGGAACCCGCCTAAAGCCCCACCATCTCGGGTTAATAGCATCCCTTGGCGTGGCAGAGGTTGAGGTTTATGAAAGGCCGAAGGTGGCGGTTTTAGCCACGGGAAACGAGCTTGTAGAGGCTGGCCAAAAACTGGGAAAGGGCCAGATTTTCGAGGCTAATAGGTTAATTATTTCGTGCCTGTGCCGTGAGTTGGGCGCTGAACCAGTGGATTTAGGCATAGCAAAGGATGATGTTGAAGAAATCTCCAAAAGAATTAGGCTTGGCTTGGAAAAGGCGGATATAGTTATTACCACTGGCGGCACAAGCGTCGGCGCGCCAGACCTTGTCCCCGCAGCTGTAAACATGCTGGGCAAGCCAGGCGTCATAGTTCACGGCGTGGCCATGCGTCCAGCCATGCCCACAGCCCTCGCAGTGGTTAACGGCAAACCCGTAATAATTCTTTCAGGCAACCCTGTGGCAGCCATTTTCGGCTTTGAGGTTTTCGCAAGACCCCTAATCCTCAAAATGTCAGGGTTGAAGGACGAGCCTAGGCCCATGGTGGAGGCAAAGCTGACAAGGCGAGTTTCCACAGCCCTTGGAAGGAAAACCTTTGTCCGCGTCCGCGTCTTCATGCGCGAAGGCCAGCTTTTCGCAGAGCCCATAAGCGCCCGGGGCTCGGGGATAATCTCAACCATGGTTAAGGCTAACGGCTACGTTGTGGTTCCTGAAAACCGTGAAGGGTTGGAGGAGGGCGAAACGGTTCAGGTTCGCCTTTTCGACGCCATAGAGGCGGCTGAAAACAATGTTTAGGAAACTGTTAACCCTTGAAGAGGCTAGAAAAACCATAAGGGAATATTTTGAGGCTAAGCCCTTAGGCGTTGAGGAAATTCCCCTTTTGAATGCTTACGGCAGAGTCCTTGCGGAAGACGTGAAAGCAGCCCTCGACGTTCCCCCGTTTGACCGCTCCACGGTAGACGGCTACGCCGTGAAGGCCGAAGACACTTTCGGGGCTGAGGAAAACAGGCCGGTGAAACTGAAGCTCTGCGGAACGGTAAGCGTTGGCGAAATGCCAAAAATAAACGTGAACCAGGGCGAGGCTGCGGAAATAATGACCGGCGCGCCCATGCCGAAGGGCGCCGACGCCGTTGTTATGGCTGAGGACACGGAGCTGAGAAACGGCGAAGTTTACGTCTACAGCGCCGTGGCAAAGGATGAAAATGTTATGAAAGCCGGGTCGGACATAAAGAAGGGGGAAACCATCGTTGAGCGGGGGCGGCTGCTGGGCGCGAGGGAGATAGGCGCCATAGCCGCTTTGGGACTCGCCAAAATAAAGGTTTACAGGGTTCCCCGCGTTGCAGTCCTATCCACGGGAGCCGAGGTGGCGGAACCTGGCAAGCCGCTTCCCCCCGGGAAAATCTATGATATAAACGCTTACAGCCTAAGCGCAGCGATCGTAGAAAGCGGCGGAGAACCCGTCTTTCTCGGGGTTTTTCCCGACGACGCTGCCGAGCTTGGAAAGGCTTTAAAAAGGGCTTTGGAGCTGGCAGACGTTGTTATGACTTCTGGGGGAGTATCTGTCGGGCCGAGGGATGTGGTTCCAAAAACGCTCAGCACCCTTGGCAAGCCAGGTTTAATTGTCTGCGGCATAGCTATTAGGCCCGGAAAACCCACAACGGTTGCGTTGGTGGATGGAAAACCCATTTTCTCGCTTCCGGGGCATCCCACTTCAGCCTTGCTAACCTATCACTTATTGGCGCGTCCGATTATAGAGGGGTTAGCTGGAAGAAAACCTGAGGAGGCATATGAGGTTAGGGCTTTGGCTTCCACGCGCATGTTTCCAGCGCGGGGTAGAAGAACCTTCATAATGGTTAGGCTTAAAGAGGACGCTTCTAAGCGGCTTATAGCTGAGCCTGTCCCAACAGGGCTTTCGGGGGCGATAACAACCCTTTTGAGGGCTGACGGTTTCGTGGAAATCCCTGAAAACCAGCAGTTTGTTGATGCAGGCGAGGAGGTGACGGTTCACCTTTTCAAAAAGCTGTAGCCTGTTTAACTTTTCAGCTCCTTTCTTTTGGCAGCCGCGTAGAACGTGAAAATCCACGTCAAAACCAAATAGACCGCCATAGCCACGCTGAGAAGCATGTCGCTTCCAACAGCATAATAGAGCATGAAAAGCGCAAAGGTTGTAGCCGTGAAGAATAGGGGCAGGATAAACCATAGGGCCCAAGCCCTTTTCCCATATAGGCTGTAGGCTGAAGCTAGGCTGAAAATGCCCATGATGGCCATGTGGACAAGCCTAAAATCAGAGGCTAAAACGGCGAAAAAAATAATCCCTGTTAATGCGTAATAAACGGTTGCCAACAGCATTCCACGACTTTCAACCCTAAATCTGCCTTTGAAACCCATGGGGTTATCCCCTTTCTGCGGGTTAAAGCATTAGATAATCCGGCATGCTTAATAAATTTGTGCTGTTTAAGCGAAAAAGTTTAGAGCTTGCAAATCGAAAATAGGCATAATAATCCGGCATATGGAGAACTGCTGAATGGGTTATAGGGAAATTTTCGTTTCTCAGCCTAACGTTTTCAGCGGTTTTCAAAAACCCTTCGAGGAAGCAAACTACATAATCTTGGGGGTTCCCTTCGACTTCACAAGCACCTACAGAACTGGCGCAAGATTCGGCCCCAACGCCATAAGGGAGGCATCCCTAAACATTGAGACCTACAGCTTCCGAACAGGCTTAGATGTTGAAGACTTGCGGCTTCACGACTTGGGCGATTTACACGTTTCCACAAGCACGGAGCAAACCATGGAAAGGCTTGAACGGGTTGTGAAGGAAATTTTAGAGCAGGGGAAAACCCCCGTCACCATCGGCGGGGAACACACTATAACCCTCGGCGTGCTGAAGGGTTTAGGCGAAAAAGCCTCAAAAACGGCGGTGGTAAGCTTCGACGCCCACCTCGACCTGCGAGACCAGTTCATGGGGCTTAAGCTTTCCCACACAACCTTCATGCGACGGATAAGCGAGGAAATAAAACCCGCGAAAATAATAGAAGTTGGCACAAGGGCCGTCTGCAAGGAAGAACTTGAATACGCAGAAAACGCTGAGATAAAATTCCTGACAACAAACTACATTAGAAGGGAGGGGGTTGAACAGGCAACAGCCTTTCTGGAGAAAAGACTTGAGGACATGCGTAACGTTTACGTGTCCATAGACATGGACATTTTAGACCCAGCCTATGCCCCGGCAGTGCAAAACCCCGAGCCTGAAGGACTTGAAACATCTGTTTTACTGGACATTCTGGGCTGTGTATGCGACAAGCCTATTTTGGGCTTTGACCTTGTGGAGGTTGCGCCCAACTACGACCATGGAAACACGGCTATTCAAGCGGCAAAAATAATTTTTGAGATGTTATGCAGTATCGAAAAAGCGAGGAGATATTAGCCTCTTTCGCTTTCGATTCTTTTAATTTCGATTACAACTTTTTGACGGTCTGGGCAGCCGAAAAAGAATGTGTTTCTGTCTTCTTGCCATGGAAAGGTTCCGCCAAACTGCAACGCAATGATGTATGGGAAAACGGCGTCGTAGAAATAACAGCAGATGTTTGGGGCTCTAAGGCTTTTATGCGTCTCTTCGGAGTAAATGGTTAAGTCGAATTCCTCACCAACACGGTGTTCCGCCGAGCACTCCCCTTCAACCCTCACAATTTTCCCAATTAATTTGCACCCTTTCAAACAAGTGTTCCCTCCAAGCCTCTATTACGCTTTATTGCCTTAACAATTTTGCGATGAAAAAGCCGTTACACTCGTGGATGTGGGGGTAAAGCCTCCGGCATTTTTCCAAACCCCTTAACCCGGAAAACCCAATTTTGGGCGTTATTTCAGCCAGCGAAAACTCCGGATGCCACTTCAAAAACCGTTCGATAAGCAGCTCGTTCTCTTCAACAGTTATGCTACACGTTGAATAGGCTAAAATGCCTCCGGGCTTGACCTTTTCCGCGCAGTTTTCAAGCATTTGCCACTGGATTTCAGCCATCTTCTCGACGGAACGCGGCGTAAGCCTCCATTTAGCCGACGGAAGCTTAGCGAAGGTTCCGGTGCTCGTGCAAGGCGGATCTAAAACAACCACGTCAGCCTCCACAGCAACGGGAAAAGGGTTACACGCGTCCGCGATTATTGGTTCAGCATTTTCAACACCCATGCGTTTAACCTCGTTTCTCCAGACACCCATCCTCCGCCTCGAATAGTCAATGGAGTAAATTAAGCCCCGGTTCTGCATCAACTGCGCCAGGAGGGTTGTTTTCGCCCCGGGAGCCGCGCACACGTCTAAAACCACTGCTCCGGGTTTGGGATTCACCGCTTCCGCAGCGAAACAGCTTGCCTTGTCCTGTATGTAGAATAGACCTTCTTTGAAGCTTCTGGTTCTGACTAGGGGCTGTTTTGCTTCTAAAACTTTGTAGGCGTACGTTAAGCCTTCAACCTTTTCAACTTTCACCCCGTCTTCGGCTAGCTTCTCCAAGATTTCTTTTTCGCTTCCCCTGAGCGTGTTAATTCTCAAATAGGTTGGCGGCGACTTCAGGTTCGCCTCAAGCATTGCTATGGCCTCTTTTCTGCCGAAAAGCTTGAAACAGTACCTAACAAACCATGTGGGGTGAAAGGTTAAAAGCCCAATTCTCTCCTCGTCGCCCACGCCTTTCAGAAGCTGCGCCGGGTTTTCAGTGAGTAGAACTCCAAAAACATGCTCAACGCTTTGGAGGGTTTTCCACCCAAGAATGGAGCGCCCAAGCCTCACAATGTTTACTGCCTCTTCAACGTCTATCTTCTCCCAGCCTTTCGCCAACCTTGTATGGTAAACATAAAGCCTTAGAAAGGATTGAACGCCCAACGTGAACTCGCTTAGAGCTTTAGGCTTTAAAACTTCATTGATAAACCTGTCTATGAGGTTGCGGCGCCTAACCGTTTCGTGCAGAAGCCTATGGGCAAAGCGCAGCGCGTTAACGTCGCTTACATCTAATTGCCTAGCAGTCCTAGCCAAGGCTAGCGATTCGTTAATCTTTTCCTTTTCCATCCAGCTTAGGGCTTCAATTGCAAGCGTCCAAGCCTCTCTAAGCAACGCTTTACTCCACTCGTTTAAGGCTTTTAGTAAGATTTTAGTCCACCCTGCTCATATTAAAAGTTAGGTTAAGAGGGCATGGCGCAGAAGCGTCTAGACGAATTCTGCCTTCCAAAAGAGACTAAGAAAGAAGCAAAAACGCAGGCTACACCCTTTATGGAAGCCTTGGAAAAAGAAAGGAAACAAAGAGGCTTCCCGCCCGTCGCCCCTGAAAACCTTCCCCCGTCATATTTTGTCTCCGCCACGTACGATGGAAAAGCTGGAAAAGCCCTCATTAAACTTTACGAGCCTGTTTCCGGGCGAATATACTTCTGGTATGACAACACTGGGCATAAGCCCTACTGTTACACGAACCTGTCACAGTACGAACTGGAAAAAATTGACCGCTTAATGAAGCATCCGGGCTTCAGCCACTTTGAAATTGAGGAAAAGTTTGACCCCCTCTCGGATAAGCCTGTCAAAATTACGAAGATTGTGGCTAAAGACCCTCTAGCCATTGGAGGACGCCCAAAAGGCTGCATAAGGGACATAATTCCGGAAGATTTCCCGAAAGTTTCAGAGGTTCCTGTCGCCCTGGAGAACGTCAAAGTCTGGGAGTCCAAAATAAAATATTACCAGTCCTACATTTACGACAGGGGACTTTTACCCGGCATGGTTTACGAGGTTAGGAACGGCAACCTAACCCCAAAACGCATAGAAGAAGCTGAAAAAATGGTTCAGAAAATAATGGAGACTTTTAAGGGCGCTTCTGCCGAGGATTTAGAGTACATTGAGCAGTGGGCTAGGCTTTTAGAGTATCCAGCTCCAAAGTTCCGCTACGCCGCCATAGACATCGAAGTCTACTCGCCTATCCCGACAAGGATGCCTGACCCCCGCGAGGCAGCCTACCCCATAGTCTGTGTTTCCATCTACGGTTCAGACGGTCAAAAGCGTGTCCTACTCCTGAAAAGGGAAGGGGTTTGCGAGGGAACAGAACGCCTCCCCGTCGACGTGGAAATAGAATACTTTGATTCTGAAGAAAAACTGTTGAAGGCTGTTTTCGAGGTTTTATGGAGTTACCCCTTCGTCATAACCTTTAACGGCGACGACTTCGACCTGCGCTATCTAGCCCATAGGGCGGAAAACCGTGGATTCCGCAGAGACGAAATTCCCATAGAGGTTGGCAAACGCGTATGCCTCTTAAAGTACGGGGTGCACATAGACCTATACAAGTTCTTCTTCAACCGCTCCATACAGATTTACGCCTTCAGCAACCGCTACCGCGACGTAACCCTAGGCGACGTTGGAAAAGCCCTTTTAGGGCTGGAGAAGATAACCCTAGAAAAGGGCATAGGGGATTTAACCTACACGGAACTTGCCAAATACTGTTTCAGAGACGCTGAAATCACCTATAAACTCACAAGCTTTGAGGACGAGCTTGTTTTGAAATTGATACTTGCACTCGCAAGGATAAGCAGCATGCCCATGGAGGATGTAAGCCGCCAAGGAGTTTCCCGGTGGATAAGAAACTTCATGCACCGAGAACACCGCAGGAGAAAAATGCTCATACCAAACGCTGAAGACATCCTAGCCCTAAAGGGCAAGACGGCTACAAAAGCCATAATCAAGGGCAAAAAGTATAAGGGCGCCATAGTGGTTGAACCCGTCCCAGGCGTCCACTTCAACGTAGCCGTAATGGACTTTCCAAGCCTATACCCATCCATAATAAAAGTATGGAATTTAGGCTACCAGTCTATCTTGTGCCCTCACCCCGAGTGCCGCATAAACTTGGTGCCTGACACACCCCATTGGGTTTGCAGAAAGAAACGCGCCCTTGAAAGCCTGCTAATAGGCTCGCTTCGAGACCTCCGAGTTCAATGGTACAAGCCTAAATCCAAGGATAAGGCGTTACCCCCAGAGCTTAGAAGCTGGTACAACATCATCCAAGGCGCCCTCAAAGTGATTCTAAACGCGAGCTATGGGGTTTTCGGAGCTGAAACCTTCGACCTCTATTGCCCGCCTGTGGCAGAGGCTACAGCAGCCTTGGGGAGACACGCAATAACCAAAATAATTGACAAGGCGAGAAAGCTGGGCATCCAGGTGCTTTACGGCGACACGGACAGCGTTTTCCTAAAGAACCCTTCAAAGGAGCAGATACGCGAGCTTGAAGCGTGGACTGAAAGCGAGCTTAAAATGGGCTTAGACGTGGACAAAAATTACCGTTACGCGGTTTTCAGCTCAAGGAAGAAAAACTATCTGGGAGTTCTTGAAGACGGAAGCGTGGACGTGAAGGGATTAACGGGTAAAAAACGCCACATCCCAATTTTCATAAAGAAAGCCTTTGACAGGATGAAAGAACGCTTAGCCATGGTTAAAACCCCCGCGGACTTTGAAGAAGCAAAAAAGGACATAATCCGAAACATCCGCGACTGTTACATGCGGCTTAAGAGGCGGGAATGGGACCTAAGCGAACTCGCCTTCAACGTGGTTTTAGGCGAAGAGCTTGAACGCTACACGAAGACAACCCCACAACACGTTAAGGCTGCAAGAAAACTACGGGAAGGGGGTATGGAGCTGAAGGCAGGCGACCTTATAAGCTTCGTAAAGGTTGTCAACGAACCCCACGTCAAACCAGTGGAGTTGGCGTCGAAAAACGAGATAGACGTGGACAAGTACATAGCCTACCTCCACTCCACATTCGACCAAGTCTTAGACGCGTTAGGCTTGGATTTCGACGAAATAACAGGGTTAACAAAACTGGAACGCTTCATGTAAAGCCATGCAGTTCTCTCAAGGCTTTCGTGGCGCCCCGTTTTCAGCATAGCTCTTCCTAATACCGCTTCTAAGCAGCCCTTCCAAAAGGGCAAAGCCGAGTATGTTGATCGCCACTATTGAACCGGCAAAAATGCCAAATAATCCAAGCTCCAAAGGAACCTCAAATATAAGCGACAGATACCCTCCAACAATAGCGGTTATAACCGCCGTCTCAATAAAGCATCCCAGAAGTCTACGGGCAAGGCCGTCCCTGCCAAAGTGCCACGCCAAAGTGCAAGCCGCAAAGTTTGCAAGAGCCCCTCCAAAAATATCGACGATGCCTAAACCGCCGTAAACGTTTGCAACCAAGCAGCCCAAGCCTGTCCCGACGGCAACAGGCATGCCGAAAATCATAGACAGAGGCAACAATGCATCGGCAACCCTAATTTGGTAAACCCCAAAGCTTATGGGCGCGAGAAGAACAACCCCCGCGGCATATAGTGCAGCAAAAACCGCTGTGAAAGCTGCGTCCCTACTTTTAAACTTTATTTTTCCACCTCCTACACCGGGGTTTATATGGCGGAACGGGTGGAGGCCCACTCACCCGCCAACAGAAAACAAGTATACCAAGCTAGAATTATAACTTTTCCTTTTTGAAACGGCGCACCGTTCTCTTAAGGCCTGGGTTGCTGTCCGCCTCCTCCAGCGGGGTTTTCCCCAACCGCCTTAGCTGCCTCGGCTTCTAGGGCTATTTTCTCTGGAGGCACCCCTTCCTTCTCTGAAGCTAGTAGATCGTGGGGCGGAGGGGGAGCGTTAAGGATCGTTGCTAGGAGGTACATGGCTGTAAAGGCGTGTTGATAAACCTTGTGGAAAACGCGGGGAACCTTTGTTTCAGGGTCAGCCTCTAACATTTTGTTTATCTCGCTGTCTTTCCCTGTAAGAGTAGCTGCGCCTTCAACTTCAAACCTCACAATGCCAGGTTTCGTGGTCAAAAGGAGATTGAAATTTACAATCACCATCTGACTTTTTCTTTCCCTTTCCTCAAATTTCGCTTTAACATCAAAATTTATGGTACCGGCACCCGCCTCACCTTTAACGTTAAGCCTAACCCCTACTATGCTGGTGATGTCCACCTTAACCGAAACGTTTGGAACGTAAAGTTCTGGGCAAATATGGGATTCCCCACATTAAACTAGACGGAATTTTACGCGTCGACAACCTCCGTGATTAAGCCTCGCCTCAAACGAATCTTTGCCTTTTGTGTGTAGCAAAAACCTACATACAGCCTACATCATAAAAAACTGGACGGCTAAACTGGCAAGAGTTGAAGCTGCCACAAAAATCGCTATTATAACGACAACACGGTGTTCAGTCATAGGCCTTCGATAAGTAACCAGCGTGATTAGGCTTCTCCTATGATCTGAAGAAAGCTTCTTTCCATCAAAAGAAACCTGCGCCTTCTTCCTAAAAAGGAAGTAATTTAACAAAATCATGGAAGAGTTAAGGATGAAGGGCAAAATCGAAATCATCAAGCTCCACTTCAAGTCAGATATTATCGCAAAAGCGGCAAGGGTCATCCCAATGGCGAAGGAGCCTGTGTTTCCAACGAAAATTTTACCCTTAAAATTGAAAATGGCGAGCGCAAGCCACACAGCCAAAGGCATTGCTAACAGAATGGCGTTTTGCCCAGAAGCGGCCATAAGCCCCGTCATAACTATGGCAGGGCACACGGTTTCTAAACCGTTTAATCCGCCCAGCTGGTTGACCGTGTTGGTGGTTATGGTTACGATTATGGGAATCAATACGAAATAATAGTAGGGGCCGAAGTCTAAGACTCCAAATATTGGGATTGCTACTGCGGTGCGTACGTAAGGAAGCTTGTAGGTCAAGGCTATAAGGGGTATTGCTGCTATTAACGGGAAAAACGCCTTATAACGCCATCTCAAGTCCATCCAATCGTCAAGCAAACCCATAAAGCCCCCAAACAAGATGCAAGCGGCTAAAGTAAGTGCTCGGAAAAGGTTGCCGGAACCCTCGCTTTCAAAGAAATGCATCAAAAATAGGTACGCTACACTTATAACCACATACACTACGCCTAAACCTGTTGGAACAAGGGGTTTGCCAGGCTTATGGTAGTCTGGAACTTTTGGAAACAAGCCTTTTCTCCCTTGCCAGCTTCCTAATATTCAATCTTATATAGGCATACGAGGGGAACATAGCCATAACTGCTTCCGTCATTTTCCAGTCCAGCAATATACGCCTCTTTAAAGTGTAGGAGTTGGGTTGTGGGCGGTGAGCCACCTTTATGGATCTGCTTCCAACGTTCAATCGCATAGTTCATCAACTTGTAAATTGTTGAGTTCTGTCCCCTTGGGGCTGCTTCAAGCGTATCCTTGTCGTCTAAATACCCGTTTCTGTTAGTGTCAATCCAATGCAGCCCCAAGGTTTGATTTCCGAAAATCGCCCTGATTTCTTCAAAGTTCTCAGTCCACATTTCTGTTTCGTTGATGAAACCCTCGCTTATTAGGCGGTCGCGGGCTTTTCCAGAGATGCTTGCCATCCACCCCCATTTGCCCTCGTCGCCGCCTACGTTCGCCAATTTTCCATCAGAGTCTATGGTGACGAAAACTAGGATGTATTCTGCATCATACAACTTTAACATTTTTAATGCTTGACCCTCGTCGACCATGAAGATGAAACCTATATTCTCTATCTGAGTCGAGTTTATAGTGGCGTTATCCGCAAGCGTTGTCACATTCCCGAGAATTGAAAGCCAGTACCCATAGTCCCACCAACTGCAAACAACCGTTGTCCCCTTCAAGTTGTCCCTCGTCCACTTCAGCATGTTTATCCATTCCTGCACTGGAACCTCGGGCACTATGGAAAGACTGCCTCCAGATATTGTGGTGGGCGTGACAACTTGCCTATACACTTTAGGCGATGGAAAAGCCAAGTTCGTCATTAAAACAAGGAATATTAGGAATACGGCTGTTCCACTGAATTCCCTTCCAACCCGTTCAAAGGCATACTTTTTCCTAACACCTATTCTCGCCGGTTCTTTTAACAACGCAACGAAGGGTTTTAACAGGCTGCATATTCCAACAGCGGCTAGAAGGCTGAAGGCTGGAGCAAAAAGCACATGTAATCGCACCATGGAACAAGCGAAATAAAGGGATGTTAAGCCTAAAACTAAGAGGAACAGGTTTCGGTTGTTCAAGTTTCTCGCAACGAAAAACAGGCCTATGGCAAAGAAAATTATGCTTATGCCAAGTTCATAGTAAATGGAGCCCCAGGCGGATACTCGATGTTCAGCTACAGACTCTATAAGCGGGGAAGTCTGACGGTAAAACGGGTTTATGACTGAAATGAACTTTCCAGCTATGCCCTGCACGTAACCCAAATGCCAAAGGATTGCAAAACCGCCGAGGATTATTGCCAGAAACACCATAACCGATACCGCCTTCCATTTCGCGGTAGCCATGTTCTTTAAAACTTCAGCAAGACACAGAAGGCTAAACACGCCCGCGACTGGAAGTATGGCGCTAGTTAAAAGATAGCTTATTGAAAGCTTTGGAACATTTATGGATATGAACAACCCTAGCCCAAAGGTTAAGCTATAAGCCAAAAGCAGTCGGCGGGTATACCGCTTTATAACCAGCAATATGAAAGTGAAAAGCACTATAACGCCTATCGGGTAGTATGCGGCTCCCCAACCAGCACAGAAATATCCAAGGACAGCTCCGGAGGCAAGGGCATACTTAACCGTTGAACCTATCTGCCTATCCTCCTCAATTGCCCTCAGAAACAGGAAAGCAAATAGGATAAGCGCAAATATCCCTATTGTTTCGTCGTCGAAAAACCCTACGGATGTTCTTTGAATATAAGATGGATGTAGAGCCAAAAAAAGCGCAGCCAACAAGCCGACAGGTCTGCCGCCCATATCTTTTCCTAAAAAGTAGATGGCAAGGGAAGCCAGCATCCCCATTATTGCCGGAAACAGAGAGCAAAAACTCATAAGGTCTATGCCGACGCCTAGAGCAGAAACTATTTTGTAAAGGAAGGCTGCCGTTAAGGGCAAGCCTGGGAATAAGGTTTCTGCCACATTAACCCCTTCGGGGTGCCAACGCTGATAGTCTATCCACGGGTTAGGCCAAGCCCAAGCTATGAAACCGTTTTTAACAATATATTCTGTGAAGCGGTATTGAACGTATGGGTCGAATTCTGACAGCAGCAGATTAGATTTTCCAGTCGCCGGGTCTATTTCCCACTTTATGGGGAAAATACGTATTGTGAAGGCTATGAAAAGTATTAGTATTAGGGCTGAAAGGGTTATCATTGTGTCGCGGTCTGTCTTAGGGCGGATTTTTCCAAGGCTTTTGAAACCGTTGATTATTTTCTCTTTTGTTAGAATCTCCTGGATCTTCATTTCAGCTTCAGCTCGTTAATGGATTATTGGAAGGGTCTATTTCTTTATTTCTCTTGCGGTTTAGTTGAAGACTTTTATCAGCTTTTTGGCCTAATACTCAAGATGGAAACCACTGTCTCCTAGCGGAAAGCTCATTTTACGGGTTTAACTTCGACGCTTAGGGGTATGAATGCGAGTTTTCTGCCGCATGCTGGGCATTTCCCATCATGCTTATGGAGAATTTCATCAGGGGGTTTAAGTTCTTCTCCCTCGTATAGAATGTGGCCGCATTGATGGCAAGTAACACGTTGAGGCAACGCTAACACCTCAACAATGGTAAATGAGATATGCTGCGGATATTTATTGGTTGCTGCTGAATTCGGAAACTTCTTCGGGGAAACTTTTAACTTTAGCGTTAAGGCTTATGTTTAAGAATCCATTAACATGGTTGAGGCTTGAGACAACATGGGAAAGTGCACGCTTATTATTACGGAAAAGCCTGATGCAGCGCAGAGGATAGCGGCTGCTCTCGATTTGAGGGGAAAACCTAAAAAAATGGAAGAAAACGGCGTGCCATTCTATGTGGCTGAACGGGATAGGCCGATAATAGTTGTTCCAGCAATAGGACACTTGTACACTGTGGACGAAGGGGAGGGGAGCGGCGGGAGAGACCACTACCCAGTTTTCAGTTTTAGATGGGTGCCGCGGTACCTCGCGGAGAGAGGTGCAAGGCAAATTCGCTTCTGGCTTGAAACCATTTCGAAGCTGGCGAAAGAAGCGGACACATACATAGACGCATGCGACTACGACATTGAGGGAAGCATCATAGGCTACTGCATACTAAAATACGCGTGCGGCGATAAAGAAGGCGTAGCCAAAAGAATGAAGTATTCCACCTTGACAAAGGAGGAGCTTGAAAAATCGTATGAAGAACTGCTGCCAACCCTCGACTTTGGCCTTATAGAGGCTGGAAGAACCCGACACGAGGTTGACTGGCTTTACGGCATTAACCTGTCGCGGGCTTTAACTATTGCTGCAAAGGATTGGAGTGGGAAATATGCAACTATAAGCACTGGAAGGGTTCAGGGGCCAACTCTGAGCTTTCTTGTCGCTAGGGAAAAATCCATTCGAAGTTTTGTGCCGACACCGTACTGGGAGATTAAAGCTAAGGTTGAGGTAAAAGGCGAAGTCTTTGAGGCGGAATATGAAAAGGCAACTATCGAAACCAAGAAGGAAGCTGACGCCATAGTGGACGCTTGTGAAGGTAAAGATGGAACCGTGGAAAGCGTTGAAGTTAAACAGTTCCAACAGACGCCGCCAACACCCTTTGATATTGGTTCACTGCAAAGCGAAGCCTACAGCCTATTCGGTTACACGCCTAGGCGCACATTAGACATTGCCCAACGCCTCTACCTTGACGCTTTAATCTCTTATCCGAGGACAAGCAGCCAGAAACTTCCCCCAGCGATAAACTATGAGGGGATATTAAAGAGTTTAAGCGGCGTTTCTGAGTATAGGCGGCTTGCTGAAGAACTTTTAGCTAAAAAAGTGTTGAAGCCTAATGAGGGGAAGAAGGAGGATCCGGCGCACCCAGCCATTTATCCGACAGGAAAACTGCCCGAAAGAGCTTTGGATGACTCTGAAAAGCGGGTTTGGGATCTCGTTGTAAGGAGGTTTATGGCTGTTTTCGGCGAACCAGCTTTAAGGCAGTCCGTGAAGGTGCAAATCAACATTAACGGACACATTTTCTATCTTAGAGGACGTCAAACCCTTAAAGAGGGCTGGCTGCGTTTTTACGAGCCCTACGTGAGGTCGGATGAGGTTCTCCTGCCGCCGATAGAGGAAAAGCAAAGGCTCAAGGTTAAAGGAATAGTTTTGGAGGAGAAGTTCACCAAGCCGCCGCCACGGTACAATCCAGGCAGCCTCCTCAAAGAAATGGAAGAGGCTGGAATTGGAACTAAGGCAACTAGGGCGGACATTATACAGACCCTTTATGATAGGAAGTATGTTCGGGATGAGAGGATGGTTGTTACGGATTTAGGCTTTGAGGTTCTTGAGGTTTTGCAGAAACACTGCCCCACGATAACCTCTGTGGATTTAACAAGAAATCTTGAAGAAAGGATGGATAGGATTCAAGCGCGCACGGAAAAGAGAGAAAATGTTCTCTTGGATGCTGTTGAAATTCTGAAGCCCGTTGTGGAGGAACTAAAGAGCAAGGAGAAAGTTATAGGCGAACAGCTAAGCCAAGCCATAAAAAGAGCCAGATTCGAAGAGCGAAACGTCGGCGCATGTCCAGTCTGCGGGACGGGAAACCTCACAATTTTATACTCGAGAAAGACAGGCAAACGTTTCATCGGATGCACAAACTTTTTCAAAGGCCAGTGTAAGGCCTCATTTCCGCTTCCACAGAAGGGCAGCATTAGGCCTCTTGGAAAAAATTGCCGGGGATGCGGCTGGCCCACTGTTCAAGTTCGGATAAAGGGTAGACGCCCTTGGGCGCTGTGCTTTAATCCAGCATGCCCCTTGAAAGAGGAGGAGAAAAATGAAGTGTAAAGTTTGCAGTAGAGAGGTTGTCAAAAACGGTTATTGTGATTTACATGCTGAAGCATACAAAAGCGTCGTAAATGGATATGAGGCTTGGAAGAAGGCTTTAGGCATCTCTTGGGAAGAATATTTAAGCGAGATTGCGAAGAATCCCTTAACAGGCGAATGGGCTAAAGAGGTGGCAGAACACCTAATTAAAAGCGGAGAGAGAGAAGTTGGCACGTCAAGCTAAAAGAACCATTTCTTCAATGTCTTACTCCCTTCAAAGGCTTTATAGGAGACTCTCAACAACCAAACCTTCAACATTTTTCCTTGCAGCAGCAGCCATAGCATTAGCGGTTTTTCTGTTTGGAGGGGGACTCTACAGTCTAGTTGTGGGGCCTCCTCCAGCGGCTTACGCATATGGACGTTTCTATTTTGTTTATCCATCCTTAGCGTATCAATTCTGGTCTGACAGCATCATTTCCATGATTCTCTACTCTCTGGGTATAGTCGGCGCCTTATTCATATATGAAAGCACAAAACAAGCCTACAGGCCTAGGCAGGCCTACATGATGCTTATAGCTGGTTTGACTCTCTTAATAGTAGCGTACATTTCCATAGAAGCCGTGATACATGCTTGGAAAGGCGTCTAACCTATTCTTAATTTACCAAGGATTTTTCTTTAAACCCATTTTGTAAGCCGCAAAATTGGTTAGCACATGAATTGGAATTGTGATGATTAAGACTGTAAAGGCAAGCTTGATACATGGCACTTTTAGCGGAAGGGCGAATATGAGGGCTCCAATCATGAAATCTATTTGGTCGACTATTGGTAGCGGTCCACCAGGGGCGATTCCAAGCCTCCTTTTTATGAAGGCTCCTGCAAGGTCTCCGATTAAGGCTCCAATGGATATTAGAAATCCAAAAAGTGCAGGATATTCGGGGAAAAATGCGCTTTCTACAAGACCGACAAGGGTTCCGACGGCGAGCCCGGAGAAGAAACCCTTAAAAGTCTTGTTTTTTCCGAAAATTGGTTTACCATCAATAAACTTTTTTCCAAGGTCTATGGGTAAACCTCCACCTATAAGCACGGGTATGGCGTTTGCACAGTAGGCTGGAAAGGCGAATTTCAACGCTTCGGTAATTAGCTGTATCACCATGCTCATCCTACGCCCTTCAAATCATCGAGTTAAATAATCCCGTAACCCGTCTTCTTCTATTTTTAGATAGCAGGTTAGGGGTTGAGCCGTTTTTGTTTTCGTCTCTACGGACGCTTTTACAATCATCGGATTTTCAGTGGGCTTCATGGCAACTATTATGTCAGCCCAGAACTTTAACACCCTTGTGGCTACCGGCTCTATGCTGTTGAAGGTTTCGTCAAAAACGCTTCGAACTTGACTTGTCGCAAGGACTGCAATCTTCTGGGTTCTGGCGACCTGTGCCAACCAAGCCATTTGCCTATTTAATTCTCTGTTCAGTTCAAACTTTTTTTCAGGTTTTTCCGCGATTTCCAACCTGTATAAGGATGTAAGCGTGTCGAAGACTATTAAGCCGAAGCCCTTAGTCAGGTAGTTTGTCAACTGGTCTACGATGAGGGTTTGCTCTTTAAAGTCTTTAGGCTTTGCAAGGATTATTAGCTCTGCAACTTTTTTGAAATTTTCACGGGCAATCTGGGATAGTCTTCTAGCTGAAAAGGTGCCGTCGCAGTCCACGAAAAGCGTTTTATACCCCAACTCGGCGCAGTTCACCGCGCATTGTATTGCCAAAGTTGTTTTCGCCGTTTCAGCCTCTCCATAAATCAGGCATACTTTGCCGAGAGAGAAGCCCCCATCTAAGATTCCATCCAGCTCTCTACACTTTGTCGGAATTTTCTGAAGCACGCCCATGCACGCCAATGAATATAAACAACAAAAGAGTAATAATTTTATTCTATGCCCTCAACGCAAGTCTGTAGGAAAGCCGTATGAAGGCAAGGATAGCCGTAGCCACAGTTTCGGGAAAAGCCTACTACATGATTGTCAACGAGTTGAAGAAAACAAAAATACCCTTCATAAGCTTGACACCCTACGACCCCATACCCATGGAAGTTAAAGTTGTAATAACCACAGATAAGGAGCGGCCCCTCATAAACCATGAAACAGTTTTAACGTTTAAAGATGGAGTGGAACCACAAGCTTTGATAAACCAGGCGTTGCAGCATATTGAAGGAAAAAGTTCTTATGAAAAAATTGTTATAGGCGTTGACCCAGGCGAAGTCTTGGGGCTAGCTGTTTTAGCGGATGGGAAAGTGATTAAGACTGAAAACTGTTTCAGTATAGAAGAAACGCTTACCGAGATAGAGGATATCATAAAAAATTTTAGAGATGTGAAAGCATCGCTGTTTTCGGTTAAAGTTGGCGACGGCATTCCCGAATATAAAGAGAAGCTTTTAAACGCTTTAGACAAGATACTTCCCCAAAATGTTGTGTTAGAAAGCGTCAGCGAAGCGGGAACAAACCGTCACATAAAAGAGGCTAAGCATAGAAGGGGTTTGAGAGACATTGCCTCAGCGATTAGAATTGCCGGGAGAAGCGGTAACAAATTTGCTAGGAGGGCGATGAATGGACATAACAGTGAAAGATGGGAAAACCCTTCTGGTTGACGGCCCCGCTTCAGTAACCCTCGTCTCCGGGAAAGTGGAAGTTTTCGGCTTTCCCATGGAACACGCGTACAAGGTTATTATACGAGACGGCAAGAGAATGCCCTTCACGGTTGAAGAAACTGCAACCTTTAACATCTCTTTGGGCGAAAACTCTTGTGTGGAAGAGTTGGAAGGAAGCACCATCCCGCCGTCTTGGAGTAAGGCTTATGAGGAGTTGTTAGCCGTCCCGTCAAAACCCGCAGTAGCGCTGGTTTTTGGCGCCTCAGACTCTGGGAAGACAAGTTTCTGCACATATCTATTAAACAAGCTGTTGGGCGAAAAGCGCAGGGTGGCAATTCTGGACGCTGACCTAGGACAGTCAGACATTGGCCCACCGTGCACCATAGCATACACCTTCGTGTCTAAACCAGTTACAGACCTCTTTAACCTACTGGTGAAGAACGCCTTCTTTGTAGGTGTAACCTCGCCCAGTAAAGCGGTTGACAAGGTTCTTCAAGGGTTAACACTCTTAAAAGAGGAAATTTTCAACAACAGCCCAGA
Organism: Candidatus Bathyarchaeota archaeon; assembly: GCA_025057795.1. Next base: position 30,246 of record JANXEP010000010.1, on the reverse strand, counting down.
CTTCATTGTTGTAAACACTGACGGTTGGGTTGAAGGCGAAGACGCCGTGCAGTACAAGGTCCAGCTTGCTGAGAGGATAAGCCCCAACATAATTTTCTGCATACAACAAAACGACAAGCTTAACCCCCTCCTGGCTGCGCTTAAAAATTATAGGACATTTACAATTGATTCACCCCCAGCCATAAAGCAGAGAAGCAGAGAAAAACGCAAAAGCCTAAGGGAGTTGGGCTACATAAAATACTTGAAGAACGCAAAGGTGCAGTGCATACCCCTAAACTGGGTGAAAATTGAGAATTTTGAGCAAGCGGGTTTAGGCAAAAATGCGGCGACGCCTACTAGTGGTGGGAAAAACTTGCTTGTGGGCCTTTATGATGGTGAGGAGAGGTTTCTTGGGATAGGCATCATACGCGAAATAGACTATGTAAGAAAAATTATGAAAGTGTTCACGCCTGTTATCAACGGTGTCTCAACGATTGTGGTTGGAAGGGTGCGCTTAGACAAAAACTTTAAAGAAATCCCTCCGATGCCTATTGAAGAGAAACGTTAGTCTTGGTTTTCCTCGAAGGGCAAAAAGCCTTCACTGGACATTTTTGGCAGAGAGGTCTTCTGGCATTGCAATACTTTCTACCAAGCAAGATCAATAAAACGTGAACATTAAGGTAATCCTCTGGCTTGTACAGAGACTGAAGAGACCTTCTAACCTCTTCGTAGTCTCCGTCTGTCGGAGCCAGCCCAAGCCTTTTCGAAACCCGTTTAACATGAGTGTCCACGGGAATAGTTGGATGATTCATAGAGAAAAGCAAAACTACATCCGCCGTTTTAGGTCCAACGCCCGGAAGCTGCATAAGCGTTTTTCGCGCCTCTTCAAAGGGCATCGCTGAAATTGGTTTTAGGCTTCCTCCAAAATTTTCTAAAATTATGCGTGAAACCTCTTTTATCACCCGAGCCTTGTTTCTGTAAAGTCCAGCGGTTTTGAGACACTCCTCAATTTTTGCCTTTTCAGCTTTCGCCAGCGCTTCGGGGGTTACTTGAAAACGCTTCGAAAGATTTTCGAAGGCTCTTTCAGCGTTTCTGTCAGAGGTGTTTTGCGAAATTATCGTTATAATCAGGGTTTTAAATGGGTCCTTGTCCGAGGTCACCCATCTTGGCACAGTGAAGCTTTCTCGCAGAGTTTGCAGTATTTTTGCGGCTCTGTTGCCAGCCATTGGACAGGTCGCCTTTTTGAAAGCAATAAATAGTGAATATGTGAAGCTATAAATAGGCATTAGGTGATATTGTGGAACGCGCAAAAATTGTTAAGGATGAAATAGTTGAGCAGAACGTTCATTTTCTGGCAGTCTACCTTGAAACAAAAAACGCTTGCTTGGTCCTCTTAAGCGAAAGCGAGGATAGGCTTGGAACGTTGGCTGTGGCAGTGCCGAAGCCTTCGGACACGCCTGGACTTCCCTCCTCATCGGTTCTGTTAGGCGACAGAAACGTTATTTCGGCTCGCATGTTCGCAGAGTATTTGGCTTCAAAGAAGCGCAAAATAGCCCTAGTCTCTATTTACTTGGAAAAAATGGACGAGATGCAAGCCCAGTTGATTTTTAAGAGGCTTATCGAAAGGGTTGTTCCCTCAGAGCCGGCGATGGGGGAAAGCCTAACATGAGCCTTAGAAGTTTCCTCGAGCAGATGGAGGCTGAAGGGGAAGTTCTGCACATAAAAGACGAGGTTTCCCCAGCCTTTGAGGTTTCCTACATAATAAAATGTTTCGACAATGAGGGCCCGGTTCTCCTTTTTGAAAATGTTGAAGGGGGCAAAACTAAGATCGTTGCTAATGTTTGCGGGACGAGAAAACGCATCTGCAAGGCGCTCTGCGTCGAGCAGAACGGACTTTACCAGAAACTGTTAGAGGCTTGGAGTTCCCCTAAAAAGCCGAAAATCACCGAAGCTTACGCTGTTGGAAACTTTATCGAAAAGCCAGAATTGTCTAGAATACCGGTTCTTACACATTTCGAGAGGGACGCTGGACCATACATAACCTCCGCCGTCGTTTACGCAAAGAGCCCTGACGAAGCCGTTGAAAACGTGTCAATTCATAGGCTTCAAGTTTTAGACAAAAAACACCTAGCTATAAGATTGGTTCCCCGTCATCTTTACAGGCTTTGGCAAATGGCGAAAGAGAAAGGCGTGGATTTAGACGTGGCTATATCCATAGGGGTTCATCCAGCCGTGATGCTGGCAGCATCCTCATCCATTCCCTTCGGCGTAAGCGAGTTTGATGTGGCAAACGCGCTTTTAGGCGGCAAACTCTGCCTAATTAAATGCAAGAACGTGGACGCCTACGCGCCGGCAGACTCAGAACTCATCATAGAGGGTAGAATTTCCGCAAGCAAGGAGGCTATGGAGGGACCACTAGTGGACATTACTGGAACATATGACATTACAAGAAAACAGCCCATTGTGGAAGTCGTAAACGTCATGCATAGAGAGGACTTCATCTATCAGGCGCTTTTGCCATCCGGCGCTGAACATAGACTTTTGATGGGGTTGCCCCGTGAGGCTTCAATTTATGAGGCAGTCTCAAAGGTTGTTCCGAGGGTTAATGCTGTAAACCTTACCGTCGGCGGGAGCGGGTGGCTTCACGCCATAATATCCATTGAAAAGCAGTTGGAGGGTGATGGGAAAAACGCCTTGTTGGCGGCTTTCGCTGCCCATCCCAGCTTAAAGCACGCGGTTGTTGTAGACTCTGACATTGATGTGTTTAACATGGCTGATGTTGAATGGGCTATTGCAACAAGGTTTCAAGCATGTGAAGACTTGTTGGTTATAGAAAATGTGCGGGGTTCCACCCTTGACTCTTCTGCGGATCAAGAAACTGGGTTGACAAGCAAAATGGGCATAGACGCCACTAGACCCCTAACAAAGCCTAAAGAAAAGTTTGAACGAGCAAAGATCCCCCAAAGCAAGCGTGTTGGGGAGCTTGTTCAAAAACTGCTTACTTTCAAATATTAATTGGCATTGCATTAAATTATAATATTGAAGACCCTGAATAGAGAGAGTTTGGGGTTAATTATATTGAGCGAGAAGAAGTCTGAAAACACGCTATCCCTTAAAGTTGAGGATGTTATGGTTAGGGAAGTTGTAACCATCGACGAAAATTCAACGATTAAGGAAGCAGCCGAGATCATGAACAAGTTTGAGATAGGATGCTTAATTGCTGTTAAGAAGGGAAAAGCTGTAGGGATAATAACTGAAAGAGACATGCTTAAGAGGGTTGTGGCTGAAACAAGGGACGTTAAAAAACGAAGGTTAAGGATGTTATGTCAAGCCCCCTAATAGTTGTGGAGCCAAGCATGGATTTAGAGGAAGCTGTCAGGTTAATGTTTCAAATGAAGATTAAGAAGTTGCCGGTTGTTGAAGGTAAGCACCTTGTAGGCTTAGTAAGCCTAACAGACATAGCGCGCTTCCAGCCCCAAGTAATAAAAATCCTGAAACAACTCGCCGCGCGACAAGCTGCACCGAAAAGTATGCAAAAGGTTATCCAATATTATGTGGTGTGACGGTAAAGTTTTTCGGTAACCCTTAAAGGTTAATTTTAACCAGTTAACCCGGTTGTCGTCATATCTGCAGGTTTGCCAAATCATGAAAAAAACTTTAGTGTTGAAGGTTAACCCAGAAACCCCGAACTCTGAAAACGTCCGTTTAGCCGCAAACATAATACGCAATGGCGGTTTGGTGGCTTTCCCAACGGAAACCGTATACGGCTTGGGAGCCGACGCCTTAAACTCAAGAGCAGTTTTAGCGCTCTTCTGGGCTAAAAACAGGCCGCTTGATAACCCTCCCATAGTGCACGTGAGCAGCATATCCGACGTTTACAAGCTTGTAAGGGAAGTTCCGGCAAAGGCTGAAAGGCTAATGGAGATTTTCTGGCCTGGACCCTTAACATTGATTTTTAAACGTTCAGAAATCGTGCCAGACGTAACCGTAGCCAGCTTAGATACCATTGCGGTTCGTATGCCCAAACATAATGTAGCTTTGGCGTTAATTAAGGAAAGCGGCTGCCCCATTGCGGCTCCAAGCGCAAACCTCTCGGGAAGACCAAGCCCAACAACGGCGGAACACGTTTTAGAAGACCTTTACGGGAGGATAGACGCCATCCTAGATGCTGGCCCTACACGGATAGGTGTAGAATCAACAGTTTTAGACTTGACGGTCGACCCTCCGCAGATTCTCCGCCCCGGAGGAACACCCTACGAAGCGTTAAGGGAAGTTCTTGGAAACGTTGAACTTCACCCAGCAGCCATCGCCGAAAAAGAGTTACTGATTAACAAGGCGCGTTCCCCCGGGATGAAGCATAAGCATTACGCTCCAAAAGCAGAAATGATTGTGGTTGAAGGCGAATTGTCAGCTATAGTTGAAAAAATAAGGGAGTTGACCGAAGAGTATAAGCGGAACGATGTCAAAGTTGGTGTGCTGGCCACCAATGAAACATCCGCGTATTATCAGGCTGATGTTGTGAAATCCCTTGGAAGCAGGAACAATACTGCGGACATGGCCAGAAACTTGTTTAGGCTTCTGAGAGAGTTTGACATGGAAAAAGTTGACGTCATTATCGCTGAGGGTGTGCCAGCGCAGGGGCTGGGCTTGGCTGTTATGAATAGAATTAGGAAGGCTTCAGGGTATAACATCATCAAGGTTTAGAGAAAAATTTATATAGAAGTAATTTTTCCGTCTAACTTTGCAAAATTAAAAACGGAAAGGTATGTAAGGGGGTGATGGTGTATGGCAGCCATACCCTCTGGAACAGTCCCAGTTTTAGTGTTAAAGGAAGGAACTGGAAGAACCACTGGAAGGGAAGCTCAAAGAAACAATATTATGGCTGCAAAAATAATAGCTGAAACTGTTAAAACAACCCTTGGCCCTAAAGGCATGGATAAAATGCTTGTAAGCAGCTTCGGCGACGTCACCATAACCAACGACGGTGCAACCATCCTAAAAGAGCTTGATGTGCAGCATCCAGCAGCAAAAATGCTTGTGGAAGTTGCAAAAGCCCAGGACAACGAGGTTGGAGACGGAACAACAACAGCCGCTGTCTTAGCTGGCGAACTGCTAGCTAAAGCTGAAAGCCTGCTCGACCAGAACATTCACCCAACAATAATCATCGAAGGATTCAAAAAAGCCAGCGAAAAAGCCAGAGAAGCCCTCGAAAAAATGGCTATTCCAATAAGCATAAACGATGACAAGCGGCTAATAGACGTGGCCATAACCTCCATGGGCAGTAAGGGCATAGCTGCAGCCAAAGAGCACTTTGCAAAGCTGGCCGTAGAAGCGGTGAAGCAGGTGGTTGAGGATAAAGATGGAAAGATGAAGGCTGACATTGACTTAATCAAGGTTTTGAAGAAACATGGAAAAAGCCTTGAAGAAACAGAGCTTGTTAAGGGCATGGTTATCGACAAGGAGGTGGCGCACCCGCAGATGCCTAAAATCGTCAACAACGCCAAGATTGCCCTTCTAAACGCCAAATTGGAAATTGAGAAGACAGAGTTTGACGCAAAAATCAACATTGAAAGCCCAGAGCAAATGAAGCTTTTCCTAGACGAAGAAGAGCGAATGCTCCGCGAAATGGTGGATAAAATTGCAGAAGCAGGCGCCAACGTTGTCTTCTGCGAGAAAGGTATAGACGATGTGGCACTCCACTTCCTAGCTAAAAAGGGTATATTGGCAGTTAAAAACGTCAGCAGCAGCGACATGGAAAAACTCGCTAGGGCTACGGGCGGCAAAATAGTGGCCAGCGTTAAGGATCTAACATCCGATGTTCTCGGCGAAGCCAAAACGGTGGAGGAGGTCAAGATAGGCGAAGACAAACTTGTTTATGTCAGGGAGTGTAAGAACCCGAAGGCTGTCACAGTGGTGGTTAGAGGTGGGACTGAGCACGTGGTCGACGAGGCTGAAAGGTCACTCCACGACGCCCTATGCGTTGTTAGAAACGCCATAGAAGATGGAAAAATTGTTCCAGGCGGCGGTGCTCCAGAAGCTGAGGTGGCAAAACAGCTGAGGGAATACGCTGTGAAAGTTGGCGGCCGCGAACAACTAGCCATAGAGGCTTTTGCCGACGCCGTTGAGTCCATACCGTTAACACTGGCTGAAAACGCGGGGCTAGACCCTATTGACATCATGGTCGCCTTGAGGGCGAAGCATGAAGGCGCCGCAACACCATCATATGGCGTTGACGTTTTCACAGGCAAAGTTAGAGACATGCTGGAACTTAACGTAGTAGAACCCTTGAGAGTCAAACTTCAAGTAATCAAGTCCGCCACAGAAGCAGCAAACATGATCTTGAAGATCGACGACGTGATTGCAGCGAAGGGAATGGAGAAAGAGAAGGAAAAAGAAAAAATGCCTAAAGAACCGTCAGAATTTGAATAAGTTTCCGTTTTCCGACCCCCTCCTTTTTATAAGGATAAAAGTTTCCCTTTCTACACCATAGTTTTTAGAAAAAGTTAAAACTAGTTCCCTGTTCATCTTCTATTCGCTTCCAGAGAGGAAAAACGTTGGATCAACTCACGTTTGAAGTCCCAACATGGAATCAAATATATAGAATGCTTCTGCGGTTGGCACGCGAAATTAGAAGATGTTCCTTTAAACCAGATGTGATTGTGGGCGTTTCCCGCGGCGGGTGGCCCCCTGCAAGAGTACTATCAGACCTTTTAGACAACCCCAACTTGGCAAATGTTAAGGCTGAATTTTATTTGGGGGTTGCCGAAACAAAGGGGGAGCCAACCTTAACCCAGCCCGTTTCCGTGAGTGTTGCCGGCAAAAAAGTACTCGTCGTCGACGAGGTTGCAGACACTGGGAAAAGCCTCAAACTCGTGAAGGAACATTTGATGGACGTGGGGGCTGTGGAGGTTAAAATAGCCACAATATATTACAAGCCATGGAGCATAGTAAAGCCCGACTATTACGTGAAGGAGACAAGCAGCTGGATAGTTTTTCCATGGGAGGTAAAGGAAACCATCAGAAAAATCGTTAAAAAGTGCATGGAACAGGGCAAGCCCTATGAAGAGGATCTGGACAGGCTCGTGGAGGCAGGCTTATCTAAAAGGCTTGTTAAGGGATTTTTGAAAGAGATTGTTGAGGAAGAAAGTTGCTAAAACATATAAGAGAGTTTAGAAAAAGCCTTGCCATTGCTGGTTTCAGGAACGCGAAAATATCAGACGTTAAAAATTTTTTAGAAAAGGTTAAAGCCTGTTTAGGGAAAGATGTGGAGTTTCAGTTCTTTGACGCGAAACTTGTGGCCACGTGGCAGCATTTATACTTCTCCTCTTTAAACGCCCTAAAAGCCTTCCAAAACAAGGAAAACATTTCAAAAAGCTTGGCCATGGAGGCCATGCTTTATGCATCTGCACAGCGCCAGATCCAAAGGGCTGTGGAACTTCTTGGAATAAAACCAAACTCCTCGGAAATCGCCGTGATAATCATTGGCGGAGACCCCAAAAATGTGAAGCTTGCCCTTGCCTCTTTGGCTAAGCTGATAAACGCGGAACGCGATGACCGAGTTCTTATGCTTTCCGAAGAGAAAATTGATGCTATAAAGAGGGCTTTTGATATTTCAGAGGTTGAGGTTAAAGCCTCTATGGCGGGGGATGACCGCGAAAAGGCCATAGTAAACCTTGTTATAGAGCGTATGGCTCTGCTGGCAACCCAACGTTAATGTTATAAGAATTTCTCTTTAATCACGGACAAAATGTCGCAGGGCTTAACTAGGGATATTCCCGTTAACCCTCCGATAACCTCTATCAGCAAGATTTTGTCAGGGTTGTTGAGGTCAACCTTCCTATCTATGACTGAGGCTGCGGCTTCTATAATGTCCTTTGTGGAGATTTCTGTGTAGCGTTTCTCAACAGTAATGCGGAAAGCTTCGTTTCTCTCAATTTTTGCCCCCAGCGCCGCTGCCGTCCGCTGGATCTCCCCAAGGTCTGTACGTACAACCTTTTCGATGGGAATTACCCTAAGCATGTAGCGAAACTCGTAGGGGCGTTCCCGGAGTATAAGGCGAAACTTCTCTATAACCTCAAAGGGGTTCAAAGCGGTTTTTGCGGCAATCAGCCCAGAAACACCTGTTTTGTCAATAACCGGCGCCACGTCCCCAACCTGCCCAAGCAGATACCACAATTCCGAACAAGCCTCGTCTTCATTACCCCGCGAGGTTGTTGCTAAAAGGTTAAAGTCCCTAAGCATAACCATTCGCCTCTTTATGGGGTCAGTGCAGGTTAGTTGGCTTTTTCACAGCCTGCATGGCTCCTAGCCGTCGCCTCACATCATCCCAAACATATAGTTTCCACCGCAGAGATTTATCCATTTTGATTTTGAAACGTTAAACACTAACCTTAAATCCAAAGCTAACGGTTCTAGTGACCCGTTTGGGAAGGACTAAACTTGAAAGGGCGTAAACCAGTAATTGTTGTCCATGGCGGCGCTGGAACATGGAACCTTGAACACAGCCAACCCGCGCTTGAAGGGGTTAGAAAAGCTGCGAGAATAGGGTTCAACATTTTAACGAAAGGTGGAAGCGCGGTTGACGCTGTTGTTGAAGCTGTAGCTGTTTTGGAGGACGAGGGAGCCTTCAACGCTGGCCGCGGCTCAAGCCTAAACATAGAGAGGCATGTGGAAATGGAGGCCTCTGTTATGGATGGAAGAACCCTTAAAGCTGGAGCCGCAGGGCTTCTCAGAGACATCAAAAACCCTGTTCGTCTGGCTAGACTGGTTATGGATAAAACAGACCACGTTTTTGTTGTAGGCGAAGGCGCTGAGAAAATTGCAAAAATGTTTAACGTTGAGAGGATGGATGCCCCAAGCGAGTTTCAACTGAAACGTTATGAACAGCAGAAAAAGGCACTACTCGAGGGAAAGTTCGAGCTGCCCAAACTCGCAAACCTTATCAGGGATCATCCAGAGCTTTTCAACCTTGAAACTGTCGGCGCCGTCGCCCTAGATAAGGATGGAAACGTGGCTGCTGCGACCTCAACTGGCGGTTTTCCGTTGAAGCTTCCGGGGCGGATAGGCGATTCCCCTCTGATCGGATGCGGCACATTCGCGGATAACCGAAGCGGAGCATGCTCCGCAACAGGCGTCGGTGAAATAGCCATAAGGCTTGTTTTAGCTAAAACGGTCTGCAATTATATGGAGCATGGAAAATCAGCCCAAGAAGCCGTTGAGGAAGCCATAAAACTGGTTAGCCGAAGGATAGCTGAAACCCCCAACCACATGGGGTTAATTGCGGTTAACACTCGTGGAGAGATAGGGGCTGCGCATAACACTTCAAACCTATGCTGGGCTTACATCACACCGGAGATGTATGAGCCCGCAGCCTCCCTTGTGGCAAAAATTATAAGGTAAGCTTTTAAAGCAAAACGTGTCCCTCAACTTCATTCTCGACAACTGCCGAACGAAAACGTTTAAAGGTGTTTAGAGGCATCTCCCTATGCACAGCCATGGCGGGAGGTGAAAAAGCATGTTTGAGGAGGATGAATGGGAAGAGGAAGAATGGGAAGAAGAGGAATGGGAAGAGGAAGAATGGTGAACGACTAAAACCTCCAAGCCTAACCATTTTCTTTTAAAACAAAAAGTTTTTAGAAACCTTTCCTTCTGATTTTAAAGTCATATTTATCAGATTAACGGTTTGGCTGTTGTTGATAGGCCATGACCCGTGTAGCCGTGCTGGACTCGGATAAATGTAAACCAAAGCGTTGCGGTAGGGTTTGTCATCGCTTTTGTCCAATGATTCGAAGCCGGGTGGAGGCGATACGCTTCGAGGGCGACATGCCCGTTGTCGTGGAAGCGCTTTGTTCTGGATGTGGAATATGCGTGAAAAAATGCCCCTTCAACGCCCTTTCAATAGTCAACCTCCCAGACGAGTTGGAAGCCGAGTGTAGCCACCGCTTCGGCCCAAACACTTTCAAGCTTTATAGGCTTCCCACACCCTCCCCGGGCGTTGTCTTGGGTTTGATTGGAAAGAACGGGATAGGCAAGACAACAACGTTGAAAATCCTTTCTGGGGAGATTAGGCCTAACCTTGGAAACTATGAAAATCCGCCAAGCATTAACGAAATTATAAGGTTTTTCCGAGGCTCAACCCTCCAAGACTATTTCCAAAGGATGGGCGAGGGCAGACTTAAGGTTGTGCATAAGCCCCAATATGTTGACAAGATTCCCAAAGTGGTTTCGGGAAAAGTTGGGGAACTCTTAGAGAGGGTGGACGAGCGAAAAGTACTCAAAAATGTTGCTGAAAAACTTGAACTTAAAAACATCTGGGACAGACCGCTAGAAGCCTTAAGCGGCGGTGAACTGCAAAGGGTGGCTGTAGCCGCCACGATATGCAGAGAGGCAGACGTCTACCTTTTTGACGAACCTTCAAGCTATCTCGATGTAAAGCAGAGGCTCGAGGTGGCTAAAGCCATAAGAAGCCTAAAAAAGGGCGATAAAATTGTTGTTGTATCTGAACATGACCTTGCCGTGCTGGACTATCTTTCAGACCAAGTATGCATTTTCTACGGCGAGGCAGGCGTTTACGGGATAGTCTCCCATGTTCACGGCGTAAGAACAGGCATAAACGTTTACCTTCAAGGCTACATTCCAGACGAAAACGTTCGTTTCAGAAAGGAGGCTATAATTTTCCACGAAAAACCCCCAACCATAAGCTTCGGAGCTGGCGAAGCACTGTTGAAATGGGACAAAATAGAGAAAACCTATGAGGGTTTCAAGCTTGTCGCTTATTCCGGCGAGATAAGAAAGGGGGAAATCATAGGAATTTTGGGGCCTAACGGTATAGGAAAAACAACCTTCGTGAAAATTTTGGCCGGGATAGAAAAAGCGGACGACGGTAGAGAGTTTAAGGAGCTGGAGGTCAGCTACAAACCTCAATACATTTCAGCCGGGTATGAAGGAACAGTTCAAGAGCTTTTAATGAGCATTGCAAAAGAGGATTTTACATCCAGCCTTTACAAGGCGGAAATCCTCCAGCCCCTTGGACTGGACAAACTTCTAGACAGAAACGTGGCTGAACTCAGCGGGGGCGAACTGCAGAAAACAGCGATTGCCGCATGCCTATCTAAGAAAGCTGAGCTTTACCTTCTAGACGAGCCAAGCGCATACTTAGACGTGGAGGAAAGGCTTCACATGGCCAGGACCATACGCAGGGCAGTAGAAGCCCGCAACGCGACAGCCTTCGTCGTTGAACACGACGTAGTTGCCCAAGACTTCATCGCAGACCGCCTGATGATTTTCACCGGACAGCCTGGAATAAACGGCGTGGCAAACCCGCCGACAAGCCTTAGGGACGGCATGAACATGTTTTTGAAGGAGATGAACGTAACGTTTAGGAGAGACCCTGCCACTAAGAGGCCGCGGGTTAATAAGGAGGGCTCAAGGCTTGACAAGTTTCAGAAGGAGATAGGCGAATACTATTACGCGCGTTATAGAGAAAGCCCTTAAAATAAGCCCTTTAAGCGGAACGTATATTTCAGTTTAGGGCTGTACAGGCTGTTGGGGTGCCAAATTAAAATTGTTGCAGCAAAAATTGGCGAACACGGAGTCCCGTTTAAAACGCTTAAGGTAAAGCTTCCTAGGGGTTTTACGCCTAAGCCGTTTTATCAATGGAAACTGTGGGGTGATAGTCATCGTTAAATTAAAGAGCGGGCTGTGCATACGTAAAAGTAGTTTGTGGTGGAGGCTAGGGTGGCACAGGCAACCTTTGAGGAAATAAGCGCTTCGGACTTTTTCTACCGTAACCGCGACATAGCTGGTTTCACGAACCCTTCAAGAGCTGTCTTCGCAGCCATAAGGGAGCTTGTGGAAAATTCGCTGGACGCTGCTGAAAGCCTCAAAATACCGCCAGATATCTATGTTAGGCTGTCCTTTGAGGGGGAAGCAAGCAAAGAAACTCAAATTTACAAGTTGAGGGTTGAGGATAACGGCTCAGGGGTTCCTCCCGCGCATATTCCCTCAGCCTTTGGGCAGGTGCTTTACGGCTCAAAATATAAATTGAAACAGCAGAGGGGAACCTTCGGCCTCGGCGGCAAAATGGCCATTTTATATGGGCAGATAACCACCCACCAGCCTGCCACTATAATTTCAAGCACTGACATGTCGAAAATTTACGTTTATAAGCTTATGATTGACATCCAAAGAAACCGCCCCATAATCCTTGATAGGAAAGTTCTTAACAATAAGGAAAAGTGGCGGGGCACAATTGTCGAGTTCAGCCTTGAAGGCGACTATTTAAGGGCTATGCCAAAAATCCTAGAGTACTTTAAGCAGACGGCTATGGTTAACCCGTACGCCAACATAACCTTCGTAGATCCAAAAGGCAGGCTTTACAAGTTTAATAGGGCTACAACAGTCATGCCCGATCCACCTAAGGAGACTTTGCCCCACCCCTACGGCGTTGACGTGGAACTTCTCCAACGCCTCATAGAAGTAACGCCGTGTAGTAACATGCTGGATTTCCTGAAAAACCACTTCCACAGGGTTGGAGAAGTAACCGCAAGCAAGTTTCTGGAATTCAGCAATATAAGCCCTTCCAAAAACCCAAAGAAACTCGCCCACGACGAGATTGTCAGATTGATGCATATGCTTAAGAAGTTTAAGGATTTCTTGCCGCCGGATGCAAGTTGCCTCTCACCCTTAGGCGAGGAACTTCTTAGAACCGGCGTCTTAAAGGAGTTGAAGCCGGAGTTTGTGGCTGTCCACCAGCGGAAACCCGCCACTTATGCTGGGCACCCCTTTATAGTTGAGGTTGCAATAGCCTATGGGGGAGAAATTCCCCAAAAAGGAGGCTTCACAATCTATCGTTTTGCAAATAGGATACCGCTGCTTTACGATGAGGCAAGCGACGTTTCAGTTAAGGTTATAAACGCTATGAACTGGCGGAGGTACAAGGTTACGCCAGAAATGCCCATCGCCATAGTTGTGCATATATGCAGCACTAAGGTTCCCTACAAAACCGTTGGAAAGGAGTTTATTGCCGATAGACCCGAGGTTAGAAGGGAAATAGCCAACGGCCTTAGGGAAGTGGCACGACAACTTCAGCGTTTCCTAAGCAGAAGGGAGCACGTGGACAGAGAGAAGAAAAAACTCGGGGTTTTCGGCAAATATCTCCCAAAAATCGCCCAGTTCTCGGCGAAACTTGCTGGAAAAGAGAAGCCTCCAGACATAGAAAAGCTCCTTAGGAGTGTGAAAAGGTTTGGAGCCGAAGGATTCTAAAAGCAGCATAACGGAGAGAAGAAAGGAGGTTTTATCCATCCTAGAAAACTTTGGAGTCAAAATTTACGAACAGCTTGACAGGGGATATTTTCCATCAATAGAAATGCCAAGCCGCTCCACCGACAACATTTACTACGACTCAAAATTCAGACAGTTTATCTTAGGCGATAAGAGGGTTAGGCGAAGCGCCCGCAACATCCGCCACCTGAAACCCTTCGCCCAGCTTGTATGGGCAGCCCTCTTCTCATACGAGTTGACATCCCAACGCAAAACCTCAACCTTAAGGGACGTATACTACTCGGCGCAAGCATACGAAATGACCTTCAAAGACCAGCAGGAGTCAAACAACATCATAACCGACCTAGAAACTGTGCTGGGCTTTTCAAGAGAGGACTTCAGCATATTTCCAGAAGAACGTTCAGCCGTTTTCGGCGACCTAACAATAAGCTACACGGTGCCGGGCTACGAGGGGAAAACGTTAAACTTGACATCGCACCCCGACGGTGTAATGATAGGCCCAGCCTTAACCTCAGCAGAGTTTGTGGAAACCTCCGCGGACAAAGTCATAGCCATAGAGAAAGGCGGCCTCTTCACACGCTTCATAGAGGAAAACGTACATAAGAGGTTTAACGCCATACTTGTGCTCACAGCTGGACAGGCGCCGAGGGCAACCCGCCACTTCATAAGAAGGCTAAACCGAGAACTAAAGCTTCCAGTCTACATCTTCACGGACGGCGACCCTTGGGGAATGCATATAGCCATGGTTATAATTTCTGGTTCAGCGAACGCCGCACACCTAAGGGACTTGACAACGCCGGACGCTAAATGGAGCGGTGTCTGGGCCACTGACATCGTTAACTATAAGCTGCCCACAGACCCGCTGGACGAAATTGACATGAAAAGGCTTTACGAGCTGCAGAAAGACCCAAGGTACAAGGAGGACCCGCTTTGGCAGAGGGAGATAAAAACCTTCATGAAAATAAGGCGTAAAGCAGAGCAGGAAGCCTTCAGCCGCTATGGGTTGACATACATTGTAGACGAGTATCTGCCGGCAAAGCTTGAAGAAACCAGTTAAAGACAAGAAATTTAAAATAACCCTTCCATGCCTATTAAAGAAACACGTCCAAAAAGGAGCCAATGCAACATGGGCGAAGATGGCGGTTCTGCAATAAGAGCAGCTGAAAAATTCTTCGGCCTACTCCTCTTAATCGTCGGAGCTTTAGCTTCATACTTCACTTTCACAAGCAGCCAAGCCTTAGGCGTCTACACGGGTTTCTTCGGCTTTTTAAGCCTGATACTCCTCGCACTCGGGCTGTTTATATTAATTGCAAAAACAGAATAGGTCTGTCTTGTGGGAGAAATAGGCTTCGTTTTCTGGCTTTAGAAATTTATTAGGAGCATCCTTTATTAGTTTGAAGAGCCTTGCTTGTCTGTCACCCGAGCGGGGAAGAATGAGCGATGCCTATTCGTCAGCCGATTGTCTGCGTGCTTGGACACGTGGATACTGGCAAGACCCTTCTTTTGGATAAGATTCGCAAAACCAGCGTTCAAGCCCGCGAAGTTGGAGGCATGACCCAGCATATCGGTGCCAGCTTTTTCCCCGTTGAAACCCTAAAGCAGATGATTGGCCCGCTTCTGTCAGCCATAAAAGGGGAGATTGAGATTCCAGGTTTGCTTGTTGTTGACACCCCGGGACATGAAGCTTTCACTAATCTCCGTAAACGAGGCGGAAGCGTCGCCGACATAGCCATCCTCGTCGTCGACGTGCTTAAGGGTTTTGAGGCTCAAACCTACGAGTGTATCGAAATTTTGAAGGCGCGTAAAACCCCGTTTTTGGTGGCTGCAAACAAAATAGACCGCATTCCGGGCTGGAAACCCCACCCGAACACGCCTTTTCTTAAAGCCTACCAGCTCCAAGACCAGTACGTCCGTGAAGATTTGGACAACCGCCTCTACGAGATTATCGGTGCTTTTTCCCGTTTGGGTTTTAGGGCTGACCGTTTCGACCGCATAAAAGATTTCACGCGAACCGTGGCAATTGTGCCTACAAGCGCCAAAACGGGCGAGGGCATAACAGAGCTTCTCGCCGTTCTTGTGGGCTTAACCCAACAGTTTTTAAAGAGGCGGCTGCTGACAACAGCCGGACCTGCAAAAGGCACGGTTTTGGAGGTTAAGGAGGAGCCTGGCTTGGGCTTAACGCTTAACACTATAATTTATGATGGAATTTTGCGTAAAGACGACTTGATTGTTGTGGGCGGGAAGGAAAAACCCATAGTAACGCGGGTTAGAGCCATACTAGTTCCGAAGCCCCTAGATGAGATTAGGGACCCCAGGGATAAGTTCTCCTCTGTGGATGAGGTTTCAGCCGCCGCAGGCGTTAAGATCGTTGCCGCTGAGCTTGAGGACGCTTTGGCGGGTGCGCCGTTATACGCCGTTTCCGAGGGAGAAAGCCTAGACAGTTATGTGAGACTTGTTTCTGAAGAAGTTGAGCGCATACGCATTGCAACAGACGTGGACGGGGTGGTTTTGAAGGCGGATACGCTGGGTTCTTTAGAGGCTATAGCTGAAAACTTGAAACGCAACAATGTGCCCATAAGGATGGCAGACGTTGGCGACGTCTCGAAAAGGGATGTAACTGAAGCAGTCATAGTTAAGGAACACCAGCCTTTATACGGGGTTATTTTGGCTTTTAACGTAAAAATTTTGCCAGACGCTGAAGAAGAAGCAGCAAATAAAGATGTCCAAATTTTCAAAGAAAAAATAATTTACCATTTAATAGACAATTACCTAAATTGGCTTAAAGTTCAACGGGAAGCCAAGATTGAGCAGGAATTTGCATCTCTGGTTAAACCAGCGAAAATCCGCATTTTAGAAGGCTACGTCTTCAGGAGAGCCAAGCCAGCCATAGTTGGCATAGAAGTTCTCGCTGGAAAAATAAAGCCGAAGCTAGCCCTAATAAGGGCCGAGGACGGTGAAGAAGTCGGCGAAATCCAGCAAATCCAGGAAAAGGGACAGGCGCTTTCAGAGGCTGCGCAGGGCATGCAAGTTGCCATAAGCCTAGACAAACCCATGGTTGGAAGACACATATTTGAAAAGGATGTGCTTTACGTGAAAGTTCCAGAAACCCATGCCAAAACTCTGCTAAAGAACTTTATGGACAAGCTAACCCAAGAAGAGCGTGAAACCCTAAACGAGTACATTGGCTTAATGCGAAAAAAATCGCCTTTCTGGGCAGCCTAGCCTATTTTACGCTTTATTTTCCAAGCTGCCAAATATGGCGTCGCCACCTTCGGCAGATTATTGTTGACCAGTGGTGGCAACTTGTGCCAACATGTACTCTGGCAAAATTTATAATATGAAAGGGGTAATTGTGAATTGGTGATATTGTGGATAAGACTCCTGAAGAGTTGGCAAGAGAAAGGCGGGAACGCCTCGAAGCCGTGATGAACCTAAAAGAACCGGACAGGGTGCCCCTCCAACTCCACTTTGACTATGGTTTTATAGCCAAGTGGTCCGGCATAACCACGCATGAACTGCTGTTTGACTATGAGAAGGGACACAAAGCCATAATAAAGATAGTGAAGGACTTTCCAACGGACATGGCACCTCTAGCAATGCTTGGAACAGGATCCCTCCTAGGTTTTGCCCTCAGAGACTACATGGACGCGGCTCCATTTGCGGGTGCCTTGACAGGCCCAATGCATGACATTCTCCGCGACAAGTACACCCGCTGGCCAGGCAGAGAACTATCTCCAAACGCTGGATCGTTCCAGTTTATAGGCGGAGAGTTCCTAAAACCCGAGGAGTACGACCACTTTATAGATGATCCTGTTAATTTTATGGCCGAAGTTGTCGTGCCGAGAGCGCATGACGCTCTTAAAAAGCCCGGATCCCCAGAGGCCATGGCAGCCCTAATCAAAGTAGGTTTAGAAGGGATGAGGTACGCCAGATTCTCAGCTATGATGGGTGAGGATATAGCCAAGCTTGGCTATTCGTTTACGCCTTCAATGCTTACAACTGTCCCGTTGGACTTTATAGGCGATTTTCTAAGGACTATTCCAGGTATTTTGCTTGATTTGCGCAGAATACCCGATAAGGTTAAGCGGGCTTGCGACATGATGATGGAAACGCAGCACAAAAGGCTTTTACGTTTTGGAATGATACGGAACGTGGGCATACCGCTTCACTTGAACGAGTATCTTTCGCCGAAGCTCTACTACGAATTTTACTGGCCTTATTTAAAGAAGATTATAGTTGACTTCTACAACATGGGCGGCAGATGTGGTGTCGCCTTCGAAGGCCGCCACGATGCTTACCTGGAAAGCCTTCTCGAACTGCCTAAGGCTTGGGGCACAGGCATGTTTGAAAAGACAGACGTGCGGAAAGCTAAGAAAATCCTCGCCGGGCACACCTGCGTTTCAGGCGGAATACCGCCAACATTATTGCTGAACGCCACGCCAGAGAAAGTTGAAGAGTATATTAGGGATTTGCTCAAAGAAATGATGCCTGGAGGAGGCTTCATACTGGCTTCGTCAACGGCGATACCGGCAGAAACGCCTGTTGAGAACATAAGGGCCGTGATGAGGGCTGTTGAAAAATACGGGGTGTACCGTCGATAGCTCAACCGCCTCCCCGATTTTTAATATTTTTAGAAAATTACCGCCTTTTTTAAACCTCGACAATCTTTCGTCTAGGCGAACTTTTAACCTTGAAAAGAATTTCATCGCGTAGAGGTTTGGGAGCATGGGTAGGCCTAAACATATAGGTATTGTTGGCGTCAGCGCCCCAGGAGCAGCCCTGTGCTATCAGGCGGTATGCACTGAAGGCGAAAAAATTCTTGGAGAGCGTTACGCCCATCCTGAGGTGAGCATGCACGCTTTCTCCTTCAGCAGTTACATGACGCGGATAGAGCATGGTGACTGGGATGGCGTCGCCAAGCTAATGGTTGCCTCGGCTAAAAAGCTTGCAAGTATAGGCGCGGACTTTGTTATATGTCCAGACAACACTGTCCACATAGCCTTTGGCAAGGTTGCTGAAAAATCGCCAGTGCCATGGCTGCACATAGCCCAGGAGGTTGCCAAAGAAGCAGAGAGGCTTGGCTTTAGAAAATTGGCTGTTCTGGGAACCCGCTTCCTAATGGAGTCAGACGTATACCCATCAAAATTAAGGCTTTATGGGATAAAATGGGCTGTCCCAGAAACGGGACAACGTGAAATAGTCAACAAAATAATTTTCAGCGAACTCGTTTATGGCATAGTCAAGCCTGAATCCAGAGAAAAACTAGCCAGCATCATATCAGATATGGCTCAAAGGGAAGGTTGCGACGCCGTTGTTTTAGGATGTACAGAACTACCGCTAATCCTCGATGGTGAACATTCTCCAATACCCACGCTGGATTCAACACGCATCCTGGCAAGAGCAGCCCTCAAAAAAGCAACGGAACAAACCTAGTTCTATGATAGTAGGTGTATGTTTCCTATACGGGTGTTTTTTAGGTGTTTTTGTGCCGCCTTTTGGCATTCATGGGCTTGTTTTCTGCTTGTTGTCGGCAAATCGTCCATGACGTAGCATGGGTAAAAGGCTAAAAGCGTGTAGGGGATTTCTGGGCTTATTTGGCTTATGAACTTGGCTATGTTTTCCACCTCCTCCGCGTCCACATAGCCTGGCACAAGAAGCGTGCTGGCCGTTAAAACTGGCAGTTCAGGGCGTTTTTGGTAAAATTTTTCGCCTATTAGGCGAAAGTTTTCTAGGGCTGGCCGATTCGAGACTCCGCAGAGGGCTATGCTTAGCTCTTCGCCCCACGCTTTCAAGTCGAATTTAATGTTGCCGCCGCTTTTAAGGGCGTATTCTGCAGCCTTCTCCGCCAATTTTGGGTTCATGTAGCCGTTGGTTTCCCAGCAAACCCGCAGTATCCGCTTTTCCTCTTCAGCTTTTTCTAGGGCGATGCGGCTTGTCTCAAGCGAGTGGGGCATTTGGGGAGAAGGGTCTCCGCCAAAATAGCATACACATGAAACTTTTTGGTCGAAGGCTTTCTTAGCTAGGGCTTCAGCGCTCATGACTGGTTTATGTTTGGCTGAGAGGTTGCGGTAGTGCCAGTTCTGACAGAAGAGGCAGTCGTAGCTGCACGCGCCGTAGAAAACCGCCAAATTGTAATAGCCATATTCGGGTTCCGGCCTGTAGGCGTATTTTGGGTAGCCGCTTCCAGTGCAGCCTGGACAAAACCACCAGCTTACGCAGTTGGTTGGCAAACCATCATAATACCATTCTAAAACGCCCATTTCCGCTGTTCCGCCGAAACGAACCAAACGCCCACCAACATTCCAGACAAGCCCACAGTAGCCGCTGCCGCCAACCCCAATAACACAGTTGTTAGCACAAACGCCACAGGTTAAGCCTCCCACATCTTGGGGCGGTTTCGCCGGCAAACCGTAAGCCGCCCTGCTTTTAGCGTGCACCGCCCCTGCAACTTCAAGGGCTTGTCTAGGCTTCTGCCTAATACATTTTAGGCAGACGCTAAGCTTCCCAGAAATCAAAGGCGAAACTTCACCACAAACTTGACATTTCCCCATGACAAAATCAAATAGGCATTTTCAAGCCTAAAAACCTATAGTGCACAGCAAAATCTTAGGGAGGGCATCCTCCAGATTGGAAAACAGCTAATGGATGCTAGGCGCACGCAGCCCGCAAAGTTGGAAACGTGTGAAAATTAGCCGCCGCCTACGGGAGGCAGAATCGCCAAAACGTCGCCGTCCTCAAGTTCTGTCTGTAGCCCTTTAAGGGTTGAGGCGCTTCGCCCATTTATGAGGAATTGGAGAAAATCCTTAACCTCGCCAGTTCCGCTATAATAAACATACTCGGCGAAGCCCTTCCCATAAATTTCAGCAAGTTTCCTAAGCACTTTTTCAACAGTCACGGTTTCCCCGTCCATAAACTCTAGTATCTCCTCGCGTTTGCCAACGATTTCCCGCAAAGTTGTGAAGAGGCGCACTAGAACCCTCAAAGCGTCCACCGTAAATTAATGAAAGGCATAGCCGAAATTAAACATTTACGCGCAACGCAAAACATTTTAAACCGGAAAATCTTAAAGACGGGAAGACGCAGCCATGGAAAGGGACAAATATTGGATGCAGTAACGCTGCTGGCTGCAGCCTTAAGCCTTGCAATGGACGCCTTCAGCGTTTCAGTGGCTTATGCAATCGCGGCAAGAGGCAACATCCTAAGCAACGCGTTAAAAATGGCCTTCGCCTTCGGAAGCTTCCAAGCCTTCATGCCACCGCTAGGCTGGACCGCAGGCACAACAATGTTAAACTTGATATCCGGAATAGACCACTGGCTTGCCTTCAGCCTTCTGCTCTTGGTAGGCTGCAGAATGATTTACGAATCAAAAAAGCCTGAAACAAAAATGAAAGAGAAGAACCTAAGCCTCTGCACCCTTTTCATTTTGGCAATAGCCACAAGCATTGACGCGTTGGCGGTGGGCATAAGCTTCGCCTTTCTAAAAATTCCCATAACCCACCCAATAATAGTCATAGGCACAGTAACCTTCGCCCTCTCATTAATAGGCGCCGCTGTAGGAGACAAGATAAAAGGCCTATGGGCTGATAAAATCCAAATTGCCGGAGGCATAATTCTAATCGCCATTGGAGTTAAAATACTCATAGAACACTTAGCCTAAACGCCATACATGTAAGCGAAGAAAATTTCAACCCGCCGCCCTGAACACTCGCAGCCTATCCCACTAATCCTTTCAACCTTAACTTTCGAAAAAGCTTCACTTGCCATTTCATAAATCCTTTCAGGCTTGAAACCCAAGTGCACATCACCCATCTCCTTTTTAAACTCCTCAAAACCATGCTCGCAAAGGTCAACAACAAGCGCCTTCCCATTTTCCTTAAGAATATTCCTCATACTATGGAAAACCTTGACCGGGTCAGCACTATGATGAAGCATCAAAGTGGACAAAGCCACGTCAAATTTTTCCGGAATATTAAAAAATCTTCTAGCCTCCGCAATGCTGCCTTTAATGTTTTCAGCCAACCCCACAAAGGGCTTTAAATGCGCATATTTCCCCGCTAAAGAAAGCAGCATCGACGGGGTTGCGTCCATGGCGTAAAATGAAACCTTAGGAAGCTTTACATGCACCTTTTCTGCAATTTTAGCTGTGAAGAACCCTGTCCCAGCACCAACATCAAGAACTCTTGCACTTGCTGAAAGCCTTGGAAAAGCAAATAAGAGCTTAACGGTTTTATCCACTATTCGGTTCACTCCATCATCACCAAAATAATTTATGAGCATTTCATCTCTGCGCTCCGCCTCTTCAACAGTGAAATATTCAACCTCCCTAGCAAGAAGCTTAGGATCAGGTGCGCCTAAGACCTCAAAAAGCTTGTTAAGGTTTAATTTCCTCGCATATTCTTCAAAGCTTGTTTGCCTTTTAGCCACCAAACACCGCCCGCCAAAGTTATATGGCTTCCCACTTTAAAGTTTTCACTCCAAGTTAAGGCGAAAACCTTAAGAAAAAGTAACGTTGTTCACGGAGAAAGGTTTATATTTTAGCGCATTTCTGCTTATCCAGATTGGCAAAATTTTACCCTTGACTGGAGGTAATGATATGGCTTACTTGACAACAACGGCTTCAGGTCAACCCGTCCTAATCCTCAAAGAAGGAACAACACGAAGTCGGGGAAGGGAAGCCCAAAGAAACAACATGATGGCAGCCCGCATTATAGGCGAAGTATTAAAGACAACCCTTGGACCCCGCGGAATGGACAAAATGCTCATAGACAGCCTAGGCGACATAACAATAACAAACGACGGAGCCGCAATTTTAGACGAAATTGAGGTTGAACATCCAGCGGCAAAAATGATGGTAGAAGTTGCAAAAACACAGGACGACATGGTTGGCGACGGAACAACAACAGCCGTTGTTTTAGCAGGAGAACTATTAAAAAGGGCTGAAGAACTGCTAGACCAAAACATTCACCCAACAATAATCGTAAGCGGTTACCGCAAAGCAGCACAAAAAGCTGTAGAAGTAATAAACAAAATTTCAAAAACAGTGAACATTGAAGATAGAGACACCTTAAGGAAAGTGGCGTTAACCTCCATGGCAAGCAAAGCTGTCGGCCCAGCAAAGGAGCATCTAGCAGAAATAGCCATAGACGCTGTCAAACAAATCGCCGAACAAAGGGGCGAAAGAATAGTCGCAGACATAGATAACATCCAAATCATAAAGAAAGCTGGAAAAGGACTTCTTGAATCCCAACTGGTTAAAGGTGTTATAATCGACAAGGAAGTTGTACACGCGGGAATGCCTAAGAAAGTTGAAAACGCAAAAATCGCCCTTCTCGACTGCCCATTAGAAATTGAAAAAACAGAGTTCAGCGCCGAAATAAGGATACGCGACCCATCCCAGATGAAAGCCTTCCTAGACCAAGAAACCCAAATGCTAAAAGAAATGGTTAACAAAGTAAAGGCTGCAGGCGCAAACGTGGTTTTCTGCCAAAAAGGCATAGATGACATGGCCCAACACTTCCTAGCAAAGGAGGGCATCCTTGCCGCCAGAAGGGTGAAGCAGTCAGACATGGAGAAACTCGCAAGGGCCACAGGAGGCAGAATAGTCACAGACTTGGACGACTTAACATCTCAGGACTTAGGGTGGGCTGGCCTAGTTGAGGAACGAAAAATTGGCGAAGACAAGATGATTTTCGTCGAGAACTGCAAGAACCCCCGCTCCGTCGGCATCCTTATACGCGCTGGGCTGGAAAGAATGGTGGACGAGGCGGAAAGAGCCATGACAGACGCCCTATCCGTAGTTTCAGACGTCGTGGAAAATAACAAGATAGTTGCAGGCGGCGGCGCGGTAGAAGCCGAAGTAGCTAAAGAACTTCGGGACTACGCCACAAAGGTCGGCGGGCGTGAACAGTTAGCCATAGAAGCCTTCGCAGAATCCATAGAAGTTGTGCCGAGAACGCTGGCTGAAAACGCTGGACTTGAACCCATAGACATAATAGTTGAACTCAGAGCATCCCACGAAAAAGCCGACGGCCAGTACATGGGCGTAAACGTGTTCACCGGCAAAGTTGAAAACATGTATGAAAACGGCGTGGTAGAGCCGGCAGTGGTCAAAGAACAAGCAATAAAATCAGCCACAGAAGCAGCATCAATGATACTGCGCATAGACGACGTAATAGCATCATCCAAACCCAAAGAAGAGAAAACGAAAACCCCAAGCGAAACCGAAAGCGAAGAATGACAAACTAAATCCTCGCCATTCTCCAAAACACCCAAGCCTTTTTTGTGTTTCGTTCAGCCTCCTTTTAAACTGACAAAAACTAAAACTTCAGTAACCCAAAAACATGCTTTGAAACACATTAAAAAAGGAAAGCAAATAAAACCGTCTCAGAATACTAAGCGTGAAGGGCTCGGTAGTATAGTCCGGTCAAATCTTTAATTTATGGTGTCTTCTCCCGCAAATTCCCTCTTTTTCTATGCAGTTTGTTAACGTTGAATGAATCTTTATGAAAGCTTATAAGTAAGGGTGGGTATACTTGGTATGGGTGCCCATTCTTGTATTTTGACCCCCGACCTAAAATAAGAAGAGAAGACTTGTATAACCGTGAGAAGGAGCTTGGGGAGTTTTTTGAGGCTTTATCCTATGCGCCTATGATAGTGGTGTCCGGGCTTCGTAGGACTGGGAAGACTTCATTTGTTAATGTGGCGTTGGCTGAATGTGGATGTCCTTACGCTATTTTAGATTTGCGGGGATTGCCGTATAATCCATCCCATGCGGACATAATTCGTAGGTTGGAAGTGGCTTTTAAGCAGGTTGGTAAAAAATGGCTCTCAGATCTTGTTGAAGCGTTAAAGAATATAAAAGGGGTGTCCGTTCTAGGTGGTGAACTTAGCTTTGAGTGGAGCAAAAAGGAGTTAGACCTTACTGAACTTTTTGCAAAGATTGATCGTTGGGCTTTGGAAAAGAAAAAGAAATTTTTGATAGCTTTTGATGAAGTTCAGGTTATACGGGGAGATAAATGGATGCTTCGTTTTCTCGCACATGTTGTTGACGCATATCATAATGTAGTTGTTGTTGTAACTGGCTCTGAAGTTGGCGTCTTATTTGATTTCCTTGGATTTGACCAGCCTGGTTCTCCATTATATGGAAGGCACTTCGTCCAAATTCAAATGAAAAACTTTTCAGCTGAAATGGCTAAAGAATTTCTTGCTGCAGGATTTAAACAGATTGGAATGAAGCCTTCTGCAGAACTGTTAGCGTACGCTGTCAAAGAACTTGATGGTGTTCCAGGTTGGCTGACATTATTTGGAGTAAGATGTAGAGAAAGGAATTCGTGTTCAAAAAAAATTGTTGACGAGGTTGCTTCTGAAGCTGGAAAACTGGCAAGGGACGAAGTTATGAAAATAGTTACCTATTCACGGCGTTATGGTGTAATTCTGAATTTCCTTGGTAAAATGGGCGAGGCAGCATGGTCGCAGATTAAATCTGCAATCGAAATAAAAGAAGGCCGCTCAATTACAAACTATGCGGTTTCGACGCTTATTAGAAATTTAACCAAAATGAGCATCATTAATGCAGTGGATGGTAAATATGCAATCGCAGATTCAATCTTGGCACGGGGGATAAAGGAGCATCCCTTGCCAGAATAACAGAACTAAAGACAGATGATCAGTAATATGACCCATACCTTGTATAGGTAGGTATACTCGTAAGTTTTGAGTTTTTCTGTTAACATGCAAACCGCAAAACTTTTTTAGCGTAAATGTCGTCGGCGCCAAATTCTGTCAGACGATGACATTTAAACCCGATAGATGGGGGATGGGGTGGGTATAGGTCTTATTCATGTAAAATCAATGTTGTTGTTTCACGGAAAATGGCAACGTATAAGTCGCGCTTAAAAGTTCCTCCTAAAACAATAGCTATGATCAACGAGTTACCAAAAACAAGCGAGTTCATATTTAACACAAACGCCCACATACATTCCGCCACTGGAAAGCCACAACGGGATACCACCGCACCAAAAACATAAAATGGGTCCAGCAGCTTCTAGGCCCCAAAAACTTGAAAACACAGACCTCTACACAAAGCTGATAAACCTTAAAAGCGACGAAGGGCACGTAGCAACAGCCCAAAAACTCGAAAAGGAAAAGAAATTAATTGAAGCAGGATTTGAATTTGTTAGATGCAGCGAAAAAGATAATGTTGCCATATACAGAAAAAGAAAATAAACGTCTCCAGTAGTATAGTTCAGGGCTCCGGTAGTATAGTCCGGTCAAGTATAGCGGCCTCTCGAGCCGCGGACCCGGGTTCAAATCCCGGCCGGAGCATTTCTAAACTAAGCATATTTAGCTATAAGAATTGGTCTGAGCATCGCTACGTGCGATGTGTTCAAGTTGACTTTTATCGGTGGGTAAGTTCTCTTAAATTGAAAGCGTATCATTACCTAACGACAATACTTATTAATAAATGGCATTCAAACTCTCGACTGGGGAGAAAATGGCTGAAACAAAATATGGAAAATACTTTGTAAAAATTGATCCAGCGAAATGGGCAGGTCGAATCCCTGCAATTATACATCTAGAGGATAAAATCGTCAAAGGAAGCAATTTCTATTTCGTTCATTGGAACCTTCCGGGACAAAAACCTCCAGAGGGGCCGGGCGCTGAGATAGGGCATCCTCCGCATACACACCCCTATAATGAGATTCTGATGCATATTGGAACCGACCCGAACAACCCCATGGACTTGGGAGCAGAAGTGGAATTTTGCATGGGGCCTGAAATGGAAAAGCATTTAATAACGCAGACCTGTGCGGTTTTCATCCCCGCAAACTTCATCCATGCCCCATACAGAGTTTTAAAGACTGTTAGACCATGGATAACGGTGATGATTGTTGAGGGGCCAACCCGAACAGAAGAACCTCACCCAGAAATATTGCCTGAAGAATTAAGGAAGAAAATAGACTGGAGCCGATGGGAACGCCTCCGCATGGGTTTTACAGCGCCATAAACACTTTGGCTTAACCCACATCCCAATTTTTCTTATTTACTCCTCTAAAAAGGTTTGTGCGGATTCGCTCACGTTTATAGAACTTTTGTCAAAGGGTAAACAGAATTTTATAGGGGAATATTCACAAATAACACAATGAGGGTCCATCCTGAATGTAGAGAGACTCTCCACGGGTGTGCCGACTCTTGACAGGATGCTTGCAGGAGGAATTCCTAGGGGTTTTTCTGTAGCCGTCACCGGTGAACCCGGCACGGGTAAAACCATCCTCTGTATACATTTCATAGCCCAAGGCATAAAAGACGGAGATAAATGCATATATGTAACAACGGAGGAGAGCAGAGAATCCATAATAACACAGGCCAGCCAGTTTGGATTTGACTTTCAAGGTGCTGTAGCGAATGGGAAACTGGTTTTGATTGATGCGCTTATGGGAGTGGAAGACCAGTGGACTATTAAGTCGCTTAGCGTTGAGGATCTCGTCAACAAGGTTATAGAAGCCAAGAAGGCTTTAGGTTATGGAAGGGCTAGGCTTGTTGTAGATTCACTTTCGGCTTTTTGGCTTGACAAGCCTGCCATGGCTAGGAGACACTCTTACTTTGTGAAGAAAGTACTTTCAAAATGGGACTTCACTATATTGGTTACATCCCAATATGCCATAACAACTTCTGAGGCTTTCGGCTGGGGCATAGAACACATAGCCGACGGGATAATAAGGTTTAGAAGGTTTATTAGAAACGGCGTTTTAAGAAGGTACATTCTTATTGAGAAGATGAGGCAAACACCCCACAGCATTCAGATGCATGAAATAGCAATCGAGCATGGAAAAGGCTTGGTCATTCTGGGGCCTACGGAGGAAAGGAGAGAGGACATAGCTCTGCCTGGAAAAGTTACTGAAAGAATCAGGAAGTCAGCGGAGAAAGTGAATTTTGAACTACCAAGAAACAGCGCTTAAGCATTATTCCAAAGGGTTTGTCCAAAAGGAGATAGCTGATTTCTGCAGAGGAAAATGGACGGCGGTCCACTGCATGGGTGAAGGAGGCAACCTAATTTTTAGGAGGTATCTCGACGGCAAACCTATAACAATTAATGATGCCAGCGATGTTTCTAAGCTTTTAAGCATGCTGAGTTTTAAATTGAGATCCATTTATGCCACGGCTAACGTGTACAGCTCGATGGAACAACTGAGCAGGGGAACTCAAACCTTCTATGACGCCAGTTTATGCACTCCAACGTGGGATTTAGATGGGCCGTTGTCGAGTTGGCGGGAAACAATAACTGTGGCCCGAGAAATAGTTTCGTTCCTTGAAAGCCAAGGCATAGAAAAATCTGTTTACATAAAGTGGTCTGGAAACGGTTGCCACGTCCATATTCATGAGCAAGCCTTGTCACGGGATATCCTGAGCAGAGCTCATCCTTTGGATTTTGCCTACGCCATTGTAGAATATGTGAACTTGAAGCTTTCACCTAAAATCGTTGAAAACTTCACTGGCGTACGTGTCGAAAATAGAATGGATGCTGGAAGAGTTTTCACATGCCCCTTAAGCTTGCACCGCACTTTAGATGTTGTCTGTGTATGCATGAAGCCAAACGAACTTGATGCGTTCTCTCCGGAATGGATACAACCTCTAGACTTTAAGCATAACGTGGACTGGCGAGAGTTCAAAAAGGGCGAGGCAGACGAGTTAGCGTTGAAAGCCTACAGCATGGTGGGCGGATACTCCATAAGGAGAAACAAAAGAAGAGTCAAGCGGCTTGACGAGCAAATAAACGAGTGGCTTCAAAGGTTTTGAAACGTTAAATCTGTTCGGAAGGCACCCTTTCTGGGGCATAGCCGCCATAATATTTTAAGTTGAAGAGGCGCAGTCTCTTAACAACATGTGGATACAATATTAATTCTTCAATTTCTATTTCTTCGGCTAAGCTTGGGCTAATTTGGCTTATTCTCCGCATCAGATTTTGGAAGCTTTCCTTAGACGAGAAGGAAGCCATTACTGCGGGATGACAGCTGACAGCTAACTCAACAAGTTTTTCTAAGGCTTTAAGTTGCAGCTTAAAACCTTCCATTTTTGCCCCCGTAAGCATTGCGAACTCTTCCTCGCTGCATCCTTTCAGCGAAACTCTCACATGGATGAAGTCAAATTTGGATAGGCTTTCAGCATAGCCTTCGTCGTAGGCTATGGGTATCCCGTTTGTTTCAAGGATGAATCGGAACCCGCTGCCTTTGAGATTTTCCAAAAGTTTTAGCAAATGTTCTTTTCCGATGGTTGGTTCACCGCCGCTAACCCTCAACAAGTTAAGGCCGCGTTTTTTAGCAAGAGAAACTAGGCTTTCGGCAACCCTTTTCGGCGAGTAAAAAGCGCCTACGCTGCACGGTCGGTTCATAACGCTGTCTGAAACCCAGCAAAAACGACAGAGCAAACCGCACCCCACACAGTCTGCGGTGACTATGCCGCCATACCACCTTGCAGGCCTTATGCGATAGTATTTCCTTTCTTGACCTTCTGAACCCATACGCGTAACAAGTTTTTCAATGGCTATATGCCTTTGAACCGGGTCATAGGGCAAGTTGAAAACCTTCAGCAGAGTTTAATCACACTACCAAACGTCTAAAATATATCGATTATATATGCCTTAACTGGATATGCGTTTAGAACGGGGCAGCATCTTAAGCAACCGTGAAATTTCAAGAATTTTCAATGTTTGCACAAGACGGGGAATAAGGTATCATGGAAGCTTAAAGGGGAGTGTTAGGTATGTTGTATTGATAACTGTTTTGCACAAAACACTCGAAGAAAAAATAGAGAACCCTTACAATGACAGAATGTCGGAAAGGTGCCTCCTATATACGGGGGAGGGGCGTGTCGGAAACCAAAAGATGGAAAGGGGTAATCTCGCCTTAAAGATGCAAATGGAGAAAAAATATCCAGTTTACGTTTTCGAAAAGAAAACTCCTGGGAGATATATGTTCCTTGGGCAGTTTGACGTTAAATCAGTGCATGAGGAAAACCAGCCGGATGCGAATGGATCCGAAAGGAAAGTTTATCTCTTCAAGCTGGAAATGGTCTCCGATTTAGCCATCCTGCCATAACAAGAACCGGCTCGGCGAACATAAAATGACGCGGGCGCTTAGGTTGAAGGAAATAGTGGACGCTTACATGCAAAAGGTTTCAGGATTAAAAAAGCACTGTGATAAGTGCCTTAGAACCGAAAGGTGGGGTGGAAGCGTCGTTTTAATGGTTATTGACGCTGCTTTCACATCCATAGGCTTAAACTACTTTACCGCGGTGGTGCCGAAGGTTGAGGAATTTGGGAGATTATTTGTTGAGAATGGACGGATTACGAGCTTAAAGGCTCTTGCTGAGGCGGATATAGAAGAGTTAAGGAAGGTTTGGAAAAACAAGCGTTCGTGGACTGTGGCCAAAGGTGTGGCTGCCTACTTGTCAACACTGAGCAATGATGACAAAACGGCTCTTAGAACGTGGGCGTCTAATGCTATACTGGAAAGGTAGCGAGAAGATCCTGTTGGAAAAATCAAGGGTGTAGGCTTAATCACTTTTCAATATTTGAGGATAATGGGTGGAGTAGACACAGTGATGCTTGACAAAATTGTAAAGAGGGTAATAAACGAAATTTTGGCGGAGGCTGGCTTAATACCAGTAAACGATGACATGGTTTTCATAAAGAGAACTGAGGAGATAGCCTTGGTATGTGGATACAAGCCAACAGAGCCTTTGTTGGATGACCTGGTTTGTTCAACCTGAAGGAAAAAGGTTGAGATTGAAAAATATTCGGGATTGCTTTCAAGAATCTAACTCGTGTATTTTAGCGTCTAAATCTCTTCCATTAGTGTTGTGAAGGTGTCGTGGTGTTCTTCCTCGTCTTTTAGGATTCCTTCGAATAGGAATGCTGTTGTTACATCGTTTTCTGCGCGGGCTTGGGCTATTATCTCCTTATACAGTTTTATGGCGTTCTCCTCATCT
>JANXEP010000057.1 GCA_025057795.1 Candidatus Bathyarchaeota archaeon | reverse complement strand
ATAAAAGGGAAGGTTATTATTTCCTTGATATATCATTTTCTTCGTTGATACACCAATTAATGGATATGCTCCAATCTACATTAAGATCCGAAAACCCTAAATCTCAAGCAAAATTGGGTTAAAATAAAAATGAAAAGGGCCGGTAGTTCAGTTTGGTATGAACGCCCGACTTGCACTCGGGAGGTCGCGGGTTCAAATCCCGCCCGGTCCACAACTACGCGTATAACGTGGTTCAGCCCGCAACTTCTCATATGCATTTATTAAGGGAAGCGGCAAAGTTTTATGAAAAATTG
Organism: Candidatus Bathyarchaeota archaeon; assembly: GCA_025057795.1. The sequence goes on along the minus strand of JANXEP010000057.1, from coordinate 59,200 downwards.
TTCAACCGAATGAAAATTGTTGTTAGGTAACATTAACTTTAATTCGAACGTTAGCTATTAAAGTTAAAGGTAAAGGCGATATGACAATGAGTGGGGATACTCAACTTCCTCGGCAGCCTGAAGTTAACATTGGAACTATAGGGCACGTGGATCATGGTAAAACAACTTTGGTGCAGGCTTTAACAGGAGTTTGGGCTGCAAGGCATAGTGAAGAATTGCGGAGAGGCATAACAATAAAGCTTGGCTATGCAGATATGCCCGTTTATAAGTGCCCAAAATGTGAACCCCCAAAAAACTATTCACGTAAACCTATTTGCCCGAACTGCGGTTCTGAGACTACTTTCATAAGAGCTGTGAGTTTTGTTGACTCGCCAGGACATGAGGCGTTGATGGCTACTATGCTTTCTGGAGCTGCTATAATGGATGGCGCAATACTTGTAATAGCGGCTGATGAACCCTGTCCTCAACCTCAGACAAGGGAGCATTTGGCGGCGGCTGAAATTATCGGGATAAAGAATATCATAATAGTGCAGAATAAAATAGATATTGTTAGTGAGGAGAGAGCGAGAAAAAGTTATGAGGAAATTAAAAATTTTGTCAGGGGAACTATCGCCGAGAATGCCCCGATTATCCCAGTTTCAGCTCAACGTGCCGTGAATATAGACGCTTTGATCTACGCAATTGAGGAACTTGTCCCAACCCCACAAAGAGACGAATCTAAGCCTCCATTAATGTACGTTGTCCGATCATTCGATGTAAACAAGCCGGGCACACCCATTGAAAAACTTGAAGGAGGGGTCATAGGCGGAACAATTTTGCAAGGAAAATTTGCTATAAAAGATGAAATTGAAGTTCGCCCTGGAATAAGCCTGGAAGAGCGAAAGGCTTACGAGCCGTTATTTAGCGAAATTGTAAGCTTAAAAGCTGGAGGTAGAGCGGTTAAAGAAGCCCGTTGCGGAGGCTTAGTAGGCGTAGGAACTCTTTTAGACCCTTCTATTTCGAAGGCTGATGGGTTAACTGGAAACATCGTGGGGAAGAAAGGGATGCTTCCACCAGTTTTAAATGAACTAAACCTGGAAACCCATATTCTTGAGCGAGTTTTAGGAACAAAAGAACTTGCAAAAGTTGAAAGCATAAGTAAGGATGAAAACCTACTTTTGCATGTTGGAGCTGCAATAACTGTCGGGAGGGTAGCTTCAGTTAAAGATGGGGTAACGAACTTAAAGCTTACGAGACCTGTTTGCGCATTAACTGGTTCGAGGGTTGCAATAAGTCGAAAAATTGCTGGAAGATGGAGACTTATAGGTTACGGAATGATAAAATAAATGCATGAAAAGCTTGGCTCTAAAAGAGAGAAATTGAGGGTTATTCTTGACTCAAACGCTTTATTCGTGCCCATTAAGTTTAAAATTGACATTTTTGAAGGATTAAAAACCCTTTTGAGCAGAAATTTTGAACTTGTCGTGCTTTCGCCTGTTAAGCGGGAACTTGAAAAAATTTTGGAAAAAGGTTCGCCTAAAAAGCGGAAGGAAGCATTTCACGCCTTGAAAATGGCTGAAAGGTGCAAGCTGGTCGAAACGGAAAAGGAGGGTTCTCCGGACGATATCATCGTTGAGATGGCGCGTGAATGGAGATGCCCCGTTTTCACCAATGACAAAAAGCTTAGAAAGAGGTTAAAAGATATAAGGGTGCCGGTTATTTATGTGAGGCAAAAGTCTCGCCTCGAAATCGACGGGAGGATATAAAATTTGTTTAAGCTTATAACCATGGAAGACACCATTCGCATCCCCCCAGAAACTTTCGGCAACCCATTAGAGAATGTAGGATACCAGCAGGTTAAGGCAAAATACGAGGGCGTAGTAGATGAGACGTTGGGCTATGTAATCGCAGTTACAAACGTGAATGTAAGCCCAATCGGGAAAATAATTCCCGGTGATGGGGCCACATACCATAAAGTAACTTTTTCACTTTTGACGTTTTACCCTGTGATCCAAGAATTGGTTGAGGGGGAAGTTGTTGAGATCGCCGACTTTGGAGCCTTTGTGCGTATAGGACCAATTGATGCGTTGCTTCATGTTTCACAGTTAATGGACGACTTTATATCCTACGATGAAAAGCAAGGAGTGCTTATGGGCAAAGAAACAGGCAGAAAGTTAATAACCGGAGACAAGGTGCGCGTTCGAATAACTGCAGTGTCGCTTGGCAGAGCTGGAGGTTCAGCAAAGATAGGAGTGACAGCAAGACAGCCTTTCTTAGGCAAGTTGGAATGGATCGAAGAAGACCTAAAAAAAGCAAGAGAAAAGACTCTGAAGGAAGAGAAAATAAAGGGTGACGAGCAGTGAGCGAAAAGGCTTGTTCTGTATGCCATATTATAACTTCTGGAAATACTTGCCCAAAATGCAAAACAGCGAGTTTAAGCGATGACTTCAGCGGGCTGGTAATAATATTTGACCCGGAAAATTCGATGATTGCAAAGGCCATGAACATAAGAGAGAAAGGGCGTTACGCATTAAAGGTTAGATGAAATGAACAACACATATAGCATTCCACAAAAGCTGCAGGAACAGTTCAAAAAACCATGGGGTATGCTGATTCGCGGCTCTTTTAGCGAAACAGCATGCAAACTTCGAGAAATCATAAAATATGAAAAACCTCCAAGTATAGTCTCCGTTGGAGACGCAGTTTCAAGAAATCTTGCGGAAAATGAAATTTTCCCGAACTTGCTAATCATAGACAACAAGGTCATGCGGGATAGGGTGGAACCGTTTTCGTTTCCTGCCGACAGGGAGATACGTGCCAAGAACCCCCCTGGAACGATCACTCAGGAAGCTTTAGACGCCGTTAGAGAAGCTTTCAAAGCAAACTGTAGAGTCAAAATTGTTATAGAAGGAGAAGAAGACCTTTTAACAATAGCTGCGGTTTTTTATGCTCCTGAAAACTCAATAATAGTATATGGTCAGCCTCATGAGGGGGTTGTTGTTGTTAAAGCCACCCGAGAGAATAAGGCTGAAGCAGCCGAAATCTTAAAAACTATAGAAAAACTGCGAAAGGGCTAAATAAAGGGAAAAATACCAGACAACCACTGGGCTTTACCATGGAAATCAAAATAATATCGGAAACAGAAAACTCGCTACTAAAGCGTAAAGAGGTAGTCTTCCAAGCAGAGCATAGCCAAACAGGTAGCACACCACCCAGGGCTGAAGTTAGGGCTGCTATTGCAAAAGCGTTAAGGAAAGACCTTGAAGTAGTTTTTATAAAAAGGATGGAAACTAAAACGGGAACCAAAACGGCTGTTGGAATAGCGCATGTCTACGATTCTATCGATTACGCAAAGCTTATTGAGCCGGAATACATTGTAAAGAGAAATATGCCAACTGAAAAACAAGAAAAGAAAGAAGGAGAAACGAAGAATGTCTGAAGAACCAGCAGAAGCCCCTAAAGAAAAGGCGAAAAAGGAGAAGAGGAAAAAAGAGGAAAAAGGTGTTTTTTCGCTCTATAAGATAGAAAAAGATAGGCTGGTCAGACAACGTCCAACATGTGAGCGTTGCGGGCCGGGATATTTTATGGCCGATCACGGTGACAGGTATGCTTGTGGCCATTGCGGGTTTACACGGTATAAACATGGTTAAATATGGTTTCACTCTTAAATTTGGTGAGTGAAGTGATTAGGGTAAATGTTTCTGGAGAACGCTTCTGGGATATTTCTAAACCTATTCCGCCTGTTCAAATCAATCCAAATCTTAACATCACCGAAATTGAGAAGAAGTCTAAGGAATGCTTGAAGTACCCTTTGTCTTAACGGTTAACTTTAATCCTTCGGTAGCTCAAATAAGTTTAAAGGGAAGAGCTTATGTTTTTTGGCGGCAAGGATGAGATAAGCAAGATTTATTCGGAGTACAAGGAAAATGTTCCACCTCCAATCCCATTGCCGCGGATTCCAATTGATAGAGAGGTGGGGAAGAAAACTTTGGAAGTAGATTATGCCGCCGAGTCGATTGTGGTTCTATGAATCTTTACTTTAATGGCACATACATTGAGGATCGGGAGGCGCCTATTCCCGGGGTTCCATGTTTGACGGGTTTGTTTGTTATTGCAAACTCCCCGAGATAGTGTCCAATCATCTCAGGTTTAATTTCTACTGGAACGAACTCTTTGCCGTTATGTACTAAAATTTTGAGTCCAACCATTTCAGGCAGAATTATCATGTCGCGTACGTGGGTTTTAATAGTCACGTTATCTCCTTTCTTCATAGCCTCTTTTGCCTTTCTTATGTTTTCTAGAAGGGTTCTTTGTTCCAGAGATAAACCTCTTATGAGGCTTCTTCTCTGCCGTGAAGGAAGTAAAGTAATGAACTCGTCCATGGACATTCCCTGCAAGTGATCAAGCGTATATCCACGGTATGTAAATTCCCTAGGCATTTTTAACCCACGTTTTACTTTTTAACTAAATGTTATAAGCTTTCTGGCATTCCTACTCCTTAACCCTCTTCTTTTTCCGCCCCGTGCCCCTCGCCGCAATCAACCCAATTTTTTGGCCTGGAGGAGCGTTACGGGAGACCGTTGTAACCTTTCTAGCGCTTCTTTTACTGCTCCCATAGGGGTGTACTGCCGCAACCATGGCTCTTCCACGGGTTCTTGGATATTTGCGTCCCCTAGCCCTCATGAGGTGGAATTTTGATCCAGCTTTAAGGAAAGGTTTCTCGGTTCTACCAGTCCCTGAAACTACGCCTATTGTGGCGCGGCAATAATCACTTATGTATCTTGTTTTCCCAGACGGGAGTTTTATCAGAGTTCCTTGGGCTGTGTGGGCAACAACTGTGGCATATGCCCCTGAAGATTTTGCAATTTTCCCTCCGTCTCCAGGTTTAAGCTCGATGTTACACACCATTGTACCTTCAGGAATCTTCCCCAATGGGAGGATGTTTCCAATTTCAATGTTGGATTTTCCACCCATCTGGATTTGTTGCCCGACATACATGCCTTCAGGAGCAACTGTATAGCATTCCTCTCCATTTTCGAAGCGTAAAAGCGCTAAAGGTGCCCCGCGACCGGGATCATGTAGGATTTCTTCGACCATTCCTTTGGTCACGGTTTCAAGAATATTATTTGGGATAGGCGGGTAAAGTGCTGGAGCCACTCTCTTATGCGTTGCGGATTTGAATGTGGGCCCACCGCGCCCCCTTCTTTGAACTCGTGTTCTCTTTCCCATAGGCTTACTCACCCATCTAGAGTATTCCAAGTTTAATTGCCACGTCAGACGCCTTATAATCTGGGTGAAGTTTAACAAAAGCCTTTTTTTCCCCTGTTGGAGTCACAACGATATTGACTTTTTCAACTTTAACTTCGTAAAGTTCTTCAACAGCCTTTTTTACGTCCTTTCTTGTAGCTTTAAGGTTGACTATGAAGACTAGTTTGTTTTCCCTTTCAACCATCAGGCTTGCGGATTCCGTCATCAAAGGATACAGTATTACCTCATAAGGATCCATCAGGCTTTTTCGCCTCCACCGTGAAGCTTACTTAGAGCCTCAATGGCGCCAGCCGTCCATATTGTTAACCTTCCTGGATGGGTGCCCGGCGCCAGAACCTCGGCGTTTAAACTTGAAACTGGCACAACATCTACTCCCGGTATATTTCTTGCAGCCTCTCCTACGCCTTTGTCTTCTGCCACAACTATTAGGGGGCCAACGGCATGTTTAATCCTTCTTCCGCGGCGTTTGCCCTTTCCAGCCCTGATTTTTATGCTTTCCCTCACCCTGTAAAGGTCTGCCAAAACTCCAAGCTTTACTAAGGTTTCTTCAACCTCTTTTGTCTTTTTTAAACTTTCAAACTCGTTGACCACCACGATGGGTATTTGGGGAACGTCCTCAATGTCATGTCCACGGGAAACAACGGCTTCCTTTGAGGCCGTGGCTGCTATGGCAGAAAAGAGGGCTAAAATTTTCTCTTTTTTAGGAATCTTTTTAACAATCTTCTTTTCTGGGACAGGGGGATGGGCAAGTCTTCCGCCGACTGTTCCGGGAGCGAAGGCTCCTCTTCCAAAGGGACCTTTGGTTCTCGGAATCCTCGCAATGCCTAATCCTACTCCTCTGGACTCGGCTGTTGTTCTTTTTCCAGCCATTGGATCTCTACCTTTAGGCTGAAGCCTTGCTGACTGTATGGCTAGAACTGCACGTTTTATGACGTCTGGCCTTATGGGCGTGTCAAATATTGGCGGTAGCTTTATTTTTCCAACAGGTTTTCCGTTTATGTCGAAGACTTTCACGGTTTTAGCCAAATGGTTTCACCATTTTACTTTTCTATGGAGGTTCAAGGGACACGTATGTGATTTTTGGAGGTTCTTCTGGAGCCTGTTTTGGTGGGCGAACTGGATAGCGCAGTTTTACTGGACGCTTTTCTGGCCCTTGTATGCTTCCTTCTATAAGCATGTAGAGGCCGCGGATTATGCCATACCTTGTGAAACCACCTTTTGGAGTTATCTCTTTTCCATCTTTACCTATTTTGAGGATTCTTTTGTTGTATTCTGTTCTCTGGTGGAAGCCCATTTGTCCAGCCCGAGGAACAGTGTATAATACGTGGTGAGGGTTCCATGGTCCTAAGGTTGCAACTCCTCTTTTTGTTTTTCTGCCTTTATGTTGGAGGATTTTTACTCCCCAGCGTTTAACCGGGCCTTGGAAGCCTTTTCCGGTGGTTACGGCTATTACGTCTATGTATTGGCCTTCTTGGAAAATTTCAGCGGGGCTTACAGTTTTTCCAAGTAGGCTTTTTGCATATTCAAATTGCTTAGGGATTGTTCCTCCGCCTATCTCGATTTCTGCAATGTCGGGTTTTTTCTTGGGCACATTCGTTTGTTTGGGTTGTGTTACTGCAATGACGCGGATTTTGGAGACTTTTTCAAGGTTTTGCTCTATCTTTTTGAGGTTTTCTTCGGTACTGAACTTTTCAGGAATGGTAAAAACCCTTTCAAGCTCATTCGGTGGGTTTTCCATCCATGCCTCCGTCATGGTTTGAAGTCCATAAGGAGTTTTTGTGTATGCTCTTATGGCGCAGATCAGCATGGGAGGAGTTTCCAAGACTGTTACTGGGCGAATAACCTCTTTTCCAAAGTTTGGCGAGCGTTTCTTATCCTCTATAACTATGGCATAGGTCATGCCCGCCTTATAACCGATAAAGCCTAAAAGCCTAGGTGTTTCAGCCTCCACCTTTGGCCAATAACGTGTTCGGGCAACTATCCTTTTAGCCCGTTTCCTAGGCAAATATGCAAGTGAACCGTGTTTTGGAGCGTGGTGTTTTCTGTGACCCATGAGTTTCCCGCTTTGCGTCTTCTAGGAATGAAAACATTAAGTTATAAATCTTACCGTTACATTTTAGGTTATGGGCATCTTTTCCCAGTTAATAGCGTAAAAACTATGCCAACCGCTGTTGCATATTGGAACTCTCTACGTATTTTGGCTGTTTCTCCAACCAATAGATGACTCTCCCCTCTAGATTTTTTCAGACCATTTCCGGACCATTGCCTCAAAAATTTTTTGGGCTGCTTGTTCCGGTGTGTGTTTTTCGGTGTTTATTGTGATTTCCGGGTTTACTGGAGGTTCGTAGGGTTGTCCTACTCCCGGGACCGTTGGGGCTTTTCCTTCTAGGGCTCTGGCGTATATGTTTTTTGGCGCGTGACTGGTTTCCACACGTTTTGATTCGCGTTCCATACACACTTCCAAAGAACATTCTAGGTAGGCTTCCATAAACCGCGGGATAAGTTTTCGAGCGTTTTCTCTGTAGCGCCGCAAATTGCCAGTCGCATCTATAACGACGTTAACGCCGTTTTGGGTTAAAAGTTGGGCAATATAAACTAGGGTTGCATAAACTATGTCACGTTCTTCAAGGGTGTAGGTTGGTTTGGGCGTCAAAACCCTGCGCAAAGCGTCAGACGATAATAGTTGTGCATGGATATCCCTTTGCTTCAGAAGCCTCATTAGAGCTTTGGAAACTGCGGACTTACCGCTGCCGGGCAAGCCTGTAACCCAGACACACCAACCCTCTTGTATTGCGGCATGCTTCAAAATGCGCCCCAATATAACTGGTCTTAAAATCCATTCACATAAGGTTTATTATTGTTGCTTTGCTTCTGGTTTGAATGAGACCATTATGTTAATTGTTCAAATTTCAGATGTTCATTTTGGGCCAATGTTTGATTATGGGAAATTCCGCACTGCAATGGAGGAAATTAACGATATGTCACCTAATGTTGTGGTAGTAACTGGCGATATAACGGAGAACGGCATTCTTTCCGAATTCAAAATGGCTGCGGAAGAGTTTAAGAGGTTGAAGCCCAAGAACGTCATATACATTAGTGGAAACCACGATTACCGTGCCACTGGCTATTTGCTTTTCAAACAGTTTTTCCCATTTAACCAAGTGACTGACGTCGACGACACCGTTATAGTAGTTTTGAGCAGCGCCCGCCCAGATAGGGACGACGGCGAAGTGGGTCATAGGCAAAACCTCTGGTTAGAAAATACCCTCGAAAAATACGAGGATAGGGTGAAGGTTGTCGCTATACACCACCACATAATACCTGTCCCGGATACGGGTGCAGACCAAATTACCATAGTAGACGCAGGCGACGTCCTCAGAAGTCTTGTAAAATCCAAGGTGGACATGGTTTTGTGTGGCCACCGCCATAGGCCATGGAAGTGGAGAATAGAGGACATGCAGGTGATTCACGCTGGAAGCGTTTCCTGCCAGAAGCTCAGAGGGTTCTTTCTCAACTCCTACAACGTCATAGAAATCAAAAAAAGAAAAATCGAAGCTAAACTGAAAATCGTCGGCGGAGACTACCTAGACTTTGAAGAAGTCATTAAAAGAAGGGAAATTCTTCAAGCTTCAGATGTCTCCCAATACAGCGATTCGTTGGCAAGATAGAAAAGACGAAAGCCCAACGCCAAACATAAATCCTCCAGCGAACGGCGACAACTGAACCAGAAAAGATGACTTTCGCAGTTGCAGTCAGAACAGCCAAAATTTTTGACCGCAAAACCTGTTGCGCCCATCTTTCGCGCAACATTGCACTCTTCGGGCTTTTCCGCCTCCTTGTAAAAAGCCTCTATTACGCGTGCATGGGCGTTAGTAAGCAAATAGTCAATGTGCCAAAATCTCCGCTTCGCCTTTCGGAAATGCCTCTGCAAGCGCTTTTCAAGGCTGTTCTGAGCTGAGCCTACATAGGCATACACACCTTTCTTAAATGCAACCCTCCTTAAGGCGCCTATATCAACGGCCATGTTTTTGCTGATTGAAACTAAAAGAACATAAATTCCTTCCACGGCGTTCATCCACTTGTAAGCAGACTAAAATTGTTTAAACTTTGCGCGTCTAAGCAGTTTGTGTATATTTGTTTACTGCGTTTAAGTCAAACCTTTCGTATTGTAAGACATTTTTTACGAAGTTTAGAAGTTTTACGCGGACATCACGGCTTAGGTTCGGATACCATATTGGCGAAGCTAAAACTAAACCTCGCCAAGCATAGAAAGGTTGAACCACTTCAAGGATTTCCCAGTCTCTGGTTTTCTGCAAATAGTTTTCCCAAAAAAGGTAGTAAAGCCGCTCAAAAACTCCCGCCAATTCGCCATATTTTTGTAAGGAATAGAAAATGTAGTTGATGGTCATAGCTGTAACGTCGTCTGCGGGTTCCCCCCATTCGCCCCTGCTTCTATCCAGAACAGTGAATTCTAAGTCTTGATGGAACAGGACATTCCATGGGTGAAAATCGCCGTGAACTTGACTGAGCCTATGGGTTTTACGTTTAAGGCGCCAGCGCCAAACAACACAATTTCTTTCAATTTCAATTAAGTCATGCTCTTGCATGAAATCTAGGTTGTTTGGGTAACTATCTAGCAAGCCCATAATGCACTCGCCATGCCCCACGAGTTCCCGCGCTCTCCTAACATAAAGCTCAGGCGCCTCAAGTTTTAAACTGTGAATTTTAACAAGGTAGTCTGACAACGCCAAACAACGCCTTTCATCCAGCTCGCTTAGTTCGCCTTTCGCTTTAAGGCGGTCAAGGTCTAAATGGTAAAGTTTGCCGTCTACGTACTCTGTTAAAATGAAGAATTCGCCGAAGTTTCCAATGGACTTTAAACGTTTGCCATCAGCTGTGAACACGCCTACATCCACAGAGACCACATGTCGGGGGAGCTTGTTAAAGGCGGAATGTTGCCAGAGAAGGATCTGAGCTCTGTCAGAGGGGAAATCGTGGCCGAATCCTCCAGGCTTAACTGTTTCCAGCACTACACGTTTAACCTTGTCTTTCACGCGGAACTCAATCACGTAGGGAACGCCATAACCGAAACCCTTCAAGTCTTTAAAACCCTCAGTTTTTTCGCCTCCAAGCCTCCAAACACCACGAATATCTACGCTGCAACCGTACAAGCCGGAAAGATATTCCCGCAAAGCCTCCTCGGAAAAATTTGCGGGCAAGCTAATTTTATTTTCCCCCATCCCACTGACACCGCCAAACCAAATATGCATAATAAGGGTACACTTAGATATAAACGAAACAATGTAGGGAAACGACTATAATGGATGTGAAGGCATGGCGAAAAAGTTATCGTTTACAAAAGTTTACAAAAACTTGACCGAAGTCTTGATAGATCACAAGTTGGCTTCATTAGGCGACGCGTACATAAACTTTGTCTACTCTTTAGCTTTGTCGCAAGACAAGGGACAACCACTTGGGGTAAGGGTTAAGAGCAGCGTGCTTGCAGAAGCCTTTAAAAAAGCTGGTTTAAGGGGGTACATGCCCACGAGAGTTTCAAGCCACATGTTGGCTGACGCTGCGGAAGCTCTAATCGTTTATGCTTGGCTTAATCATAACATATCATTAGAGGAATGCGTGGCAGCGCTCCGGAAAATGGAAGACCCCATTGAAGGTTTTAGAAGGCTACTTCTAACAATCAAGGAAAGAGTTACGTTTTAAGAGCCTTTTGAAGCTCTGTTCCAAATTCTTTGTTCATCTCTCTAACCCTTTCAACAGCCTTTAATAGAGCCTCTTCAGGCGTCTCCTTGCCCTTCGTCCTTACATAAATTATTGGGTTTGAAGCAAGCGGATGGGGGATGTCGTAGCCAGCCAAGTCTACATCCTCGTCTTCCAGAAGCTTTTTCTGCAGCAAGTTACAAAGGGTGTGCCCCGCACCTTCAACCTCGATTTTGAGCTCATTCTCACCTTTCTTTAAAACCTTAACCTTCATCTCGACACCACCGCTCAAATTATCCCTCTTCCATAGTCTATGGCTGTCTTGCGCTTTTCAATTTTACCACATCTTAAACATCGCAATCCTCGATCCTTATGTTCCAGCATGGCGCCGCAATCCGAACAGAAAGCGTAAACAACACCTAAATTTCTATCCTTAGTAGAAAGGTGATAAACTCTATTCTTTTCGCTTATAACCTTTGCCCTTAAAATGTCGCCTGGCTTACAAGCGTCAAACATTGAGTCAACAAATCTTGGCTGTACATCAGAGACGTGGAGATAACCCGTGAAAAAACCAGAGAGGATTTTCTTGCCAATTTTGAAAATTTTGACCGTAGCCATTTGAGGTTGAACATTTGAAACTTGTCCGACGACTAACCCTCCCACATTAGGGGTTCTTGACCCATGAATTAGGGGTAGAACAGAAACCCGTTTGTTGATTAAATCGACCAGCGCGCGTCCAACAACCTTAGAGTGTATAACCCCGTCTTTTACATAGGTTCCAGAATCCGGGATAAACTCTTCAATTACTCCTAACTGTTCGCCGGGCAATACGAACCAGCCACTATTTCGTCTCGAATCCTGCAAGTTCATATAAACACCTTTGCGCAGCTTGTGGTTGTAGTTGAAGCTAATTGTAGAGCGCCTCAATAAACCTTTTCATACAATTAGAATCAGCATTTGCCAAGTTTCAGTCTCCAAAAAATCCTTTCCTGCAAAGTTCCTCCCAAGAAAGCTCCCCAATAATCAAGCGAGCTTCGTTCAACGTGAGCACGGGCTTATGGAATCTTGAAGCATCGTCAAGGGCTATTCTTGGACATGCAGTGTTCACATAAGCGTCAACAGCAAGAAAATCCATGATAACATCTGGGATTAGCTCCCTGACGGCAAAAACATAGGCGCTTCTTCCAATTTTTTCAAGCTTCTCCTTAATGCTCAACGCCTCTTCAAAACGTTTCTGGCCTGGCTTTAGCCCCACTAAAATAGCGAAGGTTTTTGCCTTTTCAGCTTCTTGAATGTTTGCCCACCGTTTTTTAAGGATTTTCTGCGCCTCGTCGTTGATTATGTAAGCCCTTTTCTCGTAGGGGTCAGCAACCATGGTTGGCTTTGATGTCGAGATTGCCAAGCCTAAGGCGTGGAAACGTCCCCCGCCTATGAAGAGAAAAGCTTCAACATCGCCGGCTATGGACTTAGCGTTACTGTAGTCGCATCCTATAACTTGCCCCGGATAATTCAAGCGTCCAGCGTCGCCAACCATAACCGTCTTGCCAGCTCGAACAAGCATTTCCTTGGCTTCGTCTATGGTTTGGACATGCTGAACCGTTGTAGCCAGACCTATCTTGCTCCACCTATCCATTAAACGTAGAGCCTCCTTGATAGCCTCGTTAACGCTTATTGTAGCTCTTGCCTCAACGTAAACCGTTGGCACTTTTTCATACTTCAGAAGCTTTGCATGCCCATAATGAATAACCAAGTCGGCTCCTAGGCTTTCAGCATCCTCCGTTGCCAAGTCACACGCACCATAACACGGGTCTGCTGAAACTATAGGAAAGGCGCCGGCCTTCTCAACAACCTTAGCTATTCTTAACCCCTCGTTTTTAAGCCCTTGAGGAAGCTGGATTAGTACACGCTTTGCTCCCAGCTTAGCTATCTCCTGTTTAACTCTTTCCTCTTCAAGATCGAAAATCTTCAAAGCCAGACACCAAAATGGGTAAGTATGAGGGATTTTGTGGAAAACTTTCTTATTTTATGGTTTCATCCCATTGGGAAGTCCATTCCCAGTCTTCCTTGGGCCTCTTAATAATACGCCCAAGGGCTCTTTCCCGTTGCTCAGCAAGGCTTTCAAGGATTATTTTCTGTTCTATGCTTGCCACAAGCCTCTTTGTGGCTACAACTGCATCTGCGTTAACGGATATGCTGTCTATCCCTGCCCGCACAAGGAATTCTGTGAAGTCCGGGAGGTTTGATGGGCCTTCTCCGCAGATGGAAACTGTGCACCCGTTTTCGTGGGCCACTTTTATCAGGTGGGCTATTATCCGTTTTACAGCGGGGTCTCTTTCATCAAAGTATCCCATTTGTCCTAGACGCTCAGAATCCCGGTCAATCATCAATATGCCTTGAGTCATATCATTTGAGCCTATGGAAAAACCGTCGCATAGTTTTGAGAACTCGTCCGCAAGTATTGCTATGGAAGGCGTTTCAGCCATAAACCAAACTTTAAAGTCCTTTGTCCTTTCTAGGCCTTCCTCCTTCATTATGCTTAAGCATTTTTTGGCTTCCCAGATGGTGCGCACCACTGGAAGCATAACCCAAACGTTTTTCAATCCCCATTCTTCACGGCACTTTTTAATTGCTTGGCACTCAAGGCGGAAGGCCTTCTCATACCATGGGCTTATGTAACGGCTACATCCTCTCCAACCCAGCATGGGGTTAGCCTCAACAATTTCATATTTGTCGCCGCCCTTCAGCTCCCTGTACTCGTTTGTCTTGAAGTCGCTGAAGCGCACCACAACTGGGCGGGGCTGTATAGTCCTCGCAACCGTTGCTATGCCCTCAGCAAGCTTGTCGACAAACTTTTGCCCTTGCCCCGTTTCCAACAAGTAGAGGGGATGTTCGCCTATGTAGCTGGCTAGGATGAACTCTATGCGCATCAGCCCTATTCCTTCAAAGGGCAAGTCTTTATAATCCTCTATCTTCTCGGGAACACCCAGGTTCATGTAAATTTTTGTTGCTGTAACCGGAACCGTCTGGTATACGCCTCCAGCAGCCGCTGATGCTGAAAGAACGTTTGGTGTGGGTGTTTGCGTTTTGGTCATCGCTTGCATGATGCCCTCGTAAACGACGCCGCTTCTGGCGTCCACCGTGTACTCTTTACCTGTGGTCATAAGCTTTGTAGCGTTTTCTGTTCCAACAACGCATGGGATACCGAGTTCGCGGCTTACGATGGCAGCGTGACACGTTACGCCGCCCTTATCGGTTACTATTGCGCTTGCAAGCCTCATGAAGGGTACATAATCAGGGTTTGTCATTTCAGCAACCAGTATGTCGCCTTTCCGCATGATTTTTGCGGCTTCTTCAGGGTTTAAAACAACCTTGGCTACGCCAACACCTATGTCCCTCTTCCCCGCTGCAATGCCCTTAACGACAACCTTTAACCCTTCAGCGGCCTCCGCCAAGCCAGTTTCAACCTTTTTTTCAGCCTCTTTGGCTTTCATACTCCAGACAGTTTCAGGTCTAGATTGGACTATGAAAACGTTGTCTGGAAACTTTAAGTCGTTGTCAATAGCCCATTCAATGTCTTGAGCCGCCCCATAGTGCTCCTCTATTTTTTTGGCTAGCTCTGCAAGCTTGAGAACCTCCTCGTCGCTTAGGCATGGTTGATTCTGTTTTTCAATGGGCACCTCTAAATGAACAGTTTTGCCTGTTTTTGGGTCGCGAGTGTATTGCACTTTTTTGGCGGCTATGCGCCTATCAATTATCTTCATGGTTTTTTTATCTACAACAAACTCGTCGGGGGTTACCGCGCCGGAAACGACAGCTTCGCCTAAGCCAAAGTTGCCCTCGATAACTATATGGTTTGGATCGCCGGTTACAGGGTTAATGCTGAACATAACCCCAGCAGCCTTAGCGTTAACCATCTTTTGAACCCCAACGCTTATTAGAACCTTTTCGTGGGCGAAGCCCTTTTGAGTGCGATAGAAAATGGCGCGGGGGGTGAAGAGGCTTGACCAACACTTTACAGTTTTTTCAATAACCTCATCCTCGCCCTTAACGTTAAGATATGTCTCTTGTTGCCCAGCAAAAGATGCGTCCGGCAAGTCTTCTGCAGTGGCACTTGACCTTACGGCGACAGGCACGGCGTCCATGTCCAGTTTTCGGCAAAGTTCCTTGTATGCTGATTTGATGGCCTTTTCCAAGTCTTTAGGCATTGGTGTGGATTCTATTAATGCGCGAATCTTTTTGGAGGCCTCCTCATATTGTTTTGGGTCGTTGGGGTCTTTAACAGTTTCCTCGATGCTCAGGTAGATTTTTTCAGCTATCCCTGTTTCCTCGATAAATTTTTTGTAGGCGTAGGCGGTTATGGCAAAACCTATTGGGACGGGTATCCCAGCATTAAGCATCTCGCCTAGGTTGGCGTTTTTACCTCCAACTAATGGAATATCAGTTTTTCTGAGGTTTTCAAACCATATTACCAAATCTTCTTTCATTTTTTTCATGCTGTTTTAGCCTCCTCTAATCGTGTTTTCTCAACAACTATTCTACAGGGTATTGGAAGTTTTGCGCTTCCCCTCTTCAAAGCCTCCTTAGCTGTTTCAACGCCTTCCGCGTTAACCCTTACAGTTATTATTGTTTGGTTAGGCTCAACCCGTGCCGCCGTTCCAATGGGCTTGCCGAAGGCTCTCCGCATTCCATCTTGAAGACGGTCAGCATGTGCCCCGAAAATCATTTTGTTCTCCCTAAGGATAACATGAGGGTAGGGGTGAATCTGCAAAAGGTAATTGTTGGACAGTTTCTCCATCAAAAGGCGGTTTGTCGCAACTCTTGCCGCTTCTAGAGCGTTATGCCGAATTTGGGCTCGTTCTAGGGCTATAAGCCTAGCTTCGTATTCGAATTTGGCGTTTGGGTTTCCCATGGTGAATTTTGTGATTTTCGGTTGGGGAAAACCCTTAACAAACTCTTTCCTAGTGTAGGGTTGCCCTGAAACTTTTCGGTAGTTGCGCGCCCGCATCGAAACATTCCCTCGTTATATCGCGCAAACACCTTATTTAAACGCTTTGCTGAACATTAGCAATGGGATAATTATAAAAGCTAGGCTTGTTTCTAAACCAAATTTTGGCAAGCTCTTGATAGTTTGGAAAAACCTTTCTCAGTATCGGAATATACATCTGCATCTCTTCGTCGGTAAGATATTGAAACTGATATTCTCCAGTATATGGCGATGGTGCACCATCCCTTGTGATAAATTCTATGTGCATGAAGGGGTCTCCGCGTTTAATGGTTATTGGGCAGCGGTCGTTGCTTAAATTCACAACTTCTAGAGCAAGTCTTCCAACAAAGCCGCTGTGAACCTTGGCTGCATTCAGGAAGGATAAACCCATCCGTCCATACTTGCTTTTGGCGGTTAAGTGAGCGACATAGTTTGGTGGGGTGAAAACTATCTCGTAGGATATTAGGTTTTTATGCTCCAAATAATTCAGCGTTGTTTCGTCTTTAACGGTTAAGATGTAGCCGTCTCCGTCAAGCAGGTTATAGTCGTAGGGATATATGCACTTATATTCCTCTATGAGCCCTTTCAGCTTATCCTTTCCAATTATACACATGTAGGCAACGCTCCCAGCCTTTCTAGCAATAGTAAGCCCTCAAGCTATATACTTTTTTAACATGTTTTTATCAGCAATCAGAGGGTTATAAGAGTGAAAGAAAAATAGTGTTTGTAGCGTTTGATTTAGTGCTTCGCTTCAATAAGCATTATAGTTTCGAAAAACGGAAGGTCGCGCTTTGCAACAACTCGTGTTTTAAAGCCCTTAGCCGCAAATATCTTAAGAGTTTTGTCCACGTTCGCAAGCGTTGATTGCATCAGCAAAACTCGTCCGTCATCTTTCAAATATACGGGAAAATCATTTAAAAAGCGGTCTAAAACCGCTCTGCCGTTAGTCCCGCCAGCCCACGCCTTCTCAATCCAATTCTGACCTTCAGAAAGGTCTATTGGCAGATAGGGTGTGTTAAAAAGGATTACGTCGAACTTTTCCCCAGCTTTTATTGGAGCGAATAGGTCTCCCTGTATTAAAAACATTTTGTTAGCGACACCATTCAACCTGGCGTTTTCTTTTGCACATCGCACCGCATAGGGGTTTATGTCTACAGCAACAACACGCGAAGCTTTATCTGCAGCAACTATACCCAAAATTCCGCATCCAGTACCCATGTCAAGGACCCCTTCACCCTTCTCCAATGTGAGATTTTCAGCAAACAGAAAAGAGTCCTCAGCCGGCTCGTATACATTGCCCCAAACATTAAACAGGTAATCTCTAAAAAACACTTTTTTAACTGAGTAGGACATTTGACAACTCACCAAAATCTTCAGGTGCCAAGTCTCTGACGCGCCTATCATGAAATGGAAGGGAATCAACAGGCGGGACGCTGCTTCCTACGGTTTTAGAATATTTGTCCAGGAAAGGCTTGATGGCATTTCTAACCTTTCTATTTCGCTGGGTGAAAAGCGCTTGCACAAGCTGCTTGAAAAAAGCCTTATTTTCCAGCGGGAAAGGCGGCGTACTCTTGGGGTTTAAACGAACAATTATGGAGTCAACTTTTGGCTGGGGATAGAACATCCATCGTGGCACGTCGCCAAAAAGTTCAATTTCGAATTGGTAATATGCCAAAACAGTCAGCCATCCGTAATTTTCGCTTCCTACAGGAGCCACAATGCGGTTTACGAACTCCTTTTGAAAGACTAAAACTGCGCAGGCGAATTCCCTTTCATAAAGCCACAAAAGCAAGTCTGAAGAGATGTTGTACGGCGGTATGGAAACCACTTTGTTGAATTGGGAAATAGGCGTTTTAAGCACATCACCCTCAACAACTTCCACGTTGGATAAATTTTTAAGATTTTCCAGCAAAACCTTTACAAGTCTCGGATCCACTTCAACAGCTAAAACCTTTCTGCATTTGCTGGCGAGAAAGCGGGTTAAAAACCCTAAACCGGCACCCACATCCAACACAATATCATTGCTGGTGAGCGTCGCACATTCGGCTAAACGCTGAAAAAGGGGATTGAAAACCGTGAAGTGTTGACCGAGGCGTTTTTTCGGAAAAATTCGATGCCTTCGAAGGATGCGCTTCGTCTCCTCCAGCAAGCTCATAAAAGCTTTAACCAGCCAGTTTCAGTGCGCCCTGGTGAAAAGGCGATATTTGCTTTCACCAGCTAACTCTTCCAAAATCCTTTTGGTGATAAGTTTCACAGGATTAGGAACCTCAGTGCGCTTTTGTAAGTCTTCAAAACTTTCGAAAGGCCTTTTTTCACGCTCATTAATGACCTGCCACATATACTTTTTACCTATTCCTGGAATCAGTTCAAGGGCATGCATTCTTGGGGTTATGGCTTGCGCCGTGTTGAAGAAAGTGACGAACCATCTTTCACGGTTAAGTACAATACGGCTAATTACGGCTGGAAGCTCCATCTTTGCGGCGGCTGTTAACTCTTCGTAGCCTATCCGCCCAACAATATATGCAATTTCCTCACGAGCATCCTTTCCAACGTAAACACGATCGTGGGGTTTGAGACTAACGCCCTCCCTAACTAAGGCCTCTAAAAGCGTGAAAAACTCCTCCCCAATAAGTTGAACAAGGGCTCCAGCTCTATATCCAGCCCTACCCGCAATACGAACCCCAGGACGCCCATGGGGGAGAAAATCTAATACGTAAGCGTACTCTTCGTACCGCTTTTCCATACTATCGCCTTTTTCCCACTTTTATCTTTAGAACAATTAAATGGGGAAGGGCTATTTCAATTTATGTTCGTTTAAAAGTTTAACCATGGCTTCCAATTTTGATGAATCAAATATTTTGCGACCGCCGCCAAGAAAAACTCTAAGTTCTTCTACGCTTTCCGGCATGCAATTGACGATTTGAACCGCTTCAATTTCATCTACGCCAAATTCTTTAGTGAGCTTATCAACAAGTTTTTCGGCAGTTTCCGCATCAACCTTAGAAAATTTGGATGTATAATCTAACGTGCGCCTCTGGAATTGATCCAGGTTCTCTTCACCCAGTCCTTCAAGTAGCTTTTTAACTTGCGCAACTGTTAGGTTTTTTTCCTTAAATTTCTCAGTTTCTGCTTTTTCCAACATTTTAATCACTTTTATAGGGTTCTAAATGTTCAGGTCTTACAATTATTTCTTTGACAGCATCGCCTTGAGTGACACTTACTATGTAGCTTTTCCCACGTCTGCCAACAACTGTGCCTACTCTGCCGTGATAACGCCTATGGGGCATACCCTCCTGAACGCTTGGATCAATTTTGATAACTACACCATCTCCAGTCTGATACTCGTAAAGCAGCTTACTTAGTTTTATTTTGCCCCTTTCCCTAGGCTTTTTTCTAAGCAAACGGCGAGTTTTTGCGCGATACCCTTTTGACTTCCTCATTTCAATACCTTCCTAATCCTCCATAATTACGTTTAAAACATCAAGCTTTATAGGCTTCGCTTTGATTCCAAGAATTTCTGAAACGCTTGGGGTTGTTCTTCCATCATCACCTGTCACCAGTTCTTTTACATAGAGCCCTCCTTGACAAAGTATTCTCATCTCAACTGTTCTCGGCGACAATCTCTTTATTTTCACCTCGTATATGTACTTTTCTCGTGTCAAGTCAGTCCTTCTGTGCAGGACACGCGTTGGAGTTCTCTGTTTTATGGTGGCGTTTGCCAGCTTTTCCCTCAACAGTTTGATGTCTTCATCGGAAACATCTTTTTCAAACTCCACGACAACATGGTACTCTTTCTGCGCAAACTCCGCTTTCTTCAACTTTCTAACGAAATCTTTGTCCACAAAACGTAGTTCTGAAACTTCAACTTTGCCTTTTGCGCTGGCGTTTATGGTTTCCTCGAGTTTTTTAAGGTCTAGGAACCGCTTTCTGGGTTCTGAAACTTCTATTACGAAGGGTCTGCCTCTTCCAAGCATGAGAACGTCGATGTCTTCCCTCCCTGAGGCATGAAAAGATGTTTCAACGCCTCCGGTCGCTTCTAGAACTGGTTTGCTGATTAGCTCCTCTACTGATTCGAGGTATCTTTTTCCAGTCCAATTACACTCTCCGCAACCTTTTCCTCTACATTTGGAGCAGAACCATCTTGATTGGGGTATGCTCCTAACAAGCTTTTTGTAACGTCCAGCGATAAAGAGGGGATTAGCTTGGAGTCGCATTTCGCCCGTTGTTGGGTTTATTAGGACAACGATTTCTGGTTTCGCATATTCTAAAGCTTTACCCGTGTAATGGGAAATTTTCTTCCCCAACAATCTTCCAAATTCAAGCCTGATGCTTTCGCCATACTTCACATTAAATCTTGCTTTAAACTCGTCTTCACGTTCTTCAACTTCAAAGGGCAGATCTATGCCTACCAGGAAGTTTCGAAATTCGTACTCTGCGAGTTTTTTAACAGCGTTCTTTGCCAGTTCATCAATGAGCTCGAACTGGTTTTCGCATAAAAAACAAGTTTTTGGATATTTTTTTCTAGAGGCGCGTTTCCGCATTTTTAGGAGGATTTCTTCGGCTTTTTTGGAAAAGCCGTTTGTAGCGAGAATTTTAAGTATGCGCATCCCTTCATTCTTGTTCGAGACAGCTAGGGCTTGGGCTTCCATTGCCAAGGCGGTTTTTATTACTTCGCCCCGTTCCTTGTTTTCTACACCATGCAAAAGTAAGGCAAACTGCCTTCCGAGACAGTAATCGCATAAAGGGTGCTTTTCAAGCATTTCTAAGGCTTGTTCAAGGATACTCATAAAAACTCCTTTAGCCGCATGCGCCTAGCCTATGTCTAAGGACAAACTTTTTCCAAAGAAAGGCAGCTTCTTTTTCCTTCTAATAGTCTTCAACATTTTGCGCATCAAGATGTACTGTTTCAAAAGCTCTTTCACTTCTTTTTCACTCGTTCCAGAACCCCTTGCCACACGCCTAAGCCTCGAGGCATTAAGAACCTTCGGGTTTTCCCTCTCCTCAGGGGTCATGGATTGGATTATGACACGCCATTTCTCTAGGCGGTTTTCAGCCATTTCAAGCATGTCCTCGGGTACGTTATATGACATGCCTGGGAGCATTTTCAAGATTTTCTGGAAAGGCCCCATCTTTCGCATAGCCTCAAACTGTTCATACATGTCCGTAAGGGTGAATTTGCCGCTTAGGATGGCTTTAGCCTTTTTCTCCGGAACCTTAACCTCGGCTTCCCGCACTCTCTCAATTAAAGTTTCTAAGTCACCCATGCCAAGAAGTCTGCCAACGAAACGGGATGGAACGAAAGGCTCAATATCCTCAACCTTTTCGCCCGTGCTTATGAACTTTATAGGAGCCCCTGTAGCAGCGACAGCGGATAAAGCACCTCCACCCCTAGCTGAGCCGTCTAGTTTCGTTACAATTATGGAGCCCAATGAAGTAGCTTCATTAAAGGCTTTGGCTTGAGCTAATGCTTGTTGGCCTATGGTTCCGTCAATAACAAGCATAACTTCGTCGGGCTTAATTTTATCTTCAAGCATCTTCATCTCTTTTATTAGTTCCCGTTCTTCTTTGTGGCGACCCGCAGTGTCCACTATCACTAAGTCTTTGTCGCTGAAGAGTTTTAGGCCTTCAAGGGCTATTTTAACGGGATCTTTGGCTTTGGCCTCGCCATATATGGGCACGTTTATCCTATTTGCCAATTGCTGAAGCTGGTCGAAGGCGCCTGGCCTATAAGTGTCCGCGCAGATTAGGGCTGGTCTTAATCCTCTTTTCTGGAAGTATCTTGCAAGCTTAGCTGCAGCCGTTGTCTTTCCAGAACCTTGAATACCCACAAGCATGAGCACCTTTCTTTTGCCTGGCTCCACGTTTAATGGAACAGGTCTTTCGCCGAGAAAGCGTGTAAGCTCTTCATAAACAACCTTAATCACATGTTCACGGCGAGAAATTCCCGGAGGAACCTTCTCCTTTAGGGCTCTCTCTTCTATGCGTTTAGAAATTTCAAGGACAAGTTGAACATTCACGTCTGCCTGCAACAAAGCCCGCTGCACGTCGCGGACAAGCTCTTTAACAGCCGCTTCATCGACAATCGCGGCTCTGAAAATCTTCCGCAAAGCTTCGTGAAGCGCTGAACCTAAACGCTCTAAAGCCATGATCTTCTCCAGATTTAAGACAGCTTACATCCTTAAATATGTTTAAAGCTACTGCTCCAACCCTGGATATTTTGTGTCTAACAGTTCAAGTATGGCTTGGACAGTTTTTTCGCCTAAACCTTTAACCGACAGCAGTTCTTTTTTTGACGCTTGGAATACGCGTCGTACGCTTCCAAATCTTCTGAGAAGTACCTCAGCTCTTTCGGGGCCTATTTTTGGAAGGCTCTGCACAGCGAGCAGCTGCCTCTGTTTCAGCGTATATGTTTTTGGTTTATGTTTGACAGCGATTTTCCTCCTTTCCTCTTCCTGAAGTTTTCTGGCTAATGCGTTTAGGTACATGGCTGTGTGAGCTTCGTTTGGCGTAAAAACCACTGAAATGTCGTGTTCAGCCATCACTTTGGCTAGGGCTCCCCAGAAGACATGCGGACTATGCACCTCTTTTATGGCGCTGACTACGTCGCCTTCAACGATTAGACATGCGTTTTCATAGGTCTTAGCGATTCTTTCAGCTTGCTCAAAAAGTCTCCCGTCAAAAATGGAGCGGAAAAAGTCATGAAGCTTTTTACGTTCAACAGCGTAGTCTTCTGCAACAACATAATCCGCAGGCGCTAATGCCTCCTCAACTACCTCACAGCCAAACTCTTTTAAATAGTCTTTAACATCCATGCTTTCGCGCACATCTGCAAAGATTTTCGGCCTAAATTCTTCGGACAACACAAGCACCATAAATAAGAATGATGCGCCTTCACTTAAACCCTAAGCACAGCAGAAGCGGAGGGGTAAACTTCTTTACCTCCTAAAGCCCATTATGAGATGTGAATTATTGCCGATGGATGCACCTTACGTTTGCCGACAATGCGGTAAAGCCTATTCCGTTAACTATTACGTGAAAAGCCACCTCTGCGAAAACTGCGGGACACTACTCATCAAAAAATCCACTTACGAGACATTAGAGGAGAAAACGGAAAGGAAAACTAATGATGATTTCAAGAGTCTTGTTAAAGAGTTCTTTCCATACCCAGACTTTCGCCCTTTTCAGCTCGACGCTATAAAATTTTCCTACGAAACCATGAAAAACGGAAAAGTTGGTTTGCTATCCTCTCCATGTGGCACCGGAAAATCCATTTCAGTTTTAACAGCCTTCTTTGCGGCTAGAGAACTTAACCCCTCTATTGGAAGGCTCATAGTCTTAACGCGTACAAAAAGCCAGCTTGAAATATACTCTCGAGAACTTAAAAATGTTAAGTACTATTGCGGCATCAAATTTGCTGCCTCCATTTTCAAAAGCAAAAAGGAGATGTGTCCCCGCACTTTTGAAGACCCCAAGCTTAAGGATGTAAGCTACAGGGATTTCCTTTATTACTGTAGGGGATTAAAGAACGGCGCATTCGGCGGAACATGCGAGTACTTCGACAAAACTTATGACGGGGGAAGACCAAGCTGGTGTGCCTATGGCGTTGTTAATAAAATCAAGACAATTGGACCGGTTTTGCCAGACGATGTTTATGGATTATGCCGCGACAAAGGATTATGTCCCTATGAAGTCACAAAAATTTTGACACGACACGCGGACATCGTGGTTGGCAACTACAATTACATCCTCGTGAAAGCCATCAGAGGCTCAATCCTGGGCAGGGCAGGCATAAGCGTTAAAGAGGCTAATTGTGTATTTGACGAAGCACACAGCTTGCCCTACTACGCGGCGGGCATCTTTTCAGACGAGCTTTCATCAAGGTCTGTGAAAAGAGCCTTAAAAGAAATAAAAACCTTTGAAATAGATGATTTCGGCTTTTTAGAAGCTTTACGTGACATTATGATAGA
Source organism: Candidatus Bathyarchaeota archaeon (assembly GCA_025057795.1). The sequence goes on along the minus strand of JANXEP010000057.1, from coordinate 35,287 downwards.
TTTTGGAAAGAAAGTCTACAGGAGCTATGGACTGGACGCAGAACACATAATTGAAAGAGACAACCTAATTGATGCTCTAGCCAAAAAGCTCGGAATCCACAGCGACGAACTGCTTGAAATTATTCAGGAGCTTGCAGATAAAGGAGAGCTTGTACGCAGGAAAAGAAGCGAAGTGGGCAGAAGCCCAGTATCTTACCTCTCCCGATGCGCAGATTTCCTTATAGACTGGATAAGCCTAACAGGTTCAAGCTATATAAGATACGTTAAAGTGGAAACTGACAACGGTAAAAGAAAGCGGGTGAAGCTTGGAGTTAGATGCCTTGACCCCGCCTTAGCTGCAAGTGTCATCAACGAGCTTCGTTCAGCCATCCTAATGTCTGGAACCCTCTGGAATAGGGACTACTACATAGATATTTTAGGCATAGAAAGGAATCGCTGCCAAGGTTTGGAACTTCCAAACCCCTTCTCACCGGAAAATAGACTCATAATCGTGGATAAGGCGGTTACAACTAAGTTTGAAAAACGCAACGAAATTCAGTGGAAAAGGATAGCTGCACACTTAACCCAATTAATTCAAAAAATTGGAGGGAGAATCGCTGTTTACTTTCCGTCTTATGAAATAATGTGGACTGTCGCTGACGCGGTAAAGCAGGATTCACCCGTACTCATCGAGGAGAGAAAGACTAAGATTTCAGATGTTTTGAGGTTTCTGGACGAGAACCGTCGCTGCGTGGTTTTCGGGGTGGCAAGGGGAAAAATAAGTGAGGGGGTTGACATGACCGCGGACGGGCGAAGCATGCTCTCAGCAGTCATTGTTGTGGGTCTTCCGTTTCCAAAGAAAACAGAACTTCAAATAGCCCTCTACAAGTACTTTAGAGAGAAATTTGGACGCAAAGCAATGGAGTACGCAAACAACATCCCGTGTCTAAACGCTTTAGCCCAGTCGGCTGGGAGACTCCTGCGCAGCCCCGAAGACAGGGGGATAATAATCATCATGGATAGGCGGGCAGTTGGAAGATTTAAACGCATGCTTCCAGAGGACTGGAGAAACGAGATGAAAGCCCACTACAAAGTAGAAAAAATCCTTGCCAGAATAGAAGAGTTCATGAGGAAGCAATGTGGTAAAAACCCGTAATGGCTTTATTCCGTAAGATTTTTAATTTTATCATCCAGTATTTTGGTAGGGGAATGGTTTTTGGAAAACGACATAAAAATTTTGGAGAAAAAGGAGATCCCAAAAGGTGCTTTTATGATCTTCGGCTTTCCAGACGTAGGACTTGTAGGCGTAATAGCCGCATCACACTTGATCGCAGAACTCAACTTAACAGAGGTAGCATATTTAGATTCTAAACTGCTGCCGCCAGTGATCGTGCTACATGAGGGGCTTCCACACTCATCGATAAGAGTTTTTGGAAACGACCAAATACTTTTGGCTGTCTCAGAAACTCCTTTACGCGAGGATTTGGTATACCCCATAATGCATGCGTTGATTGATTGGGGGAGAGAGAAAGGAGTTAAAATGATGATATCATTAGGTGGTATACCAGTTGAGGAAAGGCAAGACCTTGAAGAGTTAAAAGTTTTTGCTGCAGCCTCAAATCCAGAAATGCTAAAAATGGCTCAGGATAAGGGTTTGGAAATTTTAAGAGAGGGCTATATGGTTGGCCCTCAAGCGATTATGCTACAATACTGCGCCATCTTGGGGATGCCGGCTTTAACTCTGCTTGCTCAATGCTTCTTTAATTATCCAGACCCCGAAGCCGCGGCGAAGGCGTTGGAACAGCTGGCCAACATTACAGGAATTAAGGTAGATGTATCAAAACTCCTTGAAAAAGGCGAAGAGATCCGTCTAAAAGCAAGGGACATGATGAAGAGGACACAACAAGAACTTACAAGAATGAGGAAAACCCAAGAGTACGATATTCCATTATACGTTTCGTGAGGAGAGGGGCTAAAATGATAACAAGGAAAAGGCGTTCAATTTTCGACATTATGGACGAATACTTTGAAAGCCTAGAAGAATGGATTGAAAGTTTGAGGGAAAGCATAATAGAAAGACCAAGCTGGGACTGCAGAGCTTGCACCATGGAACCCCTGCACAACATTTCTGTGACTGGCAACGAGGTGATAGTCACCGTGGATTTGCCATACACGGAAGAAAAAACCATAGAAGTTAAACCAATAAGCAGCGACACCATTGAAATCTCGGCTAAAATGAGGAGGAAAGTAAGCTTTGATGAGTTCGGCATAACCCATCACAAGGGCGAATTCCACAGATTCCACTGCCAAACACGCATTCCAGTGCCAGTTTACATGGACAAGATGGAAGTCCGCTTCAAGAAAGGCATCTTGGAGATCCGCTTGCCCCGAAGGCGCAGGTATGAGACACAATAAATTGAAGCCTCAGCTCTCCTCAGAACTCTTCATAAATCCGACGGCTCTTCTTGCATCATCGGCTTCAAATAAAAACGGTTAAACCAGAAAATAAACTTAGTGAAGGCGCTGACTATTATTTTACTTGGTTCTTACGATCTTTACCTTGCCCAATATCTTCCAATACTCTATCTCAACTCCCGGAGCAAGCTTTGACTTTAAATCTTCCTCCTCGGGATAGGGGGCATCCAAGTATTCATAAGTTTCTAAATCCATAATTTGAACGGTGGAAGGAGTAACGGCGAAAACTTGTCCGCTTCTCTTCTCAATGATTGGCACTTCAGCCGTAGCGTCTACTGGTTTAACGATGCTTCTTTTAACGCCGTCAAAAATGCCTATAGCAACTATCCTAGCTTTAGCCGAGCCGTGCTTTCCAGGCTTAGACTTGGTTATTTCAACAATCCGACAAGGCTCGCCGTCGACAATAAGGTATCCACCCTCACGAAGGCTTCCTACATCAACGGGCTTGCTCATATCATCACCAGACGCGCCTTTTCCACCACAGCAATTTTAAACAACACTCATATATAATTTGGGGTGATTAAATCGCAGACGGATCGAAGGGAGAAAAGTGTTTAAAAGCGCGGGTCTAGTAGCACGTTTCGACAAAAGGAAAGCTGTGAAACTTGCAGAAGACTTAGCCGACTACATCAGGAAAAAGGGTCTGGAGGTCTACATTGAAGAAACACTAAAGGAAAAAATTAGGAGAAATGAAAACTTCACACCGTTAGAGGATATGAAAACAGACCTAATAATAACCATCGGCGGGGATGGAACAATCCTAAGAACATGCATAGCAATCCCAAACCCTGAAACCCCCATACTAGCGATAAACATGGGAATCCGAGGCTTTTTGACAGAAACCTCCCCAAAAGAGGCTTTCGCAGCAGTTGATAAATGCCTGAAAGGCGAATTTCAAATAGAAAAATGTGCAAAGCTTTTGGTAACCGCCGAAGGAGCCAAAATTCCAGACGCATTAAACGAAGTTTTAATAAGTGTAGGCGAGCCTGTTAAGCTGCTTTACGCAAGAGTTTACAAAGATAATAAACAAATACTAACATGCCAGGCGGATGGATTAATGATAGCTACCCAAACAGGCTCCACAGGGTATTCCCTGTCAGCCGGAGGCCCTGTTCTAGACCCCCAAGTCGAGGCTTTTGTTTTGACGCCTATATGCTCCCTAAGCGTTTTACGCTCTATAGTTTTCCCAGCGGATTCGAAAATTATGATGGAAGTCGTCAGGCCTAAAAAGGCGCTGGTGGTTGTGGATGGCGTTTACAAAAAAATTGTGGAATCCACAAACCCAAGCGTGACCGTCACTCGTTCTAATCATTCGGCTTCGTTCATAAGGTTCAAGGAAAACTTTTACAATCGCTTGAGGAGTAGGCTGCTCTTCAGAGGAGTTGGGGGAAAGCTCTAACGGCTAATTCAGGTAAGCGCATCATAATTTTAGACACATCAGCTTTTGTAGCTGGCTATGACCCGCTTTCCATAACTGATGGGCAGTGCACTGTTCCAGCGGTAAAAGAGGAGGTGGCTGAAAACTCTATGGCTTGGGTTAGATTTAAAACAGCCTTGGAAAGCGGGAAACTAAAGGTAAAAATGCCTGAAAACGTTTTTTTAGAAAAAGTTAAGACGGCAGCAGTAACAGTTGGGGACTGGTTTTTTCTTTCAGAAGCAGACCTCCAAGTTTTAGCACTAGCTCTGCAGCTAAAAGCGCAGGGCTACATCCCGCTTGTAGTTACAGATGACTATTCCATACAAAATGTTGCAAAACATCTGGAAATAAAGTATGCACCCCTTGCAACCTTTGGAATACGCACCATCCTAAAATGGGTGAGATATTGTCCTGCCTGCCGTAGAAAGTACTCCGCAAGCTACAAATTTAGGACATGCGAAGTTTGCGGCACGGAACTGAAAAGAAAGCCTTTAATGGAGAAAGGATAAAGGAAGCATCGCCATAAACGCCGATTATTCACTTTCCCCTATCAACCTTTTTTATAACATCCCCTATTATATCAAGCGCCGGATCAACGAGATCTCTAGTTATGTTGAGCGGCGGTGTAATACTTATCGTGGAAACTCCGCAGGTAACAACAGCGACACCGCGCTTCCACGAACGCATAACAACTTCCCCTGCTTTTTCAGGTGCAGGCTTCTTACCGTCCTTGTCTTCAACGATCTCCACACCTATCATTAAGCCTTTTCCCCTAACATCCCCGACTATGTTGCTTTCATCCTTAAACTCTTCAAGTCTTTTTAAAATATAGGTTCCTTGTTTCGTTGCATTCTCCAGCAATCTTTCATCTTTAATCACCTCAATAACAGCCATAGCAGCGGTACAGGAAAGTGGGTTTCCACCCAAAGTGGTGGCATGAGAACCCGCAGTCCAGTCCATAATTCTAGCTTTCGCTATTGTCGCCCCTAAAGGTAAGCCGGACGCCAAAGCTTCGGCATCACACAGAATGTCTGGTTCAACGTCCCAATGTTCGATGGCGAACCACTTTCCAGTTCTACCCATACCAGTTCGCGTTTCATCATCGATAAGCAGTATGCCATATTTGTCAGCAAGTTTTTTTAACCGTTGGAAATACCCATGTGGCGGAACAACGCATCCGCCCTCTCCTTGGATGGATTCGAAAATAATTGCGGCAACATCTTCTGGGGGAACATACCTCTGCAATACAAACTCGTCTATAAAATCTACACACCAGTAATGACACTCCGGATATTTTTGATTAAAGGGACAACGATAGCAGTAAGGGTATGGAACGTGGGTGACTCCGGGCATTAGGGGTGAAAAATAGCGCCGTTGGATCGGCTTGCTAGCGGTGAAAGAGAGCGCACCTATAGTTCGCCCATGAAAAGCGTTCACAAACCCAATGAAAAGCTGCTTGCGGGTATGCCACTTAGCCAGCTTCACAGCTGCTTCAACCGCTTCTGATCCGCTGTTGCTGAAGAAAACTTTCTTTTCGAATTTTCCTGGTGTAATTTCCGAAAGCCTTTTGGCAAGGGAAACAAGTTGGTCGTAATAAAAGTGGGCGCTAGGGTAATGAATAAAGCGATCGCATTGATTTTTTACGGCCTCAACTACTCTTGGATGGCCGTGTCCAACATTTAAGCACCCTAATCCGGAGTTGAAGTCTATGTACTCGTTCCCGTCGACGTCTCGAATTATACATCCTCTGCCGGATTCAACAACAAGCGGATAAGGTTGCATATGCGAAGGAGAAAATAGTCTTTCACTCTCCTTAACAATTTCCCTTGCCCTTGGACCTGGTGGAGTTACAACTATTTTAGGGTAAACAGCCATCTACCTCCAAAGAGACTAACCACTATAGATGGCTTATATAACTATCTGCTACATAAAAATGAATAAAAACGGAGACAGCCCTTACAAAACATGATGATTCTAATGAGTTCTCTAGCGGCTTGATAGAGGTTTTTGTTCTTATGGCCTTGTCACTGTAATTTCAATAGTGGAAACGTTGGTTTTTTGCCCATCGCTTCTTGCAACTTCCTCTGTACCTATTGAAATATTCTCCACTTGCAGGTCCTTAAGAAACGCACGTTTTAGTAACTCAACGGTGTCCACTGCCCTGCTGATAGCCCTCCCCCTAGCCTTTATGACGACCTTTCCAGCACCGGAGTTGAAGAACGTAAGGCAAGCTACCACATAATTCATTAGTGGTTTCTTACCAATGAGTACAGTGTTTTCGTTGGTCTTCGTGTTTCTATTTACTTTCACTTCTTTTTGGGATTTATTCGCCTTTTCTGCAGACATATCATATCCCTTACCAATTTTCTGACAACTGCCAGCAACTGATAGGCATATCATAATGTTCTTGATGCTCTTATATTTTTCCATTAATTTTTTACCTAAAGACTATAACAAAGGGATAGGACATTGATAGTTGAATTAAATATACTTAGTATCGGTTCATAAAAAAGACAGAAATAGAACTAAGAACAGAGAGGTAGCCGCAAAGAGGGGAACAACAATTTTTTTAGCCCTTTTAACGGCTTTGCCAGGGAGCAAGCATAATTTTTCTAAGGACCCTTGCCCGATGACTTTAACCTTTGGGATTACTACGCTTCGAAAGCCAACTTTTGCAGTCTCTAAGTTGGCAATCGCAGAATTCGTTACCTCCTCAATATAGCTAATTAATTTTTTTTGGTCGATAACTTCGCCTATAGGGTGGTATCCGCGCTCGTTGAGGGTTAACGCATTCACTGAGTGCGTATCTGTTGTGAAAATTTCTCCGTTATCTATGCCTAAACATTGGAGAGCTGAAAGGGCTTTTTCACGTAGCCCGGAAATCATATTGTTGCCATCGATGACGATATAGGCTACCCTTTGTTCACCAACACTGATAACCATTGCAGTAATACCGCCAGGGCCCATTCCATCTCTGAGACTGAACTCTTTCGGCTTGACCGTTGCAACGCCCACTTTAAACGGCATTCTGGCTTGAGAATTAGCCCTTTCCAAACATTCAACGGCGGCGGCTCTTAATGCCTCTAAGGCATCTTTGGAATTCACTTCACCGTTTATGCTATTGTGAGCGTTTATAACCATGCATGACTGAAGCCTAAGCTTTTCAGCTTCTTTACGAACAAGGAAGTCTAATTCTTGCGGCAAATCTTCAGTGGTGTTTGGAGCTAAGGAAAAGGCTATTATGGCTGATTTACCGAAAATCTGGCAGCACGCCGTGGCTAAACCATTTTGAACTTTTATGAATGGTGTTGCGCCATCTTCATAAGCCTTAAAGTCAGCCGAATCAACGACGCAATCGATTATTTTTTGGTTCTGGGTTTGAGAAGCCAAATCAAGCTCATGGCCGAGCAAACCTAAAGGTACGCAAGCGACGCAGTTAAACTTTTGCTCTAGGGCGTTTTTAAGCATAGACGGCAAAAAGCTGCTTCCAACGTTTTTAAATGGTCCAGGATGAACGGATGGGACGACCAGGAATGCTTTAAGATTGTGACCATCAAACTTTGCCACTGAGACTTCGATGTCTCTTTCCTCGCCCAATTCTTCTAGAATAGCCTCTATGGAGGTGTTTGAATCCGCAATCCAGTTTAGTAGAAACGCCTTGAGAATAACTAAAGAAGGTTTTCCAACAACGTGCTTACCAACACTGTTTAATAGGTGAATGAAAGAAAAACTGGAAAGTAGGCTAACGATCAAAGCGTAAGCGGAAAATAGGGAAACTATTCTAGGATCAACCATGTCCAACCAAAAAATCACAAAGGGAATCAAACATAAAAAGGGTGGAATAACAGAAGCGGCTAAAAAGCGTTTAAAACCGCCAGAAGATGTAACGTGTAAAACAATAAAACGAAGAATTAGGACTGCGGAAAAGCCGAAAAGGCAGAGCCTAACCGCCCACAGCGAACCAAAAAATGCGGCTACAACACCACCCAAAAAGATAAACAGCACCCACAAGATCCATGCGTAAAGGGAAAGCGCCGCTGTCCTCCTCAAGTTATAGACGGGATCTTTCTTCACGACTAAAAAGGCTAAAACATGATTAGAAAGCAAAGTTGCAAAGAGAAGTGAAAAGCCTAAGAATATTCCCTTAATCATGCCTAGAAGGGAGAAGGACAGACTTATTGAAGATATCAAACCGCCAACCATACAAGCTAACGCTGAAAGTAAAATTATGTTTCTATATGATGGAAGCATAAAAAGTGAAGAATAGTATTTAACCGCCTCATCCAAGGTACGGTTAAATAATTCATTTGTAACCATATTAATCCACTCAAGCGGTTTTTCTATGAAAGTGTATCAAGCATATTAAATTGTCGTATAGATCTTACATAAAGATTTAAATTGGAAAAGCGATGGGCGACAAGCAATTTATTCTGGGGTTGACTTTAACGTTGCCCGCGAGAGTAACTGTTTTATCCTTAAAATGCTAATTAAAACCTGCAGAGCCATGCCCGAACAAACCCTGCCCCCAACAATATTTCACATGCTTGAAAAACATTTGGGTAAAAATGTTAGAGTAATCCTTGACCCCTCATACGGTTTTGAAGGAACATTGGCAGCTGTAACAAAGGAGCCGGCTGGGATCTGGCTTTCAGATGCGGAAGCTGTGGTTCTCCGTGCAACGATCGCCCAACCAATACCCCAAGTTGCAAGCAGGGAAGAGAGAAGCGAAATATTCATACATCTAAATTCTGTTCAGAGGATAGAGGTTCTACATTCAACACCTCGACGCTAAGAATCTAGTTCAGAAGAACACTCGCGCCAAGATACAAATAACAATCAATGACACTGCTGCAATCACGAGAAGTTCAGGCCTAACTTTAACTCCTTCAGTTTCCTCTTCAAAAAATCTAAGCAAGCCTGCACTGGAGGCGGGCATAGGCGCGGAATCACCTTTCTTTTTCCTGCTCATTTAACTCGCATCCTCTCAACGTTTTTAATCCGTACCATTTCTACTTATTAACATTGCGTTGGTTGCGCTTTTAGAACCAGAATTAGAAAACGCGTGGCGGAGGCTATTACTCACGGATGATTGTACAAAACGGTAAATAATCCTCTGCTGCCACATAAAATCATGAGAGTAGCGTTGAATTGCAAATTACGGTTTGGACTATTGGGCATAGCAATCGTTCACTGGAAAATTTTCTAGAGCTGCTTAAAGGACATGAGATCCAAGTTTTGGCGGATGTCCGCAGTTTTCCAACATCTAAAATTGAACATTTTAAAAAGGAAGAGCTGGAGAAGCGGCTTCCAGAACACGGCATAGAGTATTTGTGGCTTGGAAGAGAGTTAGGGGGATACAGAAGAGGGGGCTATAAAGCGCACATGAAAACTAGGCTATTTAAAGGAGGAATCCAAAAATTGCTTGAAATAGCTTCGCTTAAGAGGACATGTATAATGTGTATGGAGCTGAACCCGAAATACTGCCATAGAAGATTTATATCGGCGCATCTAGAGAAAAAAGGCGTCAAGGTGGTTCATATAATAACGAAGGGACAGAAAAGCCTCATTTAGCTTTAAAGCTTTAACATCCATGAAGGGCATTTAAAGTGTGGGAATAAATATGCACATAAGCCAGTTTCAGGAAATGATGCGGCGCTTGTACTATCATAGGGACTCTGAGAGAGGTGCCGAAAAAACTTTTGAGTGGCTTGTGGAAGAGGTGGCGGAACTCGGCGAGGCATTAAAGGCTGAGGATAAAAATGCATTAGAAAGTGAGTTTGCAGATGTTATTGCGTGGCTGGCGTCTTTGGCAAATATAACCAACGTGGAGCTTGAAAAGGCCGCCCTCGACAAATATGATAATAAATGCCCGAAATGTAAACAGTCTCCATGCAATTGCGCATTCTAGCCAAAATGGTCATTCGGCATTTTCATCACAGCCGAGTTTGACCTAAACCCGTTAGCTCCCAAACAAAGGGGCGTTTGCCCTTCCTCCGCACTATTCCCCTGCTCTCTAAAAGTTTAAGATGGTGCAACACAACCCCGTAGGGCAAGGCAGCAGCCCCAGCGACTAGTTTCGTATCAGCAGCACCCCCTTCCAGAATATTTAATATAAGAGTTCTCGCCCTTAGGCCAAACTTGACGTTTCTGAAGTCAGCTAAATACGCGTTAGGATGATACCTTTCTTTAGGCATATCCACCTAAAACTCTATATTTGGAATAAAAAAGTTTAACTTAAGCAAAGTCTGTGAGGCTAATTTGCCTAGGTTTTTTATCTATAAAAAGAGAAGCGATCTCTTCTTTTATAAGCGAAACTCTTTGAGCATAATATTTTGGCAACCCATACTTTTTGATTATGTGCTCAGCCGCGTCTAAATATTTTTCTATACCCCCACGGTAAACAGTCAGGGCTAGTTCCCCTCCACACATGGGGCATCTGCCTCGCAGGGGTAGACGGCGAAATCTTTTGTTGCAAACTTTGCATCTAAAACCTTGCGTGGAAAAGGCCCTTAGGTTTCCAGCGATGTCTCGAATGAAATGTTTCACGAGGACCTTTAATGCCACCTTCTTGGCGTCGACAGCATCAATTTTCTCTGCAAGCGTGAGCTGCCCATTTAGCTTATCGATCATTGTTTTAAATCGTTTATAGGCAGTTTCATAGTTTCCAGCGTTAATGTCTGAAACGGGTACTGTAAAGCGAAATCCTTCAAATTGTGCTTCAGTTCCAAGCCTATACTCAATTAAGTCTATTATGGAGCTGGCTTGTTTGGCTTCCGCTCTTTCCCATGTTTTCTCATAAAACTCTAATGGGTATGCGCCGGCAACGTCAAAGTCATGAGCTTGCCTCTGCACTTCCTTTGGATTTACAATGGGAACTAACAGCAAGGGAGCATCCATAATTCCGCCTATTTGAGCCGGCAAATATTCCCTTGAAAAATTAAGTAACATGTCTAAGGCAAGCATCAACGCGTCCTCGTCTCCGTCGCAGTCCCTACGTTTAGCGGAGTGCCAAACTGGATGCGCATAACAAACATTCAGTCGGGTAAACCCGATAATACGCCCTAAGATGCCAACTGAGGTATGAGGGGCTAAGCCTACAATCAAATGTCCTATAAGATCATCGACCTTCCTAACATTGTAATACTGTCGAAGCCCGTAGACCTTTGTTAAAAGTTCGTCGATAAAGTTTGCAACCCGAACGAAATACTCGGCGCATTTAGTGGGGATAACAACATCTTGAATCTTTAACTCGCACACTTGATTGGAGTCTACTAGGGGCTCGCCAAAGGCGTCATGAGTATAACCAAGCTGCACAAGCCTTTCTACGGGAACACCAATTTCGCAGGGCTTAAAATGCGTCAGAGGAGCATTAGTGGCGTCGAAGCGAATCGTCCCATCTTTATAAACTGACAGGTCATATTTTACACGCAAAATTCCTTTCTCAAGCATCTCTGGTGTTTTTGTTTCATTAGTAAGCCCTTTAACGCCTTTCAAAACCTTTAGTTGAGAAAACCCCAAACGGCTGCACGCTTTCTCCAGCAACTCCCTAATATTAATAGCTTGCTTTTCGTAGGACACCCCAGACACGTTACACGTTGAGCAAAGATCCCCATTTAGAGCTCTTCCACATTTTGGGCATACTCTTTCTAGAACGGTTTCAGTCCCGCATAACGCGCATTTTATGCCCGTTGTGTAGTTTTTACAAATAGGGCATTTACGCTTAACAACCTCAACAAAAACCCTCTCGTGTTTTGCCGCCTCGACAATGTCCCTCTGAGAACCTCCAGATAAACCCACTGGAAAAAGAACATGCACAAGAGGAGCCATCTCACGCCTTTTAGCCTTTTCAGGCCGTCCCATTCTGGCGCCAACAAAAGTTGGAGCTTTCTCTTTAATAACCAAGCCGGAGAGCATACCGAGCGCTTCTAAAACGTCTCGAGCAGATGAAAAGTTTTTTTCTCGATCATTATAGCCTAGACAGAAGGCAAAGGCACATGCCTCACTGCCTTCAATAACAATTCTATCGTTTAAAACTTTGTGGGGGATATAAATTTTTTCCAAGGCCTTCTTAACATCATCCTCCATTTTACCAATAATTTGGCAGACAGACTCTCCTTTAAACTCTATTTTAGAGTTAAAAAGCCACGTTCTCAAAAGTTCAATTTCCCCAACACCATTAAGGTTTGACCAGAAAAACGTATAAGCCGGATGGAGAGGCACATGCACTTTTAGAGAGAGAGCTAGCGCCTCTTCCCACTCTGGCTTATTTACAAATGGGTTTTCAAAAAAACTTTTAAGCCTATCCTCTGAGATCCCTATTACGGTTGCGGCTTTTTGGAGATCGCCGCCGAACTCTTTCATTACTATTTCACGAAGGTCCTCAATCCACCATTCCTCAACATACCCCGAGGGGCTCAAGCTTTTGCCTTGATAAAGGAAATCGCCAAAGCTTACTAGAATATCGCCCAGAAAAAGGATCTTGTCAATTTTATCTTTTATTGCTTCAAAATTTTCAACAGATACCCGACCTACAGAGCCATCCTTCAACTTGACAACGGGAGGGTCCACGAAATCGACGGGAACTGCGATGCCACCCTTCCCTGGGAGCTCCAAACGGAGTTGGGTGCCTGCGGCTATAAAGCCTTGAAGCACTAGCATTGTGGCTGGGTGAATGCCCACCGCAGTTAGTCCAGTGTTTCTAGCCCTACCATATCTTAAACGGAACCCACCGCGTCTAGACGGGAAAGAAAATATTGGGCGGCCAGCAACCACGTCGTCCATAAATCCCGCAGACTTCTTTTCAGACATTTTACGGATTTCTCTGAGCCAATCCCACCCTTGAATCCTAAGCTTTTCTACAATCGCCAAAACCTTTGAGGCGCGTCCAACAATACCGTCATTCACTACACGTAACGCGCCACCCCGAACTCGGTTCGTCTCGACGCGTGGAAGGTTGCGGTAAGAGGAAACTTCTATCGGATCTGACTCCGTGCCTGTGACCTCCACTGGCAGCCATTGCAGAGCTTTTTGCAACTCTTCATCGGAAACATGGTATTGGAAGCGGCTGACAGAACGCTCATAAAGCCTAATTTCCTCAATGAAGCGAGCGATCTCTTCCTCTGTGGGTTTATAGCGGTCAAGTCCTAGAAGTCTACGAATAAAGTCACCAGCAACGAGAGTTAACGCTTGGTCCGTGCCGCCCGCAGAGCGTATTGGCCCGGCGAAATAGATTGCAAGATATTTTGTTCTGTCATGGTTATTTTTAATTTTAACTTTCGCAACCCCTTGCAAAGGCGCAGCCGTAAGCCCTTCAGTCAGAATCGCGAGGGCTGTGCGGATAGCTTGCTCCGCTGCAGCTTCAGGCTCCATGTGCCCAAATTTTCCATAAACAATTTCTTCTGCAATTTTAAAGGCTAACTCTTCCCTGGAAAGTTTGAGGCTTAATTCCCTAATCCTGTCAGCAACTCCTTTCGGGCCCACCAAGCCTTCTACAAGAGCAGCCATATCCCTTGCAACATAACACTCTGGTTTGAGGGCGGGATCGAGGCCTTTCTCACGGGCTTCCTCGCATATTTCATAGAGTTGCCCAAGTTTAAATTCTAAGTCCTTTACATACTTTTGGTAACTTTCGCTCATGGGGAGATTCAAGGATACTCCTTTATTTTTAACAGTGGACCGCTTATTTTGGCTTTCTTGACACGAAAAAGAAAAACCTGGTGCTTCTTGAAAAGTTTACATCATAATTGCTATACAAGATTCTGCAACGTTTAACTCATGTCTTGCAGCTTCGTATGCCTTCAACGATTTCTGAAACCCTATTTTTAACATGGCCAGACTCCACAACGTTACCTGTCACAATTATGTTAGCCCCGGCTGACGCTGCTATCGATGCTTGTTCCTTTGATCTTATGCCTCCTCCAACAATAAGGGGCACATCTATACAGCTCCTAACTTTTTGAATCATCTCTGAAGGAACAGGCTTCTTGGCGCCGGAGCCAGCTTCCAAGTATATGAAGTGCATGCCTAAATACTGCCCTGCTAAAGCGTGTGCCACAGCTAATTCAGGCTTATTGTACGGGATTGGAACAGCCTTTCCAACGATGCTTGCCGTACCACCTTCTCCCACAATTATGTAGCCCATGGATATTGCTTCCAACGCGTACCTTTTGACCAAAGGTGCGCCTAAAATCTGTGCACCCATTAGAAAGTAGGGGTCAACCGAGTTTATTAGGGACATAAACCATATTGCGTCAGCGTAACGGCTTATACCTGTGATGTTGTTAGGAAAGAGTATGATTGGGATTTTCACAGAACGTTTAATAGTCTTCACTACATTATCTAAGTGCTTTGTTGAGGTAAAGGTTGATCCACCAACCATGATGGCGGATGTTCCACCCGCATATGCCTTTTGAGCTATTGCGGAAGCTTGAGAAGGGGTCACTTTTTCAGGGTCGATGAGGGTTATGTGAATTGTACCCTCAGATTTTATTTTATCAAGTAAGTATCTTTCAACAGCACCGACCATAAGTGTCACTCGGCTTTACCCTTAACTTGTGGCGCCGAAACCCCCTTCATTTCACCATAAACTTTGTCAGTGAACATGCAGTAAACGTCAACCTCGGCCAACGCATCCTTAATTGAAAATTCTTCCCTTGCGCCACAACCACCACACATTACAACAGCACGGCGTTCATCCCGAAACAGTTCCACACGTACAGTTTCCTTGCCGCAAATAGGGCAAGAGAAGAACTTTGGTAAACGTTTCTTCGGAATGCGGACGACCTTCCTTCTTCTTCGCCCCATACGTAATCCTTCAAATGTTATTTGAATTACCTCTTACTGTATTCTATCTTCGTCCTTAAATACTTGCCTAACACTTTAAAAATTGGGATGTAAGCCTTGAATTTATCACAATCTGTCTTGGAGTTGGACTGGCAAGAGGTTGAAGCGAGAATAAAACGTTTCATAAAACAATACGTAGAGCATTGTAAAGCAGAAGGCATAGTTTTAGGATTGTCTGGAGGAGTTGATAGTTGTACTGCTGCAGCCCTTTCCGCCCTAGCCATAGGAGGAGACAAAGTTCTAGGACTTATGCTTCCCGAAAGAGAAACATATAACAGGATTGACATAGAAGACGCTATGCGCGTGGCGGAAAAATTCGGATTTAAAACCGAAATGATTGATATTACTCCAACATTAGAGGCTATTCAAAGCACAATACCTATCTTTAACCATGAAGACAAACTGTCTAAGGGCAACCTAAAAGCACGATTACGGATGATTTACTTATACTACTACGCAAATAGATTTAACCTAATAGTATGCGGAAGCTCAGACAAGTCGGAGACGATGATAGGCTATTTCACTAAATGGGGAGACGCTGCAGCAGATATAGCGCCACTAATGGACTTATACAAGACCCAAGTCCGAAAACTTGCAAAATACATAGGAATACCAGAGGACATAGCAAACAAACCATCATCACCATCATTATGGCCTGGACAGATGGCGGAAGAAGAAATAGGCATAAGATATGAAATCCTAGACTTAATCCTTTATGGACTGGAGCATTTTATGAAAACGGAGGAAATAGCAAACCAACTGAAGCTAGAAAAAGATATTGTAGATAAAGTGAAGGACCGATGGAAACACACAGAGCACAAAAGAAGAATACCGCCAACGGCAAAAATTCAGTATAGAACTGTGGGGCTTGACTTTAGAATACCATACACATCGTGAACCGCTGAGGAGGGATGCGGAAAATGAAAGAGAAGTTCAAAATAGCTCTAGCACAGATAAGCTGCTGCCCAGGGGACAAAAAAGCGAATCTTCAAAAAATTTGGGAATATGCAAAGAAAGCTAAAGAGCAAGGCGCGGATCTGGTAGTATTTCCGGAACTTTCGTTAACAGGTTACACTGTAAGAGACGATATCTACGAATTAGCAGAAAAAATACCCGGTCCGTCAACAATTGTTATTGAGGAGTTAGCCAGAGAACTGGAAGTGCATGTTATTTTTGGAATGCCGGAGCTCAGTGAAAAGGCAGAAGCAACCATCTATAACTCTGCAGTCCTCGTAAGTCCAGAGGGGCTCATTGGAAAATACCGCAAGATACAACTTCCAAATCATAGTGTTTTCGAAGAAAAAAGATATTTTAGGCCGGGGCACAATTCAGGGGTGTTTGAGACTAAACTTGGTAAAATAGGTTTAATTATATGTTATGATATTTTCTTTCCAGAATTAAGCCGACTGGCACGTTTAGAAGGCGCAAAGCTAATAGTGTGCATTTCGGCTTCACCAACTGTCCGCAGAAAATTCTTCGAGACTTTAACTGTTGCAAGGGCTATAGAAAATTCGGCGTATCTAGCCTACGTAAATCTTGTAGGCATGGAAAATGGATTGCAGTTTTGGGGAGGAAGCAGACTAATAGGTCCTGATGGAGACATAATTGCTAGAGCAGTGTATGACGAAGAGAATATCGTGTTTGGCGAAGTTGACTACACCAGCCTCAGACCTTTGGAGGTCTTTACCCCTACACTTAAGGATTTACGCCCGGAACTTTTTGAAAAATTGAAGATAAAAGCGGAAAACTTTTAACCCTTTAGAACACCAAAATCACAACCGAATCACAGAACATTCAAAATTTTATTAAAAGCTATAAGGCAAGTGTGACAGCACATTTAATTCAATTGTGACTTGTGACGTCACATAAGTATATACCTTCTCATAGAGAGTCTATCCCATTTAGTTGATGCGAGACCCACAACTATTCATCTTTCAAAATGACGGAGCGTAAAATTAGGCGACCACAGTTGAAATGGGGTGAGGTAAAAGTTCGCGTTAAAAGCGATAAAACCTGCAAAGCTCAAAATTTCAATGAAATGACAGAATAAGCTATTAAATGTGGCTTTTAAGGTTTTGGCGCGACTTTTCAAAATTTTAAGAAATCCCTCGATAACTTTATAATTTTAGTTTGTATACAAAAGTGTATCCATAACATGTTGCGGGGTTTAAGAAAAATTGAGACTCAAAGATAATGTCCAATCGTGGTTAAAGAAGCTATTTGAGGACTCCGTTGTGAAAATATTGGTCAAAAATAGTCATTTAACAAAAGTTCAGCTTGAAACTTTGCTTATTAATATTTTAGCGGAAAATATTGCGGGAAAAACTCTTAAATATGATGAAAAAGCCAGATTAAGGTTAACAAAGGCAAAAATAAGCCGCGGAGCATTTAACAGAACCTTAAGACAAGCTGAGGAAAACGTGATAAAAGCCATATACACAATAATCCTTTTAGGATATGTAGGAATTTTTGAAAGTACAACGTTAGACCCCTACATTGAAGTGTCAAATAAACTTCAGGAGTACATAGAAGCGCACAGAAACATTCAGCTAAGCGACAAACATGTGGATGAAGCGTCAAAGTTTATTAAAATTTTGAGGGAGGAGCTTGAAACGAGCCTTAAAAGGTTGGCAAATCCATCTGAAGGCTTTTCGTGACATCACAAATCACGAACATAACTGTAAGGTAAATTGAGTAAAATAAAAAAGCTGCAAAAAGCTTCAAGAATACGCGTGTGTGTCCGCTCTTGTGATGTGTGACATCATAGTTTCAAAACCGTAGTTCACCATAACCTTTAAATCTAATTTATTATAACCGTGATGTGTGATGTGACATGTGGAAATCACATAAATACTACATGAAATTTATGGAGGATTCCACATGAGTGGGATCATACTGTTTTTTGCCTGCGTTTTCTTTGCAGTAGCGGTAGGTGCATCTTTTGAGTATTACAGGTATGTTGTCAAAATTAAGAGAGAGTACGAAAACGCTAAAGAGGCTTTTAGTGACATTATCCTTAGCTTTAGTAGAGAGCTTAAACGCGCTTTTGAAACGTTGGAATCCATTTCTTATAAAGCTGATGCAGCATCCTCGAGGAGCAGTGAAATGCTTAAAATGGTAGAAAATCTTGAGGTAAAAATTAACTCATTAGAAGCAAAAGTCAGCATTGCCCCAGAAGAATTTGGAAAAGTTCAGGCAAAGCTAGATGAATTAGAAAGAAAAACTCGTGAGGTTGTTGCGTCACATGAGACATTAACCACAAGAATTTCAATTTTAGAGGAAAAAATGCAAAAACTGTCAGTTGTACCAGAGCCAAGCGTCGAGGCTGTCATACCAATAAAAAGGGAAAAGGCATTAGCATCCTTAACTGAAACTGAACTGGCAGTGCTGGAAATGCTGGCTACAGAAGGCCCTAAAACTGCACCTGAAATAAAGGAAAAGATTAAACTTAGTAGGGAGCACACGGCCAGATTAATGAAAAAGCTCTATGAAGATGGCTATCTGGAGAGGGATTCAAGCAAAATTCCCTTCAGATACAGCATTAAAAAGGAGATGGAGAAACTCTTAAACAAAACAGGAGTCGATGCGACCTAACCTGTCCATATTTGAAACTTTATGGCGGTTTACTGGCGTTAAGTACTCTTTTTTAACATTTTTAATGATTAGCTGCTAAGACAGTTTTTGTTTTATAGCAGATTGCGGAAAGTTTGGTGCAAATCTATATTTCAGCCGGTTAGAGGCACCAGCTTTAACTAAGATTCCTTTGCCCGCCATTCGAGAAAGGTAAGTTGCCACGGTGCTGAGGCTTATAGGTTCTTTGAACTCATCTTCATAGGCTTCCTGAATCTCCCTTGAAGAAAACCAAGCCATTGGAAAGTACTTTTGAACCAGGAAAACCACTTTATCATACTTTGATTTCTCCAAATTTAAAAATTTAACACCTGAATTAGTTTCATCGCTGGCCATTCCACCCAGCAACTCAACCAAATCTAGAATTCGAAGTGCTTTGTCTCTGGTTACTTGACCTTCAAAGGATATGGTGTACTTATTGCCTTCGCCATCGAATACTTCTATGCGCATCTTCTTTGCCGGCATTTAAGTTTAGCACCTTAACACTTCACAACTTTACATTTCACAAGTTATATCTGTTATGGTGAAAAAGAAAAAATAAAAAAGAGAAAAAATTTGCCGCTAACGAAAAATAAAGTTAAAAAATTCAATATTTCTCACAACAAACTTCACAGCAACGTTTAAAACGCTTTTTAGAAAAAAGGAGAAATTAATTGATAATTTCCAGTAGAAAGTATAGGGTGGCTCATTCACAATTTAAGAACATAAAAAAGTAAACAATTGCGCGAAAAAGGCTTTAAAGAGGACAAGAACAAATAAACTTCACTCATGTTTACATTTTGTGAAAAACTATACCATAAACACCACTTTTATGTGTAAATTTCGAGCTTAGGATGGGGTAGAAGTTTATGAAACTTAAAGAGCTACCAATTGAAAGGAAAAATAATGACAAAAATGGTAAAAGAGGGGGGACACCCCACTTTTTCCAGTGGAAATGAAAACAATATGGCTTTATTTTGTGTAAGGTTTAACAACAAAAATTGCTGGTTTAATCTAGAATCTTCTATAGCAAAATTAAAAAGTATTAACAGTACTCTTACCTTTCAGAGTATATTTCTCCATCAAAATCAAAATTTCTTGATTATTTTTTTCCAGAGTCTCCAACAGAAACCGAGGGGTGTCTCCTTTTTACTTTCTAGTCATCAAGCCTTTCATATTCTTTAGGATTTTTATGCTGCTTGTTCACTTTTCTGTATGGCATGCCTTATTTTTTCACATCTAAAGTAAAAGCATTCTACTAACTAAAACGCCCTTTGGGGAAGGAGTCATGGTTAACACAAACTTGCTTGATGAAGTGTTTAATAGATTTGTCAATGGTTCAAACATTTTTAAAGATAGGGAAGTTCTCCGTCACGATTATCTACCTGAAAGGCTACCCCACCGTGAGGAACAAATTAAGCGTTTAGGGGAAACAATTGCACCTGTCCTAAAGGGCGCAAGGTGTTCAAACGCTTTCATTTATGGAAAAACTGGAACCGGAAAAACTGCCGTGACAAAATATGTGTTAAACAGGTTGGATGCTAAGGCGCAGGAGATCCGGACAAATATTGATTTTTGTTATGTTAATTGTCGTCTGGCGGGCACTGAATATCGCGTTCTGTCAACTCTGTGCCAGAGTCTTCAGTTCCATGTTCCCTTCACCGGACTATCTGTAGGAGAAGTTTTTGACAGATTTAGACAAGGGTTAGACAAACGCAAAATAATCTTCATAATAGCGCTGGACGAAGTGGATGCTTTGGTAAAGGCTAGAAGTGACATCCTATTATACGAACTTACAAGGATCAATGAGACATTATCACATAGCAAAGTTTCAATCATAGGCATATCTAATGATTTAAGGTTGAAGGAATTCCTTGACCCGCGGGTTTTAAGTTCTCTTAGCGAAGAGGAAATCGTTTTCAGACCTTATGATGCGAGTGAGCTCAAAAACATTCTCTCTGAACGAGCGCAAATGGCTTTTTATGATGGAGCATTAAGCGACGGAGCTTTGAGCCTTTGCGCTGCTCTTGCAGCCGCCGAGCATGGAGACGCTCGCCGAGCCTTAGACTTGCTTCGCGTTGCTGGCGAAGTCGCAGAACGAACCAGCGCGAAAGTTATAAATGAAGATCACGTGAGGGAGGCTGAAAAACTCATTGAACATAACCGTGTGGTTGAGGCGTTAGCAAACTTGACATTACACTCAAAACTTGTCGTTTTAAGCCTTTTTCACCTTATAAAGGCAAATGGTTACCGTGCGGTAACAGGTGAAATTTACGATGTTTATAGTGAACTCTGCGGAGAGCTAGCCATAACGCCGCTAACACAGAGACGTGTTAGTACTTTGATTAACGAGCTTGATGCGCTTGGCTTATTGAACGCGCAGGTTGTAAGTATGGGAAGGTATGGGCGGACAAAAAAGATCCGGCTAGAAGTCACACGCACACTTATTAAAGAAGCTTTCTCTAACGACAATAGGCTCGGGCGCTTGATCGATTATGAGCCAAGATGCCTTTCAAAAAATGCAAATAGTAGGGATTGATGATGGAAGTTTCAAAAAAGAAGTCACCAAAAAAGCCCTTCTTGCAGCGGTGCTTTTTAAGGGATTAACCATTGAGGACATAAGGTTTACAAAGGTGAAAGTTGATGGCTTAGACGCAACGGCACGAGTTGCAGAAGTTTTAAATGGGTGGGAATTTGATGCCGTTATGCTTGCCGGAGTCTCCTTTGCCGGGTTTAATGTTGTCGATCCGACGATTCTCTTTGATGAATTCCGAAAACCTTTAATTATTATCTCTCGGAAAAAGCCTAACAATAAAGCTGTGAAGCAAGCGCTCCTTCATCATTTCAAAGACTGGCAAATCCGTTGGGAAGTATTCCAAAAATTAGGCATTATCTACAAAGTGAAAATGTCCGCTGGTGAATTCCCACTTTACATTGAAATAGTAGGCGGCGACTTACATTGGGCCAAAGATATCATAAAGGCCATGGCAGTCTCTGGGAGGGTGCCCGAACCAATTAGAGTTGCACGTTTGATCGCACGAGGATTATCAAGTAAAAGAAAGAACCTTAATATCTAACGTTTGGAGATTAACAACTGGGACTAAACCGGGCATTGGGACAACCCCTAACCTTTTCATGTATTCTGTTTGCGCTTGCCAGCACCCTGAATTTATTACAAGCACCCCTTTGTAATTGGTGTGACCAAGGGTATGTATATGCCCTGCGTGGAAAATGTCCGGAACGCGTTCGATTACTAAAAAGTCTCTGCTTTCAGGGGCCAGGGGGGTCTTCTCGCCGTAAACAGGTGCAAGGTGTCGACTTTGCAGAAGCAACGTCATAGCCTTCTCCGGTTGAGTGTAATTAATTCCCGGAACTGTAGATATAATGTCGTCTAGGCTGCGTCCATGATACATTAAGATTTCTACTTTGTGTAGACTTAAGAGGCAAGGGTTTCCCAAAGAGTGAACTTTCCTTGATTCTTGCAGCATTTCAAGAAAAGCATCTGAAATCGGTGGCTGGGGCAAGGCTTTCCGTGGGGCGTCATGGTTTCCAGGTATAATTATTACCTCCATATATTCTGGGATTTGTTCAATGATCTTCGCGGCTAACTTGTACTGGCCGTAAATGTCCTTCACTGACAACTCCTTAACTTGGTTCGGGTAAACACCTATTCCGTCAACGATGTCTCCGGCTATAAGAACGTATTTAACTTGACTTGCTATTTCCCGCATCTCTTCATTTCCGTATCTGCCATTAAGCCACAAAATAAAACGTTTAAATGCTTCTTTCTGAAACTTTATGCTTCCTACATGCATGTCTGATGTAAGCACGGCATAAACTGGAACGGAAGCCCTATTTTGAGTCCTTTGGGCGACGTCGGGCAAAACTATGTCTTCAGCAACCAACAGGTTACTCCTTGTCTTTGTAACGCTTGCACAAATGACTTGATCAGGTAGGAGCATTTTTGCCTTGTTTAAAAGATCTAAGGGGGCATTCTGGGGAACAAGCACGGTTACACTTGCAGTTAAGTCTTCAATTGTGAGGAATACTTTCTGTTTTTGCTCCCTTTTTTCGGCAATCATACCAATTATTTTAAGCTTTGTATTCGGCGGAGCCTTTAAGGCGTCAATAACTGATGTTGCACTTCTTACGTCTATTCTATGCCTCAAAAGCTTTTCAATACGTTTAAACCTATCTTGGAAATATTTAAGATAATCTTCCATAGTCCCGCTGGAGCTAAGATTGCCGCCAAAATTTTCAATTACACTGATGTTCGGCTCAACCTCTTTTGCATAAGGCCTGAAAAGCTTCTTCCCCTCCAACATCTGTGGTTGTTGTTGCTCTTGCGGTTTGGCAAGCTGCTCCACTTTTGGTTTGGGGAAAATTTCTTCGAGAACCTCTGGCTTTTTTACAAGTCCTTCAAGAAGGCTTCTTTCAATAAATAACGGTTTATCCCTTAAGTTTTCCACTTTTTCTAATACCTTATTGATGATCTCTACAGGATCCTCCGTTGTCGCTGCTTCATTTAAGAAGTCAAAGGCTTCTTTGCTAAGTTGGTAGCCTGCCGAAATTGTCAATTCCACCGCTCTTTGAAGTTTTTCACTATAACTCATAAAGCTAGGCCTCTCCAATCCTGCTTTTTAGGCACGATAATGTATCCCTCTCCCTCCCCTCCTAATGCTTCAGTTTTCCCTTTCATGTGGAAGTATGCTGTTAACGCAGCTGTTATTGCATCAATCTCGTGGGCTGTCAGCTTGCGCTCTTTAAGGCTGCCCTCTATACCCATGCTCTCTAGAATTTTTTGGATTTGTATGAAGTCTTTCGGTGGCATGTTTAGGGCCTTACGGGTTGATGTGGGATGCACTTCTATTGTATTTATTCCCTTTTCTACTATTAACTTATTTAGCTTAATTGCGCGAAGGGTAAGCGTTTTCATAGCTGGCAGACCCGGTGGAAAAACGCGGTAGCCTCTCTTTATCATCTCCTTGTCTGCTTTTCTGAATAAGCCCTTTTTTGGAAATTTCAAGGGGGCATCTATTGCCACAATTGCTGGTTTGTAGAGAATAATTTTTTCCAAAATTTCTTTGTTTTTGTAAATTAGGCAAGTTTCCACAATCTTGTTTCGCCATAAAGCCAAGCCTGTAGGATTTTTTGGGGCTCCAGCAAGGTCTATACCGATTATAACTTCGTTTTCCAATATCAACACTCACGCGTAAGTTTATATATTGAAATATTTACTCTAAATTTGTTAAAATATTGCGTGAATGTTTACTTTGCGGGTGAAAGCATGGGCGAAGTGCGTAAGGTTCAACGCACTCCAAGCGGAACTTTCTTCGTTTGTATACCGAAAGATTGGGCCGAACGTTATGGCTTGGGGAGGGGGTCCACTGTCGCGATAAGCGAGACCGGCGACGGTAAGCTTCTCATAGATCCTGAATACGGGGTGTCCCCTGCTCCTCGGGTTGCCGTCTTAAAGCCTGTGCCTTATTTGAGTCGTGAGATTACTGGGAAGTACTTGCTCGGTTTTGATGTTATTCGTGTGGAGGGTAAAAACATCAGTTTTGAGGTGCGCGAGGATGTTAAAAAAGCTGCCAGCCGTTTAGTGGGTTTGGAAATAGTTGAAGAGGATTATTCTAAAATTGTTTTGCAGTGTTTACTAGAACCTACTGGTTTCCCTCCTGATAAGATCCTCAGGAGAGGCTATTCTCTTGCTGCAAGCATGCATCGAGACGTTGTAAACGCGTTAGCAAACGGAGATGTTTCCCTAGCTAAAAGCGTCATAGCCCGCGATGAAGAAGTCGATAGACTTTACTTCCTTCTTATTCGCATTTTGCGAACCATAATTCAGAATCCAAGTTTAAGCGAGAAGCTAGGCGTCCAACCAATAGAATGCCTAGACTATCGTCTAGCAGCGAGCTTAGTGGAAAATATTGGGGATGAGTGTGTACGTGCGGCATGCAAGGTTACCATGTTAAACGGGACAAAATTAGCTGAGGACTTTAAAAAGTTACTTATAGAATTCCATTCCATATGCTTTGAAGCGCATGAAAACGCTGTGAAGGCTTTTCTGGCCGGAGATGTTCCCTTAGCTGTAGCAGTGGGAGACCTGCGGGAAAAAGTTGAAAAAATTTTCAATGCTCTTGAGAAAAGCACCAAGGCCCAGACTCCAGACCTTGTACCCCAATTGTTGGCGGCTGCCTCAGCTATAAAACAGATCTACGAACACAGCGTGGACATTGCAGACTTAGTAATGCCTAGAAAACCAAATCTTAAGATATAAGCAGTTTATAACTGCTTTTATAATCCGATGTAAAACTTTTAGATAGCGGAAACGTTTTCAAAGAGTGCCGGGGTGGCGGAGCGGTCAACGCGCTGGCCTCGAGATCTTGCAGCCTACAGAATTGGGGCTAAGAGGAAAGACAAGCAAGCCAGTGGGCCTACGGGCTCGCAGGGGTTCAAATCCCCTCCCCGGCGCCAATTTACTGGTAAATCTTAAACAGTATACGGCTTCTTAGAATATTCGGTGCTCTGATGGGAAAAACTGAGACAATAAAGGAAAGAGCAATCTACGTCTATCTACCATCACTTGAAATGAAGGAGAAGTGGGAGAAGCGGGCTGAGGAGTTGGGAGTCAGTATTTCTAAGTTTGTTATAGAGTATGTTGAGAATTCTCTTAGGCAAGAATCGGAGCCTACTTACAAGTCGCGGGAAAATCTGATAAAAGAGAATGAGGAGTTAAGGCAGCAGATTAATGAGCTTTCCAAGAAGTGTAGGCTTTTAGAGAGGGCTGTTGATAGGCTTGAAGAGGAGTTAAGGGCGTATAGGGTTAAACCTTTTGCCGAAGAGGTTTATGAGGGCGTTAGAGATTTTGAAAGAGATCTGATAACCCTTCTCAAAAGTAAAGGAATTATCTCCAGCGAGGACATTCTGGCACATCTAGGCGTAGATTCCACAGAGCATGAAACTATTAGAGCGATTTCTAGGCAGTTAGAGAGCTTGGAGAGATGGGGGCTTGTGAAGTCTTCTGTTCGTGGTTGGAGGTGGACAGGATGAAGACTCGGCTAAACCTGATGCAGAGTAAACAATTGAGCGATGACGAGTTGATTAATGAGTTTATTTCTGATTGCAAATTGCGGAATTTTTCTGAGGAAAGCATTAGAAGCTATAAATCAATTTTACAGATAACGTATGCTTTTTTGAAGCGTAACAGTTTTTCTTTTGTGAGTTTGGATAAATATGTTTTAAAAAGGTTGTTGGAACACTTGGTTTTTGAAAAGGGCTATTCAGTAAAGACGTTGGAGAATTATTTTTCTGCGCTTTCAAGTTTTTACGATTTCTTGGTTTATGAGGGTGTAGTTGATAGGAATATTGTTTTCCTTTTAGGAAGAGGTACATTCGCCAGTATAAGGTGGGGCATCATGTTGATGATTCGCCTAGGAAGCTTATTTCGGTTGAGCAGATGAAGATGCTGATTGATTCTATTCTTGATCCAAGGGATAAGGCGATTGTGACTCTTTTGGCTAAAACTGGAATACGGCGGAAAGAGCTTATCAACATAGATCTTGAGGATATCAACTGGGAAGAACATAGCATACAGCTGAAGCCTCACCCAAAAAGAAGTAATTTGACGGTTTTCTTTGATGACGAATGCGCCCGGGTTCTGTTGCGGTGGCTGAACGCGCGCAAAAACTACCCAGTCTCGCCAGAATACACCGCCTTATTTGTTAATGAGAGGGGCGAGAGGATTAAGAGGCATGGCGTTTATGATGCTGTTACGAAGCATGCGGAAAAAGTTGGTTTACATAATTCTAAAAGTAAGAGGATGGAGGATCATTTTACGCCACATTGTTGTCGGCATTGGTTTACGACTTGGCTATTGAGAAATGGAATGCCAAGGGAATACGTGAAAGAGCTTAGGGGAGACAAAAGAGGCGAAGCAATAGACATATACCACCACATAGACAAAAAAGAACTAAGAAGAGCGTACCTTGCATGCATACCGAAACTTGGCATTTGAAAATGAGGAAATTAAATTTTAATCATGCTCTTTGTGTTTTAGTTCATGAGTAGTGCGTGAACAGTAACTTCTTAATGGACATTCGTGGCACTTTGGTGGGCGATTGCAATACCTCTTGCGGATAAACCATAGTACATGTGCTATTATGCCTCTGTTTCCATTCAAATATTTATCTGCAAGACTTCCTAATTGTTCGCAGTATTCGCTTTCGTCCTTGATTAAGCAAAGACGCGTTTCTCCAGCCATCCAAACGTTATAACGGCATTTCTCTAAGAATTTGTTGTCATCGAGAGGGAACCTCCATGGTCCTTTAAGGACTAAGCCGCGAATTATCTGACTTGCGATTCTGGGCCCAACACCATATATATGCTTTTGGAGATCATTCCATATGCTATCTCTAGCCTTCTTCAAGTCTCCTTGGCAAGTTTTAACATAATTTTCATAGGCATTCATAAAGTCGTAGTTGAAGTGGCTAATGAATTTTGCCGCATCGATTATGCTTTTCGGAAATGACCATTTCCCCATTATGCTATCACTTAGAAGTGGGAAATTGTTACGCTCTAAAATTTTAGCGATTTTATTTAAGACTGATTTTTCGCCTTTTTCCTTTATTGAACTGACGATTTTATAGGGAGCGAACATATGCTCCTTTTCTAATGCCTCTTTGGCTTTTACGAAAGTAGCTGCATTAGCACGTCTGTCCATGACGCTGTAAAATAACCAAAACCACATGTCCTTGTTTGACCTTAACTTTCCATCACTTTCTGTATAAACTTCATGAGCCATAATGGGAGCGGCATTGCTTATTTTCAAAAATACCTTTGCAACTTCACTTTTTTCCTCAGATAAGTTCAGCTTATCCCTAGCATTTGATAGTCTAGATATTACTTCTTTATCGATGATTCTCGTTGCTACATTCAATTTTTGGCAAAACTCTTTAACCTCATTGGAGAAACCATGTGAAGAGACAAGAAAACATTGAATTTTTTCTTCGGGGATGTGAAATTCTTCTGCCAAAGTAGTTTTATAAGGTAGTAGTTGATTTGTGATGACCAAAACATCATCTACAAAAGTTGCCTTAATCTCCGCTATTATGTAGAAATCGCGCATCCTAATTAAGAGATCCATACATTTACCGGATTTTTTGAGATGTTTTTGCCTTTCAATCGATGTCACCTCGTTTGCATTAACTCCCAAAAGTTCTGGATACTTAGCTATCAGCTCCTCTATTTCCCATTCTGGGGAATACATGAAAATTATCCTCGCTTTTGAGTTACTTTACCTGGCTTTTTGCCGCCAGTATCATTACTATCTGAAGCAAGCACTGCGCCTATCCTGAGTGACTCTTCCTTGGTCAACTCAACTCCACGTACAAAGGTGTCGAATAATATTATCGTGGACGAACCTTCTTGAACAAACGATATTGACACACCTGATTTAGTTTTTATTTTCATGGCAGGTCAAACTTTACATATTGCAGTCAAAAGTTTCAACATTTCTAAATTATTTCGAACATTTTCGAACTCTTCTTAAGCTTTACCTCAAACTTCGGATATTCGACCCAAGATAAAACCGAAAGTCGGTGAGTATTTATAGACAAAGTCTATACACAGTCTATTGATAGATATGAAGTTCATTTGGAAAGGCAGATGGAAGGGGGGCGAAATAATTGTTGAAGCAGGGTCACTGCAGGAACTCGAATGCGCATTGCAGGAACTTTTGGCGAAAGGGTCGCCTAATGAGCTTACAGAACGACAACGTCATCCCGAGTTACCTTTAGTAAAAGGGTGTGCCGAGGCTCTAAGGGTGCTTATGTCAACGGAATGGGCTTCAGAGCCACGATCAATGGCTGATATCAAGAAGGCTCTGGAAATTAACGGTCTTTACTTTTCGAAGGGGACGCTATCGGGAACCTTAACTGCACTTGTAAAGCGTGGAGAACTACATAGAGTTAAAGAAAATGGAAGATGGACGTATATCATTAATAAGGCGAGTAGATAAGCAGAGAGAGTCATACAATGTATAGAAAGATATGGGGCTTAAACCAGCTTAAGAAAATTAACTTTCCGTGTCCTCCTTATGTTGTTATTGATATCATGCGTGACAAACCAGTGGATGTGAAAAAATACATACTTGAGAAAATTGAGTATATTGATGTTCCAAAACTTGAGGGTGATAGAGTTGGAGTCACTATTAGGGTGTCAATGCCTTATGGACTGGATAGAGTGGCGAAACACGGGGGGCTTCACGTAACTGATAAAGAAGAAATTGTTAAGAGGGTGCTCGAAAAATACGCTCAATACAAACCCTACTGCAAAATTATAATTCAACATACTGTGGATGCAAGATGCTCCGGCACAATCTTAAAAGAGAATGATCACACAGTCATTGAAGCAATTTTTGGGGATGCCCCTCCACTACTCGAGGGCGTGGTGTCAAATTATGAAAGATGGATTTTCCGTTCTGGAAAATGGGAAAAAGAAAGGGCATATCGAATTAACAACAAGGAAATGCAAATTTTAGAACCCGAAAATATTCAAGTTATCGAACGCTATATACAAATGCTGCCTAACAGCGTTTACTTGGAGTGGTCTATTTCTAGAAATGGCAAATTATATTTTTATGAATACTATAAATTCAGAAACTCTCGGTGACTATCACTTGGTTGAAGGAGATGTGAATTATATGGGTATACTGTCTAAAAAGGACATAGTTAAAAGGATCATAATTGGTGAGGAGTTAATTTACACGTGGCTACTTCAGCGAGAGAAATTGGGTATGGATGTTGAGACAGAGATTAGGGCTTTAAAAGATCTCTTATATGAGTACGTAAAAGAAAAAAATGGGAAAGAAAAAGAGAAGAAATTGAGTGAATATTTTAGGAAAATAGGGTTGAATAATAAAGTCCTTAAAATACGTAGAACTGCAATCAGAAAAATCGTCGAAGAATTTTTCCTAAATCAGAAGGAAGATAACATGGCTCAAGAAATTGAGAAGTTCTTAAAATACGGGAAAAACGAAGGTAAGCCTAAAATATATGAGGACTGCAAAGTGCTCCCAATATTTATAGATAATCCAGACTATAATTGTCTTAGGGGAGCAAATTACGACCTTAGACTTGGTGAAGACGTATATGTTACAACCGAAAAGGTTCCTAAAAAGCTGACTGTCATGGGCGCTGATGGCGTTGTATCGATAGAACCTGGGGAGTTTGGCATTTTAATGGCGCATGAGTATATTTTTGTTCCTCCCGATCTTATGGGGTTTATTTCGATAAGGTTAACTTTTAAACAAAAGGGCTTAGTAAATATTTCTGGTTTTCATGTTGATCCTGGGTTCTATGGTCGTTTGATGTTTGCAGTGTTCAATTCCGGTCCAAACGACATTCCTTTAAGGTTCAACGAACGTGTGTTCATGATAATGTTTAACAAATTGACTGAACAGGCTAAAGTTGAAAAGAGCACATGGCATGGAATGGAGACGATACCTATAGAAACCATGTTTGGTTTGAGAGGAACCAGCGTATCTGTTCGTAATCTTGACGAAAGAGTAAAACGGTTAGAATTGCTTTTTCCCGTTGTGTTGACTGGAATTGTCAGCGTAGTCGTTGCTGTGATTGCATGGGTACTTACGCATTGGCGATGGTGATTAAATATTGAAAACATTCAAGCTTAATGAAGTGTGCCTCGAAATAACTGCAAAATGTCCTTTAAACTGCCTACATTGTTCAGGAGATTGCACCATTAATTCCAAAGATGAGCTTTCTTTAGATGAAATAAAGCGAGTAATAGACGAGCTTTCGATTCTCGGGTGTGAAACCTTAGAGATTTCGGGTGGAGAACCGTTGTTACATCAAGATTTGATAAATATTATTAGCTATGCCAAAACACGCAATATTGAGCCGATTTTATACACTTCTGGGAACATGTTAAATGCGTCTGGAAAAATCGCTGGTTTAAACATCACGATTGCAAAGAATTTGCGTGCTGTTGGATTGAAAAAGATGATTTTCGGTCTGCACGGTTTTCGCAAGGGCACACATGAAGCTATTACGAAAGTTACTGGTAGCTATAGTAATGTTATAAGAGCAATAAAGATTACAAAATCATTAGGGCTTTGGGTTGGTGTACATTTTGTGCCCATGAAGTTAAATTATAAAGAACTTGAAGATCTACTTAGACTATGCCATGATTTAAGAGTAGACGAAGTAGGAATTTTACGGTTCGTCCCTCAAGGTCGTGGTGAAATAAATAACGGTTTACTTAAGCTATCTTCTCCACAGTTTATAGAATTAACAGAAAAACTCGCATATTTAACTCTAAACCACAAAAATCCAACTCTTCGTGTCGGTCGTCCAAT
The DNA here is from genome assembly GCA_025057795.1 of Candidatus Bathyarchaeota archaeon. The sequence continues at coordinate 4,589 of JANXEP010000057.1, read as the reverse complement.
AGACTTCCGATTTTTAATCAACTCATCAATTACAAAGACCGTTTGCGACGCTGGTATTTCAAGGTGTCTCATTAGTCCTGACGGAAAAGTGGTTCCATGTCCAGGATTTAAACAAAACAGCCAATTTATAGCTGGAAACATAAAAAATAATTCCTTAATTAAAATTTGGCGCGAATCCCCTGTGTGGCAAAGACTAAGGAAATTTGACTACACAAAAATTAAAGAGCCTTGCAACAGCTGTAAAAAACTTCCTTACTGTAGAGGTGGATGCATCGCACAAAAAACGCTTACCAGTAACAGTGATGTTTATTCAGCCCCAGACGCTTGCTGTTTCTTTTGCTACGTTAAAAGTGCGGCAAAACATTAAGCAAATTTAAAACTCCTAAAAATATTATAACTAATCCGATTGATACCATCAAAAATGAAGCACGTAACGCTTCCATGCTGACACGCACTTCCGCATCTTTTGTCATCCGAGGCAAAAGATAAGTTAAATTGTAAAGTCCACTCATTAACAACATACCACCAAGAATGATTGCAATAGTTGATGTTTTACTAGCCAGAGTTTCCGCGTTCAAATAAAAAATCAACAGCATAATTGCGATAATAAGTAGTGCACCTGTAGATAATACAAAATTTCTAGCTCGCATCCGTCGTTGCCTTTGTTCTTCATCTTTCAATAAAATCACCATTATGATTGTAGCTATATCTTATTCTTTTAATAAATCAGCAGGTTCATTAATTTTTTTTAACCCTATTATAATCAATCTTCGTAGCACTTCTGCTTCCTTTAATCCAGATTTTTCGATAAGTTCTTTCACTTTTCTTTCAGTTTCTCCGTCTAACCTTGTTGACCACGTCTTCTTATCCATATTGGAGTCCCTAATTATATGAATCGTCTTGTAGTGTTTATAAATCTTGTTTTAAGCGAAACGCTTATATTATTCGCTGTCTTATTATAAGACAATCAAGACAAAAGAGCGGAATAAGTGATGAAAAATGTGGTTGGAAACAGTAATACTGATATCAGTAATTGGTGCTGTTATAGCTGCATATAAGTGGCGGAACACTTTACAAAGAATCTTTAAGGCTACGCAGCAACCAGCCATTGATGACGTTATAGCGCAGTTGAGGATACTGGACGAAAGAACAAAGTATCTCCAAGGTTTAGAGGAGAAAATTGAAAAAGTTAGGGATAAACAGGATTCTGATTCAAGGGAGCTTCGTGAAAGGCTTTATGCAGAATACTCTAAGAGACTTCAAGAAACTGTAGGCTTGCTTAAGGAAACTTTTGGGAAAATAAGTGAAACAACGGCAAACGCCTTCAAGGATATCAGCGAAAAAAGCTCTCTTGTCTATAAACAGACAACCGAGCAGCTTATTAGCATAGCCAATAGGTTGGAGTCAGCATTTAGGGTTCTTGAACAAAAGAGAGCACGCTCAAATGCGCGAAGAAATGAGCGCATTAAAGCGGAAGATAGACGAGTTGGGAAGTGATCCGTTAAGGGTTCAGTTGCAAGAGATAGCAGAGGCGCAGGCTGCACAAGCGCTACATGAAAAGAGTGTAAGGAAGATTACCACTGCCTTTTGGCGTAATAATGGCGAAGTGCGGTTTAAAGAGAAAATTGGGCAATATCAACCCGACGTTTACATAAACAACCATAAAATAAAAATCGTAGCTGACGAGGTAACGACAGAAGACGCCGATTCCATAAAAGTGAAGGTTAAACGTGTCGCTGAGTATATGCGGGGGTTAAACGCCAATGTGGGGTATGTGATTATACCAAACGCTGGAGTGGACACCGAAGTATTAAGAGAGATTAAAAGAACGATTCCGGAACATGGGTTGTATGTTGTTAGACTTACAGAGTATGCTGTCCACCTTCAAGTATGGTATGATATAGCTATGACAGGAGTGGTTGACATTAGCTCTCTCGCTGAAAAAGGTCACAACTTTTTACAGTTATTAGAGCCCATTTTCGAAGAGTTTCTGGCAATTGTGCAAAATTTGGAACAGCGGGATGAAAAAGACTTCAAATATCGACAGAACAGGTATAAAGAAATCAAGTTTTTCCCCAGCAAAATTCTCGAAGTTATCGAAAGAGGTGGTACTAAAATTTCTGACGTGCCTATCCAAACGAAAATTGCAGAATACACTGAGCCGAAAGGTGGAGAAAAATGACTGAATTGTCGTTTATACAAACGCCAAACACATTTAACATTAGGAGTGCAATCGAAGAACAGAGTTGTTTTTACGATTCTGCCAGCTTTCTTAAATCTTTAAAGGTTTGCGGATGGAGAAGCGAGTATGTCAGCGTTAATGCTCTTCTCAAGCATCTATGGCGTAAGTCTAGAAGCGAAGCGTCAAGAAAGGCATATTTAAGGCAAGTTTACTTACTTTGCTCTGAAACGGGTTTTACACCAGACGAGCTTATAGCACTGCCTAAAGAGAAAATAGAAGAAATTGTTCAAGATTATGCTGATAACTACAATGATGGAAGGCACAGCATTAGATACGTCAACAACATACTCCACCTCCTTAAAGGTTTTTTCAAGGCAAACGGTTTCAAAGGGGCTAAAGCGTTAGAGATTGAAAGCCATTACATGTCCTCAAGGTACAGGAAAAGACCAGAGTACATCCCTAAGAAACATGAAATATATGAAATGGCTGATTCCACCTGTTCTCTCCGTGACCGTGCAATGATTCTGACATTGTATAGTAGCGGACTTAGAAATGCAACCGTTAGGGCAGTTCTGTACCGAGACATTGAGGATGAACTTAAAAGAGGTGTTAGCAACATTATGATCCCAGTATATCCCGAAATGAAGCTGATAGAACCTAACGCTTGCAAAAACAACATCCCCTATTATACTTTCATTTGCGATGAAGCAACACAAGCACTTAGACTTTATCTCCGCGAACGTGAAGAAAAATATGGCAAAATAGCGCCTAATGAGCCACTATTCGCTTCAGACTACAACCAAATACCAAAAGAAGAGCGTTCCTCAAAAATAATGAGCCCGAGGCAACTCCAGAAAGTTGTTAAACAAGCAGCTAAAAGAACAAGGCTAACGCAATGGCAATACGTCACGCCTCACTGCTTGCGCAAAACCTTTGAAACAGTGCTCCATAGCGAACTCATAGACGGTGGACGCCTGGACCCAAAAATCCAAGAATTCTTCATAGGACATATATTGCCCGGAACCCAAGACACATACTTCAACAAAATGGATGTAGAATATTTACGAGCAGAATACGCAAAACTAAACTTCGGCAGAGTAGTCGTTGAAAACAAATTTAAAATCCTGCGAATGGCTGTAGGCAGAGCATTCGAGGGCACGGGTATAGATCCAGATAAAGTCATAGAAGAGTATGTTCAAATGCGAATGCACCACAGTTAAAGCTCAATGCACGTAATCTAAAATGCTTGGTTGCTTCACTTTAGATGGAGCATTAATTCTAGCTTGTTGTCCTTTTTTGGTACTTCATTCTCTTCGCGATTAACTTTCTGCTGAATTTCGAAAAACACGTCCAGTGACGTCCGTTTCGATATAGGCGGTATCTTTCTTTCTTCTTCTGTTCCAAGTTCTTCAATTTTTTTCCTTACGATTTTGAGCTGGTTTCTCTTTCTGGACATAATCTTTGTTTTCCTCTTGGTTGCGGTCTTGTTTCGTAGGCTGGTTTAAGACATTTTTCAGCGAGTTAGATTGCTGAGTTTGATCCAACGTTTCTGGAACAGTTTGAGACTGAGGCTTAATGCTGATTTCAGATGTTGCTTTTCCAGACTTATCATAGCTGCTAATAATGAACCTATCGAGTTGAGCATATGCGGATGATGTCGCTTCTGTCTTGCAAGGATAAGCTTCGTTTTTAATAACTTCGTCAGAGGCTATGTTTTGAATTGGCTTATGTGTTGCGCCACGATTTTCAATTTCTGGCAACGTGGATTTTTGATTGCACTCAATTTTTTCGGGGATCATTTGTGGCGATACTTTACCGTTAAAAGATTGTTTAATGGCAACTTCCCTGGAAATCACAACATTACCACTTGGCAAGTGAGCCACAAAACTCCATCCTCGCTGCAAAAAAAGCCGGAAGTTCCGCTTCGGAAACTAAACGTTCCTCTTTCTTAATACGAACGCCCAGCTCAAAATTTAGGCGGGCATACTTTTCCCGCAGCTCTTCAATCATTTTAGGAAAGTACTCTTCCTGTACTCCGGGCAGTTTATGCCCAAACAGATATTCACACTCTTTAATGTCTAATCTGGCATCCTCTGGCTGGTTACGAAGGAAAATCTCAAATGTCTTCCGTAAACAATGTGGGTAGACATGCCTCCAATGTTCAAGTCCAGCTCTTCGGGCGGCGATTTTAACAATATTTTCAAGTTCACGGTCAGATATATGCGTCATAAGCCTTATTGCCAGAGGCAACCTTCTATTCTCGGTGTGAAATATCGGTTGGTCGTCCCTTAGCAGTTCAGACCCCCTCTCCATTTGGTCGCTTTGCAGATGCCCATACCTCCTTTCCAATTCTCTAAGATATAAACGGGAAAGTTCAGTAACTATAGGCGGTATAAACGTAACGTAT
>JANXEP010000056.1 GCA_025057795.1 Candidatus Bathyarchaeota archaeon | reverse complement strand
AAAGCAGCATGCTAAAGAAAATGAAAGTGGAACAAATAATGACAAAAAACGTTATTGCACTAACGCCTTCAACGACAATAAATGAATTCTTCGACAAAGTAGCAGAACACCATCACATAGGCTTCCCAATAGTAAGCGAATTCGGAAAACTCTTAGGAATAGTCACATTGCAAGATGTAATGAAAGTTCCAAAAGAAAAAAGAAACGAAACCTCTCTCGGAGAAATCTGCACAAAAAAATTAGTCACAACTTTTTCAGAAGAATCAGTAGCGGATGCCTTCAAAAAATGAACAAGCACAACATTGGAAGACTATTGGTCGTCAGCAAGGAAAAACTGCTCGGAATTATAACAAGAAGCGACATAATGCATGCGTTAAGAAACTTAACATAAAAAGGCGCCTGACACCAATAGTCTTCCAATGGAAAAGCGAAATAAGAAAGAAGCTCGAAGTTGAATCACACAATGAGAAGGCTGAACGCGGAAAAATCAGCCGTTTAACGGCTTATGTTTTCGCTTTTTAGTTCTTGGAATTTCTTGATGGCGTATTCAACGATTTTCACGGCTTCTTTGGCGTTTTTCCATTCCTTGAATTTAACCCATTTATGGGGTTCCAGCCGCTTGTAGGTTTCGAAGAATTCCTGAATTTCCCTAAGCTTGTGGGGGTGAACATCTTTTATGTCTCTGTAACCCTCAAACCTTGCATCGTTTACCAGTACCGACAATATTTTCGGGTCTACGCCGTTTTCATCCTCCACCACTAATGCGCCTATAACTCTAACCTTGACGATGCATCCCACTTCTAGGGGTTCGTAGCTTAAAGCCATTATGTCAAGGGGGTCTCCATCGTCGAACCATGTTTGCGGAACGAACCCGTACTCCACTGGAAACACGACAGAGGAGGGTATTATGCGATCTAGGACGAACGCCTCCCATTTAATGTTAAATTCGTATTTGTCCCTTGAACCGCTGACAACCTCCACCACCATGTTTAAGATTTCTGGGGGTTTATCTCCGCATGGGATGTCTTTCCAAAGATTCATAATTGAACGCCTTAAGTCAAACCCTTTAACATGCTATTTAATTTTTCCCTATCCCTTAAAGTCTAGGAAGTTTTTTATAATTCTGGCATGAAATAGCATTAGCTTCGCGGTGTTTACATTGGGTAGGAGAACCATATACTGCCCCCACAGTTATACAATATTCGCAATTTTGTTTTTGCTTCTCGTTTTGATTGTGAGTTTGCTTTTTGTGGGCGCTGTGGGCCTTGCCTTTAGGCAGGTTGGCTTTAGCCCCCAGTTGACGGTGCTTATTCTTGTAGCAACCTTTTTGGGAAGCTACATTAACGTTCCATTGTTTAGGCTTAAGGCTTCAATTCCAATAGTTAGGGAGGAGCTCATAAGCTTCTTCGGCGTGGTTTTTAGGGTTCCCCAGTTTGACTATGAGGAGTTTACAACGCTTGTTGCGGTAAACGTTGGCGGCGCTTTAATTCCAACAGTGGTATCCGCATACCTTCTTTGGAGACTGCCGTCGGTACTGCCTTACGCTTTAGTTGGAATTTTCATAGTTGCAGTGGCAACCCATTTGGTTGCAAGGCCTGTGAAAGGTTTAGGGATAGTTGCGCCGGCCTTCATTCCGCCTTTAGCCGCCGCGCTTGCGGCTTATCTTTTGCCTTCAGGCGCGCCAGCAGTCGTAGCCTACGCGTCGGGGGTGCTTGGCACGCTTATAGGCGCGGACATAGCCAACCTTCATAAAATTCCATGGCTTGGGGCCAGAATAGCAAGCATAGGTGGAGCTGGAACCTTCGACGGCGTTTTCCTAAGTGGAATAATAGCCGTCCTTCTCGTCTAAAAGGGGTTATTCTTCTCTTATCTTTCGCCTTTTAACCTCAAACCCTTTTTCGTCATGTTTCGCGTACAATTCTTTCCTCAAGGCTTCAAGCATCTCAATTTTCCTTCCAGAAAACTCTGCGGCAGTGACCACTTTCACGCCGCGCCTTTCAGCTTCCTCGTATACGGGCTTTATTCGAATTTTGTAGTTTAGGTCGCGGAGGAAATGGTGGTCTAAAACTAGGGTGTGGAGGTTTCCCTCCTTTATAGCCCTTAAAAGGTTAATGTTGGATATTTCCAAGCTTTTAAAAGAGTAGCGGTAGCCAAGCATATAAGTCATGGGCCCGTCCACGAAAAGCGTTTCAGGCTTCTCGTCGAGGATGAATTTTAACTGGTCTTCGAGGGATGGGCCCTCCACGTCGGACGTGTGGAGAAACTTTTCGCCGCCGCTTTTTACGCAGACCTCCGTAACATAGCCTAAACGCGGATTTGTCCCGTGGCAAACAGCCTTTGAAAAGCTTATCTGTGTCTCGCCTAGCTGGAAGCTTTTTCCGTCGGCAATCTCCAGCTTTTTGGTCAGACCCTTTATGGCCTCTAGGAAGAAGGCAGCCCTTTCTTTTTGGCTCCTATTTATGTTTTGGGTTGGATGCTTTATGAAGACGGTCTTCCCCTTGTAGAGTTCCGGATATTCTGGGTCGTGGTGGTCATAATGATAATGCGTCACAACAAGCACTTCAGAGTTTTCCGCATACTCCTTTATCGTGTTCCATGTTTCGTCAAGCCTCTGCCACTCCAGCGGATGCGGCTCCAAACCATAGCGCAGGGGCGCCAAAGAAACCCCAGGATCTATTAGGATTTTCTGATCTTCTGTTTCCACGAAGGTTGCCATGGAACGCACGCCGAAACTGTCAAAGCCTAAGGGGACAATCCGTCTAATCATTTTACGGCTATTCCTCCCGGAAAAAGGCTTCAAGCCTCATGGTTTCTGCCCTTTTTAGGATTTCTGCGCATTTTTTAGGGTTTAAAGCCTTAAACTCGAGGCCTAGGGTTTCAAGGAGCCTTTGCACGTCTTTGGCTATGTTCGGCGCCGCTAGGATTCCGCGAACTTCGCGGTTTGTTCTGCTTTTAACAGCCTCCAAGTATTTGGCAAGCTGGAGCGCGGCTTCTCTACCGGCTGTTTTGCGTTTAATCTCCACAACCACAAAACGCCCGTCTTTGTCTACGCCGTAAACGTCCATGAACCCGGGCTCCACTTTTTTCTCGTAGCTTATAGGCTTGAAGCCTTCCTCCAAAAGTGAGGGTTCTAAAAGGATGGCTTTTTGCATGTCCTCTTCGCTTGCGTATAGGGAGAATTCTCCTGAATCCTTTAGGCTTAGGGCGGAAACAAAGTGGACTTTGTCGAAGAAAACTTGGACGGATTCCGGCGGCTTCTGCCTAACGGCGCGGACTTCCAGCACTCCGGCTTTTGACTGGGTGTGGAATATGCAGCCCGGAGGTTGCCAGTTTACTGGCTCGTAGCCCACGGAGCGGTGGACAAGCAGGGAACCGTCCTCCTTGACTATTAATATGCGTTCGCCGGGCTCAAGCTTTGATTTTGCTCGTCCCATGTAATGCACCCAACAGTTGCCCACTACAAGCAATGTTTTGCGTTGGGAAATAGCCTCCCTAACAATTTTTTCCGCTTCATCTATGCTTGGCTTAACGGAAACCGTTAGAGGCTTGGAATCTGACAAAGCCTACGCCGAATAATTTTAGAAGCTTTATTGTAGATAAAACTTCTGAAGAGCGCTATGGACGAGTGGAGCCAGAAACGCGAAACCATGCAGCATTACGATTTAACATCCCAAACTTACGACATGCAGTATGCAGAAGAGCAAGCGGCAAAAATTGAGGCCGCCATGAAAAGCGTAAAACTGGAAAAGCAGAGCATAGTTTTAGACGTTGGATGCGGAACCGGCCTGCTCTTCAACTACGTCGCAAATCAAGCCAAAATGGTTTTGGGACTGGATATTTCAAGAAAAATTTTAAACGAAGCGAGGAAAAAGGCTGAAAAATTTGGCAACGTGTACTTGGTTTTGGCTGACGCTGACCACATGCCCATCAAAGCCGGAGCCTTCAGCCACGTTTTCGCTATAACTTTGATTCAGAACATGCCGAACCCTGAAAAAACTCTAGCTGAAGCAAGGAGGGTTTCAGCCAGGACAGCCATACTTGTCGTCACAGGGTTGAAGAAGAAGTTTTCTCTGGAAGCCTTTAAGGAGCTATTACGCAAGTCTGGCTTAAGCATAATTGAAGTCATGGATGGAGATGAACACCTAAAATGTTATGTGGCCGTTTGCAGAAACACAACATCAATTTTGCCCGAGTAGAAACTTAAACTATATATGAAAGAAAAATGTTAGAACTATACTTCATTGGGGATCCATATTAAGCACACGTTTGGTGGTTGAACAATGCCTCTAAAAACCTTGAAAAGGGAAACACCTGAAGCCCTAACCCTTGAATGGATTTTACACGTGAAAAATTACAAGTTAACCCTTAACCGAAGCTTTTGCGTTGGATGCGAAATCTGCAGCCTCGCATGCCCCAAAGAGGCCATCAAACTTGAAAAACAGCCAAAAACCCCGGAGGGCAAGGCGCAACACGCGAAAGCGGACATAAGCCTGGAAAAGTGCAACTTCTGTGGAATATGCGACATATTATGCCCCTATGGAGCAATAAAAGTAACGGTTAACGACGAGCATGTTCTGTCCATTGTTGAAAAGGAAAGTTTTCCACAGCTGGTTCGCGATATTCAGGTTGACGCAAGTAAATGCCCCATAGACTGTGTGGAATGCGAGAAGGCTTGCCCCCTAGGCCTCATAAAAGTGACACGCTTAACCTCCGACGGAAAGGTTGTTGGAGACATAAACGCTTTAACCACGCTTGAGCGGGAATGGCTTAAGGTTAAGGTTGACGTTGAAAAGGAGCGTTGTACATGCTGCCGCATATGCGAGTTCAAATGTCCAGAAGGCCTCATGCATGTTCGAAAAATCTTTTACGGCAAAATACGCATAAACCAGGAAAAATGCCCAGAAGGCTGCAAAGACTGCCTAGATGTTTGCCCAATAACAGGGGCCCTTTACCTTGGAGTAGACGGGAAGGTTTACGTCAATGAGCTTTTCTGCGTTTATTGCGGGGCATGCAAGATTGTATGCCCAGTTAATGAAGCTCTAGAGCTTAAAAGAACCAGGATTATGCATACGCCAGTACGCTCTGGGGCTTGGAACAAAGCCCTAGAAAGGATCGCCTCTCCTCTTGAAATTACTAAGGAGTTGAAGGCTAAAGGTTCTCATAAAGCCATGGAGTCTGTTGAAAAGAGATTCAAGTATAAGGGGATGGTGGCGTAAAATGGCCGTGAAAGAAGAGCAAAAGCCTGAAGAAATACGCATAGGTGTGTTCATATGCCACTGTGGCCTAAACATTGCCGGTGTAATTGACATAAAGGAGCTTATGGAGTTTGCTAAGACTCTGCCAGACGTTGTTTACGTGAAAGAGAACCGTTATACATGCGCGGATCCAGGGCAGGAAGAGATTAGGAAGGGCATAAAGGATTATAGGCTTAACCGCGTTGTGGTAGCTGCCTGTTCGCCCCGTATGCATGAAGTCACGTTTAGGAGGACTGTTTCGGAGGCGGGGTTAAACCCGTACCTCTTTGAGATGGCGAACATACGCGAGTTTTCTTCATGGTGCCACCCAAGCACTCCAAAAGAGGCGACGGAGAAGGCTAAAGACCTTATCAAAATGGCTGTGGCAAAGGCTAGGCTGCTAATGCCGCTCCAAACCATTGAAGTTCCAGTAACCAACAAGGCTTTGGTCATAGGCGGCGGCATAGCTGGAATGAACGCCGCCTTGGACCTAGCTGAAATGGGCTTTAAGGTTTATCTGCTAGAAAAAGGCGAAAGCATAGGCGGCCACATGGCCCAGCTTGACAAAACTTTTCCAACACTTGACTGCTCCATATGCATCGAAGGCCCTAAAATGGTTGACGTGGGGAGACACCCAAACATTGAAATAATATCTTACGCGGATCTGCTAAACGTCAGCGGATTCATAGGCAACTTCAAGGTTAAGATTAGGAAGAACCCGCGCTACGTTATAGCCGAAAACTGCACAGGCTGCGGTGAATGCAAAGACGTTTGCCCCATTGAGTATCCCAACGAGTGGGACATGGGTTTAGGCGTTCGAAAAGCCATCTCCGTGCCCTTCGACCAAGCTGTCCCCCTTGTTTACACGATAAATAGGGATTACTGCATCGAATGTTACAAGTGCATAGACGCTTGTGGTGCAAGGCAAGCCATAAACTTTGACCAAAAACCAGAGGAAATAGAGCTTGAAGTTGGCGCCATAATCGTTGCCACGGGTTATGACATTTACCTACCCTACGACAATCAGCTTTTCGGATATGGCAAATACACGAACGTGATAACATCCCTTGAGTTTGAAAGGCTTATCCTAGCGGCTGGACCCACTGGCGGAAAAGTCGTAAGGGCTTCTGATGGACAGAAACCCCACAGTGTAGCCTTCATACAATGCGTTGGTTCAAGGGACACAGGCAAATATCCATACTGTTCCAACTTCTGCTGCATGTACACACTTAAGCATGTGGTTCAGCTTAAAGAGAAGTACAAGGAAGACGTGGAAGTCTACGTGTTTTACATGGACATGCGAACCAACTTTAAAGGGTTTGAGGAATTTTACCAGAGAGCCCGAGAGCTTGGCGTAAACTTCATCCGCGGCAGGGTGAGCCGCATATTTGAAGCGCCTGAAACGAAAAACCTCAGAATACATGCCGAGGACGCAAACCTAGGCATGCCCTTAGAAGTTGAAGCTGAAATGGTTGTTTTGGCCACAGCCGCCATACCCAAGAAAGGCACGGAAGAGGTAGCCCGCATCCTAAACCTTACCAGAGGCGCAGACGGCTTCTTCATGGAAAGCCACCCGAAGCTTAAACCCCTAGACGCGCCTACAGACGGCATATTCCTAGCCGGTGCCTGCCAAGGCCCCAAAGACATACCCTACAGTGTTTCCCAAGGGTGCGGTGCAGCCTCACGGGCGGCAACAGTGCTTTCAAAGCCTAAATGGAAAATTGAACCTATCATTGCTGTTGTAGACCCGAGCAGGTGCCGAAACGTGACAACCAAATGCGGCATATGTGCCGAACGCTGTCCATACGGAGCAATAAAGGCTGAAGAGAAGCAGCCTGCACAGGTTGTAACCGCCATGTGCCACGGTTGTGGAACATGCGTCGCTGAATGCCCCGCAGACGCCATAACCCAGATGCACTTTACAGACGCCCAAATATTGGCTCAGCTGCGGACAGCCCTAGAAAAGAATCCTGAAGACAAGATTTTGGCTTTCCTCTGTAACTGGTGCAGCTATGCGGGCGCAGACTTGGCTGGAACAAGCAGGTTTGAGTATCCGCCCACAATACGCCCTATAAGGGTTATGTGTTCCGGAAGGGTTGACCGCGACTTTGTGCTTGAGGCTTTCAGGCTTGGGGCGGGCATGGTTTTGGTGGCTGCGTGCCACCTGCCCTACGACTGCCACTATATAAGCGGAAACTGGAAGATGAAAGCCAGAATGGATGCTTTGGCGCCCATGCTACAAAAGCTTGGCTTAAGCCCAGAAAGGTTCCGCGTGGAATACGTTTCAGCCGCCGAAGGCGTCAAGTTTGCAGAGCTTATTAGGGAGATGACTGAGCAGATGCGCGCGCTGGGCAAAGAGCGGATCAAGGCTGAAAACGAGAAGATGCGTCCAATACTGGAAAACATGCTGAAAAGAAAGGAGAAAAGGTAACCCCCTCAACAGAAAACTTTTATCAAAGCTCCCTTTCTATTCGTAGGCTATGGCAAAACAGAAACTGGTGGAACTCCTTTACGAGCTAATAAAGGACTCGAAAAGAAGCGATAGGGAACTTGCAAAAGTTTTAGGGGTTTCCCAACCTACAATAACGCGGATGAGGAGAACCCTTGAAGAACAGGAGTACATCCGCGGGTACACAGTCATACCGGCCCTTGAAAAACTGGGATATGAAATCCTAGCCCTAAGCTTTGTCAAAACCAGCCTTACCAGCGAGTTTGGCGAGTGGATTTCCAAAAACCCAAAAATAGTTTTCGCTGGATCCTGCGAAAGCCCCTACGGCGGAAAAGCCGTGCTGATAGCTTCAATACATGAAAACTACACGGACTTTTCAAAGTTCACCCGTGAAATTGAAGGTTTAGTCGGCTCAAACACTTCCCTCATAAAAAGTTTTCCACTCTCCCTAAATGTAGATGTGATTAAGCATTTTTCCCTCAAAAATTTAGAACAAGTCAGGTGAAACGCATTTTCATCCAGTAATATACGGCGCCTGCTGTTAAAACCCCAAACCCTATTATCCATGCTTGTGGTGAGGCAAAAAGCGTAAACGCCAAAAGCATCACGCACGTGGCTGCGCCTAGAAACGACACAATTTTTGGGTTAGCCCCATTTCGCACCTTCAAACGCAGCGCGCAGACATTTGCCATAGCATAATAGAAAAGCATGGCGAAAGTGCTTAAAGCCACAACCTTTGACAGGTCTACAAACAAAACAAGCAAAACCATAACAGCACATGCCATCCAAATAGAATAGTGGGGTGTTCCGTATTTTGGATGGAGCTTGCTTAGAACCTGCGGCATGTCTCTTCTCTTCGCCATGGCGTAAGCCATGCGGGAAACCCCTAAAATGGCTGTAAGAAGAACGCTTGCTGTAGCGATTAATCCCCCAGCGGACACTACGTAGACGGCAAGCATGTTTCCCGCTTTTCCTATAGCGTCTGTTAACGGCGAGTTTGATTCTGCGAGTTTTTGGGACCCGATGAGTCCAACAGCTACAAAACCCACAAAAAGGTAAACCATTGTTGAAATTGTCAGAGAAAGCACTATTGCCCTTGGAACGTTCTTTTCGGCATCCTTAACCTCTTCTGACATAACAGCTACTCTTGCAAAACCTCCATAGGCGAAGAAAATGTAAAATGCACCGTAGAGGAATCCAAACTGCGTAGGGCTAAAGGGAGAAAAATTTGAGTAGTCCACGTTAAAGAAGCCGTAAACCACAAAGAATCCGAGGGTGAAGAGTTTAGCCGCAACAAGAATATTGTTCAGCAAAGCAGATTGGCGGGCTCCCAAAAAATTTACCGTGGCGAAGAGCACGCAGAGGACTACCGCAACAAGGTTTGGCGGCAGCGCTTGATACAGAGCGCAAAAATAGTTGGCGAAGCCTAAGGAAACAGCTGCTCCTGTGAAGGTGTTTGAAGCTATCCACATCCAACCAGTTAAAAAGCCCGCGAAGGGAGAAATTAGCTGATAAGCATATTCATATATGCTTCCCTCCTTAGGCTGCCATGCCGTCAATTCAGCGAAGCTTAAAGCCGTGAAAAGGGCTATGGCTGCGGCTATAAGCATGGAAACCGTTACAGCCGGGCCAGCCAAGCCCGCTGCAATACCGGTGACGACGAATATGCCTGCGCCTATTATCGCCCCGACGTTTATGGCTGTGGCGTCAAGCAGTCCCAAAGTGGGCTTAAGCCCATGTCGCGTGGAGCCTTTTTCGCTCAATCTTCTGCGCCTTCTTGCGGTTGATTTACAGCTGCGCAGTTCAACATAAGCAAGGTTATGAGGTTTTACTGTTTTCCCAAAACTCCCTTGTTTTCAGATATTGAATTTTCGCTTTCAACAAGTCCATGTAAAACTCCCCCTCCCTAGGATGCATTTTTCCAAGGATTCTGAAAGCAGTTTCTGGGCCTACACCCTTGACTTTCAAGGCTATAATCGCCTTTTTTCCATAGCTTAAAATCAGGTCGGCTGTGCGCCTCGCGTGGGCTATTTCCCTAAGCTCATCTTCTGTTAGGCTTTCGCCCTCGCCCCGCTTTTTTAATGTCTCTCGAAGGCGTCGCGCATCCTGGTTCGGGTAGAGCAGAGCCAAAAGCCTTGAACCGCATTTCTCGCACACAGGTTGCTCTGGCAATTCTTTAATTTTCTTTTCCGCCGCCCATCCTCCGCAGCCCATGCACATTAGCGTCGCCGTTTTTGCTTCTATGGCCCGCTTCATTTTGTCAATATTGCTCATTAAGACGTGTTCGGGAGCCATAAGTTCTGCGATGTCGGCATATTTCGCCAGAATGTGATAGGCTATGGGCGTCGGATTTTCAAGCCCGTATAAAGTTTTTACTATAATTTTTCCCTCCATGACGCGTTGCAGGATTTCCTTAACTTTTTTCAAGTCTGCCTTTTCAAGCATGGCCTCCCTCAACGTTTCATCGTATATTGGGGTTCCCTTAAAAATGGCGGGCAGTTGAAGCTGCCTTTTAGGGCCTAACGCTTTCCCCCTAGGCATGGCGCCGAACCTCTCAGCCACAAACTTCATTCTATACGAGTATGGAAACTTAGCCTCCAAATACTCCCCGAAGGCTTTTTCAACCTGCTCTTCGGATAGCCCGAAAAGCGCGGCGGGCATTTTCTCAACTTCATGGGGTTTAAGCCTTCGTGGAGCCTCTATCAATATGCGGTAGCCGTCGTTCCACCATCCAACAATAAGCTCATCGTCAGAAAGCACAGCATCGAAGAGGCATCCTAAAGTGCCGTTGACAATCTCGCCGAAACACGCATGCACTATCAAATACTTGTCAAAGGCTTCTATCACTATTTGGTCATGTGTTGGCAGGGGCGCCCCATGCTTTAAATGCTCTTCAACTTCTTTAACCGCATTGAGTAGCGAAGCTTTA
This sequence comes from Candidatus Bathyarchaeota archaeon, assembly GCA_025057795.1. The sequence goes on along the minus strand of JANXEP010000056.1, from coordinate 57,546 downwards.
TCCGCGGCATACTTTTCGGCGATTTTCTCCGCCACAACCTCAGCGCTTCCAAAAGTTTTCAGCATCTCCCCAATTTCCATGCGAAGTTTCCCCGTTTCTTGGGCTAGGTCAAATTGAACAGGTAGCATTTCGCCGTCCCAACCGGGGACGGCTGCAAAGGGATCCTCCGACGGCACCACATAAACCGTTCCAGTCTCATCTTCTATCTGGACTATGCGCCAAACTTTTCCGCGGATTATTATGTTTAGGCCCACACGGGCTCTTAGGGCCATAAACTCGTCGCCTAAAGTGCCGATCTGCCTGTCGGATAAAATGTTTACCACTGGATAGCGTCTTTCGTCCGGAATCATTGAAAGGTTCTCGTAATAGTAGCGCCTCGTTTTCCGCGTTTTCCTCAAAACCTCTTCTTCTCCTTCAATCTTTAATTGGCTGAGGCTGGCTAAAAATTGTACTACCTTCTGGAGGGTGTCTCTGCTGAGCCGCCTATAAGGGTGGGCTCTCCGCAGTATGGCTAAAAGCTCGTTTACGGTTATGCCTTCCTTATCCATCAAAATGCCCGCGACTTGGTGGGCTAAAACGTCTAGGGCATTTTCATGAATTAGAACTGGCTCAATCTTTCCCTCGTAGGCGTTTTTGATTGCGGCCAAAGACTCCAGAAGGTCTTCTGGAAAGGCTGTTATGATTATGCCTTGGGAAAGCATGTCTGAACGGTGTCCGCTTCGCCCAACCCTCTGGATTAGGCTGCAAACTTGCCGTGGTGAAAGATATTGGATGACTAGGTCTACGCTTCCAATGTCTATGCCAAGCTCCAAGGTGCTTGTACATACTATAGCCTTCAAAAGTCCACTTTTAAAGTCGTCTTCTATTTGGATGCGCTCCTCCTTTGAAAGGGAACCATGGTGAACGGCTACGTCGCTTCTTCCAAGCTGGGTGAAACGATGTCCGAGCATTTCAGCCACTGCCCGGCTGTTTACGAAGATAAGCGTGGACTTGTGGTTGTCCACAAGCTCAGTTAAACGCCTTATTCTGGCAGCGCCCTCGGGCGACATGCCTAGTTGGATTGCCAACTCGTAATCGCTATCTGTTGGCGTTGGGTTTTCAACCGCGTACCTGTACCCCTTTAAGAGCGAGGCCTGAACAATCTTTACGCTTCTTTTTGCTCCGGCTATGAACTTGGCGACTTGAACAGGGTTTCCAACTGTGGCTGACAAGCCTATTCTCTGAAACTCCTCCTTGGTTATTTCGTTTAACCTTTCAAGGGCCACCGTCAACTGGGCTCCCCGCTTGGTTGAAGCTAACTCGTGCACCTCGTCTATGATAACCCATTTTACACGGCTTAGATGCTTTTTCATGCGTTCGCCCGGAAGAATCGCTTGAAGAGTTTCAGGGGTTGTGACAAGCATTTGTGGCGGCGAAACCGCCTGTTTTCTCCGCAGCCTCAACTCCGTGTCGCCGTGCCTAACCTCAACCGTTATGCCAAGCCTCGAAGCCCAGAAGGATAAACGCTCCAGAAGGTCGCGGTTTAAAGCCCTTAAAGGCGTGATGTAAACGATGCATATGCCCTTTCCATTCCCATGCTGGATAAAATTTGAGAAAACTGGCAGGAGAACAGCCTCGGTCTTGCCGCTGCCTGTGGGCGCAACCAAAAGAACATTTTCTCCAGCTAAAATATGGGGTATGGCTAAAACCTGGGGCAAGGTGGGATGAGAAAAGCCAAGCTCCGCTAACCCATCTTGAACTTGCTTTGCGAGAAGCCTAAAAACGTTTGAGCTGCCAGATTTCGCCATCATCTCGCAAATAAATTTTGTCTTAAACCCACTTATCCTTTGCTAGAGCATGTTTGAGCTTGCCGCCTTGTACCCTATTCTCAAACAATATAGCTGTCCGCCTTCTCAAAATCTTTAACTATTTCCATGATGCGTTTCGAAGAGGCAACCCTGTCAAGAGGCATCCCCTTCAGTAAAGCCCATGGGCTTCTTTTCGCGATAGCCGCGGCTATGTGGTCCTCGCCAAAGCATTCCTTGGCAACATGGTAAACAAGCCTTCTAACCTCAAACTCTGAAAAATAGCCTAAGGCGTGGAGGTACTCGTGAAGAAGCAAATTATATATCAACGCGTTGACCACAAGCCGCGACCTTGTTGAGGCTTCGATGGCTTGGACGAGAACCCGATTTAATATTATGTTGTTTGTTCCAACAGGGTGGTAAGCTCCGAGCTGTATTGGAAGGTCGTCTAGGAAAAGCATCATCCCAGTCCTGCGCTGATTAAGAACCGAGGCAACCGTAGCTTTGACAACCTCCCATATATCACCATAGCTTGAGGCATTCTCAAGTTTTGAACGGTACTTTTCCATTTCAGCCGCGTCCAAAGCCGCCCCACCCATCGCATTAAAACATAAATAACATGTTTTATTTTATCTTGTTGGGCGATGATGAAATCGAGGTACGATGAAACGAGATGAATGCTTTTTCCGCTCCTGAGTCCCGAATGAAAACAAGGGGCTTCGCTATAAAATTATGGAAAGAGTAAAAAGCAAAGGTGTTCTCGGCTACGTCTCTGGGGATTTTGTGAAGTACGCCCATATGCCTACGAGGACTACTGTTAGGAATGCGCCTGCAAGTCCCGAAATTATGTACCTTGTGACGACTCCCAGCGAGGGAAGCAGAGCTATAAGCGCTGGAATCACATATGTTGCTGTGACATCTGCTATGACGCCTGCAATGAACCCCAGAACCGCCACAAACGCGAAAATCTTTAACCTTTCGCCCATATTTCCCACCTAGCCTAGACTTGAATATCAAGCCTCTTTTTAGTCTAACTTACAAATTTTTGTCTATCCTCAGGAAAACAGCATGCAAATGTTTTCACTGAGAAATTAAAGCTCAAAAAGATTTCGCGCTGACAATATATCTCACGTATATACGTGGATATTTCCAGCATATTAACAATGTATAAAGATTTGTCTAAGCCCTTTAGCCTCTCTCGGAGGAATCACCTTGTCAGAAAGGTTTGCTAAAAAGTGGGAAGAAAGGAGCACCGAGCAACCCTTCACCGAACGCATCAAAGAAGCTGTTAGGCCGCCAGGCCCGCTGAAGCCAAGGCTTGACATGGCAATCAGGCGTATAGAGCTGCAAATCCAGAAACTCGACCAAGCAAGCGAAAGGTTCAGCCAGAGGGATAAGTCAATATTTGCAAGGATCGTCGACGCTTATACGAAGCATGACATGGCGCGGGCTAACGTTTTCGCAAACGAGTTGGCTGAGATAAGGAAAATGGAAAAAATGATTATGCACGCTAGGCTCGCCCTTGAACAAATTGTTTTACGCTTGCGCACAGTATCAGAGCTTGGAGACGTGGTTTCAACCCTCGGCCCAGCAGTAAGCGTGTTAAGGGCTGTAAAGACTGGAATGGCCAACATTTTCCCAGAAGCTGAAAGGGAGCTGGGGCAAATCGGCAACCTCTTAAGCGGAATAATAGTGGAGGCTGGGCAGACCACAGGGCTCACAATAAACTTTGAAACGGCCAACGAGGATGCCCAAAAAATACTCACTGAAGCCGCGGCTGTGGCTGAGCAGAGAATTAAGGAGAAGTTCCCAGAGCTTCCAACAGGAATACCCTCAGTGCCCCTAGGCGAAAAGTCCACAACCCAAATCCCATAATAGTGGAGGCACACCTATGCCGCAAGACCCCAATCTTTTTTTGTCTCTCGGTAAAGAGATAAAGGACGAGTATGGACGTGTTGTTGGTGAAGTTGTATCTTTAGCCGTGAAACCAGACGGCAGGATAGACTCAGTTTACGTCAGACACAGTGACGGAAGATTTGCAAAATACCCAGTTGAGAACTTTAAGGTTGAAGGCTCTGAGGCAATTTCTATTTCAAAAATTAAGGTTGAAACGGCGGTTCTCTGCAATCAAATTCCGCTGGTATGGCGGAAAGACCAGGCTTTAAAGGAGCTTTTGGAAAAAAAGAAAATTTCTCCTCAAGTTTATGAAGACTTGCACAACAGTTTTGAAGGAGCCTTAAACCAGCTTAAAAATCAAGCTCAAGCGTTGATGAGGAAAGTTGATGAAGAAATCGAGAGGTGCGCCCGAGAAATTATGGAATTAAACTATGCGTTAGTACACCTTGAAGTTGAGCATGAAATAGGAGAAATAAATGAACAATCCTATCAAGCAGCGCTTTCAAGGATACAGGAATGCCTTAAAAGGACTTACATGGAGAAGGCAGACCTTGAAAGCGTGAAGAATAAACTTTCAAACATGCTTCTCGGAGAACCCCTAGATAAGAGCATCACAGAAATCCCTGTTGCCGAGAAAACTCAAACACCGCCATCTCCAGCTTTGCCTGAACCTCCCATGGTAATTTACGTGAAGGAAGCAGGTGAATCCAACATTTAACGCAGATGCGTAGCGGGCGGAGGGAGCTAAAATAAGAAATCCTTTTTCTCAACCCCCTCCACCACTACGGGAAGTGATAGGTACTTCTATTCAAAAACTTAAAGTCCAACAGTATAAGGTGGTTCAAGCTTCTATAAGGCTTAAGGAAAGGGACAAAAGCCTCTTCCAAACGTGCGTAAACGCTTTAAAAAACAGTAACAAAGAGAAGGCTGCAATATGCGCCAATGAACTGGCAGAGGTTCGAAAGATAATCAATTTTCTCCAACAGGTAGAGCTTGCGATAGAAAGGGTAATTCTTAGGCTTGAAACTGTAAGAGAGTTAACCGACGTGGTCATAGACTTGAAACCTGCATTGGAAACCCTTCAAAACGTCTCAAAACAGCTTTTCAGCGTCCTTCCAGAAGTTTCAGCTGAAATAAACGAGATCAACAATGTTATTGGCGAAACCATATATTCCACAAAAATTTCCGCCGACGGGTTGCCAACCACCATTGGCAAAGCTACACCCGCTGGAGAGCAAATTCTTGAAGAGGTGACAAGCTTTCTAGAGAAAAAGTTAACTGAACAGCTTCCTGAACCGCCCGCTCCACATGAAACCCCAAAGCTGGAAAAAACACAGGCACGCATAAAGCAGATGGTTGCTTTGGCAGCCACATGCTCTAATGCCGTAGGAGGAGAATCCGTTGAAGGCGGAGAAAACTACTCGAATCTGATTTCCTTCAGGAAGGCTGAAATTCAAGAGGTTTCGTTGAGGGTTGGAAATTCGTCCCTTGAAGAAGCCTTGTTAGAATATGTTAGGAGAAGTGGGGGAGAAATAGACTTGACGCGCTGCTCCAGGGAGTTGGATGCCCCCTATGATGAAATTGAAAGGGCTTTGCAAAGTTTGGGTGCGAAGGGAAAAATAAAAATCGAAGCTTTGAGGTGAACCCTTTTGGAAGCCTCTCAAGAACTTGAAAAGTTAGCGACAAACTACGCTTTAGAAGCTGTCCGCCTTGACAAGCAGGGCGCAAAGGGCATGGCCATAACCATGTACCAGAAGGCCATAGAAACCCTCCTAAAACTTGTACAGCTATACCCCGAATACAACCTAAACAAGGTTTACATTCAAAGAGCCATAGCCTATCAGGAACGAATAAAAGTGCTGCAGGGTTCTGTCGGCTCTTTCGAGCCTTCTCAAGAAGGGACAAAAGATGTAGAGGGCGCGAAAACTACAGAAGACAAAAAGGCCAGCTACGAAGACCTAATCATTAAGGAAAAGCCCAACGTGAAATGGGAGGAAGTGGTTGGACTTGAAACCGCAAAGAAGGCGATAAAGGAGGCTATAGTTTATCCGGTTCAGAGGCCCGACCTCTTCCCTCTAGGATGGCCTAGGGGAATACTGCTTTTTGGGCCTCCTGGGTGCGGTAAAACTTTGTTGGCTGCAGCCGTTGCCACAGAGATAGACGCGGTCTTCATATCTGTTGACGCTGCCTCAATCATGTCTAAGTGGCTTGGGGAAGCTGAGCAGAATGTTGCAAGACTTTTTGAGTCCGCCAGAAAGTCAGCTATGGAAAAGAAGCCAGCCATAGTTTTCATTGACGAGCTTGACTCCCTCATGGGGAAACATTCCAACGAGGTTGGCGGAGAAGTGCGGGTGCGAAACCAGTTCTTGAAGGAGATGGATGGGATAATAGACAAGGGTAAAAACCTCCATGTTTACGTTATTGGCGCCACAAACAAGCCTTGGGACTTGGACTGGCCCTTCATCCGACGTTTTCAGAAAAGAATCCTTGTACCCCTTCCAGACCACCACGCGCGCTTGATGATGTTTAAGCATTATACGAGCAATCTGCTCTTAGCCCCGGATGTTGACCTCCACGAGTTAGCTAGGCTTTCTGAAGGTTTTTCAGGAAGCGACATTAAGGATGTTTGCCAATCCGTCCACTTAAAGGTCATTGGGGAGTTCTTTGAGTCTGGACAAGCCTCAAACAAGCTTGCCAAGCCGAGGCCTCTGCGGATGAGCGATTTTAGGCAGATTCTTGAGGAAAGAAAACCTAGTGTTTCCCTAGACATGTTAGCCCTTTACAACCGCTGGTTTGAAGCCTTCAAAGCCCTATAAACTGGGGAGCGCCAAAGTGGAAAGGTTTAGAGAAACCGTTTCTATTTTTGAACCCTCCTTTCTCCCCTTCTCCCCCAATGAAATCTCTAAACCCCACATATATTTAAAGGCGCTCCCTTAACCCTCCCCTTTTTTCTTTCTCTTTCAAAAAATTTTCCAAGATGTCCGCTATTTTGGAGCTTTCCCTTAATACGTCTATGTATGGGGCGTTTAAGGCAAGCTTTGCCGGCCGGTATGGTCCGGTAAAGGCTATGATGGGGGTGAAGCTTTTCGAAGCTTGTATGGCGTCTTCTTCAGATTTCACGGTTACAATTTTTGGCACTTTTTTGTCGCCGCTCACGAGGTTTCTGAACCCTTCAATGAGCACTATGTCGTTTCCCCGGCATTTCGCTAAAATCTCCTCGAGGGTGATGGCGTCTGTGCTGGTTTTTTGGATGGTGGCTATCTCGTTGGGCGCTACGCAAACCACCGTTTTGGCTCCTGACTGGGCAAACCTCCAAGTGTCCTTGCCTTCCGTGTCTATGGTGAAGTCTTTTTCCGGAACATGTTTTACAGCTGCAACCTTGTAGCCTCTTCTGGTTAGCTCTTTTGTTAGGGCTTCCACTGCCGTTGTTTTCCCAGAGCTTTTACCTCCCACGACCGCTACGACGGCTGGTTTCATTTCAGCCCTATCCTCTAATCTCTTCTTTGAAGATTCTTTCAAGGGTTTCCTTTTCCACGTGAAGCTTTTCTGAAAGGTACTTAACCCACTTAATATAGCTTCTGAAAATGTTTTGGAGTATTTCAGCTTTCTCCTTGTCGGAGATTTCTTTTTCTTCGGCGAGAAGCAGGGCGAACCATTTTCCTATGTCTGAAAGCATGTAGGTTTTAACCCATACGACGCGGCCTTCCTTTTCGGCTTTTTCCATGTGCTCTGTTAATATTCCAAGCCTGGTTAAAACCTTCAAGTTTTCTATTATCGTTTTGTTTGAGTAGGAAAGTTTTTCCAAGAGGCTTTTCTGGTAGACTTTGTTTGCGATCCCTTGGCTGAGAAAAAGTTTTAGTATGTCTATGGAGGCTTTTGAGCCGAAAATTGCACTTAAAACCTTGTGTTTCTGTTCCGCAGGAAGGAAAACAACGTAAGGGTGTGAGCGTAAATCCAAACTTTACACCTTAAATCTCTTTTTACGAGGCTTAATTTTAAACGTTCCCATTAAAGTGGAACGTTACACTTTTTAGGCTCATGGCGAGATTCTATCAAGGTGTTTCAAACGGCATCACCAGCAGAATGGTTCCCCCTGGACGGCGACACATTCGTAACCCTGGAAGGCTTCGTGCTGAACGTTTTCGGGTATGAGCATCCCGAGGGACGGGTTTTCGCATTTCTAAAGTACATTCCCTCAAAATTCAGGGAGTTGTTCAACGTTCGCCTTTTAAGCAGGACTTGGCGTTACGGGGAAACAGAGCTTTTCAGGGCTGAGAAGCTTTACACGGCGAAAAATTACCAAGCTTTTTTGGGGGTTTTTAGGAGAAAATTTCCCGATTACGTTTACTATTGTCCCTTTAGGCGGAAAGAGGTTATTAGCGTCCCCCTAAACCACGTAGCGGCTGTTTATGTTCCAAGGGATGTTCTCCGCTTACTGTTTAAAGCCGAAAATAGGGATAGGCTTCAGAGCATGACCCTAGAATTTATAGAGCTTGTTTCCATCGCGTCCGGAGTTCCCATAGAAGACTTTGGCGTTCACGGTTCTATAGCCTTGAACATGCACAGCACAGAATCGGACATTGACATTGTGGTTTACGGTGGGCTTAACTTTCGCAGGGTTGAAGCTGCCATAGATAAGCTTGTTGGGGAGGGAACGTTAGCCTACGTTTTCAACAACCGTTTGGATGCTGCTAGGCGGTATAAGGGACGCTACCGCGACAAGATTTTCATGTATAACGCGGTTCGCAAACCTGAAGAGGTGAAGGTGAAATACGGCGAATACAGGTATACGCCCGTTTTCCCCGTGAGATGCCGTTGCAGGGTTAGGGATGACAGCGAAGCCATATTCCGCCCAGCAATTTACAGGGTTGAGGATTATAGGCCGGTTGACCATAGGTCAGAGCTTCCGAAGGACATGATTCCAGAGGCTGTTGTCTCCATGATTGGATGCTACCGGAACGTTGCCCGCAAGGGCGACGAAATAACGGTTTCAGGAATGCTTGAACGTGTTGAGGATGCCGAAACTGGCAGAGTTCATTATCAAGTGGTTGTGGGAACGGCTGAAAGCGAGGAAGAACACATTTGGCCAGCTTAAGGCTTAGAGACCGCGACGCAATAATAACCCCTGAAGGCTTAATCTTCAGAGTTTTCGGCTATACGCATCCGCCAGACGCTTATGTATGCGATTTGGAGTATGCGCCAGCCTCGCTTTTCAAGTCCAATAATCCTAAGGCGCCTAGGCTTGGCGGGTTCTACAAGTTTTACGATGACGAAGCTTGGAGTTTCATCCAAACAAAGTTTCCGCAGTACCTAATCCCCTACGAGCCTTTGGGCAGGCAGATTTTAGGCGTTAGAAAAGGCGACATTGGAGAGGTTAGGCGGCCCCAAGAAGCCCTAAAGAGGCTTCTGGAAAATCCAGCCCGAGACCCGCTTATAGGGACGCTTCGCAGGGTGTTGAATGCGACGGTTTTCGCTTCTGGGCTTTCAATTGAGGACTTCGGGGTTTTTGGCTCCATGCTCCACGGCTTTCACCATCCCCTATTTTCAGACATAGACCTAATCGTTTACGGCGTGGAAAATTTGGCGCATATTCGAAGGCGACTGCAAGAGCTTTACGCAGATAAAAGCTCAGGATTTTCCAACGAGTTTGAAGACGACGCCCCAATTCGCGGCAAGCGATGGCGATACAAAAACCTCAGCCCAGAAGAGTTTGTCTGGCATCAGAGACGCAAACTTGTCTACGGCGTGTTTCGCGACAAGGCTTCTGGGCGCGCCATAAAAGTGGAGTTTGAACCCGTGAAAAAATGGAGCGAAACAAGAAACGACTACGGCGAAATCAAAAAGATAACAAGGGAAGGCTGGATAAAAGCCCTATTAAGAGTTAGGGACGACTCAGAAGCACCTTTCATGCCATCCGTTTACTTTGTGGAGCCCATAGAAATTTTGGAGGGGCCAAAGGCTGAAAACATAGAACGTGTTGTTTCCTACATTGAGGAGTTCAGGATGCAGGCTTGGGAGGGCGAAATGGTATACGTGGAAGGAAACCTTGAAAAGGTTGAAACAAGCTATGGAAGCTTCCGCCAAATAACATTAACCTATGGACAAGGATACTACGAGCAAACCCTTAAAATCGCTAATCGCGGCCACAGTTAACAGGCAACTATTTCAGAATCATATAATCTTCTGGTTTGTTTCCAATTAATAGTCTGTAATATTCTTCACGGTTCCTGTTGTCTTTTACATGTTCAACTTTTCCTTGGGCGACAATTCTTTCTCCTTTTTCGGCTTGCTCGCAGAACCTTCCTCGGAATGAGGTGATTTCCCCTATTGGCTTAAGCCTCGGCCCATCAAACACTTTGGTGTCTTCGATTTTGTATTTGCATGGCGTGAATATGGCCTCTGAGTCGTCAACAACAACCGCCTCAATCCTCGCGTATCCAACATTCCGGTACTGGATTTCGCCGTACCTCTCACCGGCCTCGCTTGGGGCTTTCACGAAGCGGATGAAGAAGTCCATGTCCGAGAATTTTCCCTGAAAAACCTTTCTGGATTCGACTTTAACAAAGTCTTCGAAGCTCATGGCTGTGTCCTTCGAACGGAAGGCGAAAAGCGCCTTCAGCTCGTCAATGGTGTAACGCCTAAAAGGTGTGCTGCCCTCCGCCATCAGCCTCTGCAAAGCTTCATGCACTTTATGGCAGTTTTCCACGCCGTAAACAATGGGGTCTATGTCCGACTCTGCACTGTGCAATCCGACTAGGAGGGAGCCGGAAACCCCCAAACAGCTCCAAGGGACACGGGCCTCCTCCTTCAAAATTTTAAGGCAGTGCAGGGCTGCAGTCTCCAAACCATCGAGGTTTTCGCCCTTTCTAAGCCTTTGTAGGCGTTTTATGGGACTGTAAACCCTCTTCACCTTTTCCATGGGAACCTCGCAGAGTTTCTCGTCAAAAACCTCGTCATAAAAAACATAAGCCGGAAGAACCCTCTCAAGAAACTCAAAGCGTTCTTTTAGGCTGTAAATTTTCATGTAGGCCTGCTTTCCCCGTCTGCGGGGGCCTTCGAGATAGGGGATAAAACGGGGGAAAGCTATGACCTTGTCCGGCGGATGCACTAGCCCCTTCACGTCGAAGATTACGCCTTCCACAGACTCTACTAGGTAACCCTCAACTGGCGGCATGTCCTTTTCATAAGCTTTATTGTTGGTGCTTTATTGCTCTATTGGTTTTCAGCGGATGACTCTAGCCCTTTTCAGCTTCTATAAAAAGGGGAAGCCTCCAAATGTCGCGCCGCAATAACTATCAACAAAACAGCCCACCGTCAGAATATTGGAGTTGGGATAAGATTTATATTCCAAAATAAAAAACAAACTTCAGGTGTTTTGAAGTGTCTAGATTGTATAGGTTATTTTGCTTTGTGGTTTTGACAATGGGTGTTCTGGGCGTTTTAGGGGCGCTCTACCTTTTTGGACTTAAGGCTGTTACGGTTTCCCTTGTAAGGGACATGATAGGTAACGCCATATGGGGGGTAGCCGGCTCGGACATGACGGCTTACGAAGGCATTGAGGTTATGAATGAATGGCTCAACAAACTATCTTCGCTATCAGACAAGCCACTACTGCTCCTAATAATCTACAGCCTCATGTTGATAGCGGCATCGGTTATGATGATTAAGGCGGAGCATGCATGACCAAAGGGCACACTCACAGCTTGCCACAGATGCTTGATAAATAAATTTGAGAAATAAGGTTAAGACTAAAACCTGCCTTGTTGAAGGCGCATCGCTATTCTATTTTCGGTATATAATTCCCACTTTACGCAGGGTTGGCAGAAGCGCAACCGCAATCACGGTGGCTATGGCTGTGAACAGGACTCTCTCCACAACGGATATTGGAAGGACCCCCATAAAGATGCCCGCTATGACTTCGCTTGGAGCTTCTTTCAACGCAGGTGCCACCGCGTCAATCATGCCCAGAAATATCAGGTTTCCAAGCATGTGATCCGCAATTATGCCGCAATAGCATGCCAGGGCTACAGCAGTTACAAATCCGGGTTTAATCCAGTTGAAGAAACTGTAAACGGCTGAGAGGATTCCCACAATCAACAGCGCGTAGGCCGTGAACGATAGGGTTCCGCTGGCGAACTCCGTTGCGCCCATAAACTTTAAGAAGGCTGCGTGCCGCGTGTACACAACGGATCCGGCAAACACCAGCACTATGCCCAAGGCTAGGGGACGCACGTTGAACTCCCTTGGAATGGCATTTTTCCCTTCAGGTTTCCCCTCCGCCAACCTCTCGGAAATCCAGCCCCTTGCAAAAAGCGCTATTAACAGCCCGGCAATGTGGAGAACCGGGTAGAAGGGCGCCGTCCGCCCCACCTCGGTGGAGTACCATCCGGCCAGAAGCAAGGCTATAACGGCGGCGGATAAAGCCCACCCGTAAGACTTCCTCTCTTTGTCTGTCAGCATCCCAGCCACAAACGCTGAAACTCCGGTGCAGAAGGACGTTAAAACCGTGAAGAGGCTTCCAGCAGCCACCAAACCGCCAATCAAAGCCGCCAAAAACCCAAGATAGGGACCAATAATTACGCCGTATATGGGGGCCAGCGAGACGTCCCAGCTTATCTTTGAACCCTCAGCCCCAATTATGGGAATGCCTGGTATAAACTTGGACACGATCCAGGAAAGGGCTGCAAACGTTGCTGTTAAGGCAACCTCCCGAGCGGATATTTTCATTTTATCACCTATTCTATGTAAATTTTTAAATTGCAATGTAATTTTTTACACAATATTAATAAAGCTTTCTACACAAAAACAATTACCACAAGGAACGGTGTAGGGTTTGGTTCCGCCTTTCACCGACAAAGCCACACATATTGCCCAGTGTCTAGAGCTAGCCATCCTCCTAGAGGTAAGCGCAGACAAACCTGGAAATGTAAACCTCGTTGTAGGCTTTGAAGGCACAAACCACGCACATTTTTTGGCTTCAGCTGTCGCCGCAGCCCCCCACTTCAGGATGGCAGCTGAACGGGGGATAGCCGCCTCAAAAGGCAAGCTAAGCCTAAGCGATGTGGGCGTCGGACCCATCATAAGAAACTGCATTGCAGACATCAACGCTTGGCAAAGGGGCGGCAACACACTGCTCGGAACAATAATTCTCCTCGTGCCCATGGCCTCAGCTGCAGGAATGACTCCAACATCGGAGGGCGGCGTCTTTGAAATTCCAGAATTGAGGCGAAATTTAAGGCGGGTTGTAGAATCCACAACTCCCGAAGACGCCGTAGCCGTTTACGAAGCCATAGCCATAGCGAAGCCCAGCGGGCTTGGAAAGGCTCCAGACCTAGACGTTAACGATCCAGGCTCTGTAAAGCGCATACGTAATGAGAAAATTTCCCTATACCAAGTTTTCAAAATAGCTTCAGGCTACGACATGGTCTGCTCAGAATGGGTTAACAACTACGCCATAACCTTTGATTTCGCCTACCCCAAGCTCGCAAGCCAAATAAAAGAGAGCAAAGACCTAAACGTGGCCGTAATCCACACCTTCTTAGAAGTTTTGTCTGCCTATCCGGACACGTTTATCGCTAGAAAAGCGGGAATTGAGAGGGCAAGATGGGTTTCAGCCATGGCTGCGGAAACCCTGAAACATGGAGGCCTAAAAACAGCTAAAGGCAAAAAGAGGCTAAGCGAATTGGACTATGCATTGAGAAGGCAAAGCAACATCCTAAACCCCGGAACAACAGCAGACATAATTGCAGCCGCCCTAGCCCTAAACCTCCTAACAGGATACAAGCCGTAAAACCCGGAAACCCTAGAGGGGCCCCCATCCATTAGTTTCCCAACAGTTAAAAGATTCGCTCCAGCGTTTAGCCACATGATTCCAATAATTTTTAGACGCGAATTTGGAAAGACAAATAAACATGAAATGGAAGTTATCTATAATCTTAAGGCTATTGTTGTGGTCTAACCCGAAGCAAGCTGGAGAGCTAGCCATGTGCGATAAGCCGAAACTAAAGGTAACTCTGATCACTGGGCGAACTATAGAACAGGGTGCTGGGAAAGAACGCGGCAAATCCTCAAAGGAATATGTTGAAAGCGTTTCCGTCTGCTACATAGACCCTGAAGATTTAAAGAAGCTTGGAATAAAGGAAGGCGAAAACGTCTCTGTCTCCACAAAATTTGGCTCCGTGGTTGTGAGGGCGGTAAAGTCCATCAGAAACCCACACCCCGGAATAATTTTCATTCCTTACGGGCCATGGGCAAACGTTGTGGTGGACCCGGAAACCCATGGCATTGGGATGCCCTCTTTTAAAGGCATACCGGCCGAGGTTGAACCCTCCCCAGATAAGCCCGTTTTAAGCTTAAAGAAACTTCTCAAAAAACAGTTTAGGAAGGGTTAAAATGCCCGTCGTCAAAGCCGTAACATGTCCCGTTTGCGGTTGCCTCTGCGACGACATAGAGTTAACAGTGGAAAACGGAAGAATAGTTAAGGTTAAGAACGGTTGCGCCATGTGTGAAGCCAAGTTTTTAGGCTACTGCGGCAAACACAGAATTTTAAAGCCTAGGATAAGGAAGAATGGGGAACTTGTTAAAGTCCCCCTTGAAGAAGCCATACACAGAGCTGCCGAAATATTGGCTGAAGCAAACTATCCCGTATTGTATGGCTGGAGCAACACAAGCTGCGAAGCCATAAGCGTAGGCATTGAACTGGCAGAGGAGGTTGGAGGCGTCATCGACAATACTTCAGTCGTCTGCCACGGGCCATCAATATTAAGTGTTCAAAATTTGGGCATTTCATCATGCACCCTTGGACAAATCAGGCATAGGGCAGACCTCATAATCTATTGGGGTTGCAACCCGTGGAGCGCCCACCCAAGACACATGGAAAGATACACGGCCTTCTCAGAGGGAAGATTTGAAAAAAGCGCATGGAGAAGCTATATTTCAAAAACAAGAGCTTTGATAGCCCTTAAAAAGTTTAGAAGCGCCATAAAAAGGGCAGTTCTTGGAAAGAGACAGTCTTTCCCATCCCATTTTGAAAAGAAGCCTTACCCATCAATCCTCAAGGAGGGCAGAAAACTTATAGTTGTGGATGTTATACGCACAAGATCCGCGGATGTCGCCGACTACTTCGTCCAAGTTGAACCCGGCAGGGATTATGAGCTCCTCCAAGCTCTCAGGGCTTTGGTTCGAGACCAAGAGATTGAAACCGACAAGGTTGCAGGCGTCCCAGTGGAGTATTTGGAGGAGGTTGCTGACGCCATGATCAACTGTGATTTCGGCGCATTGTTCTTTGGGCTTGGGCTAACCATGAGCAGCGGCAAGTTTAGGAATATCGACGTTGCCCTCTCCCTGGTGCGCGACCTTAACATGCGAACGAAGTTTGTGATCATGCCCATGAGGGGACACTTCAACGTTACGGGCTCAAACATGGTTTTCACGTGGCAGACAGGTTATCCCTACGCCGTCGACTTCTCCATGGGCTATCCAAGATACAATCCAGGGGAGACCTCTGTCGTGGATGTTCTCCTGCGAAAGGAGTCAGACGCAGCCCTCATAGTGGCTTCAGACCCCGTCTCAAGCTTTCCCAAGGAGGCGGCGGAACACCTAGTTAAGAATCCGTTAATAGTTATCGACCCTCATATGAACGCAACCGCCCAGCTGGCAGACGTCGTTATCCCATCAGCCTTTGTAGGCATCGAAGCTGAGGGAACAGCCTACCGCATGGACCATGTGCCCATCCCACTGAAAAAGGTTGTTAACCCACCCAAGGGATTGCTTCCAGACGAGGAGATTTTGAAGAGAATTCTGCATGAGGTTAAGAAGATTAAAAAGGCGAAGGAGGAGGCTTGAAATGGAGCTTCTAATAAAGAATGGCTTCGTCTACGACCCCGTAAACGGGGTTAATGGCGAAAAAATGGACATATTGGTTAAAGATGGAAAAATTGTTGAAAAAATCGAGGGGCGCAGAGCCAAGATAATTGATGCTTCCGGAATGGTTGTCATGCCTGGCGGAGTTGACATCCACAGCCACATCGCTGGGGGGAAAGTCAACTCTGGAAGGCTGCTTAGGCCTGAAGATCACTTCAAAGACTTTGAAAGGAAAACTCCCATAACAAGGTCTGGCGTGGGCTATTCCATTCCATCCACGTTTACGACGGGCTACCGCTACGCGAGGATGGGCTGGACGACGGTTATGGATCCGGCTATGCCCCCACTAGAGGCAAAACACACCCACGAGGAGTTAAGCGACACGCCCATAATTGATAAGGCCAGCTACCCCCTCCTGGGCGATTGGTGGTTTGTGCTTGAATATTTAAGTAATGCAAAAGTCGAGGAATGCGCCAGACACGTGGCTTGGATGATAACAGCCACAAAAGGCTACGCCATAAAAATTGTAAATCCAGGCGGACTTGAAGCATGGGGCTATGGTCGCAACGTAAAAAGCATAGACGACCCCGTCCCTAACTTCGGGATAACCCCCCGCGAGATTATCCGCGGCCTATGCAAAGTTAACAAGCTTTTACACTTGCCCCACACAATCCACGTCCACACAAATAATCTTGGAGTGCCGGGAAACTATGTCACAGCGCTGGAAACAATGAAATGTGTTGAGGATCTAGCCGAAGACAACAGGCCAGTAATACATATAACCCACTGTCAATTCTGCGCTTTCAAGGGCGACGACTGGAGAACTCTTCAGTCTGGAGCCGAAGAAATAGCAAACTACGTTAACAGCCGCTCCCACGTGACATTGGACATGGGGCAGGTGATATTTACAGACACTACAACCATGACGGCTGACGGCCCCTTCCAATACACGCTCTACACTTTAAGCGGAAACAAATGGGTGAACCATGACGTGGAAACAGAAACAAGCGCCGGCGTAGTACCCTTCCAATATCGCCCCCAAAGCTACGTCAACGCAATCCAATGGTCCATAGGACTTGAACTGGCCTTACTAATTAAGGATCCGTGGAAAATTTTTATGACCACGGACCATCCCAACGGCGGACCCTTCACCGCTTACCCGCAAGTTATAACTTGGCTCATGAGCAAAAAAGCCAGAGAGGCTGTTCTCAAGAGGATTAATCCTAAGGCGAGGAGCAGAAGTCTCCTCCCGTCAATAGACCGCGAGCTAGACTTGCATGAAATAGCAATATTGACCAGAGCTGGCCAAGCCAGGGCATTAGGACTTAAGGATAAAGGACATTTGGGCGTGGGTGCAGATGCGGACATAGCCATCTACAATCTGAACCCTGAAAACCTAAACGTTGAAGGGGATTATGAGGCTATAACCAAGGCGTTCCAGAATGCTGCTTACACAATTAAGGGCGGGGAAATCGTTGCCAGAAACGGTGAAGTTTTAAGGCATGTGGATGGAGCCACCATGTGGCTGGACGTGAAATTATGCGAACCATGTGAAATGGAGATAAACGCCGAGTTGCAGAGGCGGTTCAGGGAATACTGGACCGTGGAGTATGAGAATTATCCCGTTTCAGAAAGATACCTTGCAGTTTCCCGCCCCATAACCGTGAAGGCTGATGTGTAATGATAAGCCTGTATCCCAAAAAAAGTTTTAAACTTCCAGTGGTAGCCGAATGCATTAACCCAGACGTTTTCCAAGGAAAAACCTTCAAGGAAATAGAGCAGCTTGAAATCTGGGAAGGAAACAAAAAACGAAAACTCAGGGAACTCTTCAAGGTTGAGGAAACCAAAACAGAAGGCGGCTCAATGGAAAACGTGATAACGGTGCACGGCGACGTCGACAAAGTTAGAAGGATAGGCGCTGGCATGGCAAGCGGCGAAATAATAGTCAAGGGAAATGTGGGCATGCACCTAGGCGAAGAAATGAAGGGCGGAAAAATAACAGTTTACGGAAACGCGGGCGGATGGGCTGGATCAATGATGACGGGCGGAACCATCGAAATCCACGGAAACGCCGGCGACTATTTAGGGGCCCCGTACAGGGGAATCCCCGAAGGCATGAAGGGCGGAAAAATAACAGTTCATGGAAATGTTGGAAGCGAAGCAGGCGCCTACATGAGGAGAGGCTTGATCAAGATTTATGGAAACGCAGGACAGTTTGTGGGTTTCAGAATGCACGATGGACTAATATACGTTCAGAAGAACTGTGATGGAAGGGCTGGAGCATGCATGAAAGACGGCACAATCGCCATAGGCGGTTTCATGGAATCCGTCCTGCCAAGCTTCACCTTTGAAGGCATCAGAAAGAGGTTTAAAATCGAAGAGGGCGAGGTTGTCGAGGCGCCCTTCTACCTTTTCCTCGGAGACTTAACAGAAGACGGAACAGGAAAACTTTACGTTTCGAAGGCGAATAACCCCCAACTAAGCCACTATGAAAAACTCATTTAAGAGGAGGGGCGGCTTTTTGAAAAACATTTTAAGCGTTAACAAGCTGGCTTGGAGGCTTCTAGAAGAACTCTGTGAACACGCGGAATTTTACGGCGTGAAAGTTGAAAAGGCGGAATGCGGCGCCACAGTTGTCGATGCGGGGATAAAAGCCAAAGGAGGCTTTGAAGCCGGAAGGATAATCACCGAGATTTGCATGGGAGGCTTGGGAAAAGCTGAAATAATAAGCGGAAAATACGGCGAACTGGAGCTCCCATCCATAACGGTTTACACGGATTATCCAGCTATAGCCACCTTAGGCGCCCAGTTCGCAGGCTGGAACATAAAGGAGGGTGATTACTCAGCTATAGGCTCTGGACCAGCAAGAGCCCTAGCCTTAAAACCGAAGGAATTGTACGAGAAGATAGGCTACAGGGACGAGTTTGACAGGGCGGTTGTCGTCCTAGAAACTGATAAGCAACCTCCTGACAAGCTGGTGAGGCGCGTAGCTGAAAATTGCCGTGTCTCATGTGAAAACTTGGCGGTTGTATTAACCCCCACTGCCAGCCTTGCCGGAGTAACGCAGGTTGCGGGGAGAATTGTTGAAACTGGCCTCCACAAGCTGGAAAAGTTGGGCCTTGACCCCAAACTGGTTTTGCATGGTTGGGGATGTGCTCCCATACCGCCTGTTCATCCGAAGTTTGTTAAGGCTATGGGGCGAACCAATGACGCTATCCTCTATGGGGGGGTAAGCTACTACACTGTTGAGTTTGAAAATGACGAGAAGCTGGCCGAAATCGTGGAGAAAGCGCCTTCAAAAGCCTCAAAAGACTATGGGAGACCCTTCGCTGAAATCTTCAAGGCTGTGGGATACGATTTCTACAAGATAGACCCGAACATATTTGCTCCAGCAGTTGTAATGGTTAATAACGTGAAAACGGGCATTGGGGTTAAAGCTGGAGAAATCAACGTAAACGCCTTGAAAGAATCCTTTGGTCTCTAATCGTGTTTAACATCGACACGCCTTGAGCTTATGAAAAATTTGCTTAGAAAGCTGTTAAATCCCCTGTTTCCTATCAATGCAGCCATGAAAAAGCTCATGGTAACAACTTCTGCCAACGCCTTTGGCAATATGTAGTAAATGAATATTGCTGCCCCGCCGCTTCCGAGGAAGAAGGGCATCAGGTATGCAAAATACGCATAAGTGAAAACGCATTCTGGAACATAAGCCAAAATCGTGGCTGGAATAGCCAATAGGGAAGAATGCTTATTCTGGATTAAATCCAAAATTTTTGCAAAAACCCCCGCTGCCAAGCCCGTTAATCCCTTCCCAACGGGCAGACCAAATAAACCCAGCCAAGAACCCATTCCCATGGGCCCGAACATGATTCCGGGAAGGATTCCTACAAAAAGTCCTGAAACTAGCCCCACTATGGGTCCGCCATAAAATCCCGCGATGAACGCCGCCAGTAGGGAGAAGTCTAAAGCCACACCTTGGGTTAGCGGTCCAGCGTGGTATGATATTGCGAACAGCACATTTCCAAGGGCTCCCATCATTAACGTGAATGTGATGGTTTTGGTGTTCATTTTGGATCGTTTTTATTCTGCCCGACTTCATTATTTAAGAGTAGCTACTCAAAAACGAGTTCAGTTAAAACCTAAATATGGACTGACGGAATATGACTTGCTTGGGAAAAGCTGTTGTCCAATGATGAGTTAAAACTTCCCTTCCACAGCCTTAACGCTTGGCTTGAAAACGAGACAAGCCCTGTTCTCGGGCCAGTTCATGCAAAAGCACAAAGACTAATTAACGAAATGATAAGGGCTTTCGAAGAGTTGATCGATGTTTCCAGAATGCTTTTGGAAAACAGCCGGAAAGAAGTTGAAAAACGGAACGTGAAAACCTTTGGAAGGGCCAAAGCCTTAAACAAGCTGGCAAAGCTTTTCCTTGAAAGGTTTCAGCAGTTAGAAGTCCCCGAAAAGCCTTCTTACAGCGAGCTTGAAGCCTTTGCCAAAAAGGCTCGAGAAATCCTAGGCGTAACCGAAATCGACGTTAGAAACTGGTTTCCAAGAATTTCCCCATTCTTCATCATGGACAGGGGAAAATTTGTTAGAGCCCTTGAAAGAGTTAAGGATTCCCTAAAAGAGCTTAGCGATTTCCTCGCAAAGGAATACGTTAAAATAAGGCTTTTAGAGGAAACCTTTAAGCTTATAGCAGAAGTTGAAGCGCTTGAATCACAGCTAACCGCCATAGAGAGCCAAATAAAGAAAGTTTGCGATGAAAAGGCTGCTTTTGAGAAGGAATTGGCTGAAATGATGCAGAAAATAGGTGAACTTAAAAGCGGGACGGAATTAAGCCGGCTGGAAGAAGCAAGTTTCGAGTTGGAGAATTTGAAGAAAGAAGTGGAGTACAGCCTAAGACATCTCCAAAAGCCCCTCGCAAAACTCTATTCATTGGCGCTTCACGGTGAAGGAAGCAACCTAACCCCAGAAGAGCTTAAAAAGCTCAACCAGTACTTGGAGAATCCCTTTGAGGCTTTCGCAACAGAAAACACTGGGCACCCAATGCTGAAACAAATTTTGGGGAAAATGTTGAGGCTGATTTCCGATGGAAAGCTTAAGCTTAAACAGGACAAAGAGCGCAAGGCAAAACAAGCCGCAGAAGAAATTTTAATCAAAGATACCCTTACAAGCCTCCATGAAAAGTGCTACGCTGCGAAAATGAGGAAGAATCAACTTTCCGCATCTCCATCGCTGGTTGAAGCTAAAACAGAACTGGTAAACCTTCAAGGACGCGTTGAAAGTCTTAAGAAGAGATGCGAAGCCCTAGAATCAGAAAGAAGTATGCTAGAAAAGCGCTTCAACGAAACAGCAGCTAAAGTCCAAGACCAAAAAATCCAGATAGAAAGAAATATCTTCGATTTCACGGGTAAAAAGTTAAAATTAAATAGTGTTAAAAGGGCTGAACTTGCAGCAAACCCTCCAACAAATAGTTAAAGAGGCTTTGGAAGTTAAACGTGAAGAATTTGAAAGAATCGTTGAAGAGGCTAAAGGGCTTATTTGCGGCGAAAGGGGCAAAACTGGAAACTTTGAAACAGTTGGAAGGCTTGCGAAACTTGCACCCGTAGGCGAGGCGCTTTTCATCGGCGACTTACACGGCGACCTAGAAAGCCTAGTTGAGATTTTAAACGGAAGTGGTTTCCTAGAGAAAATGCGCCAGAACAGCGCCTCAACAATAATTTTTCTAGGAGACTATGGCGACAGAGGAGCCTACTCCGCAGAAGTTTACTACACGATTTTAAGGCTTAAGCTGCTTTTTCCATGGCAAATAATCCTCATGAGGGGAAATCATGAGGGCCCAGAAGACCTTTTGGCGTCGCCCCACGACTTGCCCTTTCATTTTCGAAGGCGATTCGGCGAAAAATGGCAGACAGCCTACGCTAAAATCCGCGGGCTATTCAGCTGCCTATACAACGCGGTGCTTATTGAAGAAAGATACCTAACTGTTCACGGAGGCTTGCCCCCGCAGACAAAAACAATGGAGGATTTAGCCTTCGCCCACGAGAAACACCCGAAAGAAAGCCTCCTTGAAGATATCCTTTGGAGCGACCCGAATGATATGATTGAGGGGGCTTGCGGCTCTCCCAGAGGCGCAGGGAAACTTTTCGGTGAAAAAATATCCCGGGAAGTTTTGGGCCGCTTAAACGTGGAAATTCTGATAAGGGGACATGAGCCATGTCCAGAGGGCTTTAAAATAAACCATGGGGGCCGCGTTTTAACGCTTTTTTCCAGAAAGGGCGCGCCATACTACAACGATTATGGGGCATACCTCATCTTAGACCTTTCTAGAAAGTTTCAAAACGCAGAGCAGTTAACCCCATACATCCGCAAGTTTTAATGGCTTTTCCACGGTACTGCGCGGAAACTTTAAGAACCTAGCCAAGTAGCATTTCCAGTGGGTTAAAAAGGGCGGGTAAACGTTTTGAAAATTGGGATTTTAGCGAAGGACGTTAACGCTTATGGCTCTGTGGCTTTGCGGAAGGCATTAGCCAAACGCGGCATACCCCACAAATGTCTAAGCTTTCCCCAACTTGTGGCTCGTGTCGGATATGGGCCATACCTAAACGCAAGGAGATTTGACGTTTTAAAAGAGTTTAACGCCTTAATAGTCCGCCCCATTGGGCGGGGCTCCTTAGAGGAGATTGTCTTCAGAATGGATGTTCTTTATAGGCTTCAAAGGAAAGGCCTATACATTGTGAACCCCCCAGAGGCCATTGAACACTGCGTCGACAAATATGACATCTTAGCCATTCTTGAAGAAAACGGTGTGCCTGTTCCCCGCACACTGGTAACCGAAAACCCGGAAGAGGCTTTGAAGCTCTTCCATGAACTGGGCGGAGACGTTGTCGTCAAACCCCTTTTCGGCTCAATGGGGGTGGGATCCACACGTATTACAGATCCAGACGTGGCGTCCACCATTTTCAGCGCCATAACCTTCTATCACGGGGTAATATACATGCAGGAGTTTGTTCCCCACGGCTTTTCGGACATACGCGCCTTTGTCATAGGAGACCGTGTGGCCGCTGCTATGCGCCGTGTAGCAACGAGTTGGAAGACGAACTATAGTCAAGGCGCCCGTCCAGAACCCTTAAAACTGGACAGTTCGCTTGAAGATTTAGCCATAAAATCCGCTAAGCTCATAGGATGCAAAATCGCAGGCGTAGACATCCTTGAAAGCCCAAGGGGACCTTTGGTTGTTGATGTTAACAGCCAACCAGGATGGAAGGGCCTCCAGTCCGTAACAGACATAAACATTGCCGACGAAATCGTAAACTTTGTGCTTTCAGAACTTAAAAGTAGGTAAAAGGGGTGTCTAATCATAATTGAGGTAGAAATAACTAAAATTGACGTGGAATCCAGAAGAATCGAAAAAGTTAAGGATTATGTTGCAGAGGAAAAACCCCTCCACATTTTCGTAAACAGAACCCAATACGCCACCATACTTTGCAATCCAAAGGAACTTGAGGAACTGGCTGTGGGCCACCTCCTCTCAGAGGGCATAATAAAAACCGTGGATGAGATAGCCAAAATAACCCTTGAGGAAGGCGGCATGTGCCATGTAAACCTAAAACCCCAAGTGAATCTTGAAGCTCGGTTAAGGTTTGCTCAGCCTTTTTCTCGCATAATACTCTCAGCATGTGGAGGCCCATACCAGCCTCAAGCCATAAGAAGAATTAGAAAAGTTGGGTCAAAACTAGCCGTCAAGGCGGCAACTATCCAAAACTGCGTAAACAACCTAAACCACATGGCGGAAACTTTCAGAAAAACCGGAGGTGTCCACGCGGCTGCAGTCTATAAGGCTGACGGAACCCTTGTGGCGTTTGCAGAAGATGTGGGTCGCCACAATGCGGTGGACAAGGCCATAGGAAAATGCGCCTTGGACAGGACGCCTTTTAACGAGTGTTTTCTAGCCTTAAGCGGCAGGCTAACCGCGGACATAGTTTTGAAGGCTGCGAGGGTTGGCATACCCATAGTAGCCTCGCTGGCTGCAGCTTTAGACTCCGGCATAGAAATCGCCAAGAAGGCAAATATAACCCTTGTTGGTTTTGTCCGCGGGAGGCGAATGAACGTTTACAATGCTCTGGAAAGAATTGTTTTTGATTAGCTGATTTGTACAACCAAATCCATGTGTTGAGCTAACTTTTCCGTCAACACTTTTTCCCTCACACTTATCCCGGTTCCAAAGTCTTCGGCTAACTTAACACCATAATATGCTGTGGCCAGAAATGTTTCAGCTAATTTAACGCATTCCAGAACCGTCTCCAAGTTTCCTGCGTGGAGATATAAAGTTATATCGTTTACAACGAGGACTTTTGAAGGGCTCCTTAGAAATTCTTTGAACAGGGGCTCCATGCTTTCCCTGTTTAACTCCGCGTAACGCAACACTTCCCCGCCAGACCTTCCAGCCAAACGGGGCGTGTAAACTCTCTTAGGCGAAAGATATCTGACTTCGCCCTTTAAATCCACATAGTCCGATATTTTTCCGCCGAAAACACCTCTTCTCGGCGGCGCCAAATCAATAACCACAACCTCTTTTGGGTTTATGACTGCTGTCAAATCTTGAATGAGCCTCGACGCAAGCCTTGTCTTCCCAGATCCCGCCTCGCCTAAAATCAATACTTTCTTTCCTAAAACTTCCCTGCCAGTTATTCCGCGGCTACTTTTCTCCAAAAAGCGTTTCCCTACTTATCCCAATTCTCTTAAGACCCAACAACACTATGAATCCCAAAATGCTTCCGGGAATACAGCTCAAAGCCCATCCGGCTGCTAGAATTCCGAACGCAAGCAGTGGTCCTTGTTTCGCCGTTAGGTCCAGAAGCCTTGCAGAGTAACCTTGCGGTCCCATCCACGGAGCCACTAGGAAAAGAGACAGTGGAACGCCTATTAGGAGCGTGCCAATGGGCTCTGTTAAAGCCGCTGTAAAGCGCATTTTTTCGCTTATTCTAAACTTCTTCAGCGTCCAATAGGCTAATCCAACAATGATTCCTCCGGGAATCCCGCCTGGAAACGCGTAAACCGTCCCCATGCCCAACATGTTCCGTATTACTCCGATTATTATGGCTGCTGCCGCCGCCCAAAGGGGACCGAGGAGCACGCCGAGAATAGCGTTTATCATGTGCTGTGCTGGGTAAGCCTTTGTTCCCAAAAATTCAAACCATGTTAGGGGAGATATGGCTACTCCTAAAGCTGAGAAAACAATAAGCAAAGCCAACTTCTTCAAGTATATGGTTTTCATTTCACTAAAACTAAAGATGTCTAACACTTTAACTTTTTAGCTTCTCTATGACTAACTGTGCAACTTTGGCGCCGCTAAGAAGCATGCCGCCAAATATCGGTCCCATACGTGGTGCTTGTTCTATGGCGGCTACAGCCATCCCTGCGGCGAAAAGTCCTGGACAAATTTCTCTGGTGTTTTTGACTATTAGCTCTTCAGCACGAGATGACCACATAGATTTCTCGCCTCGAACAGTTATTCCCAGCTCTGGAATTTTTCTAGAGGCTATCGTGAGAACCTCTGCGTCATGACCAGTGCAGTCGATAACAGTCTTAGCCTTAACAGCCAGGGGGTCAACATGCAAGCCAGCCATAATTACAGATGTCCACTGGACAACGACGCCGACAATTTTTGGAGGAGAGTCGCGGTATATCAAGTCCTCAACGGTTACGCCTAAAATTGTTTTTGCTCCAGCGTCAACGGCGCCGCAAGCCAGCTTAGCCATCATCTCAGCTGCGTCCGTTATGAAGAGGCCGTTCTCTAAAGGCTCAAGCCTGCAGCTTACATCCCTAAGAATTTTGTCCGCTGGCGTTTGCACAACAACTTTATGAAACTGCATGCCTCCGCCGCCTATTCCACCGCCAAAGGAGAGCCTTCTTTCAAAAACAACGGTTTTCAGTCCAGCTTTAGCCAAGTATCTTGCCGCAGTTAAACCAGAAGGCCCAGCTCCAACGATGACAACGTCTGTTTCTGCTAGGTTTATCCAATCCTCCATGGTTTTCTGAATTATTGCCCTTGTTATGACTTCCTCCTCAACTCCCTTAATTTTTTCAGTCATGAATTTTTCCTCCAGCCTTTGGGGATACTTCACAGTTTAAAATCATTTCTCCACAACTTAAATCCAGATATGGTCTACCCATTGGCTTTCATCTCCTCAGCGACTTCAACAACCATCTTAGCCAGGGAAAGAACGTCCGTTCCAAAAATAACGATCATGGGTTCTTTTCCAAAATCGCCCCTGTGATAAATTACATCAGGCACCTTTCCCACACTTTTAATGGCCTCCTTTACGCCCCAGGGTATAGTCATACCTTCAACTTTCTTAATTTCTTCAGGCTCTTTTGCTCGATCATAGAAAGAGAGAGTTAAGCCGAGTTTCTCCAAAATTTTGAGGGTTTCCTCTGAAAACTTGAGGTTGATGGCTGCCCTCTTTTCAGAGTCATGTCTAACCATTTCTAAAATGTATTTTGCAAGGTGCGAAGAGACCCCGAATTTTGCGCCGCCGGCAGCTTTCGCACCAGTGGAGGTTTTAACTATTCTTCCCTCCACCGCAGCCACGTCGGCGGTGCTTTCTGCGTAAGGAATGGCCATGGCCACGTTTAAGCCGACTTCTGGAATGAGTTTCGCAACGTGGGATGAGGATTCAATGAGGTTTTTTGCCTCTTCAACGCTAGTTAAAACGTTGTATCTTGAAGATTCGCGGTAAAGGTGCACCATTGGGTTTACAGGCCCATGTCCCTTTCCAATGTTCAACCCGAAACGTATGCCCAACGTAACAACTTCCTTCGCTTTTCCCACGGCTTCGGGGATGGGCTTTCCCTTGGCAAGCTCCGCGGTTATAGCTGCTGAGAAACTGCATCCGGTTCCATGGGTGGTTTTAAAGTCCATCCTCGGAGCGCTGTACCTCCTAATTTCGCCGTTATAAAAGAGGATGTCTGTTGCTTCAGCCCAGTCGAAATGTCCACCCTTAATGACAACAGCCTTGGGCCCCATCCTAGAAATTTTCTCAGCAGCAATCTCCGCACTCCTCAAATCCCTAATTTCAACGCCTGAAATTTTTTCAGCTTCAAACCTGTTAGGGGTCACAACCGTTGCCAGCGGCAAAAGATGACTCTGCAAGGCTTTTAGGGCTTCAGGCTTCAGCAGCGGCGCCCCAGACTTGGCGACCATGACGGGGTCTACAACCAAACTAAACCCGTATCTTGAAACCTCTTCAGCAACAGCTTTTATAATCCCCTCATCGTAAAGCATCCCAGTTTTTCCAGCGTCTATACCAATATCCTCAGCAACAGCCCTTATCTGCGCCCGAACAATTTCGGGGCCTAAGTTTTCTACGGAAAGCACTGAACAAGTGTTTTGGGCTGTTATGGCTGTTATGGCGGTTGCGCCGTGGACGCCTAGGGCTGCAAAAGTTTTAAGGTCAGCTTGGATTCCGGCGCCTCCTCCAGAGTCGCTTCCGGCAATGGTTATTGCAACGGGAATTTTGTCCCTCATAAGCATTGCCCCTCAACCTTCAAAGCTTCCTTCAAAATCTTTATTGCACAGTACCCGGAACACATTGAGCAGGCTTCCGGAATTTTTGACTTTGTCCGCCCATGAACCCTCATGGCCTTTTCAGGGTCCAAAGCGTTTTTAAACTGGCTTTCCCAGTCAAGGTTCGCCCTGGCCTTCGCCATGGCCAAATCTTGCACTGAGGCTTTAGCCCCAAACTTTGCAATATCTGCGGCATGCGCAGCTATCTTTGTGACTATTACCCCCTCTTTAACGTCTTCTAGGCTTGGCAAGCCCAAATGCTCAGCCGGCGTAAGATAGCACAAGAAGTCGGCGCCCGCAAAACCAGCTAAAGCGCCTCCAATGGCTCCAACTATGTGGTCGTATCCCGGCGCTATTTCGGTGACAACAGGGCCGAGCACATAGAAAGGCGCGCCTTTACATATGGACTTTTCAAGCTGCACATTAGCTGCTACATCTTTTAGGGGTAAATGACCCGGCCCCTCAACCATTGCCTGCACATTTGCGGCTCGCGCACGTTCAACAAGCTCCCCAATTGTAAGCAGCTCTTGGATTTGGGACCAATCTGTGGAGTCAAATATGCATCCCGGTCTCAAGCCGTCTCCTAAGCTTAGGGCAAAATCGTATTTTTGGGCTATTTCCAAGAGGTAGCCGTAGTTCGCGTATAGAGGGTTTTCTTTGTTATGGTGGAGGATCCATGCGGCGAGAAATGTTCCGCCTCGGCTTACAATTCCCATCAATCTGGGGTGTTTAACGAGTCTTTTAACGATTTGCTGAGTGACCCCGCAATGTACGGTCATGAAGTCAACGCCGTCTTTCGCGTGCTTCTCTATGGCGTTAAACATGTCGTCTTCAGTCATGTGTATTATTGCGCCCTTTTTGTTGGAAGCCTCTATGGCTGCTTGATATATGGGAACTGTTCCAATGGGCACATCAACAGCCTTCATTATCGCTCTTCTTATTTCGTCCAAATTCCCGGCAGTGCTTAGATCCATAATTGTGTCGGCGCCATATTTCACAGCAACCTTCGCCTTCTCAACTTCAAGGTTTAAATCGCACAAGTCAAGGCTTGTACCAATGTTAGCGTTAACTTTCGTGCGCAGCCCCTTGCCAATCCCCACAGGATGAACGTTTTTGCGTTCGATGTTGCGGGTTATGATGACGACACCTTCAGCTATGCGCCTGCGGATCCTCTGAGGGGATACTTCCTCATCTCTGGCGACGATACGCATTTCCTCAGTTATATGCCCTCTTTTAGCTGCACCCATCTGCGTTGTCACATAAAACCTCCCATGATTTGGAGAATACAATTTTTATTGTTTTAAAGAAGCTTGAAATCACCGTAGCCCACTCCGTTTCCCTCCGCCGGCATTACCCGGATCAGGTTCGAAGGGTCGACGGCGCTCAGCCGTCCTCTCAGCCGGGTCACCGCCCAGCTCCCCAACCCTTGAACGGGGTAATTGTTAAATCCGCTTATATAAAAACCCTTCGAATACGCTCCGTAACGTTAAACTCTTTTGGCATTTAGCGTTTCCCAATTCCTTCTTGCTTTAAGGCTGGGTTTGGAAACTTTTAAGCTGACGCTTTTAAGCATGAGGGCTAATTTTGCCTGTTTTCCCTTTTCCAATCTTCGCGGGTTATGGCTATGGGAACTGAAACCAGCTGTTTTTTGGTTTTAGGCTTCGCTTGTTTTTCGTAGGGCCTAATGTAAACTTCCTCTTCCAACGTGTGGATTTCAAGGGTTGCATAGCCGTATGTCACCAAAAAGCTTGTCATGAAGGCTCTGTATACGGTATCCTCGTAGTTATCGGCTCTTACAAAGTCCCAGTATCTAATCTTTCCGTCAGCGCCTTCAGCCCTAACTCGGCGCTTTAGTTCTTCCCAGAAGTTTTCAAGCTCCTCTGTGAAAGCCTTCTCCCTCAAGATTCGCTGCTTTACAAGCTCCTCCATGGTGACTGAGCCCACTTCCATTTCTGGCTGTGGGAAGGCCTGCCACCTTTCCCTTAGCGGTGTAAGGCTTTCCCAATAGCGTATGGCTTCTGCGAGGCTGTGGATGGATATCTGCTCCAATTCAACTATTGGGTGCCAAGCTTGGAGGAAAATTTCAACCATTTCTTCCTTCTCCAGTTTTCGAATTTTCTCTTCGAGGAGGAAGGGGTCCGTGTAAAGCGATGTGGAGCGGTGCTTTACCCACTCGCTTTGAAGCTTAATTACTGAGGCTAGGCGGTTGATGGCCTCTGCGTCGAGGCATAGGTCTTCAGCGTTTTCCCACTCTGGAAAGTACTCCTTAACAATTTTTATGATTTCGTCAACGTTTAAGAGGAAGGGGTCTAGGGAACGCTCCTCAATGGACCTGCAAAGCTCAATTATGTGTTGAAGTTTCTCCCTCCCAGTTTTCACCCGCGCTCTTTTGGACTGCATTAGTCAGCATCTCAAGTGCATAATGAGGGTTCCCGAACAATAAAAAGTATTCTTTAGCGGCGTCTAAACTTTCCTCTGTAAAGTATTGAGATTATAGCGATAGCTATCACCGCCGACGTGGCTGCGGTGGCTATTGCGGCTGAAACCCACATGGGGGATTGCTCTGTTTGCGGCGGATTTCCATCTCCGTTTTCCAAGATTTCCAGTAGAACTTCTTTCGTGTCCTCTAACGAGTTGTTCCATGACCAAAGCTCGGCGCTTAGGACTGTTTCCATGCTGCGGTTCAGTTTATCTGGCAGCTGAAAAGTATAACGGGCTGTGTCGCGTCCGTTTGCGCTTGGTATCTCAATGCGGCTAGAACCTAAAAAGCCCATTTCTTCACCATCAACGATGAGGGTATAGCGCACTTCCGCCTCATAAACAACAGCTAACATGTCGTTACCCCTTCTCACGGCAACCTCCAAAGTCACATTTTCTCCGGGCTTGTAGGCGTTTTTGTCCGTTGACAAAGTTTCAATCCAAGCGAACTTCCTTTCAGCCGCCTTAAACTGTATGGCGTAGTCGCATCTCATCGTCAGCAAATTCAGCCTAAGCTCTGTTGAAATCAAAAACTTATCTCCAACCCATTTGGATTCGTGGCGGCTAACGTCCATCTTTCCCTCTTTTATAGACCATTTTCCATCCGGCACTGGGACGTCGTCAACCATCAAAAGTCCGACTAGGTAAGCGTCGAAATCCTCGGGTTTGTTTGGGAAATAGGTGTTAAGGGATACTCTGCAGCCTTTTGAGTACACCAAGTTTGGCATGTTCAATTGGTCTGTCAGCTTAATGGAGCCCATAGCGTAAAGCATAAAGTAGACATCATTTTGCCTTGGAATTTCATATTCGTATCTTACAAGGATTCTGAACGGGAAAGCTAACGCTGGGGATTCACTTAAAGTCCACTCGATAACACTGTAGTTCCCAATTGCCGTTTCATAAGCTAAGCTAGAGCGTTTCCAGTGGACATCCCTTTGCTCATCGCCTTTAATGTAGGCAACTTTGATTTTCTCAGCGTTCGACGGCAGGGGATAAAACATGTGAACCTCGCTGGCTGGCTCTCCCCACATCATTTCAAAAGTGTAAATTCCCTCAACCAAAGCCATTGACGGATAAACGTAGATTTTTATGTCTTCTTCAGACATTTTCACCCTGTAATTAACTGGTATAGGGTTAGATTGGCAAACGGGTGCCAAAATGAGCGTGAAAGTGAATGTTAAGGCTGCAGCAACAAAAGCCCATTTTGCATTTCCATTCATCCTTAAACCTCCCATTTTACAATTTAACATTCAATCAAACAATTTATTATACTAACTTTTAGTACACATTATCCAGCCACTAGAACATGGTTGGCTGAAAGCTTTTCAACCCACTGTCTTGATAAGGGATTTTCCCTCAACGTTCTGAACCACTATAACGTTCACGTCCTCGGAAGCAATGGGCAGCTGGCTTGGAGTGATAACAACATATTGGACGTTTAAGCCCTTAACAGAATCCACAATTATGTTTGCGATGACTTCTCTCATGCGGCTGTCCATATGGACGTCATATTCGTCTACGGCGCGGAAGGGTGAGCGCACATGCTGTTGTAGGGCTAACAGAAAGCTCATTGTGGCTGTGGTTCTTTCGCCTCCGCTCTGCGTGTAAGCGTCCAACGGGACGGGTTTTCCACCCTTAAAGCCTACGAGGATTTCAAGTCCAGCAGCCTCTATGTCATGCCCATTGACAAGCTTGACTTCGCCAACCGCTTGGGACTGGGCTAAAATCTTCCGGTATTCGAGGCTCACCTTTTCTAAAAGGCTTTCAATAACCGTTCGCCAAGCCTGCATCCGCGCTTTAACCTCTTCCAAAGCTTTTTCACGGTTTTCAGCAACCAGCTGCGCCTTCTCCTTAAGCTCCAAGTAAAGCTTTGAGTAGGACTCATACATGCGTTCCACATCCTCAGAAACATTGGCCAAAGCGGCTAAATGCCCATCTGTTACGCGGATCTCCTCCATAATTTCGGCGGGGCTTTTTATGGCGGCTATTCTGGAACCTGTTTCTTCAGCCTTTTTCAAGGCCGCAGCCAAAAGGCCTTTTGCGTCTTTAAGTTCCTCCTCAATTCCTTCAATGTTTGCCTTCAAGTTTTCCATGCGGTACTGCAGCAAAGCAAGCCTAACACGTGCTTCCAGAACATGGTTACCGACTTTTTCAATTTCTTCTTCAAAATTTTTCATTTTCGCTTGATTCTCATTTAGCTCCGCGTCAAGTTTGAAAAGTTTATGCTTTGAACCTTCCACAATTTCTTTCAGGCTTTCAGTTTTTAGAAGCTTGAACTGTTGAGCGTTAACGCGGGCACTGTTCTCAATTATTGCTGTTTCTTGAATAAGCTGCTCGCAAAGCGCGATTGCCGCCTGGTTTTGGGCCTTTTCCCTTTCGAGAGCTATGCGTTCGTCAAGGCTCTTCTTCCATTCACCCCTTAATTTTTCAAGCTGGCTTTGGTGGTTTTGGAGTTGCTCCGCAGCGGTTTTTGTCTCTCTTTCAAGCTGCCCAAGCGTGGCTAGCTCCTTTTCGCGTTTTGCCTCAAGCTCTTTAACGGCTGTTTCCCTTCGGGCAACTTCCGCCCAAGCCAGCTCCCGCTCCAAGAAACGCCTTTTCGCCATCAACTGCCTCTTCTCTTGGAACCTGTCGTACTGTTCTCTCCAATAGTTGAGCGTCTGCTCCGCCGACTCCAAAAGCTTGTTTATGGATTCCTCTTGGCTTAGGATTCGCGTAAGCTTTTTCTGGGCTTGAACCACGTTTTCGCGGTAAGCCTCCAAGCCCACAGCAGCCTCAACCATGCGCAGCTTTTCCTGCCGGGAAAGCACTGTGAACTGTTCCACCATGTTCTGATGCATTATTATAAGCATGTTGTCCGGGTCTACGCCCAGCTTGGACAAAAGCCTTTCAACATCCTGTTTTGCAGCCGCCCTGTTCTCAAGCTCAAACCAGTACTTGCCATCCCGCCTCAAAACCCTGGTGAGAAAAATCTGGTCCTTGTTAAACTTTGGAACAGGCCGTTTTCCGCCCCGCTTGGAATTGTCCAAAATAAGCGTGACCCTGGCTTGGTCTTTACCCCAACGGATAAGGTCGCTTAGCTTCCTGGAACGCTCAGTGTAAGACTGGCCGAGGGCCACGGAAATAGCTAACAAAAGAGAGGATTTCCCAGCGCCGTTGGGCCCGCAGACAACATTCACGCCCGGTTTAAGGGGCACCCTGGCATACTCGTAGCTCATGAAGTTTTCAAGGATTACCTCCTGAATCAGCATTGAACTTCTTTAGCCTCTCTCACAGAATAATAAAATAGAGTTTAAAAACTCTTATTAAAACAATTATGCCGAGTTGGCACCACTTTAACTTTGATTCTTGTATAAAGCCATAACATGTTTAGAATGATGGAAAAAGTAGGATTTAAAGCCGCATCAAAGCGCGAGGCGGCGGGTTTTCCGGAATGCCCTGTTTGTTAAAGAGTTAGCCGCCGTAGGCTATAAGCTCCATAGTCATTAATGGTTGGTTGCCTTCGTAGCTTTCCATTTTGACAATACCCCATACTGGAACGTTAGGATGCACCCAAGTGCGTGCAATACGGCCTTCCTCAGTGACTTCCATCTTCATACAGTTTGTAAACGTGCCTGCGGGAACCGTGATGGTTTCGTATCCCGCGAAGTAGTTTACATCAACGGGTTCGGGCGGCTCGGTGTCTCCTGAAGCTTGCCCCGGGTCAAATTCTTGCTCGAACACCAAGTTATCATTTACATACGAACGGATGCGGCCGTGAACCATGTGTAAATCGGACTTAGCCATCCACCATGTTACCACCGATTTTATTGTCATGCCCTCTTGCTCCGTGATTACAGTTTGGGAAAGTATCCAACAGTTAACCCCTTTATAGGTTTCCTCACTATCAACGCTATACTTCATCTTAGCTTCCACACCTTCTGTATATTCAACCATGCGGTATTCAGCGTAAGCTCCGACTCTCAAGTTAATTATGGGGCTGAGAGTAGGTGATGGCGTAGCAGTTGGTGTAGGGCTTGGCGTAGCAGTTGGTGTAGGGCTTGGCGGAGAAGCTGTAGGCGTAGGAGTTTGTGTCGGCGTTGGTGTTGGTGTGGGTGTGGCTATAGGTGTGGGAGTTGTAACGGGTGTGGGTTTCGGTGTTGGCGTGGAAACTGGGCTAGGTGTAGGTGAAGGGACAGGGGATGGTTGTTGAAGCGTCAAGTAGTAAGCTGCACCAGCAACAGCAGCCACAGCTACGACCACTACTAGGGCAATAATTATTTTTGAAACGGCTTGCTTAGAGAAGGCTATCACCTCCTAATACCCCATAGTTAACGTATTTTTAACATTTGTTTCGGCTATGATATTTTAGATTTTCGAATTTAACCGCGGTGCTAGTTAGTAGCCCTATTGTTTTCAAACACAAAATTTTAGTTTCTTTAGCGATAATACTGAATGCTGGTGGTTTAGGTGGTTGTGGCTGGGAAAATCTTTAGGCTTTCGGAACAGCTTTCTCTGGCTGAGGTCGCGTCTAGGCTTGACGGTTACCGTGTTGAGGAGGCTTACGAGGAGGGCGATTACAAGCTTACTCTTCTTTCTGAGGTTGTGGGGCTTCTGCCTAAAGAGAACATGCTTAGAGGCGTTTACTCCCATGATTATGTGATTCACGTTTTCCACAGGGGGAAGGTTGCGCCCCTACCCCGCACCGTTGAGGCGCTTTTCAGCTTCTCCCAACTGGAAAACGCTACGCTTTTAACCGTTGTTGAGAAGAAGCGCTTAGCCAACTTCATAGCCAACAAACTCAGCGAAATCCTCTTCAACAGGGTAGGCGGCATAGTTGAGGCGCGGATACCCCCAGAAACCCTGAGGGATTTTCACCTGAAAAATCCTGAGGACACGAAGATCACGTTTTTCGACAATGTCGACATCCCAAACGTGAACAAGCTTTCCCTTTATGGACCAGACCTAGTAAACACTTCGCTTTTCGAAGACTACTGCAGGCATGGCGACCTATGGTACATAGTTGCCAGATCAAAAGAGCACGGCTACGTGGTGGGCTTAACTCGCGACGCCTCAGTAACAAT
Source organism: Candidatus Bathyarchaeota archaeon (assembly GCA_025057795.1). Next base: position 22,897 of record JANXEP010000056.1, on the reverse strand, counting down.
ATTCAACATCACAGACAAGGAGAAATACCTCGAATACGTCACTAAAGAAATTTACCCACTAGTTCTGGAATCCACACGCTAGCGCTATCCTTAACCCTTAAACTTCACGTAACCTCAAGCAGGTTTGTTTGAACAATGTTAAGCTCTTTGAGTCGCGGATCTGTTGTGAAGAGGATTCCCTTCAAAATCCTTGCAGCCGCTAAAATGTAGGCATCCTCTAAGGAGAGTTTGCCACGGTAAGTGCATTTTAGGCTTCCAGCCAAGCGAGTTAGCCACTAATCCATAGTCAAAATCGAAATTTTAGAATGCCTCATAGGCAAGTGCCAAACTTCTGCAACTTCACGACCAAACTTTTCGCATGTTTTAATGGTAGAGTTCTGCAATGTTAGTTTCACAAGTGTAGCCTTCAGCCTTCTCAGCTACAACCTCATCAAACATTTCTTTGACCCGCGGGTCTCCAGCGAAGTACAAAAATAAGGGCCAAATGTCAAAAACTAGCCTATTCCACAAACTCTACAATGGAACCCTTCCCTAACTTGTACTTCTTTCTAAACTCGGCGGGAATAGTTACTGTTCCTTTCTCCGTCACAGTATAGCCCATTTTCATCATACTTTCATTTAGAAAGTATACTATTTAGCCCTTATGTAATACTTTAAAGCCTAGTTTCAGTTATCCCAAAACTTTTCAATACAACTTTAATACTATAAACCCCAATAAAAGTTGTATTTACATGATGCTTCTGAAGGGTGTGATAAAACTTAAAAGTGAAGATTAGGATAAACAATTGGAAATTCGAGGAATTGTATGAAAACTGAAAGGCGCTTCCACGTTTTGGATTATGGATTAGGGGCTCTTATTGTTATTGTTGCGTCTATTGGTTTTGCGGCTGTGATCTATGGCTTGAACCTTATTCCTTTTAACTTCTTCAATCTTCCAGCATGGGTTTTTTGTCCCCTTGGAGTTTACACCCTTTTTTACTCGTTATTCGCCCACATGGACCCGTTTTATTATGCGGTTTGGGGGGCCGTAATGCTTGCTTTGGGTGTAGTCTCAGCCTCCTACACTATGATAAACCCGCTCCTTGTCTTAGGGATACTTTTAATTATAATCGCGGCAACGGGTATAGCTGCATATAAGAGGAATAAATCATGAGTGGGAAAGACTACTTAGAAAGGGTTCGCGGGGAACGGGGCCTTCTGGAAAAGATTATGGGCTATATTCCAGGGTATAGGGGTTACAAGGAGAAGGAGTTGCGAAGGGAAAGCGACCGCCTCGTGAGGATGGAAGCCGTGAATAAGCTTAAGGCTGCAAAGGACATCTTTAGGAGAAAATTTGCAAACCCCACGGTTGTTCAGAGGCTCGCGGGCGAGGACACGTATAGGTTTGAAGCTTTTCTATCTCGCCTAGATAGAGTTACCCAACGCATAGACAAAGCCGTGGCGGGATACGCGGGAGTGTTTGACGCGGTTAAAGTTAAGGAGGATAAGCTTGACACGATTATAAGGCATGACTTAAGCCTAATCGAAAATGCTGAGGCAGTGAAGGCGGCTGTGGAAAATGTTGTCAAAATGGAGGTAGGCAAAGACGAGTGGAAGCAAGCCATGGACAAGCTGATATCCACAGTTGAAACGCTTGACAGGCTTGTCGATCAAAGGTCTGAAATCCTCCGGGGTATTGGGGCGAGTTAAAGGGGGTGAAAATGCATGCCTAAAGTTATAGAGTGGGTTGGAGCAAGGGAGGGCGACATTGTTTGGAGATACCCCATTGAGGAGATAAGCTGGGGAGACAACCTCATAGTCCACGAGTATGAGGCTGCCGTCTTCTTCAGGGATGGGAAAGCCTACGATGTTTTCAGGGCTGGACGTCATGTTTTGTCAACGGCAAACCTTCCCCTGCTAACGAAGGTTCTTTCAAAAATCGCGGGGTTTGACAAAGTTCCTTTCAGATCCTCCATAGTGTTTGTCTCGTTGAAACAGTTTCAGGGAAAGTTTGGGGCGCAGGGACAAACCAGAGAGCTTGCCCCCCTAAAATTCTTTGGAAGTTTCTGGTTTAGAACCGCGGAGCCAAATCTCTTCGTAAACGAGGTTGTAGGCGGCCAAGGAGTCTTCACGACAGAAGCGCTTCAGAACTTCCTCAGGGGCTACTTTAACGAAAGGTTGATTGACGCGCTGAGTCAGTATTCGCTTGCAGATGTTTACGGCAAACTTGACGAGACCAGCCTCATGGCGAAAACCACCCTTTTCGATGCTTTCTCAAGAATAGGCCTTGAGCTTATCGACGTGAAATTTGAAGGAATAGACACAACACCCGAATGGAGGGATAGACTCTTCTACGTTAAAACAGGCGTGGCTGCAACAGAAGTACTGCGAATGGAAACCGTTCAAAAGTCGGCTGAAAGCCTATCCAAAAGCCCAGGCGCAGCCGTCGGGGCGGGAGTAGCGATAATTCCGCCCCTATTCCAACAGCCCTCTCCAACCGCAGCGCCAGCGCAGCCCATGATTCTGTGTCCGAGATGCAACTTCCAGAACCCGCAGAGTTCAAAGTTCTGCAGCAACTGCGGCGCACCCCTACAAGTGATGGGGGGAGTTAACTGTACAAAATGCGGGGCCTCAAACCCTTCCGGAGCCAAATTCTGCATCAACTGTGGAAACCCGTTGCAGGCTGTTGGCAGATGCCCAAAGTGCGGAGGCGAAGTTCAGCCTGGAGCCAAATTCTGCCCGAACTGTGGAGAAAAACTAGCTTAGCTTATCACCCCCACATTTTTCTCAATTATAAGGCTTGTGAAAGCGAGCGTTTCTTTTTTATCGTTCAAAATTTGACGTTTTTGCGGTAAAGTTTAATGCTTGCCGCCCGTATGTTTTTGGTGGGTTGTGATGGGGGGCGGCCTTAAGGGTTTATGGAATGTTGTTTTGAGTGGTTACCCGCGTTCTGGTAAAACAACCCTCGCCAAGAGGCTTGTTGCAGATTACACCTACTTCGCAAGGGTTAGCGTTGACCAGTTGAGGGAGATGCTTTTCTATGAGGCTTTTCCTTGCCGCGACGAGTTTCTAGTTTACTCTTTGATTGCGGAAATTCGGGACGCACTGCTTAGGAGAAGCTACAGCGTCGTAATTGACTCGACAGCTCCGGACAATGTAACCCGCCAGTTCCTTTTAACCTCAAGGGTTATGCGGGTAAACAGCCTCCTCGTAGTGTTGAATGTTGAGAGAGAAATTCTCATTAAAAGAAGTATTGAAAAGTTCGGGAACTCTGGGCCTGTTGCCGCCTACGACAAGCGTTGGGAAAACCCCAAGGGCGGCATAGCGGTTTTCAAGTTTAAAAGCAACACTCCAGAAGAATTTGAAGCCTACTACGCCCGCCTAAAAGAGCTTTTGGAAAGCGAAACCCACCCTTTCAAGCCGGAATTCCATCCGAGGCTTTCAACCCTAAAAGAGATAAGGAGGGCTCTAGAAAACCTTCTTAAGAGAAGCTCTGAGCCGCGGCACTCCTAGTTTATTTAAAGCTTTTTATGCTTCTAGACAAAATGTTAGCTTGGGGAGAATGTTTGGAAGCCTACATCCTAATAAATGCTGAGCCCGGCATGATATGGAAGGTTGCAGAAGCCGCCCTAAAAATTGAAGGCGTAAAGTTGGCGCATGCGGTGACAGGCCAGTTCGACGATGTTATCTTCGTAGAGTTTGCGAAGATGGAGGATCTTGGAAAGATAATTAGGAAACTTCACAGCATTGAGGGGGTTCGCCGCACCCAAACTCTTATCACCATTCCACCCACAATAAGGGAATAGGCATCAGTGCTGTTAACGCGTTTTTCAGACTATCCCAAGCCAAAAACCCAAATGCTCTCCAAAATAGGCTAAAACGGCAAAAACAACGAGCCTTGGCATAAAGCTTAGAAGCAGAAAAATGTCGAGGCGCACTTTAAGCAGCCCGCAGAAAAGGGATAAAAACTCCACGGGCAGGAAAGGGATCAGGCCAAAAACCGTGTACAGGATCCACCCCCATTTCCTCCATAAAGATGAAATCTCTTCAAGCCTTCCCTCGCCAACCTTTTTTATGACATACGGCCTTCCAAGGCTATAGGCTAAAACATAGTTGATCATCATGCCGATCGTAAACCCTACGGTTGCGACTATGGCGAGAAAGGTGGGATGAAGCCCGAAGGAGGCGGCAGCCACCACGAAGGCTGGGCTTCCAAGGGGTACGATTGTTCCAGCGAGTATTGTGGCTAGAAAAACGCCTAGAAGACCGTATTCTTTAACGAAGGCCTTTGCGTCTAGGAAAAGCTGGGTTTCTCCAAAGTTTAAAATTTTAATGGCAAGAATGGCGGCTAACCCCAAACACCCAAGGGCTACGCCTAAAATGATTGAAGACCTAATCCATGAAATACTAAGCATGGCTGGAGCTTTTCCTGTTTTCTCGCCGCTGCCTGTTAAAGGTTGACGGTTCCTCTTCAGCTTCAATTTGTCGCAAGCTCCGCTGCACGTTATTCCTTGAATTTTCTATTTTAAATGTTCGATGAAACTTAAATACTTGTTTTCCTAAGCATAAATCTTCAAAACCCCACTTTGGAGGAGTATGGTTGAAGGGCAAACCCCTAGTCTCCATTGTCTCCGCAGGCTTGTCAAAGTTCGGCAAGCTTGACGGGCTTTATGCACGGGAAATCTTTGCAGAAGCCGTTAAAGAGGCGTATGAACGCTGCCCAAAGCTTGACCCTAAAAAGGACATTGAAGCCCTCTTCGTTGGACATATGGGCGAATCCTACGAACACCAAGGGCATACGGGGGCTACAGCCGCAGACTGGGCTGGATTGCTTCCCATAGCCGCCGTGAGGGTTGAGGCCGCCTGCAGCTCGTCCGGGGTGGCTTTAAGAAACGGGATTTACGCTGTGCTTTCAGGCTTATGCGACGTCGTCATGGTCGGCGGCGTTGAAAAGATGACCCATAGAAGCACCCCTGAGGTCACGGAGTTTCTAGCCATGGCTTCAGACTATCCCTTTGAGCAGTGGAATGGCTTAACGTTTCCAGGCTTGTATGCGCTTATGGCGACAGCCCACATGCATAAGTATGGCACGACGGAGAAGCAGCTGGCCCATTTGGCAGTCAAAAACCATCATAATGGAAGCTTAAACCCGAAGGCGCACTTCCAGAAGGAAATCACCCTTGAACAGGCTTTAACGGCGCGGGTTATCGCCTGGCCCCTTAAACTTTTCGACTGTTCACCCATAACTGACGGGGCAAGCTGCGTAATCCTAACCAAGCCGGAGCTGGCTAAAAAATTCACAGACACGCCTGTCCACATAATTGGAAGCGGCCACGCCTGCGACACAATAGGCGTGTATGAAAGGGAAGACTTCACATCCATCAAGGCGGCCAAAATAGCTGCTAAAAAAGCCTACGAGATGGCGGGGGTTAAACCCGAAGACATAGACCTGGCGGAAGTCCACGACTGCTTCACCATAGCTGAAATAATCGCCTACGAGGATTTGGGATTCTGCAAGCCGGGCGAAGGGGGACGCTTGGCGGAGAGCGGCGAAACCGCCCTTGACGGAAGAATCCCCGTAAACACGAGTGGAGGACTAAAGGCGAAGGGCCACCCTGTGGGCGCCACGGGAACGGCTCAAGCTTACGAAATGTATTTGCAGCTTACGGGGCAAGCTGGGAAGAGGCAGGTGGCAGACGCCGAAATAGGGTTAACCCACAACGTTGGCGGCGCAGGCGTCACAGCCGCGGTTCACATTTACAGGAGGGGCTGAGGATGAGCACGCAGCCACCTTTAACAATAGAGGAATTCTACAAAAACATGGCCCAAAAAAGGTTGACGGGCGGGAAATGCAAGAAATGCGGCAAGGTGCATGTTCCGCCGAGGCCGCTCTGCGACCAATGCCTTTCAAAGGATTTTGAGTGGGTGGAGCTTCCCAAAACCGGAAAACTCTTGACATACACTGTGATCCATGTTGCGCCAGTCCAGTTTCAAAGCATGGCGCCATACGCTGTGGGCATAGTGCAGCTTGAAAACGGCGTTAAAATTCCAGGAATAATTAAGGGTGCAGCGCCGGAACAGCTGAAAATAGGAATGCGGCTAGCCATGGAATTCGAAGAGGCTCCGCAAACCCAGCAGTGGCCAGCTTGGCCGAGATACTATTTTAAGCCAGCAGCCTAAATTTCAGCCCAAACCCAAGCGTTTTCTAAACCTTGCCAGATTCCCCGCTTTTAGGTTTACTTTGGGAGCGCAAAGTTTAAAGGGTAATGGCTTGTTTAGGTTTCAGACACCAGCCCATGAGGGTTTATTTTGAGCATCGAAGAGGAAACCCTGGAAGAGCGCAAGGTTAAAATCCTAATTAAGCTTAGGGGCTACAAGCTTGTTAAAAGGGAAAAAGCTAAAGAAGCCATAAGCTATTTGGTTGAAGTTCCAAAGGAGAAGCAGAAAGCCCTAATATGGTGTGTTTCAGAAGAAACCGTGGGCATATTAACCGTTAACAGGATGGCTAAAGCCATGAAAGAGGCGGGAATAGAAAGGGGAATCCTCGTGGCAAGCGGACGCTACACCAACGCTGCAAAACAAGCCGCAAGGAAAAAACGCATAGAACTTCTCCCAAAAACCTTTCCAGTCTTTGACATCTTCGAACATAAACTTGTCCCAAAACATGAAATCCTAACCCCCGAAGAACGCGAAAAAGTGCTCGCCCAGTACAGGGTTAAACCCTACCAGCTCCCCCAAATCAAGGCTTCAGACCCCGCTGTAAAAGCCATAGGCGCCAAGCCCGGCGACATACTGCGAATAATCCGCAAAAGCCCCACAGCCGGAGAGCACACAGCCTACAGATACGTCGTAGAGTAAAAGGGCAAAGCGTACACACTTGACAGTTTTTATAAGCCCTACGCTCCGTCATACAGAACCACCACTATGAGCTTTTCAACATGAACCCAACCGAACCCTGGATGATAATATTCTTCCCTTATGGGTCCATTGAAAACTTCATCGTTCTGGGGCTCTATGTAAACTAGGCCTTCTCGGCATATTATTGCGTTGAAAACGTGGGTGAAGGGCTTTAGGCCCAACTTTCCGAGGATGGCCACAACCCCCATGTCCCACCCTTTAGCCTTGGCGTGCATGTGGAGCATAACGGCATAGTCGCCGCATACGAAGTCGGGTTCCTTGTACTCTATTTCGTCGGTTTTGTCCTCTGTAAGCCACCGCTTAAGTTCTTCAGTCGTGGGGACGACCTTATCCCCAGAGAGTAGGGGTTTGTAAAGTGCGGCGTAAAAAGCGTCGTATTTCTCTTTAAGCTCAGTGTAGTTTGCAAGCAGCGACTGGTAAATCTGGATAAGCCCTTCATACTCGCTTAAAAGCGCCGTGTAACCTGCAGCTTCCCTTTCAAGCTTCGTGTAGTTTTGAAGAAGCTCATGGTATGTTTGGTTAAGCGCCCCATAGGTAACTGTCAACTCCACGTAGCTGGATAGGAGCTTTTGATGTCCAAGCGAGAGCTCAGTGTAGTTATGCATAAGCGCATAAAAAGTCTGGTTGAGGGAAACGTATTCTAAACTAAGCCCATGGTACGACTGGTTCAAAAGGCTATAATCGTCGAAAAGTTCGTCATAGGCGCTTCGCAGCCCTGCATATTCAGCCTTCAAAGTTTGGTGAAGCATGCCGAGGCTTTGCAGTTCAGATTTAAGCCTTGAATTCTCTGCGTGAAGGGCATAGCTGCTGCAGCCTAGAAAAGCCGCCAAAATAAGCGAAGCTGCGGAAAGAACAGAAAGCGCTTTAGCTTTAATCAAGGATTTCACACCTATTGAAAATAGCTTCCTAAAGCCCTTATATGTTTCCCAAAATTTGATGCCTCAGCGGGATGCGTTAGCAAGCGCCTTATTTAAGTATTCTTCGATGCGTTTGTACTCTTTAAGGAGTTCTTTCCCAAGCCTTGTGAGTTTTGCTCCTCCGCCGCCGGCCCTTCCGCCCCTGTGGGTTTCTATTATGGGTTCGCCTAGGGTTTTCTCTATCCTTTTCAAGTAGCTCCAAACGTAACGGTAGGACATGCCGAGTTTTTTAGCAGTTTTGGAAATGGATCGTTCAGCGTCTATTCGTTCTAGTATTTCCGCTCCGCCCTTGCCTATTAACGGTTTACCGTGGAACTCGAGCCAAACCTTGCAGGAAAACTCATGTTTCCTCTTGTTGGACATGCTGTTTTATTTTATGGACGCGTTACATTTATAAGCCTATTCCGATACGCATTTTAAAGCATTTCGCATTGGAGGCATAACCTATAACAGAAAAAATTTCGCTGTCCGCCAGCAAAACTTCAGCCGCCCTCCTCTTCGGATTTCTACTGGGCGTTGCCGCAGGCCTCATAGGCGTGGGCGGAGGCGAATTCAGAATCCCCATACTCCTTTATGTAATAGGCCTTCCAGTCATAACCTCCATAGCTGTAAACCTCCTCGTCGGCCTATTAACAGTGGTTGTCTCCTTTCTAAGGCGTTTCCAGTTGGGGCTGCTGGACGGACACAGCCTCAACTTGGCGCTGGCTATGTCGTTGACTTCGATAGCTGGAGCCTATCTCGGAGCATTACTCACTGGGAAAATTCCAGAAAAGCCCCTAAAACGGGTTTTAGCCATATTCCTAATAATCGTGGGTTTAAAAATTGGGCTTGAACCCTTCGTTGAAACCCCCGCAGTATTTAGCTTCACCCTCGGATTCTTGGAAGAAATAGCATTAGCCGCCCTCGTCGGCTTGGTCATAGGCGTTATTTCCGGAGCTTTAGGCGTTGCAGGCGGCGAATTTAGAATCCCCGCCCTAATATACGTTTTCGGCTTAGACATAGTGGCTGCTGGAACAACAAGCCTCTTGGTTTCTATACCCACGGTGGCCTCAGGCTTTATAAAGCATCATAACATGGGCCACATGAACAGGGCCGCTGCAATAATTGCCTTAATCATGGGAATAGGCTCGGTTTTAGGCGCCTTCATCGGAGCCTCCTACGCCGCAACCGTTGAAAAAGACTTGCTGAAAATCCTTTTAGGCTTAATCCTCATTTTGGCAACTGTCCGAATGGTCACTAAGCCTTAAAGCGGAAGCCAACTCAAGGGCTTAAGGGCTTAGCCAAGCCTTTTTCATTTTTAAGTTCTTTTTCATTTTTAAGTTCGTATAGGATTACTAGGGCTTCGCCTAGGGGTATGCCAAGCCTAGCCGCCAGCTCCTGCGGCGTTATGTCTGGCTTCTCGTTGAGGATTACTCTCCTCGTGTAAGCCTTATGATGGGGGTACATGACCATGGCGTGAACGGTTTCCACGAGGACGGGCCAAAGCTTCTCTTTAACACACTCTTCAAGATTCATAGCTATCATTAGGTATGGTAGATGATAGTTATTAGTTTACCCTTTTGGGAATTGGCTGTTCAGCGTTTGGTAAAGTTTATTTCCCCCGAATCCCTATGGCTATAACTTCGCAAGCGCGTGGATGAATTTATGATTAGGGCTGTGGTCTTAGACCTCGACGGAACCCTCGTGAACTTCAACATAGACTATAAAACGTTAAGGGCTGAGGTTAGAAGCTTCCTAATAACGCAGGGAATACCCGCCTCAATCTTATCCCTAAACGACAGCATCTTCGAAATGTTAAACAAAACGGAGATTTTCATGAAAAACAACGGCAAGTCAACCCAAGCCTTTAAAGAAGTATACGCAAAAGTGAACAATATTACTGAGAAGTATGAGTTGGAGGCAGCTAAAACCGTAAGCCTATTGCCTGGAGTTACAGATGTTTTGAAGGCTTTGAAGGAGGAAGGCTTAAAAGTAGGCCTATGCACCGTAAGCAGTGAAAAAACAACAAACTATATTCTAGGCAAATTTAAAATTGGAAAATTCTTCGACGCCGTTATCCCGAGGGAGAAGGTTAAACATGCAAAGCCCCACGCGGAACATCTTGAAACAACATTGAAAGCTTTAGGGGCAAAACCTGAAGAAACCGTAATGATAGGAGACAGCATTGTAGACGTAAAATGCGCAAGGGAGCTTAAGGTTATCGCCGTAGGCGTAACCAGCGGAGTCTCCAACTCGAAAGAGCTTGCAGACGCGGGAGCAAACTACATAATCACGTTAATTTCAGACCTTCCCACTCTCATAGAGCAAATAAACAGAACTTAGGCAGACGCCCCCCAATTTAATTGCTTCAAAAATTAAGTTTGATTTATGTCTATACATAGTTTATTTTTGCCAAACAAGAAAGGGTAGAGGGGTTAAACGCGCATCACCACATTATTCACGTGTTTTCTCAATGTTTCCGCCATTTTTTCTATGGTTTCCGATGGGTAAGGCTTTATGTTTCTGTACTCCTCGTCTAGGGTGTCTCCAGGTATGAACTGTTGCAGGGCGTAGTTTTCTGCGCCTTTAACTATTTCGCCTATGCGGGCTATATCCCCTTCTTCTACAAGTTTTGGGACAACGGTGGTTCTAAACTCATACTCCACCTTTCCAGCCTTTAAAAATTCAATGGTGCGCATTAGCTCAGCTGTCTCCTTTGCCCCTAAAAGGCTGTATTTTTCAGGGGTTGTTTTAACGTCTAAGGCCACGTAATCCACGTAAGGTAGGCACTCTTCCAAAACCTTAGCGTTTAAGCCATTAGTGTCAAGCTTGACGGCGAAACCCTTCTCTTTAAGCCTTTTTAGGAATCTGGGCAGCTCCTTGTGGATTGTGGGTTCTCCGCCGGTAACCACAACGGCGTCCACGTATTTTTTGCGTTCTTCCAGGATTTGCATGGCTGTGTTTTCATTTAGGAAGGGCGGTTTAGGATCCACCACAATGCGCCAGTTGTAGCAGTATGGGCAGCGCAGGTTGCAGCCTGGCGTGAAAAGCACTGCTGCAACCTTGTCCGGGTAGTCTATGAGGCTTGTTTTTTGCAGGCCGCTGAACTTCATGGATGGTCACTGGGCTACGGCTGCGGCTTGGGGCACTACAACGGCTTTTTCGAAGGTTTTGCGTATGGTGAATTCAGCTTGTTTTCCGTCGTTCCATTGGTCTACTGGCCGCAGGTAACCCACAACCCGCGAGTAGACCTCGCAGTTTGCTCCGCATCTGGGGCATTGCTTGTGTTCTCCGCTTATATAGCCGTGGGTTGGGCATATGCTGAAGGTGGGTGTTAAAGTGAAGTAGGGTAGGCGGAAGTTCCAAGCCACTTTGCGGACTAGTTCGGCTGCGGCTCTCCATGAATGAAGCCTTTCGCCGAGATATATGTGGAATACGGTTCCGCCCGTGTAAAGCGGTTGAAGCTTGTCTTGATGCTCCAAGGCCTCGAACAGGTCGGCCTCATAGTCTACTGGAAGTTGTGTGGAGTTTGTGTAGAAGGGTTCAGCGCCCTTGGCCAAGTACTTCTCATTAGCCACGGTGATGTCTGGGTATTTGCGTTTGTCTATGCGTGCCAGCCTGTAGCTTGCACCTTCCGCGGGGGTGGCCTCCAAATTGTAAATGTTGCCAGTTTCTTCCTGAAAGTCTGCAAGTTTTTCCCGCATAAAACTCAAAACTTTTATGGCGAATTCTAGGCCTTCAGCTGTGGCTATGCCGTAGCCAAAAAGGTTCATTATGGCCTCGTTCATGCCTAAAATGCCTATGGTTGAGAAGTGGTTTTTCCAGTATTTTCCAAAGGCTTCTTTTACGCCGCGGAGGTAACGCCTCGAGTAAGGGTATAGGCCCTTCTCCGTGAACTGCTCCAGGGCTTTGCGTTTTATTTCTAGGCTGTCCTTGGCGATTTCCATAAGCGCCTCGAGGCGTTCAAAGAACTCGTCTTCGTTCTTGGCCAGATACCCAATTCTTGGAAGGTTTAGTGTTACAACGCCTATGCTTCCAGTCAGCGGGTTTGCCCCGAAGAAGCCTCCGCCCCGCTTTCGGAGCTCGCGGTTGTCTATTCTTAGGCGGCAGCACATGCTTCTAACGTCTTCGGGTTTCATGTCGCTGTTTACGAAGTTGGAGAAGTAGGGTGCGCCATACTTGGCGGCGATTTCAAAAATTTTTTCGGAAGTCGCCGATTCCCAGTGGAAGTCCTTTGTTATGCAGTAGGTGGGTATGGGAAACGTGAAGACCCTTCCCTTAGCGTCGCCCCTGCTCAGCACTTCTGCAAAGGCAAGGTTGAACATCTCCATCTCTTTTTCCATGCTGCCATAAGTGGCGTCCATAACTTTTCCGCCCACTATAACGGGCTCATCAGCCATAAACTCTGGAACCTCCAAGTCCAAGGTTACGTTTGTGAAGGGCGTCTGGAAGCCCACGCGAGTGGGCACGTTCATGTTAAAGAAGAACTCTTGAAGGGCTTGCTCCACCTCTTTCTGGCTTAAACCGTCATAGCGTATGAAGGGCGCAAGGTAAGTGTCAAAGTTTGAGAAGGCTTGGGCGCCAGCCGCCTCGCCCTGCAACGTGTAGAAGAAGTTCACCACTTGTCCCAGGGCCGTTCTGAAATGTTTAGCAGGCGTACTTTCAATTTTGCCCGGCACTCCGCCGAACCCTGTCAAAAGCAGGTCTTTTATGTCCCAGCCTACGCAGTACGGCCCAAGCACGCCTAGGTCGTGGATGTGCATGTCTCCTGAAAAGTGGGCTTCCGCAATGTTTGGCGGGTATATGCGGCCTATCCAGTATTTGGCTATAACCGTTGATGAAAGGTAGTTGTTTAAGCCCTGCAACGAGTAGCTCATGTTGGAGTTTTCTTTAACCCGCCAGTCCTCCATTTCCAGGTACTGGTCTACAAGGTCTGCCTGGCTTAGGAGGGCTGCCAACTCCCTTATGTCTTGATGCTGTTTCCGGTAGAGGATGTACGCTTTGGCGGTTCTCGCATGCCCATTTTCTATGAGGATTTTCTCCACAACGTCTTGGATTTCCTCAACGGTTGGGACGCCGTCCTCGCCGAAACGCTTTTTCAGTTCAGCCACAACCTGGTCGCTTAGCCTCTTGGCTAGTTCGCGGTCTTTTCCGCCTACGGCTTTGGCAGCCTTCCAAATGGCGTTGGTTATACGCTCCTGGTCAAAGGGTTCTAATCTTCCATCCCGTTTCCTAACAAACTTCATTTTCTCACCTCTTGAAGCACGCGACGGAAGTCTTCGGGTTCTTCGAATCTGCGGTATACGGAGGCAAAGCGCACGTAGGCCACGCGGTCAAGGCTTTTCAAATGTTTCATTACGAGGTCGCCGATTTCTTGGGATGAAACCTCTTCCCTGCCGAGCTGTGCGAGTTCCTGCCTAACTTTTTCCGCTAGGGAGTGGATTTGCTCCATGGTTACTGGTCTTTTCTCGCAGGCTTTCTGTAAGCCTCTAACAATTTTGTTTATGTCGAAGCGTTCCAGTCTGCCGTCGCGTTTCCGCACCATGAGCTCCACGGTTTCTATGTACTCGTAGGTTGTAAAGCGTTTCCCGCAGTTTTCGCATTCCTTGCGCCTCCTTATGGTGTTGTCTGCCGAGTCGCGGGTTTCCAGGGTTTTGATGTTTTCAGACCCGCAGTAGGGACACTTCATGGGATCACTGTCGCGTGCTCAAATATTATAGTGTTTAAATGTTATTTTCAAACACTAAATGTAGCGTAGCTTTAAAAACTTTATGCAGCAAAAATTTAAACAAAAGCCCATTAAAAGAACGAAATATACATAATTTCGTAGGCTTAGAGAAAGTTGAACGGGGAAAACTTCAAGTTTTTATGCGTGTTGCGGTTCGAACTGAAGCTGCAATTTTAGATGGGGATAATTTTAAGCCATTTCCCCAAGCGGATTAGGGAAAATTTCCCGTTAAAACTCGAAAACTGTGAAAAAGGGTTATATAGCCTAGGCTGAAATCCGTTTCAGAAAACGCCATAATTCGAAAAAGAGGAAAAAGGGTTTCCGTAAAACCCTAGGCTTCCTTTCCAGCTCCCAGCTCTTTTATACGGGTTTCAATGAACTCCGCCACTTTTTCTTGGCTGTACTGCTTCTCCTCTTCCTGCTTCCTCAGCTGTTCTTTAATTGTCGCCAAGACTTTTTCCACGTCGAAGGGTTTCAGTATGTATGCGTCTGCGCCTCTGTTTACGGCTTCTATGGCGTTATGCAATGTGGGGTACCCTGTCACTATTATTTTTCGCATTTTAGGCGTTGTATCCTTCATCCTCGTTAGGAGCTCTATGCCCTCCAGGTCAGGCAGCCTTATGTCGATGAGGGCTAGGTTGTAAAAGCCCTTCATAGTCTTTTCAACGGCTTTGGCGCCTGTCTCCGCAGTATCCACAATGTAGCCTTCATCTTCAAGTATGGCCTTCAACGCTTTCCTTATGTTTTCGTCGTCGTCAACAATGAGGATTCTGGCACTTTTAACCATAATTTTTCACCTCCCTCTCCGGTTTTCGGTTCAATTGGAATCTTAACCGTGAAGGTTGTACCTTTCCCCAAGGCGCTTTCCACGGCTATGGAGCCCCCGTGGGCTTCCACAAAACGCTTGCATATGGCCAAGCCTAAGCCCATTCCTTTGGCTTTCGTTGTGAAGAGGGGGTTCCAAAGCCGCTTTAAAACTTCCTCAGACATTCCAACCCCGGTGTCTGAAAAGGCAAACGCGACTTTGTCGCCCGACTTCCTACTGGTGATTGTCAAGGTTCCCCCATTAGGCATGGCTTCAACCGCATTCCTAATAAGGTTTATGAACGTTCGCTTCATCTTTTCAATGTCCACTCTTATTTTTAAAGTGCTTCCGGCTTGGATTATTAGGTTGACGTTTTTGGGAATCTCAACAAGCGATAGGGCTTCTTCAACTAATGCCTTCGGGGTTGTTTCAGTCAGTTCAAGTTTTATCTCTCTAGAATAGTCCAGCAGGTCGTTTATCACCTTGTTTGAGTAGGCAATGTTCCTCTCTATGACTTCAATCATCTCCCTCAATTTTGCATCCTGCTCTTGGGCTAGCCGCTTTTTAAGGTAGTAGGCTGCAGCAGATATGCTTGTTAATGGATTGCGCAGGTCGTGGCCCACCATGCTTGCCAGTTCTCCGATAACGGCAAGCCTCTGCGCCTTCAAAAGTTTATCCTGAAACTCAACTAGGGCGCGGGTTCTCTCCTCCACTTTCTGTTCAAGCTGGTCAGCGTAAAGCCTAAGCTCCTTCCTCGCCTTTTCAAGGTTTTCAATTAGTTGGGCGTTTTCAAGGGTTATTGCCGCTTGATGCAGGAAAAGCTCAATGGGGAACAAATCCTCCACCGAGGGCTTTACTCCCCTCATAGGATTGTCTATGGTTAGAACGCCAACGATTCTTCCATCTGGGGTGCGAATCGGGGCATATATTAAGTGGGGAGAGTGCCAAGCGATGAAGTATTTAGAGAAAATCTCTTCCGGAATCTGCGGGTCACCCCTCGGCAGGCAATAAAATTCGCCAATCTTGTACCTTTCAAATTTTGGGCTTAAAAGTTCCGTCCAAATGCGGCCTGGAACCCTGTTTTCATCCAATATTTTGACTTCTTCTTTTGTTAACCCTGCTGAGACCGCATCTGTTAGTTCAAGGTTTTCGTCCCTTAAGGATATTGTCACTTTTTCCCATCCAAATTTCTGGATGGTTTTGGCGATTTCCCTAAGCCTTCTGCGCATGCTCTTAATTTGCATGATTTTTGTGGAGCTTTTTATTAAATGCTCAAACTTCTTTGAGAGCATTGCTAGGCTTTCTTGTCTTCTAATATTGCTTATCGCAATGGCTACGTAGGAGGCTAGGACTTCAAGCCTTTTTATGTCATCCTCCTCGAAGGCTGCAAGGTTATGACTTTCAACGTTTAATACTCCTAAAACCTTGTTCCCAATCTTTATCGGAACGGCAAGTTCTGAAAGGATGCCCTCAGTCGCCCCCTTAACATAGGCTGCGTCTTTCCTAGTATCTGGAACGTAGACTGGTTTTTTCGTCTTTACCGCCCTGACGGTTACGCCTTTCTCCCCATTTAGAGGCAACTCCAGCTTTGGAACGCTGTCTACGCCCAGCGAGTTTATTAGCTTAAGCTTATCCCCGTCAACAATGAGAAAGCTTACATGTTTAAAACCTAAAAGTTTCTGCATAGCCTCTAACGTGAGAATGCAAATTTCCTCAGTATTCCGTGCTTTGATGAGGTTGCGTCCATAAGCGTGTATTGCAGCCAACCCCCTCTGCCTTTTCAGGTTGCTTATGGCTGTGGCGGCGTGGGAGGCTAGAATCTCCAGAAGTTTTCTGTCTTCTTCGTTGAAGGCTGCAAGCCTACGGCTTTCCACATTCAGTACGCCTAAAACCTTGTTCCCAACCTTCATGGGAACGGCTAGCTCTGAAAGCATATCCTCCATTGCTTTAATGTATGCCTTATCCTTCCTAACGTCTGGAACGTTCACGGGCTCGCCCGTCCTAGCCGCCCTGACAACTATTCCCCTCTCCCCGTCAAGAGGCAGTACAATCCTCGAACATTTCGGATAGCCCCGTTGGGCTACCATGCGCAGGTTTTTCTCTTCAACAATAAATATTGAGGCGTATTCGAATCCCAAAGTTTTCCTCATGGCGTCCGATGTGATTTTAAATATTTCCCTTAAATCCGTGGCCGTGCTTAGCCTTTGAGCGTATTTGTTAAGCTCTGAAAGCCGCTTTTCATACCGGTTTCTTTCTTCTTCAAGCCTTTTCCGTTCAGTTATGTCAAGAACCTGGGCTACTATTATGACACGGCCGTAGGCGTCCATTAGGGCTTTGGCCTTTGCCTCAACATCCCTCTTCTCGCCATCTTTCCTAACTATTTTGAACTCATACCTTGCTAGCGGAAGCTCCTTTTTCCCCTGCTCTTGCATAATCCTGCGCATATCCCATTTCTGGAACATGGCTTTGCTTTCTTTCGCAAGAAACTTTCGGAAGTCCTGACCAACTAGCTCCTCTTTTGAATAGCCCGTGATTTTGGTTAGAAGGTTGTTTGCATAAATAACCTTGTAGTTTTCATCTATTATTGCTATGCCGTCGTGGGAGCTTTCCACGACAGAGCGGAAAAGCTCTTCCTGCTCCAGCAGCCTCTCCTCCATAAGCTTTCTTTCTGTAATGTCCCGACCGACACCCACTATCCCCACGATGTTCCCTTTACTGTCGTATATTGGAGCTTTAATGGTTTCGAAGAACTTTTTCTCGCCCTTGTCGTTGGTGGCCTGCTCCTCGGCGCGCACGATTGTGCCTCTCTTAAGCACTTCTTGGTCGCTTCTTTTGCAGTATGCGGCTAAGTCTGCTGGGAAAAGCTGGTCGTCCGTTTTTCCAACAATATCCTTCTTGGCTTAAGCCTACAAACTTTTCAAAGGCGCGGTTAACCACTATGTTGCGGCCTTTGGTGTCCTTAAAATAGACGATGTCTGGGATTGCTTGGACGAGGGCTTGAAGCTTTTCAGTCGTCTCCTGAAGTTTCTGCTCATAAAATTTACGTTTTGTGATGTCTCGGGCTATTCCCAGCTCGCCGACAATTTTTCCGCCCTTAATCCATGGAACGCTTATAAACTCTCCAATCAAATAATCGCCGGACTTTGAGAGAACGCGAAGCTCTACGGGTTCCGGCTTTCCAAGCAGGGTTTTTTGGAGGGATTCCACCGCTGAAGCCACGTCTTCTGGATGTATAAGGTCGGTGAAAGGTCTGCCAAGCCATTCTTCCCGCTTCCAACCAGTAACTCTTTCGAAAGCTGGATTCAGCGACTTGATTTTTCCGTCGGAGGAAACCGTATAAACGACGTCTGGGGCGGCTTCAACTAGACTGGGGTATCGCCTTTCAATCCTCATTAAAGCCTTATCCTCAAGCGTTGGCATGGCTTCTTCAACCGCGCTTAACTGGGTTATTTGGAGATTTGGGGGAACTTTTCCCCCTTATATGTATTTAATCTTACGATGCATTAAACCTTTCTACTCACCCTTAAAATCATTATGAATCCAAAATACGCAAATCCCACAAGTTTACGCATTACTTTTTACTCTTCGAATAATGGAGCTTTGCAGCCTCCACATGATCAATAAATGGGCGCTCTTCAACCGTTCCTAATTCAAAGGGCTTCCCCACGCGCTCGTAAAGCTTCCTCACTATTAGGATTTCAAGAAATTTGGCGCCAAGGCCGAAAATCTTCTCTATTCCCTCGGCAAAATCCCTAATTCGACGGGGAATTTCCTCCTTTGATATTTTGAACCTCTTCTCAAGGTGGAAGTAGATCGCTTGCTTGGATGACTCGCCGATGGAAGAGAAGGCTTCATCAACAGACTCAATTAAAAGTTCATCGAAATTTTTCTGCGGCAAGCTTAAACACTCCGAGGGCTAACAAATGTTTAGAGGTTTAGTATTATAAAATTTGCCGTGAATTGTATATTTAAGTCAGTTATTCCGTAGTACGGACTTCAACTTTTAATCGGAGTTGGATTTAAAACGCCCTCTTTTTCGGAGGCCTTTTTGCGTACGCGTTCCTCCATTAGGCTCAGCTCTTTCGCATAGTCCATTAACGCCATCCTTAGGGTTTCGCTTTCGCTGGCTTCCAGCCTTTTTGCGAGTTCTTCAAGGATTTCTTTTTGCTCTTTGCTTAGGAATACTTTAACTATGCGTTTTCTGGGCATCTCCTCGCCCCCGCATGTATCTGCTATAGTTCGTATATCTAGTATATGAGAAATGCTTAAAAAACTTACGCTACAAATAATACACTGGAGGGTGCTAAAATATGAAAACCCTAAGAATTTCAGACGACATCCACCAGAAGCTCACGGCTTTGTTAGGCGAGCTCATGGCCCAAACAAGCAAAATGCAAACCTACCAAGACGCTATCGAGGCCATGCTATACCAGTCAGTTATAATGCCGCCTGAACTCCTAAGCGAGGTTGAGCGCTTTATCCAAACCCACAGGGGGAGAGGCTACACTACAAAGGAGGAGTTCATACGCCAAGCCGTGCGCTTCATGCTCAAATGGGAATCCGGCGAATACGAGTTTGTGGAAATTCCGAGGGAAGACTATGAAAGGCTTAACAAGGCTGTAAAAGAGATGAACACGCCCTACACAAACGCTGAAGACTTCATCCGAGACCAGATACGAAAAGCCCTTGAAAAGTATGAGGAGTGGTTTAAAGAAAGGGGCGAAAAAGAAACGTGAACCGCGCGGTTCTATAACCGCATGGGTGGTTTAGCCCAGATGGCCGTGGAATTCCCATCCTTCATAGTGGGCATAATGGTAATCTTGGTTTTCGCGCTTTTCCTCCTAACATTCGCGTTTATGGCCATATCCCTCTTCAGATGGATTAAAACCCCAATTTGCTATGAGCGGATTCCAGCCATAAAACCCGAAGAGTATGCGTGTCCAAAATGCGGCTCAAAGGAGTTAGAGCCCATTGGAAGGCGCACCTTAAGGTGCAGGAAATGCGGCACAACCTTCACAATACGCACAGGCGCCGCCGAAGTGTACTGGGCGATCTGGCCCTTCTTGCCAATCATATGGTGGTGGAACTCAACAAAAGATTAAACATTTTCTGGTCGGTTTGCGAACTGCTTGGATTTGGCAAGCGCCATGTCAAGGGTCTACCATAACAGGGCGCTAAATTAAGCGACCATGGAGGGTTTGCTGCAAGCCTTTCCCTGCCAGTCGCCGCGCCCCATTTGAAGGCTTTTTGGGAAAAGCCGGTGTATGTTGTTTTTGGCTTTTGGCCTCTTTGCTGGACCGCAGGAGGCCTAGCCTCTTAACCCTTGGGAGGTACGGTTCGGCTTTTCATTTTCTATCGCGTATAGGTTTCTGCTGAAACTTGGCGCGGCAGGTGCCTCAGATTGCCTTGGGAGATAACCCAAAACTATATTCGAAGCGGCCACAGAAAACCAGAAGAGTTTGAGGCTGAAAGCCTTCGCACCGTTGTGCTTTCCGAAGCTAAGGGAATCAGCGCCATCATAGGCAAGCCCAAGGGCAAAGACGCCGCTGAAATTTTAAGCTTCCTTTTCGATGTTTCGAAGGGTTGGACCCTTGAAAGGGCTAAGGAATGTTTATGCGGGCAAAATGGCAGTTGCATTCTCTACATCGACTGCGTTGTTGCCCTTATTAGGTTGGCTAGTGGGGTTGGCAATCTACGGATGGATTGAGTCCTTTAGCGCTTGGGTGGTTTTGATTGTTTTCTGCGGAGTTGGAGTATGGATTATTAAAGAAGCATTCGAGAACAAACAACCACAATCTTTAAAGAACGTCTCGTCTTTTTGGGTATTATTGGCCACCGGCGTTTTAGGAAGTCTTGACGAAGGAGCCGTAGGGGTTGGTTATCCCTTTTTGGAAATCCCAATTTTATGGATAATAGTTTCCGTCATTGTGACCAACACTATTTTGATATACTTCGCAGTGCTCGTAGGCGATTGGGTAAAAGGCTTGAACAGAAAACTCCCTTCCATTCTCGCTGGCACCATTCTAATCGTATTAGGAATACTGAACTTTTTAGAGCTAGTCTTTGAAATTTAAAAAGCCCTAAGCTAAGATGGGCTTTTTTACCTTAGCTTTTTCCGCCATCTCCTGCGCCAGCTTTGTTTCGTATTCTCTAAGCATCTTCACTAATGGATGCTCAACGTTAATCTTGTAAAGCTTGGCCTTTCCTATTTTTCTGGAAACCTTAACTATGCCGAACTCTTCCAGCTCTGGAAAATACTTGTAAAAGGTTTGCTTGCTCATTCCCAAAGCTTCTATAACCTCTTTTTTGGTGAAATCAAACAACGGATTATCAAGAAAGAAATCTACTATCCTAAGCTTAGGCGAATCCCCTAAAGTCTTAATAAGTATGGACTCGAACTCCTTTTCTGAATAGAGTTTTTTACTCATCTTTTTTCACCAGTGTGCACTATGCGATGCATAACAGCATGCATAATGGCGTGCATACATTGTGTTAAGAAAAGTATTTATATGTTTCTTTTAAAAGGTATCAAAAGTGAACATTAATGAACATTGATCTCTCCGATGAAGAGGTTAAGGCAGACATAATGAATAGGCTGTTGAGGAGAAGCTGTTGGGGCGCTAAGTATTTGCCTGTAGACACTATCGTAAATTGGTTGGCTGGGAAAGTTAAGCCAGACGGTAAAAGAGTTAGAAAGCTAATAAGGCAACTCGCAAATGAAGGGTTCCTTATCCTTCATAAGAAGGGAGAAACCATCTCTCTAAATTCTGCAAAAAGCGAGGAAATAATCGAATACATCAAAAGATTCCTGAAATTTTAGTAACTATTCTCTCATACATTTCTAAAAATGAAGACCTTTTCATGCCGATTTTTCAGTAAAATTGCTTTTATTTGCCCATCATCCTTTTTAGCTTGATTTAATTGGCCAGACCGTAAGGAGCGTATGACTTGGCAAGCGTAACTGTCGATGATGTTCGTGATGTAACTAACGTTAGCCCATCAGACATTCCAGACTCTAAGATTGTTAAAATGATTAAGCGGTCTGAGGTTACGCTTGAGCTTGAACTTGGAAGGGAAATTAACCCTGCCGACTGCTCTGAGGCTGAAAAGGAAGCGGTTACGGTTTTGGCGGCTATTTACGCGGTTTGTTATTTGACTGGCGGTTCGGCTGTTGGTTTAAGTTTTCGCCTTGGCGATCAGAATGTTTCTGTTTTGGATAATGCTCCGCCTTTGAATGTGCTTCAGTCTGAGTTGGCGCGGATTTTGAATGGTTTGAAGGAGCCTTACGTGGGGGTAGCCTGAACGGTGGGAAGGGTGCCGGAACAGTATTACCAGTTTGTGGTGGATTTTGCGCCTTACGTTTACGTGGTTCCACCAAACACGCCAGACCCGGCTTTCGGGAGGGCAGCTTTTGCGGCAGCCTTTGCCATAGACTTCTTGTATGAGGCTTATTTTGCCAAACAGTTTAGCAGCCGCAGAACACTCATATACAATAAAATCGTTAGCCTTGCTGATTGGATTTTATCGCAGCAGTGCACAAACAGTGCGAAAAAGGCTTATGGCGGGTTTAAATCAGCCGAGAACAGCATGCAATATTATAGTGTTGACGCTTGCCGTGTTATTCCAGCTCTTCTCAGAGCCTATGAGTTGACAAACGACGGTGATTATTTGGATGCTGCAAGACTTGCCGCCGGCACTTTTCTTAAAACCATGCAGGATCAGCAGTCTGCCTATGGCGGTTTTGCAAGGGCTGTGGACATTAACAACAATTGGATGTTGCAGTTGGATGTGAAATGCTTGTATGGGCTTGTAGGCTTGAAAATGCTTGCCGAAAAATTTAACGTGGCAAACGCAAGCCTATACATGGCTATGATGGTTAAGGCCGTGGGCTTCTTGCGGGAAGGCTTTGAGGAGCTTTGGCTTTATTTTGATCCGTCAGACGGCAAGTGGCATAGGGTTGGCTTAAACGAAAACGAGGTTTACGATTATCCTTTGGCTTATGCCTTAATAGGCTTATATGATTATGAGGGCTGGAGCCTTTCATGCCAAAAAGTTTACAGCGCATTGAACTCGATAGGGGCTTCTGCGCAGCATCCCGCCTATAACCCGGCTATATGCTGGGTTGGATACATAGACGTTGTTAACCGTTTTCCCGCCTGCCCCTACTATGACGGAGTAAGCGCCGGGATCCTTTGGCGTGTTAGGGCTGCACGCGACAAGCCAAGCCTCGCTTACAGCATGGCGGTTATCGAGAGGCACTACGCTGACTTCATGTATTGGGGTCCAAGGTTCAACGATTACGCTCCCATAGAGAACAAGTGGAGCATGGTTGCAGTCTGCTGGCTGGCAAGGCTTTTCCTAAACTATGAGCCGCCTTTAACCAGGTTCACGCAGATTCTAAGGGCGCAAGGCGAAACTGTAACGCTTTACCCTGTCTGGGACATAATCCGCTACATTGCGGAAACCGCCGATAAAAACGGCGTTATAGGCTTTGATTTCCGCGTCGCTCCAGACGGAAAATTCGAGTTTTTCCCACGGAACAGCAAAACTTCGCCTGTAAGCCTCACCGAC
>JANXEP010000052.1 GCA_025057795.1 Candidatus Bathyarchaeota archaeon | reverse complement strand
CCCCCATTAGCGCCGTATTTAACGGTGTCTTTAAGGCACAATATTATGGCTTGTTTTCACGATCATAAGCCCAAAACTAGAGTAGAAGCAAATTCAGTAACTTGAAAGGTTTTGCGGGTTCAAATTTCGAGAAGGAAGCCTACAAGCCTTATCGTGCTTCCACACTTGTTGCACTGAATAATCAGCTCCGCCAAGTTGTCGCCTTCAAGCTTTGTTTCGACGATTTGATAAACTTCCTCTGTCTCGTCGTCGGGGGAGATTATGGCTCCACATTTTGGACATGGGAAGGCTCCATCTCCATCAATTTCAGCCAAATCAATAGTGTACACGACGCTTCTTTTAACGGTGGCATTTTTCATCATATTTATGCGCCTTCCGCAGCTTTTACGTTTGTCAAAAGTTGTTAGAAATATAATTAACAATTGTGAATTGTAAATATGTATGCAAAATTCACATCAGAAGCCGAAGCCGCTGCTGGAGCTAGTTATAATTTTTATATAAAAGTTGACGTCTTATTAAAAAGTAAAAGCTTTTATAATTAAAAACTGTTAAATTTGCACATGTCTCTAAGGCTTGATGAAAAAGACATGGCAATTCTAACCCTTTTGCAAAAGAACTGTAAATTAACAGCTAGGGAAATCGCAGAGAAAATTGATGCTCCAATAACGACGGTCTTCGCAAAAATAAAGAGGATGGAGCAGCATGGAATAATAAAGGAGTATAGGGCTGTTTTGGATTCTAAAAAGCTTAACTTCGGAGTGACAGCCTTCATCTTGGCTTCCTTTTCCTATAGAACTGGGAAAGAGGAGGAGACGCTTTCCCAGAGGTTTATAGCGGAGC
This sequence comes from Candidatus Bathyarchaeota archaeon, assembly GCA_025057795.1. The sequence goes on along the minus strand of JANXEP010000052.1, from coordinate 21,613 downwards.
AGATAGCCAAATTTCCAGAGGTTCAAGAAGTCCACATAATATCCGGCGACTGGGACATCCTCATCAAAGTTAAGGAAAGGGACGTGGACAGCGTTGGCAAATTTGTGGTTGACAAGTTGAGAACTGTTAAGGGAATAGAGAAAACGTTGACGTGCATGGTTTTTGACACGCCGAAAGAAACCACAGCCCTAGCCCTACCAATAAAAAGGCAGACCATGGACGTTTAAACCATTCCTCATGGTTGAGGGTTACCCTCGCCCTGGGCTATGCCAAGCAATGGTTAAGGAGGGGGTAAGCCCCTAAACTTTAAAAGTTCAACGCGTGGGGCTGGCGCTTCTCCTTTCTTGTTTCGCCGCCGCCAACATGCTTCCCGCTCTATATCCTTCCAAGTCTAACGTGACAAACTTGAAGCCCAAAACTTTGAGTTTCTCAGCTATTTTGTCCAACATTTCCGCGTCGAACAGCAAGCGTCTTTCGTCTTTTCCCACCTCTATCCTAGCCAGTCCGTCATGGTCTCGAACCCGAAGCTGCCTAACTCCGCTAATTTCCCTGACTATTCGCTCCGCCTCCTCAACTCTGCTGAGCTTCTCTTCGGTGATTTGCTCGCCGAAGGGTATACGCGTAGCCAAACAAGCCATCGCTGGTTTATCGTGAAACGGAAGCCCCAATTTGCAAGCCAACGCCCGAATCTCCTCTTTCGTGAACCCGTTTTCCACCCATGGGCAGAAAACATTTTCGCTCTCCTTAATGGCCTCGAAGCCCGGCCTGTGGCCGTCTAAATCGCTGAAGTTTGTACCCTCAAAAATCGCTTTAAACCCAAGCTTCTGCGCAAACTTCTTTAAACAATCCAGCATGTCCTTCTTGCAATAGTAACATCGGTTTTCAGGATTCCTCACGAAGTTTTCGTTTGACAGCTGGTCAGCCTTCACAAAGTGATGCCTAATGCCTATTCTTTTGGCGATTCTTTTAGCCTCTTCAATTTCTTCAGATGGATAGACTGGAGATTGCACAGTTACAGCCACGGCTTTCTCTCTCAAGACATTGTGGCAAACTGCCGCCAGGGTTGAGCTGTCCACGCCGCCGGAAAAGGCGATTATGACACCGTCCTTCCCTTTCTCAGCGATAAACTTCTTTAGTTTTTCAAATTTCTCATCTAGGCATTTCATAGAAAACATTCACCGCAGTATTTCTTTAGCTTTTAACTTAACTAGCTCCATAACATCCCTGAGGGGCTTGTTGATTTTGTCTGCAATTCTTTTAACATCTTCGTATTCGGGTTTCATTTGGATGATTTTACCCTCACCATTTTTAGCGACTTTCACGTTCACAGTCTCGCTTAACTCGCCTATTTGGACATTTACCAGTATGGATTCTCGATTGAGGATATGCCTCTCACATGGATAAGCCCGAACCCCTAGGGTGCCAGTTTCCTCTATGAGGACCAGTGAGAGATGCTCCACATTGGCTTTGTCAGCTATCACTTTTATTATATGGCCGGGTCTATTCTTCTTTGTAAACATTGGGATGACGCTTACGTCTTTGGCGCCTTCCCGCAACAATTTATCAATGGTATAACCAATTATTTCCCCAGCCACATCGTCAACGTTGGTTTCCAAAACATAGATTTCATCCCTTATAAGCTGGTAACCGCCCAACTCGCCTACCGTTATCCGTAGCACATTGGGCATTTCAGCGAAGTCCTTTGCTCCAGCACCATAACCAATACTTGTGGGCTTCATTGGAGGATAAAACCGGGCAACGTTACTTGCCAAATTAACGAGAATGGAAACCCCTGTTGGAGTAGCCAGCTCAGTTTCAACGGGGCCGCCAATTATGGGGTAACCTTTCGACCGCAATATCTCAATTGTGGCTGGTGCCGGGCTTGAAAACGTGCCGTGGGAAAACTTGAAAAGGCCTCCTCCAACAGCAACGGGTGTTGAATAAACCTGCAAATTAAAGAAGCCTAAATTTTCTAACGCAACTGCCACACCTACGATTTCTGCGGGAGTGTCAACGGAACCCGCCTCGTGAAGGCAAACGTTCTCTATGCTTTCGCCGTGAACTTTGGCTTCGGCGTTTACGAGGGTGCTGATGGCGTTTAATGCAAACTTTTCAGCTTTTTCCGAAAGTTTTAGGCTTCTTACACAGTTAACCGTGGCCTCTATAAGTTTTTTCCCTCCCATTTCATGGGTTTCTTCGGCTTTGACCTCAACCCTTTTGGCGCGTATCCCTTTGCGGGCGACATCTTTGACTGTTATCTCCAAGTTTCTGCATCCTTCTATGTATCCTTCAACAGACTTCATGGCATCTACAACTTTTTTCACATCAGCACCAAGGTCAAGCAATGCGCCGAGCACCATGTCCCCTGAAACGCCTGCTACCTGACAATCTATGACGGCGACGCTTCGGCCTCTTGACATTTAGCTGCCTCTTTTCTAACCCTTTTCAGAAGTGTAAAATACTCTGTAGTAGGTCATATATGTTGTTTTAGGGGTGAAACGTTGAGGGAAGTGCTGGAAAAACTTGCAAGGGGTCAAATATCCGTAGACGAGGCTGAGAAACTTCTTAAAATTTTAGCCATCGAAAAGATTGGGGAAATAGCCAAAATAGATGCCTTTCGCGAGTTTAGAAAGGGCATACCTGAAATAATTCTCGCTGAGGGAAAAAGGGCTGAGGATGTTGCGGATATAGCGTTAACAATGCTGAAAAAGAGCGGAAGAGCAATAATTAGCCGAGCTTCAAAGGAGCAAATAGACGCCATAAAAAAGGCTTTTGCCTCAGAGGAGGTAGATATGCGTATCTACGAAGAGACAGGGATCGTAGCCGTCAGGAAAAAGGGATTCGAGATTAAAAAGACGGGGGGTAAAATCGGAATATTGGCAGCTGGCACATCGGACATACCCGTAGCGGAGGAGGCAAAAATTGTTGCAGAGGAGATGGGATGTGAAGTGATAACCGCCTATGATGTCGGCGTTGCAGGAATCCATAGGCTTACTTCTCCTTTGAAAAAAATGATTAGAGAGGATGTGGATGCCGTCATAGTGGCTGCTGGAAGAGAGGGTGCTCTGCCATCAGTCGTGGCAGGACTGATCGACATCCCTGTTATTGCAGTTCCCACGTCAATTGGATATGGCCTAGGGGGAAAGGGCCTAAGCGCTTTAATGGCCATGCTTCAAGCATGTTCGCTGGGCATTGCGGTTGTTAACATTGACGGTGGAGTTGCAGCCGGAGCTGTGGCTGCACTCATAGCCAATCGCGTTGCAAGATTTAGACGGGCGCTGGATAAAAATGCCGCATCCGTTTAACCACGTAGAAGCCTAAAACTCTTGAAGGTTATTTTTTAATCAGCTTGAAAATGTATAAAAGGGCCCCTAGCCAGAGAATAGCCTAAAGGAAACTTCATGATTGTTAGGGAAATTTACGCGAAAAGCATCCTTTCAGAGTCTAAAGTTCTCGATTATACTGTTAACCCTTACGTTGGCTGTGGACACGGCTGCGCCTACTGCTACGCCCGTTTCATGAAAAGGTTTACAGGCCACAAGGAGAGCTGGGGAGAATTTGTTGACGTTAAAGTGAACGCTGCAACCCTGCTTCAGCGGGAGATAAGAAGGAAAAAGCGTGGGAGGGTCTGGATCAGCGGGATATGCGACCCCTACCAGCCCATTGAAAGCAAGTATGGCATAACAAGAAGCTGCCTTGAGATTTTGCTGAAAAAGAATTGGCCTGTCACAGTACAAACCAAATCTACGCTTATACTGCGGGACATAGAGCTTTTAAAAAACCATAAGGATGTTGAAGTAACACTTACCATTACCACGGCTGACGAGGGGATTAGGCAGATCTTCGAGCCAAAGGCACCGCCAATCAAAGAAAGAATAAAGGCTTTAGAAAAGCTGCACTCGGCTGGCATAAAAACCTGCGTCATGATCGCTCCACTACTGCCAAAGGCTGAGGGGTTAATAAAAGAAATTTACAGAGTGGCGGATTACGTGTTGATTGACAGAATGAATTATCATTATGCTGATTGGATTTACAGAAAGTATGGGTTTGAGTATGCTATGACCGAGGAGTTCTTTCAACAGAAAAAAGCGGAACTCGCCAACACCCTTAAAAAATTCGGGACACCCCATCAAATACTATTCTAAAACATACGCGAGTTAATCCAACAAACACGTTTTCACGGTTAAAGCGGAAAATAGAGAGAGGCTACCAACTATTCGTTGATTTCCAGCAAAAACTGATGCTTTTCAGAAACAATTGGCAAAGTTAACCGTTCTAGGCTGGGCTAACAACTTCAGCTTCAGCGAACCTTCGGCTTATTCTGGTTATCCTAATTTTGACGTGGTCGCCGGGCTTAGTGTTCGGTATGAAAGTTACTAGGCCCTGTATTCGGGCTATTCCCTCGCCTCTTTTGCTTGTTTCTTGCACGTCTACCTCGTATTCCTTGCCAACTTCAACGGGTTTTGGAGGGAAACGCCTTCCAAAATCTCTTCTTCCACCGAACCTTCTTCTTTCTTCCATCCGTTTTCACCTCTCCTAAAATTTATAATTGTTCCGCGTTTCATTCCACAGTGAGTTTTCCGTATTTCCCAATGTTTAGCTGAATTTCTCCTCTGAAGCTTGTTACGTAGCCGTTTTCCACTTTAACCTTATCGTTGACGTCTACTTGGTTTATTTGGTCGTTCCAAAGCGTCAGCTTTATGGTTCCTGTTTCGTCCGCGATTATGGCGGTTGCCACCTTGTGGGTTGTGTCCCTAAACCTTGAAAGGACCTCGTGAGTCTCAGACTTCTCGACAACTTTCGCCTCCACATTCACGTGCTTCATCCCATTTCGCAATTCCCTTATTTTCACCAGCCCACCCTCCCTTTTAGCCTATCCTCTCCGCGACAGCAAACCTTCCTCCAACCGAGACGATCCGCACCTTAACACGTTCACCTATCTTGCTGTTAGGAACAAATATCATATACCCCTGAATTCGCGCTATTCCGTCACCTCTGCTTCCAATGTCATCAATAACAACCTCTAATTCATCATTTTCCTTAACTGGTGTCACTTGAAAAAGTGGTTTGTCGGGATTAAAACGACTGCTACTCCCAAACCTTCTTGGTTTCCTCTGGATGATTTTTGTTTTTTCCGGAAGCCTTCTTGGCATATTATATTTTCGTCCTTATCGCGGAACCAGCCTCTACGCCACAAAACTCAAGCGTCATTCGACACTGAGTTTTTGGTTGAAGGCCGGTTACAAGCACAAAACGGCACACCCGCATATAAATCTTGCTAACTTTCTTATTCATAACGCAGGGCATCCACAGGATTTAGCTTCGCAGCTTTCCTAGCAGGATATAATCCGAAAATTATGCAAACGATTAGGCCGAAAACGAAGGCTATGATAGTCCATTCCAGCGAGAAAGCAGGGTTTATCCTCAACCTTTGGGTTTCTGGAGCTTGAAGTACTCCGCCTTGCCGTTGGGGATTCATAAAGCTTGAAAGCATGTAGGATAACGCGTATGAAAATCCGTAGCCTGCAAATACTCCAATTAGGCTGCCGATAACGCCTATAAGTATCGCTTCGCTCAAGAACATGGCGAGAACCGTGCGGTTTTTGGCTCCAATAGCCTTTAAAATGCCAATTTCACGGGTTCGCTCCATAACAGACACGGTCATAATATTCATTATGCCTATGCCCGCCACAAGAAGCGAAATAGAGGCTATAGCCATCAAAAACAATTGAACAAGGTTTAGAACGTTGTCCACCTGCCTAATGAAAGTTAAAGGGACGAGAATTGTGACTTTGTAGGGCGGAAAAAGACTTTCAATTTGGTCAGCAATCCTCTCAGAGTCTTCTGGGTCATTAACTTTAACGAAAATTAAATCAGACTGCTCTGTTGCATAAATTTCCCTCGCGGCCTTTAAGGGTATGAAAATCCAGTAGTCAAAGTTGGTTATTCCAGGGGTCCCCCTTCTTTGCAATGTTCCAGCAACAGTGAAAGTGTAGTTTAACGTTTCGTAACGAGGCGGGAGGGGTGGCGGCGACTCTCGAAGTCTTCCTAAAGTTAACGTTATATTGTCGTTTGCAACGGCGAACGGTTCCGTCCTGTTTTCCGTGGGATAGTTAACCTTATACCCAATGATAATAGTGTTATTTTCTTCCTCTGAAGGTAACCCACCGCTTTCAAATTCAAACCTGTCGGGAAAAACCTGCGCAAACTCTGTAAAGTTCACTGCAACGGCGACGAAGGCCTTAACCTCCTCGCCTCGGCTGTTGTAAAGAGTTACGTTTCCTATTTGCATCACCGGAGTGGCAATTTTAACACCTGGAATTTTTGAAATGTTCTCCACATCATAATCGAAGAAGCGTTCCCGGGCTAAGCCTGCGAAAAGGCTTCCAGGGATAACTGTTAAATTGTCGAGTTCAAATCCCGTTTGCATTCGATTCCTTATTTCCATTCTAAAGCCTTCGCCCAACGATGCTAAACCAATTATGGCTGTTATACCTATAACCACGCCCAAAGTTGTAAGCGAAGCCCGAAGCCTACGCTGTTTCATGTTTTCCCAAGCTACAGCAAAGATTCTACTAAGCCGCATTTTCCCCCCTCCGTGGAGCTTTTTTAATTCCTTCAACCAATCCGTCTTTTAGGTGTATTATACGGTCGGCAACCTCTGCAATGCTGGGGTCATGGGTAACCACAACAAAGGTTTGCCCCTTCTCATCGCACAGCCGCCTCATTAACTGAACAATCTCCCAGCCAGTTTTTGTGTCAAGATTACCCGTGGGCTCGTCAGCCAAGACGATTTTTGGGTTATTTATTAAGGCTCTGGCTATGGCAACCCGCTGCTGCTCGCCTCCGCTGAGTTCTGAAGGCCTATGATTCATGCGGGTTTCAAGACCCACAAGCTTAAGCATATCCTTGGCCTTTTGCAGCGCCTCCTTCTCAGACACACCTGCGATAGCCAAGGGCAGCTCAACGTTCCTTAAAGCCGTCAGCCTTGGCAATAAATTGAAAAATTGGAAGACGAAGCCTATTTTAAGCAGGCGCAGTTCAGCCAGCTCATTATCGCTGAGCGCCAAAATATTTGAGCCGTCTATGAGGATTTCTCCCTCATCGGGACGGTCTAAACCTCCCATAAGATGAAGCAACGTGGATTTTCCGCTGCCCGAAGGACCAAAAATTGTTAAAAACTCGCCTTCTTCAACTTTAAAACTGACACCTCTCAAGGCTGGAACAACAACCTTGCCCATACGGTAGCTTTTCTTAACGCGCTGAACCTCGAGGATTGTTGTCAACTTATTTCCCAGCTGGTTGAAACCAGTTTATCAGAAATGTCGTTATTATAAAAACATTGCTTTGCAATGTTTTAAAAGCTGAATCTAGATTCCTAAAAAGTTTTGAGCGATTGTAGCGGCAAAATAGGCTACAACAGTTATAAGAAGACTCTTGCTCCATGAAAACCCTGTAGTTAGGCGGACGGCTATGCTGCAAAGGGCCACAGTCCATATTATTATAGCTACTTGAACGTAACCATAAATTTGGTTCACAAGCCACGTCTCCTCCAAGATTTTAGCGTAGGCGGCTTCGCTTTCACCTTTGACGCCGCTCAAGAATTCAAAGGGGTATCTAACGGTGGGGAAGGTTATTGAAAATGTAACCGTGTTTATTAGGGCTTGAATGACTATTGTCATTAAAGCGCAGCCAACCAAGATCAGTGTAACCCTCCAAATAGTGTTGGCTTTAAACGCTTTGCTCATGATGTGTATTATTCCTCCGAGGAAAACCCATCTTATAACAAATTGCATGAACGAAAATGAGGCGTAACTAGCCAGATAGGGAATGATGCTTTCTACATAAGGTTTATAGACACCGCCGAAAAACAAGCCGTCCACCAAAACCGTTATGTCGGTTTTTTCAAGCCAATTAAGCACTAGCCTCAAGCCTGTAATACCTGACCAGTCCGCATTGCCTACACGCACCCATTTTTCGTCTGCAAGGGGCAGGGTTAAGTTGTTCCAGACGTTAGCTGTTACGTTAGAAAAACTTTCAGTTAAATCACGGTAAAAGTAATCTAAAAGTGTTGCAGAAAACAAATAAGCTGAAACGTTTTTTGGAGGAGTATTCGGGCTTATCCATTTTATCCTCAAATAAAGCTTCGAATAGCCATCTTGGCTTGAACAGTTTACCGGCCCAATACTATCTAAATGAATGGATATTTCTGAGGCATCTTTCGCCGTGAATTCTATGCTTCTGTTTCCATAAAAATCCCCAACTATGTAGTCGGTATAATTCACCGCAGGTAGAGCCCCATTAAGGGTTCGCCACAAAGCTTCGTTTTCAGTCCACTCATCTTTTAATGCTGGAAAAGTTATTTCAACGTAGGTTCTGACGAGGATGGGATAAGTGGAAGCCACACTCGCCGCAATAAAAAGAATCATAACCGTTATTGGGCTGCTGTACCTTGGGTTTTGAATTATCTCTTTAAAAGCCTTATGAGGCGCATATAAAACTTTTAATATTTCGCGTAACGGCAACTGCTTATGGCTCCATGAATATTTTGTTCAGATTCTTTATTAAGGGTTCGCTACAGTCCAAGTTTTAGCCGCCTGTAAGTGGGGTAGTCCACATATTCTAGGAAGGGGTTTTCCGCTTGGTATCTGACGGTTAGTTTCTGCCGCTGCCTTTTTTCCGTTATTTGACTCGTAGTCACAAAGGAATATGCATCGCTTCCAGCTCCTGAGCCGTAACTTACGATCAGTATGCGTTCATATGGTTTTGCCACATCCAGAACCGCTGCTAAACCAACAGGGGAAGAACTCGAGTAAGTGTTGCCGAATTTAGCCACCTGAAGCGACGGCAGATATTGTTCTTCTTTAAATCCAAGCTCTTTGGCGATTCTCACGGGGAAATGGATGTTTGGCTGGTGGGCTATAATGTAGCTTATATCTTTAACTTGCAAGTTCAGCTTTTCCATAAGCTTTTGCGCAGCTTTTCGTATATGTTTAAAGTAGGCGGGGTCACCAGTGTACCTTCCCCCATGCATGGGGTAAGGTTCGCCGTCTCTCCGCCAAAAATCAGGCGTGTCAGAAGTACACGAATGCCACCCTTCCAGCTCGGCTATTACATCATTTTTCCCAAATATGTATGCGCAGCCACCGAAGCCCACGAAGAGGTCTAGCTCTCCGCCTGGGCAGTCCCTCGGCGCCGCCTGAGAGTTATCAGCTCCTATAACCATGGCGTATGGGACGCCCATTTTCGGGTAATTAACTAGGGCAGCAGCGTCCTTAAACATGCTTGTGGCGGCTTTACACGCAAACTCTGTGTCAACGGCGTCAACCCCTTGAACATCCCCTTCTTCCTCGCCGAGCTTTAAGACTTGAGCCACCTTTGAGGCTATGGGCTTAACAGCGTAAGGGTTGGACTCTGAGCCAACATAAACCTTGCCAATCAGCCTACTATCAACGCCGGAGTGGATTAGGGCGAGTTTTCCAGCCTCCACAGCCGCTGTTATGGCGTCTTCGTCTATGAAGGGAACTGAGCGTTCCATGCTGCCTTCCCTAATTCTAAACCTCGAAGTGTAAACTCCATAACCGACTATCCCAGGAGTTTCGTACTTCTTGTTTGGTTTAATTATTTGGTACTCTTGATGGGGATAGTACTCGTCTGCGAAAGTGAAAGCCAAAGAGATTGTCGGGATTATGTCGCTTTTACCCACGGAATAGCGTCGCCTAAACCTCGGAACAACATCCCTTCCTTCAAGGGATCGAAAATCTATCGCATCTCCATCCGCGATAAGTTTATCGGTCATTCTTCCGGGAACTTTAACTTTTCCGTTATGAAATGAAACGATTCCATAAATGAAGCTGCCAAACTTAACGAACTTGTTTGTAGGTTCATTGACTAAGGTGCATATTTCAAGCCTGCCCTTCTCATAGAAAAAGTCTATGTCAACCATTTTCCCGAAGCTTTTTCTACCACAATTCCCGCAATAGTCCCTAAGTTCAAAGTATTCTTTTCCACATATTTGGCAACGTCTACCCCTCAGCCTATCACCGAGATAGGAAACTCTCCGTTCTATGGGTTCGCTGCTCATTTAGGTTCCCTCCCAAAAATGTGCACATGGCTTTTTGTTCCGAACCCTTCAAGCTCAAGAACACATCCATACTTCAACTCTTTGTCGCTTTTAACCTGCCTCTCGCCAGCCTCTCCCCTCAGCTGCTTAAAAACTTCGTAAATTTGGGCGCCGCCAGTAGCCCCCAACGGGTTTCCGTCAGCCTTTAAGCCGCCGTTCATGTTTACAAAAAGTTTCCTTCCATTCATCTCGTAATAACCCCTATAATCCTGGCAACTCTCAAAAATGGTTTTCCAAGCCTTCCCCCGTTCACAAAAACCTAAATCCTCCATGGAAACCATTTCCATAACCGTAGACTGATCGTAAACTTCCAGAACCTGAATATCCCAAAGGTTTATTCCAGCGCTTTTCAAGGCGTTTTCCATGGCTAAGCGGCTGGCAAGAAAAGCTGTAAGGTCTTCCCTCGCCGGATAAGTTAAATAGTCTGTGGCTGACGCGGAGCCAAGCACATAGACTGGTTTATCCGTGAGTTTTCTTCCAATCTCTTCGCTTGCAAGGACTACCGCGGCGGCGCCGTCAGATATTGGCGCAAAATCGTAAACTCCTAAGGGTCGACGGGCGCTTTTCCTAGCCTCCAAGACCTGCTCAACGGTTATTTTTTTATGGAGTTGAGCGAATTCATTTTTCAGGGCGTTTAAATGGTTCTTGACCGATATCTGCGCTAAGGCAATGTTTAGTTTTTCAAGGTTTTCGCCTTCTATTCCATATTTTTTGATGTAGGCCCTCAGCATAAGCTCGTGATTTGCCTCTGGAGTGCCTCCGGCATAGTAGCTCCAAGGGTCTCCCAGAAGCATCAAATCGTCGCGGATTTTATCCCATCTATCTGTCATCTTCTCTATGCCGCCTATAAGAACCAAATTGTATTTTCCAGCTTGAATGGCGTTGCACGCGTTTGAGAAGGCTGAGCTGAAGGAACGGGTGAAATCCATGGGAACGTGAAGCTCCGTTAACTCTGAAAGGAAACCCTCTTCAAGCCCAAGCTTATTCGTTATTAGAAGGAAATAGTCTGAAATGTAGCACGCCTCAAGATCTTTTCGTTCCAGCCCAGCTTCTTCAGAAGCCCTAAGCCAAGCTTCCTCTATGAGCCTTTCAGGCTGCTTCTCGTAGTGTTCCCCAAACCGGGTTCGGCCAGCGGCAACTATGACTGGACGATTCGACATTAAAGCTGCACCCTACATTAGCAAATATCCCCAACGCAGAGGCTTTTAAGCATTTGCCAAAATAAAGCGATTTAAGAACCAGTAAGGCTTTAAAAGAATTGCAAATTAAGAGCGAAGTTTTTCCATGTTTTTCTTCACTGCTACGATAAATTCCTCCGTGGTGACTGCACTTCTCACGGGGGGTTCGGAAACTTTAGCCACGTCAGCGGTCATCACCCTATCTCTCTCTACGGTCAGCTTTACAGCCCTTTCCAGTTTTGAAGCAAACTCCACCAACTCTTTTATGCCGTCCAGTTCCCCCCGCCTTCTTAGCGCGGCAGCCCAGGCAAATATTATGGCTGTGGGGTTTGTTGAGGTCTTCTCGCCCTTCAAATGCCTATAGTAATGCTTTTGGACGGTTCCATGGGCTGCCTCTGACAGGAAGTGACCTTCAGGCGAAAAAAGCACAGAGGTCATGAGGGCTAAGCTGCCAACATAGGCCGTGGCCACAAAATCGGAGAAGACGTCGCCATCATAATTTTTGCAAGCCCAGACGAAGCCGCCTTCAGACCTAACCGCCCTAGCCAACGCGTCGTCTACTAGGAAATAGTAGTAGCGAAGTCCAGCTTCCTCAAACTTTTCCCTAAACTCTTCCATGTACACTCTGTTAAAGATTTCCTTGAAACGTGCATCGTAAACTTTGGCTATGGTGTCTTTAGCTGCAAACCACAAATCCAGCATGTTTTCTATGGCGTATCTGAAAGATGCCCTGGCGAAACTTTCAATGGAGGAGTCTATATTATATATTCCCTGGATTACGCCGGCTCCTTTAATGCTTGGGAACTTCGCCGTGATTTCTCTGCCATCAACCTGCCTAACCACAAGCTCTGCCTCCGCGGGAGCCTCAAACCTTAAGCCCACTCCGTCGTATATGTCGCCGAAAGCGTGTCTCGCAACCACTATGGGCTTTTTCCAAAACCTAACAGCCGGCGGCACATTGCTAAGGATTATAGGGGCTCTGAAAATTGTGCCGTCAAGCATGTTCCTAATCGTGGCGTTGGGGCTTCTCCACTCTCGCTTTAGGTTGTATTCTTTAACTCTTTCAGCGTTGGGCGTTATTGTGGCACATTTAACGCCAACACCCAGCCGCCTAACAGCCTCAGCAGCCTGCACCGTTATTTGATCGTTGGTCTCATCCCTCTTTCTAATGTGGAGGTCATAATATTCGACCTTTAAATCCACATATGGAAGAATTAGCCTCTCCTTAACCCAGCGCCAAATAACCCGTGCCATCTCATCCCCATCAATTTCAACGACGGGCTTATCCATTGAAATTTTATCGTCCACGCTGATACAGCACGCTCCGACCACGCTTAGTTCTCATCCCCGAATATAAATTAAGTTTCTCTTTAGTGCACGGAAAGTTCATTAAATTATATCCAGACTTATCTTATGAAAGGGGCTTTACATGAGCCGCACTGAAAAATATCGATTGATAATATCTATTAAAGAGGTGAAGGGAAAATGTCCAGTCTTCAAGGCTGGCGACAAAATTGTTGTTGAATCTCCGAAAATAGTTGTTAAAGAAACGGATAACCTTTGCATTCACGCCCTCGGCTGCATTCTCTCAATGATTGTGCCCCTAAGCCGCGGAGAAAGCTTCAAAGGTTTAGGCCTAGCAAAGGAGGAAGGGGAGAAAGGATACTTTCAATGCCTGGATCCAGGAGAACCATATACGCAAGGCGGGACTGTACTTTTCGAAATAAGGCGGGAGAAAATCTAAAAGGCTGATTAACAAAGCTTTTATGCTTTTAAGAGAAAACTGTGAAAACTGCGTGGTTGGAAATGACGCTGGCCAATTTAATTCAGCATGCCTTACACGTTATTTCCGCCATAGCCCAAAGGTGGCTGTGGCCGAGATTTTTAGCCAACTTGGCTTTCAGCATAATACTATTTTTAGTTGAACTTCTCGTATTAACGGTTGTCCTCTATCTAGCGGGGCGGATCGTCGTCGGCGGGAAACACACCCTCTTTTCAGACGCCTTCATAATTGCGCTTCTTGGAACAGTTTTGTCGTCATTGTTTATGGCATTTATACCATACAGCTTCATTGCTTTGCTTCTCAGCATTTTTATATGGCTTCTCTTGATAAAGCGTCTATTTGAAACTAGATGGCTCGGCGCTATAGCAGTCAGCATACTGGCCATAGTAATTTTCATAGCAGTTTTGGTTTTTATCGCGTTGATTTTCGGCGTGTTCTATCTGATCGCGGAATGGTTTGTCTCTTTATGGCTTTAGTCTACCTCAACGGGGTTTGGGGTTGGCCAGCCTAAAGAAGCGCACAATCCTCTTAGGCCTCGCCTTCATTTCTCTGCTGTTCCTCGCATCTTTTGAAACCACAGTTTTCTTTACAGCTATAAAAAGCATACTTCAAAACTCCTTTTTAGCCGTGGGAACGCTTTTCCTCCACAACGTGCTTGTGGTATCGCTTATTCTCTTAGGCATGTCCTTCTACGTTAACCTAGTAATGTTAAACTTTTTAAACGGGAAAAATATTCCCATATAGTAATTGAGCATCCCCGGGTCTTCGCCCTAATCTTCACTGTGATAGTAGTGTTTATGAGCATACTGCGGGGAGGAACCCTTATCTATGGACATATCGCAATTGAGGCCTTGCCAATGATTCTGCTAATAAGCACACCCATCGGGTTAATTGAAGGGTATGGAATATACTTAACAATAAAGGATACTTTAGGCAGAATGCTATCCATGAAAGGCTTAATCTACATTTATGCTATATTCTTGTTGGCAGCTGTCATGGAAGTTGGCTTCATAAACCTTCTAATGAAGGCCACACCATCATAGAGCTGTTTGTTAACCATTAATTTTGCTCCGTTAACTTTTCCTTTAAATCCTTAATTAGCTCCTTGAGTTTGGGGCTTAGCTCGACCGGATATCTTGCAGCCCTCCGCAATCTCTTATACTTGTCTGGAAGCCTTGAAAGGTTTTCTAGGGCTCTTTCCCTTATCTCTTTAAGGGACGGAAAGCGGTAGACAAGCCTCCCATTTTCAATAACCTTGACAAGCAGGGGTTCCCCGTCCACTTTTTCATGATCTAAGGCGATAACATCCTTTACAAAATTGCCATTTTCATCCCTGAACCTGAAAACTTGTTTTCTCCCTGGAAGGGTGATCTTTCCCTCGCTTAGCTTCATGATGGGTTGAAACTCGCCTTTCAAGTCCATTTTTTCACAGAGCTTGTAAATTATGTCAACATATGGCCTGTCGGCGGACGTCCCCATTTTCGTCCCCACACCAAACGAGTCTATCTTTGCCCCTCTCCTCAGCAATTCGTCTATCTTATACTCGTCAAGATCCCCGCTTGCAAAAATTTGCACGTAACTAAGCCCGTTCGCATCCAACAATTTCCTAACTTTTTTGCTTAAAGCCACCAGATCCCCGCTGTCCAGCCTAACTCCACGAAGTTTGAACCCCCTTTCTTCAAGCTCTTTAGCCACAACAACAGCGTTTTCCGCGCCCTTGATGCTGTCAAAAGTGTCTATTAGAAGAGTTGACTTGTCTGGAAAAGTTTTGGTGAAGGCTCTGAAGGCCTCAATTTCATTGCTGAAAAACATTATGAAAGAGTGAGCCATAGTTCCGAAAACTGGTATATCATACACCACTCCAGCAAGAACGTTGGATGTACCAGCGCACCCCGCTATGTAACTTGCCCTTGCAACTTTTAACCCAGCATCTGTACCATGTTCCCTCCTCAAACCAAACTCAATCACAGGTCTGCCCTTGGCTGCTGTGACAACCCTTGAAGCCTTGGTGGCTATGGTTGTTTGAAGGTTAATCGTGTTTAACGCGAAGGTTTCTAAAAGCTGAGCCTCTATTATGGGGGCTGTAACCCTAATCAGTGGTTCGTTGGGAAAAACTATGGTGCCTTCCGGAATAGCCCAAACGTCACCACCGAACCTGAAATTCCTTAAATAGTCAAGAAAATCATCCTTAAACCCATGGCTTTTGAGGAATTCAATATTCTCCTCAGTAAATCTCATTCCTTCAATGAAACGTAAGACTTGCTCTAGACCCGCGAATAGAAAATAGGAGCGGTTTGGAGGAAGCTTTCGGATGAAGAGGTCGAAAGTTGCTGGCTCAAGCCGTTTATTGTCAAAATAGCTGGCGCACATGGTTAGCTCATACAAGTCTGTGAGCATGCTCATGTTTTCTTCGTCGACAAGCCCAAGCAACCCTTTCATAATCGTTACCTTAACACTGGGAAATTATATCTCTTTCTAATGTCACCTGAGGTGCTACGGAAAGGGGCAAGTTTTGGTCGGACAACCCCCGGCATACTCTGACTCTGCGGAGATGAACCGCCTCTCCGCTGTTTTCACTTCTCCTATGTATAGGACTTGTTCGGGTTTGCTTCCATAACGGAAAACCGTTACGCCCTTACACTTAAGCCTCCAAGCCAACTCGAAGACGCTTCGCACATCCTCAACATTTGCCTCGTAAGGCAGGTTAACGGTCTTTGAAACCGCATTATCCGTGTACTTCTGGAAGGCCGCCTGCATTCTAACGTGCCATTCTGGGCTAATGTCCAAAGCTGTTACAAAAACCTTTCGCACATCCTCCGGAATTTTGTCGATTTTCTGGACAGATCCTGTTTTCGCTATTTCCTCAAAAAGCCCGGCATCATAAAAGCCACCCTCCTTCGCCATAGCCTCAAAAAGCGGATTAATTTCGAAAAGTCTAGTCCCATCCAAAACATTTCTTATGAAGGAAACCGCAAAGATAGGTTCAATTCCAGAAGAGCAACCTGCGATTATGCTTATGCTTCCAGTAGGAGCTATTGTCGTGACCGTGGCGTTCCTCATAGCCTTATACTTGTCTTTCCAAATGCTCTTTTCAAAGTTTGGAAATGAACCCCGCCTTTCAGCTATTTCCTCAGACTTTTTATGGGCTTCCTCATCAATGAAACGCATCAATCTTTCAGCAAGCTCTAAAGCCTGATTGGAGTTGTAGGGAATCCTAAGCTTTATGAGCATGTCTGCAAATCCCATAACCCCTAAACCTATCTTTCTGTTAGCCCGCGTCATTTTTTCAATTTTCCTTAAGGGATACTTGTTGGCATCTATAACGTTATCGAGGAAGTGAACAGCACATCTCACCGTTTCTCGAAGCTTGCCCCATCGTATTTCGCCATCTTCAACCATTCTGGACAGGTTAATCGACCCTAAATTGCATGACTCATACGGGAGCAACGGTTGTTCGCCACACGGGTTTGTGGATTCTATTCTGCCAACCTCTGGTGTCGGATTATGCCTATTAATCTCGTCTATGAAAACTACGCCGGGGTCTCCGCTTGCCCATGCTGATCTTGCTATTAGATCCCAAACTTCCCTCGCCTTGAGTTTTTTGGTTCTCTCATTGTTTCTCGGATTTACAAGCCAGTATTCGCCGCCTTCCTCCAGAGTTTTCATAAACTCGTCGGTGATGGCTACGGAGATATTAAAGTTTGAGAGGAAACCTGGACGCTGCTTTGCTGTTATGAACTCCAAGATGTCAGGATGGTCTACTCGTAAAATTCCCATCATTGCGCCCCTTCTTCTCCCTCCCGCCTTTATGACTTCGGTTGCAGTGTCGAAAACCCGCATGAAACTTACAGGTCCAGAAGCCACACCCTTCGTTGATATTACAATGTCGCCTTTAGGCCTAAGCCTTGAAAAGTCAAAGCCAACTCCGCCCCCGCTCTTTTCGATTAAAGCCATGTTTTTCACAGCAGTGAAGATGCTTTCTAAAGAGTCTTCTACAGGCAGAACGAAACACGCAGACAGCTGCCCCAGTCTTGTTCCCGCATTGAAAAGTGTAGGCGAGTTGGGGATAAACTCGAGCCTCGCCATCATCCTGTAAAAGGTTTCTTCGCTTTCATTTGGATCTTCGCCATATTTTCTGTCAACTCGCGCTATTGCCTTGGCTACCCTTCTAAACATTTGAGCAGGGGTTTCAATTATCCGTTCAGTTTCATCCCTTAACAGGTAACGTTTCTTCAAAACTTCAAGGGCGTTAACCGTCAGTTTCGGCTCTTCTATTCCAAGTTTTTCTCTAAGCCTTCTTATTTCATCCTTCTTCTCCCTATACGCTTGATATTCTGACGCAACCTTTCCATACCCTTCGCTTCTTAGAACCTCTACAACAACATTTTGAACATCTTCCACCGAAGGGATTTTCCCTTTAAACTTTTCCTCTAAAAGACTGACCACCTTTAGGGTTAATTTTTCAGCTTTCTCTCCATCTTCAAGTTCAACAGCCAAAAAGGCTCTATGAATTGCGTTTTTAATCATTTCAGGGTTGAAACTGACTATTCTCCCATCCCTTTTCCTTATTTTAGTAATCATGGCCTTTCAATTCAAAATGGAGCAAAATGCGATATAAGGTTTTGAAGGTCAAGATGTGCCCATTAAATTGTGCTCTCTAGGCGAAATTTAGAGATACCTTCATGTTTTTAGATTTGAAAGTTTTATATACTGCCGTTACATTTGTAAGTCTGAGCGTCATGGCGGATATTTGCGCAATATGTGGGCTTCCCAAGGACTTATGTGTCTGCGGCGAGATAAGCAAAGAACAACAAAGGATCCGCATAAGATTTGAAACAAGAAAGTTCGGCAGGCCAACAACTATAGTGGAGGGCATAAATGACAAAGACGCTGATCTTGGAAGTCTAGCTCAAAAACTTAAAAGCTTCTGCGCTTGCGGAGGAACAGCCAAAAACGGACAAATAATCCTACAAGGAGATCACCGGGAGAAGGTGCGTCAATTCCTGATAAAGCTTGGATATCCAGAAGAAAACCTAGAGGTTCAATAGGCGCTACATAAACGGTGCAGCCCATGAAAATCTTACAAAACCTTCATGAAGTACTTAAGACTCTAAAATATAAAGGCCCATCAAAGATCTACTGTCCAAAATGCGGTAGCCCAGATATCCACTTGTCCAGCAGCCTCGACTATTGGCTAACACCAAAAAAATACGTGTGTGAAAAATGTGGGTATTCAGGTCCAATAGTTATGGAACTGGAAAAAGACGAAGAATTTGAAACGGATAAAAAGTTTGACGCAAGCTAGTCAGGCAGTTCCAGACTCAGCTGTTTTTTCAGGGTTTTATAGCGGTTCCTGACTGTAACTTCCGTGACCCCAGCGGCTTCGGCAATGTCCTTCTGAGTTTTCTTCTCGTTATTCTGTAAGCAGGCTATGTAGAGTGCAGCGGCAGCTAATCCCATGGGGTCTTTGCCTGCGGCAGCCCTTCTCTTTTTGGCTTCTCTTAGAATTTGAATGGCAAGTCCTTGAGTTTTGCCTGAAATTCCAATTTTTTCCGCAATTTTTGATATGTACGTCATGGGATCAGCGATTGGCATTTGCACGTCAAGTTCGCGGAGTAAAAGCCTATAACAGCGAGCCACATCCTTCTTATCAACTAGGCTGGCTTCTGCGATTTCCCTAAGGGTTCGCGGGGTTCCGCTTCCGCGACACGCTGCATAAAGTGCTGCGGCAGCTATAGCCGCGATTGATCTGCCCCGCACTAGACCCTTGTCCAAGGCTTTGCGGTATATAACTGCTGCTTTTTCCTTAATTGTTGGTGGAATGTAAACCTTGTCTGAAAGGCGGTCAAGTTCAGCCATAGCTTGGGCGAGGTTCCGGTCTATTGAAGAGTGCACTCTCGAGCGTATCTGCCATTTCCTAAGGCGCCACATCTGCAGACGTGTTGCCAACGGAAGTTTTCTTCCAAAGGCGTCGCGGTCAACTTGGCTTATGGCTGTTGATAAGCCCTTATCGTGGACAGAGTATGATGTAGGCACGCCGACTCGGCTTCTCGAGGCTTTTTCCTCTTGAGTGAAGGCGCGCCATTCTGGTCCCTTGTCCATCATCTGTTCATGAAGAACAAGCCCGCACTCACCGCATACGGTTTCGCCGGTGTCATAGTCATGGATAAGGTTTACACTACCGCATTCGGGGCATTTATCTACGAGGCGTTGTCGGGTTACACTTTCTTTTACGCTCACTTTCACCACACTTCAATCATCAATAGAACCGTCACCATTTTCGTATTCCTCATCAAATCGGAATAGAAAGCAGCCATCCGGCCCAGCGCTCTATCCAGATGAAATGTTGTTATATATAAGCTTTGCGGTTCAAATTTAAATAAACAAAATCTTAAAGCAAACTCTCATTTCATGAGACAAGAACAAACAATCGTCCAATCTAAACGCTCAACGCCTTTCTTGCGGCGAAGCCCGAAGCCACAGTTTAAATCACATATCTCCTCTCGCAAATTTTGAATATTTAATTAGGCTATCAAATTAGCAGAGAGCTGCCTGTATGAGAAAACTCCCGGAAAATGTTCGGAGAACCTTAGAAAAAATTGTAAAGGATATGACTCTTAGAGAAGATGTTCAAGGCTTAGGCTTGTTTGGAAGTTGGAGCCGCGGAGACGCTGAAGCTTCAAGTGATATTGACCTGCTCGTTGTTAGTAGAGGCAACATGAAAGACGAGTACATGGAGAGAATCGTTATTAATGACTCATTTTTAGATTTAGACTTTATCCCCCTGCAGTGGATTCACGGCCCAATACCTGTGGAGATAGACCAGAAATTGCATGAAGCCCAGATTCTTTATGACAGGGACTGGGCACTTGCCAACGCCAAGCTTTTAATGGCCAAGTTTTACAGCTCGCCCGAGAGGGTAGACATGAGGGCGCAATCTCACATAATAGACTCTGACATATACCTTAGCCGTGCAACCTCAGCCTTTTCAAAGGGAGATTTTCGAAGCGCCATGCTTTTCGCCAAAGCAGCCCTTAAAAAAGCATTAAAAATTTTGATGGAAATAACCCTTGAACCCTTTTCAAACAGCAGATTCTTGGAAAAAATTGAGGTTGCAACAAAAAAGCTCGGGATGCCCCACCTTTTCGATGAGTATTTGGAAATAGCAAAATTGAAAAGGCTTGACGGCGGCTTTGTAGAGGAAAAAATTGAGCTTTTTAAAACAGTTTGGGATGAAATGAGCTTTATAGTTAGGCAAAAGCCCAAAACGCTGGAAAGGGCGCACTTTAGAGTTAAAGCCAAACTTAAATACTATTTCAGCCCAGCCTTCCCGCAAGGCATAGTTCTCAGAGCAAAGTCTTTAATAGAATGTAAAAGATTTGCTGAAGCTGTACATTACATTCACAACACTTTTCTTCCAATAGCTGAAAACTATGCCTTGCTGAAAGCCTTGGAAAAGAGGGAAAAAATAGACCATACCTGCCTAATAGGCGCCCTTGAAAGCTTGGAAAAGAACAACCTCAGGATCCATCAGAACACATTAAAACTGCTAAGCTTGACTGAAATAGACAGGGAAGAAACTGCAAAAGCCATAAAAAAAGTAAGGGAAACTGCGAGGAAAATACGTTTGGGAAAGAAACTTTTAATCAGAAACTACATATCTAAGAGTTGAGGCAGCACCTCCTTCGAAGAGGAGCCCGGTGGTGTAGCGGACAAGCATGGCGGGCTTTGGACCCGCCGACGGGAGTTCGAATCTCCCCCGGGCTACCATATAATCAGAACCTACGGTTCCGATACCTCCCTCGCTTTCAATTTCTATTTTTTCTTTTAGCCTTAATTCTTGGATAAGGGCTTTTTCACAGACTTTTGAAATGTTTAAGCCCAGTTTTCGGGATTTTTCCAACACTTCAGGGTTCAGGTTTATGGTTACGCGTTTCTTGAGACGGCCCATGTGCGCACACACCCAGTATAAGCGTATGCACACTCCAGCCTTTTAAAATTTAATTCGAAACATATTTTTACCCTGATAAATGGGCTCTCCCCTCCTCTAACATATGAGAAGGGAGGGAAGCACTTAGGGGGGTAAAGCGGAAGCGTTTTAATGGGGCTGATGACCTGTCTATCCTCTTCCCTACATGATGGTGTCCCTTTTGACCCCACTTTTTGGAAGGCGGAAAAATTTTTGGAAAAATTTCGCCAGACCCCTCGGGGTCGGGGTCAAAAGGGACAGAAGGGACATTTCCACAGTGGTTAAAACTAGCTTTATGGGAATGTTTAAACTTCGTGTTTTCAAGCTTTTCTAACTATTAGCGTTTCATTTTTTACCTCAATATATAGTTCGTCTTCAGGCTGCCAACCTAATGTCGCTAAAATTTCTTTTGGAATCGTGATTACTAAGCTGTTTCCAGCTTTCCGTAGTTTTACAAAGTCTTTTGTTCTTGGCATACTCATATTGTATTCACCTCGCTACTTTTATATTCTTCGTGAATACTTGTATTCACCGAAATATTTAAATATTTCTAATAGCAC
>JANXEP010000044.1 GCA_025057795.1 Candidatus Bathyarchaeota archaeon | reverse complement strand
AGCCCACGAGCTTTTCAAAGAACCAGTTGAAGAGGTTGTTGAAAGAAACATTTACCAACTTATTAGAGAGGGCGAAAATGTGGCTGATGAATATATAGGGGAAAAGTTAGGGTTGCCGCCATTAAACGAGGTGCGCAAAAGGCTTGAAGAAATTTTTGGGCTACCTCCCCTAGAAGAAAAGCTTAGGGAAAAATTAAGAGAAAACAGGCAAACAAAGAATTTTCAATAATGCATGTCTGCTAAAAGCCACTTTTGTTTAGTTACTGTATGCGTCTTTACAAGATTTTGAGCTTGTAATACGCCTCGTAAAGTTGCAAGTTTGATTTAGGGTTGTCTTTGTTCGCAGAATCTTAGATGCGCTCGTAGTGCTTGCTTGTTCTTAAACCAACGGCCGCAAAAGAAGCATTTTAGCATGGTTTTTACCATACCTGCCTATTAGGCATTTCTTGACGCGTATGCTTGCGGGTTATGCCTATTCCTGAATGCTTACTCCAGCCCATGGGGGTGGGGGTCCCATTCCAAAAATTGAAATCTAGGCTTGCTGTTGAAGCTGTTTTTGGCCGGCTACAACTGGTTTTTCCTCAGTTTGTCCAACAAGCTCCCTCAGTTTTTCCTTAACAGCCCTCTTATCCGCCTCTGAAAGCTCATTCAGTAGCTCGAAGCCCTCACCCTCGATTATGATTTTGCGCAGGACAGCTTCACACCTCGCTTTACAATCGCCCCCAACTGTCTCACAAGCGTCTTTAGCCATCTCACCAGCCATTAAATTGGCTATCTCCTCTTCACTCAAGCATAAATCACCTCAACGCAAATTATTTAATTTAAAAAACTTAAAGTTTGCGCTTATTTTACGAAAACCGCCAAAAAACAGTGAAAGAATAGTATTCTTGCCATTCAGTTAGTTCGCCTTAAACGAAAAAAGGCAAAACAAAAGCGCAAAAAACAAAAACAGCCATTTTTCGGTTAAAAGCCATTAAACGAAAGGAAACAATACTATTGTTGCATCACTTATGAGGATCTCGCGCGCGAAAAACAAAAAGCGGACAAAGTTCAGCTAAGCCCAATGGACATGCTTCGGTTAGACGTTACTAACAGAAAACAGCCGTTAAAAGTGATAGGGGCAGACCAGTAGATTGCTTGGGCTTGATTTATTTTTAGACCTGGTAAGGTTTAAGAATTTTCGTCTTAACATTATTGTTGTGGCTATTTGGTGAGGTGGTTGAATGAGCAACATGCCTTTTGAGTTATTTCTTTATGGTGTTGTTTTTTTTTGGTTTGATGGCGATATTTGGCGCTGTGAGAGCTTATCGAAGTAAGGAGAAGGCATATTATTTATCCTCCATGGCAGGTTCTTTAATGGTCATTATATTTGTCTTGGCTTTTCTTAACCAACTTGTCCTTGCGCTCGTCCTTTTGGTTGCTGCGGGCGTGCTAAGTGCCGCTTTATTGCCGAAGGTTCTAAGAGCATCCGAGCGAGAAATGGCTAAACAACTACAGGAGTTGGATCTTTCAGCTCCGTTTAAGGCAAGAGATTTCCTCACCAACAAGGGTTGGTTGAAACTTGCATCTAAATACGGGTTATGGAAAACCATGTTTCTCTACTACCTTTTATCGGTGGTGATTCTCGGGGGAACATTATTCACAGCAAGCATATTTTTTGGCTTGATAACAAAAGTGTATGTAGTGATCTTCACGGTAGCTGGCTCAACCTTCGGCACTTATATGTTCTACACAGCGTTAAAGAGAATTCTAGAAAGTGTTAAAAAAGCATAGCATTCTCTTTCCACATTCATTGGTATACGTTCCCATGGTTTCGTTTAGTGTCTCCTAA
>JANXEP010000024.1 GCA_025057795.1 Candidatus Bathyarchaeota archaeon | reverse complement strand
CGCAAACCCTTTGACCCCGCTCCACTGGACATGCTGCCACATATACTGAATGGAAACCTGCAATTCTCTCGCAATAGCATCATTCAACATATCCAACAACTTCTTAGAAACCAAACATTTCACCTCCCTATTTTTTCTGTTTGTGTATGCTTAAAAGTTTTATCTAAAACGGCAAAAATCTGTTTTACCCGCCCGGGGCTCCGTGAAATGGTACATTCTTCCAGAGGATGTCCCACCAGTCATTTTCGGTTATTGTTTCTCCACGGATAAGAATTTCCAGAACCTGCTTCAAAAGTTCATGGTGTCTTCTTTCATCGTGTAAAATTGCGCTTAACAGAAGTTTCACTTTCTCATTTTCAATTGTAGGCAAAACGTCACTAATTTTCTTAATTAGTTCTGCTTCTATGCGTATATGCTTCTCAATGAGACTCTTATGCTTGTCAAGCTGTTCTTGTGAAAGAGCCGGTTGAACTGCTGTTAAAAGCGTTAAGGCGGAAGCATACATGTCCGCATGTTTAAGCGAGTCGAGGGATATCCCCCTTAAAACCCCTTTAACCGCGGGGTTTTGCATGTCCTTCAACGCCTTATCTATTGAATTGACAATTTCCTTTTCTATTTCAATCTGCCTTTTAATAAACTCTAACAACTCGCTTTTTGCATCCATCTGCTCACCAAATTTTACATAAAACAAAAGTATAGAGAAATGTGGGATTTAAGGCTTGGCAATTTTTCCAGCGATTTTTCTCCCCAACTCTCTGCATTTTTCTAAGCCAGCTTGATCCGGCGTATATTTTATTAATAGGGGCGGCTCTATAACGTTCATTTCAAACTTGTTCTTCATTATTTCCAGAACCATTTTTGGGGCTTCACCGCTCCAGCCGTAGGATCCGAAGGCGGCACCAACCTTACCCTTCAAGTTAACGTTTTTAACAGCTGCTTCTTCAAAGAGTTTTTTCACGTCAGTGGTCATATCGTGATGGTATGTGGGCATTCCAATGGCTATGGCGTCAAAACCAGCTAACATTTCTGGTGTCGCTCTATAGGTTAATTCGACTTCAGTGTTTTGAAGGGATTTTACGCCTTCCGCCACCGCTTTTGCCATTTTCTCAGTGTTTCCCGTTCTGCTATAGTACAGGATTAAGACCTTAGGCATAGGATCCGCTCCACGCTATTTTAGTGCTTCTTCAAGCCTTTTGCTTACTTCGTCCCAGTTAACAATGTTCCAGAAAGCTTCCACAAAGTCGCCCCTTTTGTTTTTGTAGTCTATGTAGTAGGCGTGTTCGAACACATCTAAAACCATCAATATTGGAAAAGCTGGATACACGTTGGTATTATGTTTCTCAATCTGCATTATCATTGGGCGACTAGTTTGCTTGCACACTGTTAAGGCTGCCCAGCCAGAACCCTCCACGCTGACCGCCGCTTGCGTAAATTCTTTCCTGAATCTTTCGAAGCTTCCAAACTCCTTCTCGCAGAGGGCAGCCAACCTTCCACCTGGTTTCCCGCCGCCTTTGCTTGGAGGCGCAAGATTTTTCCAGAAAAATGAGTGTAAGAGGTGCCCTCCTATGTTCCATGAAAGCTCTTTTAAGGCAGACTTGACGTCTACGTCGGCATTTTCTTTACGGGCGCTATCCAGCCTTTTAAGTATAGCGTTTGCGCCGTTCACATAAGCCTGATGATGTATGCTGTGGTGTATGCGCAGCTGTTCTTCAGACATATATGGCGCTAAATCACCATAGCCATAGGACAGCTGCGGCAAAACATAAAATTTAGAAGGCTCCATGAGGCTCACCAACTATTCCTTATTTTTTCAATTTGAACATGTCCTTTGAGACCCCGCATATGGGGCACACCCAATCGTCTGGCAAGGCTTCAAAGGGTGTTCCAGGAACTATGCCATGATCTGGGTCTCCAACTTCTGGATCATAAATATAGCCGCATACTTCACACTCCCACTTATCCAAATTAAAATCACCTTCCTAATGTTCCGTTTTGAGGTTGTAGGTTATTTTCACGTTGGCTCTTTCAAAGAGTTTCCCAACAGGGCAGTTTTCAACTGTCAGCTTGAAGACCCTCTGAACAGCCTCCTCGGAGGCGTCGGTTTTGACAGTTATGTTAAAGCTTGCTTCGGTTATGGTTCCCACTTCATCAGATTTTACGGCTTCAAGGTCGACTTCTAAATCTTTCAAAGCGACTCTCGTTTTCTTAGCCATTAAAGCAAATATTGTAGCGAAGCATCCAGCATAACTCATAACGCATAATTCTAGGGCTGTAGGCCCCTTATCCGTTCCAAGCTCCGGCGGCAAGTCAACACAAACGCTGTGAAATCGGCCGTTGTCAATAATTATCTTAAAACCTTTTACCAGCTTTGCCCAAGAACGAAGTTTTTGCGCCATACTCCTTTCTCCCATAAATTAAACATGTAATAATTGTCAAATGACTCTTTTAGAATTTTTGGAACTTCCCCTTTGGTGCTCCACAAACGGGACATCTGTCTGGCTCTTGGCCTTCCACGGTATAGCCGCACACTTTGCATATGTAAACCGAGCCAAGTTTTATGTCCTTGCCGTTCTCCGCGGCTTGTTTTGCCTTCTGGTACATGCCCGAATGAATTTTTTCTGCTTGAAGAGCCCATTCCATGACCCTTAGGGCTCCCTTTTCCTCTTGGAGTTTGGCGACGGCGCCGTAAGCCGGATACATTTCTTCCACCTCGTGATTTTCGCCGTCTATGGCTACTTGCAGGTTTTCGGCGGAACCGCGGATCATTCCCAAAGCATTATAGTGGTTAGTGGCGTGAACTTGTTCAGCGTAGGCTATCGCCCTAAAAAGCCTCGCAATGTTTGGAAAACCTTCCTCCTCGGCTTTTTCTGCGAAAATTAAGTAGCGCATATGCGCTTGGCTTTCGCCTGCAAATGCGCTTTTTAAATTTTCCTCCGTCATTTTCCTCATACATCAAATCCTCCTTTTATCTGCAATAAGCTTATTAGTTTGTCCGAATTTAAAAGGATTGTGTACGATATTCGGATAAAAACTAACCGATAAATCTGAAAATCAGACGAGATGAAAATAAAATGGTTGACAAAACTGATTTGGCAATACTAAAGTTTCTTCAGGAAGACGCAAGCATGCCTTTCACCGAAATTGCCCGCCAACTAAAAATAAGCGAATCCACGGTTAGAAAAAGGGTGGAAAAACTGAAACGTGAAGGCGTTATAAAGAAGTTCACAGTTATTATTGAACCCTCTAAGATAGGCTTAAACACTGTTGCAATAGTGGGTGTGGACGTTGATCCCTCTAAGCTTTTGGAAGCTTCCCAGAAACTTTGCGAAATCCCTGAGGCAAAGTACGTGGCAACATCGACAGGCGATCATATGATAATGACGGAAATATGGACTAAGGATGGAAGGGAATTAACGAAAATAATCTCTGAGAAGATAGGAACGATAGAGGGGGTTAAGAAGATTTGCCCAGCAATAGTTTTAGAGATGCTAAAAGGTTAGCTGGCAAGGTGTTATAATATTGTGTGCTCATGTCCATCACCATGCTCATCATGTCGAAGATTTTAAGCGAAAATTCTGTGTTTCCCTTGCGCTCACCATTCCAATTCTGCTCCTTTCTGAAATGATTCAGATGTGGTTTGGCCTTGAGTGGATCCAGATTCCCTACCAGAAACAAGTTCTATCCCTTTTGTCCGTCGTTGTTTACCTCTACGGCGGATGGCCCTTTATAAAAGGATTACATCAAGAAATTAAAGCCAAACAACCTGGAATGATGACACTTATTGGCACCGCAATATCCGTGGCCATGTTCTACTCTTTGGGAACAGTGTTCATAATAAGTGGAAAGGACTTCTTCTGGGAGCTTGCAACCCTAATTGATGTTATGCTTTTGGGGCACTGGATAGAGGCCAAAAGCGTTCTAGGCGCTTCCATGGCCTTAGAAGAACTCGTCAGAATAATGCCCACAACAGCCCACCTTGTTAAAGACGGCAAGATAGTGGAAGTCCCCGTTTCCCAACTAAGCAAGGGTGACATTGTTTTAGTTCGCCCAGGTGAGAAAATTCCGTCAGACGGCATTGTTGTTGAAGGCGAATCCTTCGTTAACGAGGCCTTGCTAACAGGCGAGTCAAAACCCATCCATAAAAAGTTGAATGACAAAGTGGTAGGCGGCGCTATTAATGGTGAAGGTGTTCTCAAAGTGCATGTGGAAAAGACAGGTGAAGAAACCTACTTGGCGCAGGTCATAAAGCTTGTTAGGCAAGCTCAAGAAAGCAAGTCGCGGACGCAAGATTTGGCAAATAAGGCTGCTGCTCTTCTGTTTTATGCAGCCCTCGTAACTGGAATATTAGCCTTCACAGCATGGTTTTTTATAGCTGGTTCCGACATTGCCCTTGAAAGGTCTGTGACAGTTCTCGTGATTGCATGTCCCCACGCCCTTGGGTTGGCAATACCTTTAGTTGTGGCCCTTTCAACATCCATAACCGCGAAAAGCGGCATCCTCATAAGGGATAGACGCGCCTTCGAAATGGTTAAAGATGTGAGCGCCGTCGTTTTCGATAAAACAGGCACTTTAACTGTTGGAAATTTTGGCGTAAGTGATATTGTTGCTTTCATCTCCCAGAATGAGCTTTTACGGTTGACGGCTGCCGTTGAAATCAATTCGGAGCACATTATAGCAAGGGCGATAGTAGACTACGCGAAAAATAAGGGCGTAAAAATTCCCAAAACCGATGAGTTTAAGGCTTTACCGGGCAAGGGCGCATATGGAAAAGTTGGAAAACGAGAAGTTTATGTTGGCGGCATAAACCTTTTAGAAGAGCTAAAAATTGAAGCAAAAAATCAAAAAATAGCGGAAATGCAGGAACAAGGCAAAACCATCGTTTACACGGTTGTTGACGGAAAACTCGCTGGCGCATTCGCCTTGGCTGACATAATAAGAGCAGAATCCTACGAAGCGGTTAAAAAATTGAAGGATAAAGGTTTGAAGGTTTACATGCTTACCGGGGATTCGGAAGAAGTTGCCCGTTGGGTTGCCAAAGAATTAGAAATAGACCAATTTTTTGCAAGGGTTTTGCCAGACCAGAAAGCTGAGAAAGTCAAGCTTCTAAGGGAAGAGGGCCATAAAGTTGCCATGGTTGGAGACGGCGTAAACGATGCGCCAGCGCTTGTCACCGCGGACGTGGGCATAGCAATAGGCGCTGGAACAGACATAGCCATAGAAAGCGCAGACATAATACTAGTTAGAAATGACCCCCGAGATGTGGTGAAAGTTATTGATATCTCTAGCAAAACATACTCGAAAATGGCTCAAAACCTGTGGTGGGCGGCAGGCTACAACATCGTAACAATTCCCTTGGCCGCGGGAATCTTGTCAGGACTCGGTGTAAATTTGCCGCCAGCCGTCGGCGCCATAATAATGTCTCTAAGCACAGTTATAGTTGCCCTTAACAGCCAAACTTTACGGAAATATGAGCTTGAGGGGGTGAAAAAAGTGGAGAAAAAGCGTCTGGTTAAGGATCCAGTTTGTGGAATGAAAATAGACCCCGATGCAGCCTACAGCAAAATTGAGCATGAAGGCCGCATGTTTTACTTCTGCTCAAAGGCTTGCGAGGAAGAGTTTAAGAAAAATCCAAAGAAATACGCGAAATAAGGGGAAAACTTTAATTTTTCATAATTCCTTTCGGCATGTTGTAAACTACCGGTGAACCTTTGGGAAGGTTAGCTGAGCTAAAGCTTGCAATGGCCACTTCCATATATCTAGTCGTCTTCATATTCGCCTTTTTCCTTTCAGCAATCATGCTTATCCTTCAACTAAGCCCCATTTACGCCTTAATAGGCACAATAATCTTCATGCTTGTCCAATACCTTATTGGACCGGCTATAGTTAGAAGCTCCACTAGGCTGCGTTACTTAGAAAGGGGAGAAAACCCTTGGCTTGAAAGCACCGCGAAAGAGTTGGCAGATAAAGCTGGCATACCGATGCCAAAACTGGCTATAGTGCCCGACAAAACGCCTAATGCTTTCGTTTTCGGCAGAACGGCAAAAAACGCCACCTTGGCGGTCCACGAAGGACTGCTCTTAAATCTAAACAAAGAAGAGGTTATAGGCGTAATAGGCCATGAGTTAGGCCACATAAAACATAAAGACTATGTAGTTATGACAGTGCTTTCAGCATTACCCTTACTCGCCTACTTGATTGCACGGGGAACATGGGAAGCTGGAAGATGGGCTCCATCTTCGAAGAAGAAAGAGGAAGGCAGCATCAAGGCAACATTTTTCATTATAGCGATAATCTCATACTTAGTCTATATCATTTCGCTTCTATTTGTGATGGGACTCAGCAGACTTAGGGAGCACTACGCGGACGCATATTCAGCGTACTTGACAGGTTCTCCTAGAAGCTTACAAAGCGCATTGGCGAAAATTACTTATGGGTTGTCGCTTTCGCCCCAACCCCCATCTGGGGCAAGGGCATTTTATATCGAAGACCCAGCCATGGCTAAGCTGGAAATATCCCATATAATGGCTAAGAAAGGGGAATATGACCTGGACAGGGACGGTGTCTTGGACGAAAAGGAGCTTGCAATGGCCATGGAGAGGGAGGCGAAATCTACATGGGCGAAAATCAACACATGGTTCTCCACCCACCCGCCAACGTTTAGGCGTATATTGCTGTTGCGTGAGATAGAGCGGGAAATGGAAAGTGGGAGGTACACGGCTGACAGAATCTACACCTGTATATAGGCTCGAAGGCATTTAACAACGTAGTCGATAAAAGCGTCGGTTTCGTTGTTTTCGAGGCTGAATCGATAGATTCCATCCGCCCAGTTTTTCGCAAGCCATAAAAGGGTGTCTTCAACCTCTTTAACAAGGTAAACGAGGACGCATTTAGCATCATTTTTCCAATTTTTAAGCGTTACAAAAGAGGCTAGTGCTGTTTTTAACCTAGCAGAGTCAAGCTCCACCTTAGCGTCGAAAACGATAATGGGATTAACATCTTTGTCGATTTTCTCTCCAATAGAGAGGTCAAATTCTAAAGCGTACTTTTTTCCATCTCTCTGCCAAACAAGACATTTCTCTCCCCAAAAAAGCTTTAACGGCTTATTAATGCAGACTTTTTCCCTAAGCAAGCGGTAAACATACTCTTCAAAGGCGTAGGCACGAAACTTTCCAAAAAATTGAGCCGCACCTAATTTATTTTTATTTTCCATTATGGTTCTGTTGAAGTCTAAGAAGTCGCTTAAAGCAAGGGTTTTAGTCCACACATTATACTTCGACTGTAAAAGGTTTCCTAGGATCCGCCGCGACTCCTCCCTGCTTGAACACAATTCGTGTATATAGTTGATAGCCTTTTTCAACCTTGCCAAACGAACCCCTTATGAACATTCTATGCGAAACAGATTTATTGCTTTCATGGTAAAGTGAAGGGGAGGGCTGAAAATTGAAGGTTAAGCTTCTCCGCTACACTCCTGACCCAGAAATTGTATGCGCGGCAGCAGCCTTAACTTCACCCGGAAGCGAAGGCACATCTAAAATTTTTGAAAACTTGAACTTGGAAAAAGCTCGGAAAACACTTCGGCGAATTTTGGGCTATGGGCATGTATCAGTTATAGAACATGCAAACTTCACCTTTAGCATTGAAGAAGTTTCAAGAGCCTTGACACACCAGCTTGTGAGACACCGCATAGCCTCATATACTCAGCAAAGCCAACGCTACGTGACTTACGACACCCTACAAAGTTACGTGACTCCGCCAAGTATAGCCGATAATCAAGAGGCCAAAAAAGTATTCGATGAGACATTGGGGGTCATCTCAAAAACTTATCAGAAACTGTTGGAAAAGGGGATTCCGAAAGAAGACGCACGTTACATTCTTCCCAACGCAGCGAAAACAAACATAATTGTAACAATGAACGCTAGGGAGCTTCACCATTTCTTCAATTTAAGATGTTGTGCGCGAACCCAGTGGGAGCTAAGGGAAGTTGCAATAGAAATGCTTAAGCAAGTGAAGAAAGTGGCGCCTTCAATCTTTGAAAACGCTGGACCCAACTGCGTAAAACTTGGCTACTGTCCTGAAGGAAAACTGAAACCTCCAGAATGTAGCATTGAAGAAATAAAGAAATGGTTCAAGAACCTATAAACCTCAAATCCTCTATGAAAGCGATTTGAATGCCCAAGTATAAGGCATTTACAACTAAGTATTGGCGTCCAGGTGAAGATTATGAAAAGGAAATAATCACAAATTTAAAGGGTGAAGTTTCTGATGGAGACTTCGTGGTTATTTCAGAAAAAGCTGTTTCAACAGCTCTTAATAATATTGTTGATGAGAGTCTCATAAAGCCGAGTTTAAGCGCGAAAATAATTGCAAAATGGTGGATGCCGATAGTCTGGGGCTACCTTCTCGGCCCATTATGCCATCTACGGAGAGAGACCATTCTTAGACTTCGACGATACCCTTTTGAAATGGGCAGCCGTCATAAGCAAGTTGCCTTGCAACATGCGGGTTTGTTGCAGGCTTTAATGTTTAGCTCTGAGGGAGGCGTTGACGGAAGCAATTTGCCCCATTCCTATGTGAGTTTGCCGTTAAAGAACGCCGACATCATAGCAAGAAAAATTCAAAGAAAAATCCTGTCCGAGTTAGGCGTAAAAGTTACTGTTCTAATAGTTGACACAGATAAGACTTTTTCCTTCAAAGGCTTCCACTTTACCCCCCGTCCTAAACCAATTAAGGGAATACACTCCTTCGGCGGCATTCTAACATATGTTGTTGGAAGAATGTTTAAGCTGAAAAAGCGGGCAACACCCATAGCGGTTGCAGGATGCAAACTCACAGTCGAAGAGGCATTAACCATCGCAGATTTCGCAAACCGTGTAAGGGGCTTCGGAGCAGGCAGAACCATTTGGGACATGGCTGAAACCTTCAAAGTGAATTTAACTGGTGTGAGTTGGGAGATGCTTGAAAAGGTAAAACACAAGCCCATTGTGCTGGTGCGTAAAACCCCATCGACTCATTCCTCAGCAGTAGTGTGAATATCCTCGTTTTCTTTGAGCTAGTCCTTCACATTTCCCTCAGCTTTAAACATTTTGACTTGATATGTAAAAAGGGCAAAAACCACTAGAAAAGTGAGCACATCTGTTATTGGAAAAGCAAGCCAGACACCTTCCAAATGCCACTTAGAGGGAAGTATGGATATCAATGGGACAAGGAAAAGAACAGGTCTAGCTATGGATATGATGAATGATTGAACCGCCTTGCCGATTGCTTGAAAAACTGTGGATCCAACAACCATAAAGGCCACTAAGTGTATTGCTAGAAAGATGCGCCTTGACGCATGGGAACCGAGGGTGATGAGTTCGGCATCGTTTGTGAAAATGTTAAAGAGAATTTCCGGTGAAAAATAAAGCATTACAAAGACACAGGTGGCAAAGGCTGCACACGCAGCTGTGGCTAATTTTATCGTCTTTAAAACTTTGTCGTAATGCTTTGCTCCGTAATTGAAACCTACAATCGGCTGAAGGCCTTGACTTATAGCCATGCAAGGCATAATAGCAAACATCATTATCTGATTGATTATGCCAAACGCAGATACAGCGGAATCGCCTCCGTAAGCAATTAAAACTCTGTTAACAAAAACGGCGGACAGACTACCTGACAAGTTTCGAGCTAATGAGGCCAATCCTATGGATAGAATGTCCTTTATTATGCTCCAGCGTGGCCTCATGCCATTTGAATGAAGCCTTAGATGGTTGCCCCTTCTGAAATAGTAGCTAAATAGATAGCCTGCTGAGGTCGCCTGCCCGATTACCGCAGCAAACGCCGAGCCTTTTACGCCCATATCAAACAAAACTACAAACACCCAACAGAAGATTATGTTCAATACAGCGCCAATTATTGTTCCAATCATTGGAAAACGAGCATTACCCTCAGCTGCGATTAGACTACTCAAAGCCACAACACATGTTTGAAAATAAGCGCCGTAAAGGATTATTCCCATAAAATCTCTAGCGTATGGGAAAACATCCTCTGAAGCCCCCATAAGCCTTAGCCAAAAGTCCATGTAGTACAAGCCGACAACGGTTGTTAAAGTACAAAATGCAAGGGTGCAAACTATGGCGTTGCCAAGGGCATGTTCAGCTCTTTCCCTGTCGCCTTTCCCGATGAGCCTTGAAATCAACGACGCTCCTCCGGTTCCTGTCATCATTCCTACACCCATCGAAAGCATTAAAATTGGAAAAACAATGGAGAGGCCTGCAATTGCAAGAGGGCCAACCTTGTGGCCTATGAAAACAGTATTTATCACACCATATAGGGTTGAAAAGAACATGCCGAAAAAAGCGGGGAGAGACAACTTTAACAGAAGCAAACCAATTCGGTCGTCACCTAGGAATAAACTTTGACCTTTTGCATCGCTCAAAGGCATTTCTCCCGAAGGTTTGCCACGATATGTCTCTTAAATTAATAAGATTTTCTACGAAGAGGCACATCAGCTTAAAAATCTTTTTATCATCCTCCAAATTTTCCTGCAGTGCTGAAAATAACTATCTACAGGAGAACTTCTTTAAGGGCAAACAGAAAAGCGCATTTTTATTAGATTAAACTGTAACCGTAACTTCCACGATATCGCCGTCCTTAAGCTTTAATTTTTCCCGTAAGTTTACAGGTGCCACGATCTCTATAACGTCTTCTGGATAACCTTTAACATCCGGTAAAATAATGGCACATTTCACTTTTTTCATTAAAAGCGCTTTAAAGCATTTTCCTAAACAATATCCCTCAACAGGCAAAATTTCTACACCTTTTATCCTTGCCAACAACTTTCTAAGACTAGCGTTATCTTCTAATAGTCGTATGTTTAATGTTCCAGGGTAAGGAGGAAACCCTAGTTTTTCTTCTATTTGTCTCTTAACCCATGGAAGTGTCGTGAATTTTGTTCCTTCGCCAGCTCCGGAGAAAATTTTTCCCCGTATGAAAATCGGTTTTTTCATGTTGCCACTTTCAACAAAAGGGTTAAACTAGGTCTGTTTCTGTTCTTTTAGCCAGTTCGCAACTTTTCTAAACATGGGGTTTGAAGACATGTCTATGACTGGAACCATGATTTTCTCTTTCGTTTCAATAAGAGGCTGGTATTTTGGCATGAGGGCGTATCCAACAAAGGTCCAATAAACCCTCTTATTTTCAACAAGCGCTTTAGCCGCCGTTTCGGTTGCAACCGGAAGGGGAAAATAAAGGAAGACAACACCTTCAGCCCAGTATAGACCCGCAGCTTTTCCTCCCGCAATTATCGAAGCAAACCTTGCAATGTCGTCTGGGGTTGAGAATAAGTTGCGTTCCATTATCACTATTTCCCTGAAAGGTTCAAATTTTACGTCCACCTTACCTTCATTCATAAGCCTCACCTTCTCATAGTGTTGTTACAGGTTTCCTTTTAAATTTGCTCTAAGATTGAGAAAAGGTTTTAGATTAGGCAGCTCTAAACCTTTTCACTTAAAGGGGAGTTGCCATTTGACTGAAATACGTGTGGCAATAGTTGGAGTGGGCAACTGTGCCTCAGCTTTAGTCCAGGGGGTCGAATACTATAAGGATGCAAAAGAGGATGAAGTTGTCCCTGGACTTATGCATGTAAATTTTGGCGGTTACCATATAAGGGACATAAAGTTTGTTGCAGCCTTCGATGTGGATAGAAACAAGATTGGAAAAGACTTGTCTGAAGCCATATTTGTTAAGCCTAACTGCTGTGCCAATTTTGCGTCCGTGCCTCCTTTAGGCGTCAAAGTTTCGCCCGGCCCGATCCTTGACGGAGTAGCGGAGCACATGAAGAGCCCTTTTAACGTTTACGACGATAATGAGATAAAGCCGGTGGATGTTGTAAAGGTACTGAAGGAAGCTGAAGCGGAGATCCTCGTAAACTATCTGCCAGTTGGAAGTTATCAAGCTACACGTTTTTATGCGCAGGCAGCCTTAGACGCGGGATGCGCCTTTGTAAATTGCATACCAGAGTTTATTGCTTCAGACAAAAACTGGAGCAAAAAGTTTGAGGAACGAGGGCTACCTGTGGCTGGAGATGACATAAAAAGCCAGCTAGGCGCAACGATCCTCCATCGAACCCTTGTCAAACTTTGCATTGACAGAGGCGTGGTGGTGGACGAAACTTATCAGCTAAACCTTGGCGGCAACACAGATTTTTTGAATATGACCGTTGAAGATAGGCTTAAAACGAAACGGGTAAGCAAAACGGAAGCCGTTACAAGTCTTGTCCCTTACGAGTTGCCCACAAGAATAGGCCCTTCCGATTACGTTTCCTTCCTAGGCGACAAAAAAATCTGTTATATTACGCTTAAGGGAAGAAAGTTTGGCAATCTTCCAGTAACGATTTCTGCAAAACTTGAGGTTGAAGACTCCCCAAACAGCGCCGGGGTTGTAATTGACGTTATAAGAGCGGTGAAACTAGCCTTGGATCGTAAAGTAGCCGGCCCCATTATAAGCATGTGCTCTTACGCGTTCAAACATCCGCCAGTTCAAGTTCCAGACTCAATTGCAAAGGAGTGGGTTGAAGAATACATAAAAGGCGTAAGGGAACGCTAAGGTAAAAGTGTTCAACTCAGGTCCAATTTACCCTACCTAAAAATGTGAAAACATATTGCCCACGCAGTGCATTGACCATACCAAAATTGCACGGCATAGTTTTGCAGTGCTCGCCATGAAGTCTTTAAGCATGTCTTAAATTGCCAAAACCCCCTGTAGGAAGGAGTAAGCTAGACAATTTTTTCTATTGTGTGAAGTAGTTTTATGCATGAAGATATCCATCTAAGATAGGCGTTTAACGCAGCCCTTAACGCCACTGTATCCTTAGCATCAACGGTTAAAACCATCAAGTTACCTTTAATCTTCAAATCAGCCTTTGAGCGGGTCGTTGCCGGCCTCTTCACCTCAACCAATAAAGACTGGCAAACTATTTCTGAAATTCTCTTTGAAGAAGCCCTTATGCGTAAAATCGCCTTGGCTCTCATGGGCTAGACTTCCCATATTAAATGGGATATCCTCATGTGTGGGCCTATCTCCACCATTTCTGGAACGAGCTTAAATGTGACTGTTAAGAAATCATGCTCCCGTATAATTTGCATCACCGCATCATAGCCTTCTATGGCCCCATAAGAAATGATAGGGATGCTGAAAAATTTTGAAAAAGCGCTTTTAAGTTTCTCAGCTTCCGCAGATGCACTTTGTGCATCCGCAATTGCAACAGACCTTATTCTTTTTCCTTTTGGCATAACTTTTGGAAAATCCCTTCGGAGCTTCACTCTTCTTAGGTATATTAATGGTGGAACTGGCTGTAAGCCTATTCCCCTAACGAAGAACTGTATTTTCCCAGGCCCTCCCCTCCACCTATCAACAATCACAAGTTTGTCAGCGTTAAACTCTAACGCTTTCTCAACCAAGCCTTCTAAGCTTAGTTTCCCGCGGTTTATCCGCAGAGTGCCTGGAATCGTATGCGATAAATCTCTGCAGAAGGTTCTAATGGCTCTTGTAGGTCTTCTTGACGTTGTTATCAATATCACATCTTCAGCCCATTATTTTTCTGAAGTTTCAACTTCTTCCACAGGTATCCCTTTTGCCACGCGCTTAGCCACGGCTCCAAGTTTTGTAGTTGGTGTGTATGCTCCACCAGTAAAGGTTAAACCACATTTTTGGCATTTCCACACACCAACGCTTACTCTCTTGACCCGCTTGAAACCGCATTGAGGGCACTTATGCTTCTTTTTCATCTCAGTAACTATTTTTATGTAGCGCTTTCTAACGGTGGACCCGTATCTGGGGCCTAATCCTCTAGTTGGACCAACTTTTTTAGTCCTTTTTCCCAACGTTTTCACCATCCCAATTTCTTCCGCAGTTCTTCAGCTTTTTCTTTTGCAACTTGAACAGCTTCCATCACTTGTTTCGGCGTAAAGTATCCGCTTCCTCCTTTCTGAAGCGCGCATATGTTGCCGTAATCGTCGATTGTCACGGTGATTCTGGAATCCATTACTTGCTCCTCTTCAAGCCACGGATCAACGACTAGCTTATCGTTTATTTTTGCAAAGGTAACCGCTATGGGATGCTTTCGCATAGGAAGCTGTGTGTAACCTGGCTTAATTTTAACTTCTCCATTTTCAACTTCATAATTAAACATTTTCGTATTTAGAAGGGCGGCTAATGCTGCTAAGGCTGAGGCGTCAATTAAATTTCCATCATGGTTAAGCACGTAAATGTCCACAAAAATCACGAAGACTTTCTTTCCAGGTTCTATGCACAGTTTTTCCAGGTCTATTGCCTTTGATTCTCTTATTCCTCTATCAACTATTCTTGCGAGTTCAATGGAGTTCTCGTCCGGTGGGCCTGGCTCAAAGGTTGGCGATGCCAAAGGTACAAGTTCAGCGTTCACCGTTAAAACTCCCTCATTTGGCGTGTCCGTAAACGGTTGGCCGGTTTCAATTTTCACTCCAACCATCACTTCTGTTTTTCCAAGTAGAACCCTCGCCGAACCCTCCGCCTTTTCGATTATTCCCTGCTCGACGGTTATTTGACGGTAGTCTCGTAGGCCTCTGCCGTCTAGGCGTTTCCCCTTTGCAATCAACTGGGCAATCTGTTTCTGTTTTACACGGACAACGATTGACATCACTCTTCAACCTCCTTAACGCTCATGTATTTTGCTTTTAGCGCCTCCTTTTGCAAAGCGTAAATTTTTCTGCATCCTTCTATGGCAAGGTTCACTGCTTTCTCAAACTCTTCGATGGTTAGGATTCCATCCATTTGAAGCAATGTTATCACCCCTAAATTGGGCATGAAAGCAACTGGAACATCTGCGCTTCCGATTTTATCTTCCATGTCCATCAAGTCCACCACTATTGTATCCTCAACCTTTCCAGCTGAACACGCCGCCACCAGATCTCGCATTGGTATGCCAGCGTCAGCCAAGGCCAACGAGGCAGCGGTTATGCTTGTACATCTTGTGCTTCCGTCAGCTTGCAAGACTTCGATAAAAACGTCTGTGGCTGTTCGAGGGTAATATTCCACAAATATGGCGGGTTCTACAGCCTCTCTAATAACTTTTGAAAGCTCTATTTCCCTTCTTGAAGGAGCTGGTGATTTCCGTTCCTGAACGGAGAAGGGTGCCATGTGATAGCGACACCTTAAAACCATGCGGTCTGGAAGAGCCATATGTTTTGGATGAAGCTCTCTAGGACCGTAAACAGCTGCCAAAATCTTGTTTTTACCATGTTCAATGTATGCTGAACCATCGGCATTTGAAAGGACGCCGACTTCAATTTTCATGGGTCTTAATTCGTCCGGTTTTCTACCATCAAGCCTTAAACCTTTTTTATCAATTAACTTTTCAGGTTTTTGACTCATCTAAAATCATTCCTCTTCTCTCTTTTTCTTTCTTAATCATCTGGGATATGCGATCTGTTAACCCACTTGTGTGGGATTCCTCTTCAATCTTGCGTATAGCCATAATTGCAAGCTCCTCATCTTCTAGGCTTTTGCCCGTTATTAGTATAATTCCGTTATGCCCAAGAATTATGTGGCAGCCAGTTTCCTGCTTTATAAGCGATATCATGGAGCCTTTCTTCCCTATTACGCGGGGAATCTTCGTGGGTGTTATCTTTACTATCTGCCCCCGCGTTATTTTCCCCAATCCTGGCTCGCCGACGGTTAACTGAGGATTATGCGTTCTATCGTAGGCGACTATTTTAGCCACAACCAAGTCTCCCACATCAAGTATTTCTGCAAGATCATTTTTCTGGGGTTTAAACGGTCTACTTATAGCGTCAGACGCCCTTAAAATAGCCAAGTACGGTGCGTTTATGTCAACAGTCCACCCGCTGAAGCCCACCTCAACAACTGTTCCTATGACTATGTCTCCTACTTTTGGAATGTAGAATGCTCTTAAGGCGACAACATTGACTTTCTTGTCTTCATATTCAACAAGCCCCATTCTCGTAGCGTAAAATTTGTTGTCTTCTTTGTAAACATTTTCGCCAGCTAAATAATCGCCTTCGGCCAATAATTCTCCGGGAGTCACAAGCTGTCTTCTCTCAAAAAATGTAGGCATAAAAACCTCTTCCTAAACCATAAAAATTTCAAGATATCATCTTAGCTTCTGCGTTACCCTTGGTAAGGGCACCAATTTTGTCAAGGAATGGACCGTAAAGCCCAGCTGGCATTTCCAAGATTCCAGACCACGAACCGTCCGCCCGCCACTCTTCGCGTTTTATAGTCCCAAAAGCTTTCAGCGTCCCATAAACTCTGGCTGCATACTCCGCGGGTATATGAACGCTAACCGAAACTTGCTCCATTTTTAATGGAAGAACTTGCCGCAGTAGCTTAACTATTTCTCTGGCTTGTTCTTCGGTGGATTTGAATGGGTCTATTGAGTAGTGGATTTGCTCCATAGCTTGTTCAATACGTAACGGTGGATGGGGAAGGTTTGTCCTCGGGTCCACGCAGTTTTTCGATATGAAGGTTATTATTTGCTTCCTTTTTTCCTCTATCATTTTTCTTCGCTGTTCCGTTGTCAGCTGTAACGTTCCCCTTTTTAGAATTATATCCGCCACTTTAAGCTGGTCCGTCGTCCCGAAGGCTCTACGAAGGGTTTCTTCGGAAACTTTTGCACCCTTGTTTGCGTCTGAGAATATTGTTTCTGTAACCAGAACTTCTGTTATGGCGGAAATCTTCCCCATTCGATAATCTAATGCCTTATCTGGTTTTACTAGAACTTCAAAGTGCTCATTATCCTTCGTGATACGAGCAACCGTGTATTTTTCTCCCATTGGTTTCACTTACTTTTCGCTTAAACTCTTCATGTACCTTTCGATTTTTTCGTCGCTGAGCATTTCCATCTTCCTTGTTGCTGATGGAATGACTGCTATTTTTATTCTTGGTTGAAGCTGCCTTGCTTCAAGAGCTTTCGTTAGACATTTCACCCCAAGATTAATAGCCTCTTCCAAAGTCATGTTTTCACGATACTCCTCTTTTAAAATGTTCGTCGCAGTTTCCCTTCCAACACCAACAGCCACAGCCTTGTGTCCCTTATATGTTCCACTAGGATGCGTTATGAACACACGTTTTCCAGTTTTGTCAACTCCTCCGAAAATTATGGAAACGCCAAATGGTCTTACGCCTCCATGCTGCGTGTAAAGCTGTTGAATATCGCATATGCGCTTAGTTACAACCTCAACGTCTATTGGCTCATCATAGGTTAACCTATTACTCTGTGCATATACTCGCGCTTGGTCTATCAAAACCCGCGCATCTGAACTTAAGCCAACAATAGCAGCCCCTATGTGTTCGTCTATCTTAAAAATCTTCCAAGAAGACTCGGACTCTTCAAGAGGTTCAACTGTTTCCTCAGCTCCCAAAACAACACCTTCGGGGCATTTTATACCCAAAATTGTTGCCCCACGATTAACCAACTCCATGGCGTACTCAACTTGGAAGAGCCTTCCGTCAGGTGAAAAAACAGTTATGGCACGGTCATATGCTCCTGGAGCTGCAAACACTGACATCAAACATCAACCCCACTAACTCTTGCAAACTTTCATATAACAACTAAACTAAAAACCTTTTCCTATAATTCGTCTTGTTTAGCAAAGTCCTTCATAAATTCCATAAATGATTTTGTTTAATCGACAACCAGTATACAAGGCGAAAATAAACTCTTTTATAATGGACAACATCAATTAAATTTAATGGAGTTTAGTGGCTATGGGTTATCTGTCTGTTTGGAAAGTTTTAGAGGAAATGATTACCGATTTTCGAAAAAGGGGGATTGTTGTTCCAACCAGCGTTGTTGGCGATTTGAAGTATGCAAGAACATTGATTAATGTTTTAAAGGCTGATCCTTCAAGCCCTGAAACAAGTCAAAGGATTGAGGAGTATCTCTGCAATGTAGAGTCATACCTTATTTCCGAAGGACTTGAAAAGTTTGGAAACATGTACGTGGAAGAGTGGTTAAAGCGGTTAGACGAGGCGAGCAAGAAGGTTTTTGACGACGAAGAAGAGGAGGTAAGATTTATTCCAGGAATCCCAAGAGAGCAGCGTTGGATTCGTATCAGACCCTCCGAAGACGTGTCTATTGAAGCGTTGAAAGCCTTGGCTGAAGAATTAAATCTTTCAGTCAACGTGCAGAAAGATGGTTGTCTTCTTGTTTACGGTGAAGAGGAACTTGTGAAGAATTTTGTCAAGAAAATGGCTACAAAATATGGATCAAAGGCTGGAAAATAGCGCTAAAAAGTGCATAATTGTTAAAGCTTGATGATAAAACAGTTTATAGAAGAATTATGAAAAATATTATAGAATCGACTTCCAATAGCATTCATAGATCCGCAGGGGTGAGGTGAGGGCTTAGTTTAATGCCCTATATCAAAAAGATAGAGCTTAAAGGATTCAAATCCTTCGGGCCGCAAACAGCTAAGCTGGCCTTAGATAAAGGGTTCACGGTTATAACTGGCCCGAATGGGAGTGGGAAGACAAACATCGTTGACGCCGTTTTGTTCGCCTTGGGTGAACTAAGCACAAGGAGACTTCGCGCGGAAAATGCTGCCAAGCTTATTTTTAATGGTTCTGAAAAGGCGGGGTTAGAAAGGGCTAAAATGGCTAAGGTTGTAATACAACTTGACAATGTGGATGGCCGCATACCCATCGATACTGCCACGGTCACCATTTCCCGCGAGGTTTACAGAAACGGTCAAAGCGTCTATAGGCTTAATGGTAGAAGGATTTCAAGGGTTCACATGATGGAAATCCTTTCTATGGCGGGAATAAGCTCTACAAGCCAAAACATAATTTTGCAAGGCACTATAACCCGCTTGACGGACATTTCTCCCCCAGAAAGGCGAAAAATCATTGAGGATTTGGTTGGAATATCCCAGTACGACGCGGAGAAAGCTGAGGCTGAAGAAAAACTGCAGGCTGCTGAAATATCCATACGCACAGCGATGGGCAGAATAGAAGAAGTGCAGAGACGAGTTGAAGACTTGGAGAGGGAGCGAAACGAGCTTTTACGGTACAACTCTTTAAAAAATGAAATAAAAAAGCTGGAAGTCGTCAAACTATCCCACGACATCGCACAGTTGCGGGAGAAAATTAGGTTAAACTCCGCTCAAGTGGAAAAAATCAAAAGTAAGCTTGAAAAGATAAGGAGTCTGCGTGACCAGCTAAGATTAAAACGTAGAGAAATTGAGGGGAATTGGCGGAAGCTTAGCTCAGAAATAGTTGAAGAAGGCGGCTCGAAGGTATTAATGGTTCAGATGAAAATTGGAGAGTTAAAATCCAAACTGACGGAGTTAACTACAAAAATAAGCTCTGGGAAAGCAAACATTGAGGGCTTGAAGAAAATTAGAGAAAATAGCATCACGCAATGCGAATCTTTAAGGAACGAAATTCGCGAAAACAGGCTAAAAATAAGACGTTTACAAAGTGATTATGAGAACATTTTAAATGAAATTAACGCGAAACAGATGGAACATGATGCTATTGCAAATGAGGTTGCCCAACTTTGGAAAGATCTCGGCGAAAACAGTAAAAAAGTCCGAGAAATAGAACTACACCTTGACAAAAATTACAAGAGACTTGCATATTTAAGATCCGAGCAGACGAAAAGTCAAACGACCATCAAAATCCGAGAAAGACGATTAAAAGACCTT
This sequence comes from Candidatus Bathyarchaeota archaeon, assembly GCA_025057795.1. Next base: position 34,243 of record JANXEP010000024.1, on the reverse strand, counting down.
AACGAAAGAAAAGAACGTTTTGCCGCAACGCTTAGCGAGCTTGAAAAATCTTTAGCCGAACTTTCTCAGGTTCAGAAAGAACAGAAAAAACAGCTTAAAAATTTGGAGCGCATACTTGGACGGAAAATAGCGCAAAAAGAAGCTGTTGAAAGGGAAATAGCCGAAGCTGGAAAAATAGCTGGATCGGCGCGGGAGGCAGTTATAGAATTCGCCACCCAAAGGGAACTTGCGGAAGCCGTTGCCGCAGAAGAAAAAGCCCTAAGAAGCATAGAAGAGCTGGGAGAGCTAGGCGTTATACAAGGCGTGTATGGCAGACTGCGCAATTTAATTAAAATCGACAACGCTTACAGGCAAGCAATCGATGTTGCTGCTGGAGGCTGGCTGGACGCCATAGTGGTTAAGGATTTTGACACCGCCTTTGCGTGTACAGAAACTTTGAGGAAAATGAAACTTGGAAGGATAAAAATCATACCAATTAAAGAAATTTCAAACATCAAACCCATAGAAATTCCGGAAGGTAAAAATGTGGTAGGCGCCGCTTTCTCTTTTGTAAAGTATGAGAAGCAATATGAGCCGGCGATTTACTTCGTATTCGGCGATACGCTAGTAGCACCAGAAGATAAAACAGCCTTCGCCTTGTCAAGCGAAGGATACCGCGTGGTCACAGTTAATGGGGATCTTTACGAGCCTGGCGGCGCTTTGGAGAGCGGCTATTATCGTGCGCCTATAGACTTCTCCGCCATCATACCAAGCGAGACGGCCATAAAAAGCTTAGACGAAGCTGTTAGGGCTCTTCAGCAACACCTTTCTAGAAGGGAAAGCGATGTTGCGTCCCTTGAAGAGGAGATAGATAGAACCCGCGTAGAAATCGCCCGCTTATCCGAAGCTATAACCACTTTGGAAAGAGAGATCTCAAGAGTTAAAAGGACTGTTAAAAGAACAAAGGCAAACATCAGGAGGGTAGATGTTAACATCGGTAAGATCGAGAAGGAAATTGAAGCTGAAAAAATAAAGATATGGACTTATAGGGCTGAAAAAAGCACCATTCAAAAAGAAATAAGAAAACTTCAAAGTGATTTAGCCGTTTTAAGGCGGAAGGCGGATCCTGCAAATATTCAGGCGATGGAGATTAAGAGGGAGAAGCTGGCTGAAGAGATAATTGTTTTGAGGCAGAAGCTTGGAACTTTACAGACAGAAATTTCAACACTTCAGTCGCAATTTGACAATGTTTTGAGGGGTGGATATAGAAGCGCGAAAATCCAGCTGGTGAAGGTTGAGCAGCAACTAAGAAAAGTTGAAGGCGAAGTCGAGGCTGCACTGCAAGAGAGGGAGAGGCTAAAACAAGAATTAGCAGAGCTGGAGAAAACCCGCGTTGAACTTTCTAAAACTGTTTTGTCAGCTCGGGAAGAGTCTAAAAAGTTCACGTCTCAAATAGATGAGATAGATAAGGAGCTTCGTAAGATCGACGCTGAATATGAGGAAACTGATCATTTGCTGAACCAGCACCAGCTAAGCGTCCAGACATCCATGATTCAGCTTGAGCAGTGGCAAAACCAGCTGAAACAGTTGGGCTATGAAGAACCGTTAGAAGTTACATCTAAAGAGGTTGAAGAGGCTGAGGCTACTTATAGGATGCTACAGTTTGAACTTGAGAGGATAGGCGCGGTGAACCAGCTTGCGCTGTCCCATTACGCAGAACAAATTTCCCGTTACAAAGAGTTATCGTTAAGGATGAATGAGCTTGAGAAGGAAAAGCAGGCGATTCTAAAGTTTATGGATGAAATTGAAAGCAAAAAACATAAAGTTTTCATGGAAGCGTTTGAAAAAGTAAACCAAAACCTGAAAAAGTACTTCTCTAAGCTAACCGGAGGAGGCACAGCCGCTCTGTTTTTGGAGAACCCGGAGCAGCCTTTTCAAGGGGGCATAGACATGATTGTACAGTTTCCCAATAAACCCTCGATAGTTGTCAGTGGAGCCAGTGGCGGTGAACGCTCAGTAGCCGCCGTTGCCTTTCTATTTGCCCTAAAAGAGTTCACCCCCGCCTCCTTCTACATTTTTGACGAGGTAGATGCGCATTTAGATGCTTTTCATGTTTCAAAATTAGCAGATCTTTTATTGGAGGAGTCTGAGAAAGCCCAGTTTATCGTTATCACGTTAAAGCCTGAAATGATCAACAAAGCCCAGAAGGTTTACGGGGTTTATGGGCGAAACGGGGTTTCTAATATCATTTCAGCCAAGTTTGTAGAGGTCCCGAGCTAAAATGGCTGCAGCCGCAAAAAAGCCTTTTTATCTGCGCCCCCCGTGGAACATTCTCTTTGAATTTCATAAGCTGGAAAAACTTACCCCGTGGAACATTAACATCGCCTACCTGCTTACAACGTTTCTCGAGGAAATGGAAAAGGCTGGGCAGATAGATTTTAGAGCCTCCGGTGTAGCCTTGGACTCCTCAGCTCTCATATACCTCATGAAGTCTAAACTTTTGCTGAAGCTTGAAGAACCGCCAGCACCTCCCAAAATCTCATCGGATTTTGTTCCACCTCCACTTTTTCTGCCGTTAAGACATGAGTTAACCTCAACCACTATAAAGCATCTATTGGAGGTTCTGGATGACGTTTTGAAGGGCGAAAAACTTTATCATTTTGAAAAGACGGCAGTGGAACCCGTTCTTCTTCCAACCCCTTCCGAGATTCTCCCGCAAATCGACTATTATCTAATGGAAATTGAGCTGCAAATGAATAAGCTGTACAACGTCCTTTTTGAAATGGTGAAGGGTTCCGGTATCATAGAGTTCTCAGCTCTAACAAAGGGTATGACGAGACTAGAAGCCATACGCACGTTCATCCTTCTACTATTTTTGGCTCAAAATGAAAAAGTAAACTTGTGGCAAGATGAAGAATCAGAGGAAATCTACATTAGTCTTGGAGGATTTGCTGCTGCAAAAGATGAAAAAACCGCTTAACAATACAGAAGTTTCGCAAAACAGTGAAAAGCTTAAAAACGAGCTTGCTTTAGTTGAAGCCGCATTGTACGTTGCTGGTCGCCCCTTGAACCTTTCAGATTTGTGCTCGGTTTTAAGGACTAGATCAAAAAATAAGGTTAGAAACCTTGTAAAAACACTAATGCGAGAATATGCGAGTAGAAACACAGCTCTTGAAATTTTAGAGCTAAAAGATGAAAGGTATGTTTTGCAACTCAAAGCCGAATTCACCCCTCATGTTAGAAAACTCGTCAAGAGACCGCTTCTCTCAACTGGTCCGTTAAAAACATTGTCGTATATAGCGCTTAAACAGCCAGTTTCTCAGAAAAGGGTTACAGAAGTACGGGGGCATCATGCTTATGGACATATTAAACTACTCAAGGAGATGGGGTTAATTGTGTCGGAGAGAAAAGGGCGTTCCTCAGTCCTGAGGACGACAGATTACTTTGCAGATTATTTTGGTTTAAGCCACGATGTCACAGCCATGAAGAGGGAATTAAGAAAGATCCTTGAAGGAGAAAAAGCGGAAGAAGCAAATAAAAGCCCGCCCACAAGCACAGAGAAAGGATAAATTTATATGCCGAGCAATGGATAATGAGCGAGCTTAAAATGCGCCGCTGAAAAGAGAGGGGAGCCAAAATGTCTGTTTGGCACGGTGATTTACACAAGAGAAAGCCAACCGGGGGCAAAATGCGAGCGTACAGAGGGAAAAGAAAATTTGAGCAGGGTTCATTTCCTGTTGAAACCGTTCTAGGCGAGCCTAAGAGGAAAATTAAGCGTGGAAGAGGAGACAACATTAAAATTAAAGTTTTAAGCGAAAAATATGCTTGCGTAACTGATTTGAAAACTGGGAAGACTGAGAAAGCTGAAATAGTGCGGGTTGTAAAGAACCCGGCAAATGTGGACTATAATCGTAGGGGTGTTATAACGAAAGGGGCTATCATAGAGACCTCCCTTGGCTTGGCCCGGGTAACTTCACGTCCAGGGCAAGATGGAGTAATAAACGCGGTTTTGATAGGAAAGGAGGAAGCTAGCTAGGCAGTTTTGGATGCGGCGCGAATTTTTAAAAGCTGCCGGGCAATTTCCTTAATAATGTTGTTTTTTGTCCCCTTTTTGGTTACTAAGAGAAGGCCCGTATTAAGCCAAGGCATCTTAGGGTAACAAGCATCCAAAACCAATTCGTGCTCCAAGCCCAACTTCTCAGCAGCTTCTTTCAGCTCTGAAATTTTTGGCGAGGATACAGCTAACTTTTTTGGAATTTTTCTCCCCTCTCCCCTAGTTTTTGTAGAGTCAAAGTAAACTGGCCACAAGACTATTTTGTTTTGTTTCCGCACGCTTCAATCCCCTTATTTGTGGGCGTAGTAGGCTATAAGTTTCATGTCAACCTCATCTATCCTCGCAAAGCCGAATCTTTCAAATTGTATTACGTCGTTTGGCCTTAATCCCTTACAAGCGCTTTCAGCTATCCCTTCAGCTTCTGTGGCGTCTGGCATAACAACCCTACAAGGCATATCTGCGCCTATAGGTATCCAATGGATTAATGGGGCTCCGGCATTTTTGGCTTCTTCGTAGGGTTCGCTTAAGAATGATGCTTCAACTGAGAATGCTTCAATTTTTTCGATTTTTATGTTGAATAGTTCCATGAGGCGGACGACGCTTTTGACAGTCAGGGTGTTCGCATCTTTCTTCGAAATCCAAAAAAGCGCCATGTTGTTTGCCCCATGAGGCTTTATTTGGTATTCTCTAAATCCTCTCTCCGGATGTTCTGGGTGTAGGCGAAGTTTCGCGTTAAACATTTTTGGAATTTGCTTGACCAATAATTGAACCGGGTCCGGCACGAAAAAGTACCTGTTAACTTTGGGGTCTAGGATTTTGCGGTTGTATGCGTATAGGTTTTCCCAGCTTAAAACGACGTCCGACGTTTTCGGCCCAACGTCAATTATGAGTTTTTTGATGGCTTCTGGAGTTATACCTCGCTTTCGCAGAGCCGCAAACGTGGCCAACCTTGGGTCAGCCCAATCCCTGTAGACACCTTCTCTTACTCCTTTAACGATCTTTGATTTGCTTAGGTAAGCTCCTTTAATTTTGAGCCTTCCGTAATGTATTGCTTCTGGATACTTCCAACCGAGATGTTGGTACATGTACTCTTGTCGAACCATGTTTGTAAGATGCTCCTTCCCCCGAATTATGTGGGTTATCCCCATCAAATGGTCATCTAACCCGCACGCAAAATTGTACAGGGGCCAGACGTGGTATTTGCTTCCAACTCGCGGGTGGGGGCATTTCTCGGTTTCTATAACACGGAGGGCTGGCCAGTCTCTGACAGCTGGATTGGGATGGTTCAGATCCGTTTTTATGCGGACTACTGCTTCTCCTTCGTTATATCTGCCTTCAAGCATGCGTTTCCATCTTTCCAGATGTTCTTCAGGCGGCAGTTCACGGCATGGGCATGGGTTTTGAGCCAGCACTTTTTCCCTAAAGACTTGAGGTGGGCACGTGCAAACATAGGCGTTGCCTTCTTTCAGCAGTTTTTCCGCGTATTCATAGTATATGGGTATTCTGTCACTTTGGATGTATTCCTCGTCTGGCTTGCACCCCAGCCATGCTAGGTCTTCTCTTATGCTGTTGTAAAATTCTAAAACTGGCCTTTTCAGTTTCGGATCAGTGTCCTCAAATCTTAGAATAAACTTTCCATTATACATGCGGGCGTACTCGTGGCTTAGTATTATGGCTCTAGCGGATCCTAGGTGAAGGACGCAGTCGGGGTTAGGTGAAAAGCGCGTGACGACTTTTACATATTTATTTGCGTTTGGTAAAGGCGGAAGCTTCTTTTCTTCTTCAACTTTTTCTTTTACCAGCTCTTCAGGCCATCTTTCTTCAACAATGCTTTTTTGCTCATTTAGGGGTAGAAGGTTTATTTCTTCAACGGTTTTGTTAATGAGAGCGGTTATTTCCTTAACTTTTGTGCGCAGTTCTGGTTTTTCAGCCAGAATCTTTCCTAGAACAGGTCCAGTTTGGGCTTTTCCATCGTGTTTTATGGCGTTTAATAGGGCAAACTTTCTAATCAGTTCCATTAACTCAGAGTTTTCTTTTGTCTCCGGCAAGGTTGAGCACGTACTTTAAATTTTTCTTTCAATAAGAAATTGAGCAAAAGCCTTTAACTTTTCCTTTGCTTCAGAAGCTGGTAAAAGACCTTCAACGTCTTCCCAGCTTTCTTTCACTATTTTCTTGGCAAAGTTTTTGGCGTAATCTATTGAGCCATACTTTTGCATTAATGCTATGGCCTCATCTCTGATTTTCTGGTCTGAAGTGTGCATCTTAAGAATTTCAATCAGCCTTCCCCTGTCCTCTGCGCTTGAAACTTTTAAGGTGTGTATCACCATGAGGGTGCGTTTTCCTTCTGTTATGTCTTGCCCTCGCCCACCCTTTTTTCCAGCAAACTCTTCACCCACTAAATCTAAAATGTCGTCTTGTATTTGGAAAGCCACGCCTATGCTTTCCGCAAAACGCCCAAGTTTCTCGACAAGCTCATCGTTTGCGTCGGCCAGAACAGCCGCTATTTTTGCAGCCATCCTCGCCAAAGTTCCAGTCTTGTAAGCGCACATCTGCAAATAGTCTTCTTCCCCTATCTCGTCGGCGTTCGCCAAACCCTTGTGCCATGCGATGTCCATAGCTTGGCCTAGGCTTAGGCTTATCATTTCCTCTACATAGATTTCATAGATCTTTGCAAGTTTTTCTGCGCCTATTTTTTCTCGATTTTTTATCAGCGGCAAAAGGGGAAGATAGTACATGGCGTTTCCAGCGTTTATCGCCACATCTAACCCGTAGATTTTGTAGGTGCATGGCTTTCCCCTTCGAAACTCTGAGGCATCCTCTATGTCGTCTATCATGAGGGTTCCGTTGTGGACGACTTCAGGGATTATGGCGTATTCCATATAGTCTTCAGGGTTTTTACCCAAGGCTTCGCATATTAAGAGAAACAGTGTTGGACGCCACCTTTTTCCACCCCTATCGAGGAACTCCCATAATGGTTCGGCCACAGCCTTGTTTATGGCTTCTAGGTTGTATGCGTATCTCGGCGGGTTAACTTTGAAAATGATGGCGTTTTTGGAGAAGGTTCTTGGAATGTACTTTTCAATGGCTTTGTCTATTCTTGGAGCTTTCTCTTCCAGAAATTTTTCAATGTCTATATTCAAGCGCCACTCCTCCTTGCGTAGTGGTCTACCGTGAAACCTCTAGCCTTCAACCACTCAGCCGTTTTACCCGTTACAACCAAGGGCGCACTGCGGAGCCGCTGCAAGTTTTCTGCCCCAACGAGAAACATAGTGTTCCTCAACTCTTCAACCAATAAGCGCAGCATCTTCTCTGTTTCTTCGGCGCCTTTAATTGCAGCCTCTAAAACTGGTTGCGCAAGGCCTACAAGGCTTACGCCTAAACTTAAAGCCTTAGCTGCATCCAAGCCACTGCGCAACCCACCGGAGGCTATAACGGGGATGCGCACAGTCTGTGTGACTTCAATTACACTTACCGCCGTGGGTATACCCCAGTCCCAGAAGGTTTCGCCCAAACGGCTTTGAAAAGTGTTTCCAACATCCTTTGCGCGAAAATATTCAACCGCTGCGAAGCTTGTGCCGCCCACACCACTCACATCTATGCCTTTCACGCCAACGGCCTCGAGCTTTTTAGCTTCTTCAGCGGCTATTCCGGCGCCGGTTTCCTTCACTATGACGGGTTTATCAAGTTCTTTTGCGATTTCTCCTATTTTTGCGAGAACTTCCTTGAAGCTTGTTTCTCCTTCAGGCTGGACAGCCTCCTGCAGCGGGTTTAAGTGTATTGCAAGGGCGTCCGCCTCGATCATCTCCACCGCTTTTCTCACCTCCTTCATCGAGTATCCCCTAGCAAGCTGCACCCCGCCAATGTTCGCCATTAAGAAAGCTGTGGGAGCTTTCTCCCTAACAACTGTGAATGTTTTTGCAAGCCTCTTGTCTTCCAGCGCAGCCCTCTGGCTTCCGACACCCATTCCTAACCCCAGCTTCTCAACGGCTGTGGCTATTGCCGCATTGATTTTTTCTGCTTCTGGGGTTCCGCCGGTTATGGCGCTGACAATTATTGGGGCGGCGAATCTATGGTTAAAAACCGTCGTTGACAGGTTTATCTCATCTTTGTTCACTTCTGGCAGAGCTCTGTGGACAAAGTAGATTTCCTCAAAACCTGTTGTGGCCTCCCTTGATTGCACGTTGTGGCTTGTAGTTATGCGAATGTGGTCTGCCTTGCGTTTCCTTGTTTTTTCAGCCAATTTCCTATTCCTTCTCTATTAATGTGCCCTTTACCTTTTCTCCTTTAAGGGCTTTGTAAACATTTTTTGGCTTTGTGGCGTTAAAGATCAGAGCCGAGATTCCATGTTCTATGGCAGGTATTAGCTCGGCTATTTTGCTGGACATGCCTCCAGTCACGTCGCAGGCGCTTGAGCCGCCTATGCTGCCCTGAACTTTTTTAAGCTCTTCTAGCGTCAAGTGATCGTACATTCTTGCTTTGTCTGTGGTCTTAGGGTCAGCATCATAAAGTCCGTCCACATCTACACCGATCAATATGTTTTCTGCGTTGAAATGCACCGCAAGGTAAGAGGCAAGCTGATCTCCAGAAAGTATTGTGAATCCCAAATCCGTGTCAAAAACAGCATCTCCATAAAGGACTGGAATAAAACCCATTTTTAAAAGGTATTTTACGGGGGCATCTTCGAAGTGGCATATCCTTCCATTTCGCGTCACTATGCACGATGAAGGCGCAACGCTTACAGATGGGATGCCTCGCCATATCAAGGCGTCCATGAAAAGTCCGTTAAGAACTGTCATAACGTGGTGGGTTTCGGCAAAACCTATTATTTGAGATTCTTCCCTGAATCCTTCTTTTATGGCGTATTTCTGTGCAATTGGATGGCCGAAGCTTCCCCCACCGTGGATTATTATTAAATTTTGGCTGTTTGCGTCGCGTATTTCGTCTGCTAGGCGGCTTATAACTTCCATTTGTGCCCCCAACTCTTTATTTTTGTCTGTAATCACCGAACCGCCTATTTTCAAAACTGATGGTCTAGCCTGACTCAATTCTAACCCCCTCATCCGTTTTTTGGGCTACGAAGGCGTTTCCGCCAGACCTTTGAACAGCTTCCAAAACTTTTCCAAGCCTATCCTTGCTTGCAAGGGCTATCATGCACCCGCCGCCTCCTGCGCCCGTTAGTTTTGCACCGTATGCGCCTGCCTTTCGAGCGGCATTTATAAGCCACTCGAGGGATTCATCTGAAACCCCTAACCCGTAAAGCAGAGCGTGGTTAAAGTTCATTAAATCTCCAACCGTTTCAAGGTCGCCTTCCTGAAGGGCTTTTACGGCATTTAGGACTATTTCACGGGCTATGCGCATCATTGGATTCACAATCTGCGGGTACCTATCCCTTAAACTTCGAACCTTTAAAACTTGGGTCCGCGTTAACCTTTCAACGCCAGTATTGCCAACAACAAGCGGGACCTCTGTTTTAAAGTTCAAGGGCTTAAATCCTGTATCCATCTGGTACAGAAGTGCTCCTCCGAAAGTTGATATTGCGGGATCAACCCCTGAAGGATTGCCATGCGTTATTTTCTCAGCCTCGTATGATATGCGGTAAATATCCTCTTTCGTCATCTTCACATTTAACAAGGCGCCAACCGCAGCGGCCGCCGCTGAGGCTACGGCTGCAGAGGATCCTAATCCAGCTGCGACGGGCACTGTGGAGTTTACTTCAACATTTAAGCCCACTTTTTCTCCGTAAATTTCGATGGCTTTTTCCACGGCGCATTTTAGTGGTTCAAGCTTTATCCTCGCCTCTTTCGGGTTTCCAGCTTCAACCTTAAAGCTTCCATCTTCAAAAAAGCCTGCAAGGTTAAGGTTTGATGAACGGAGAAAAAGTTTTTTGTCATTTCGCAGTTCTGCTTTCGCATAAGCCCTTTTGTCTATGGCTAGGACAATTGCAGGTTCGCCATATACAACGAAGTGTTCTCCGAAAAGTATGACTTTTGCGGGAGCTGAGGCAACGACCCCCATCTAAATCACTATTTAGTGAATTGCACGGCGGCATACCCAACAACGCTTGAGTAGTCGCCACTAACATCTCCACTGGTCTTGTAGCATAACAATTTTGCCTCTTTCGCTCCCAAAATTTTCGCAGCGGTGATAAGGGCAACTATTGGACCGTAACCGCATGCGGTGATTCCGTGGCTTTCAACAACCGAGTAAAATTTCGCTCCATCCATGGCTTCCACGGCTTGAAGCGCCATTCTATCCTTTTTCTCGGCGCCTCTATGGGGTTCATAGTGGGTCATGTCTGAAGAAGCCACTATTACGGAGTTCTTCCCAGCAGTCGCCTTAGCCACCGCCTGTCCAACTTCTTCAGCCGAACGTAAGTCTTGCATTAAAAAGCATACGGGCACTATTTTAAACCTTGACCCGAAAAGGTACTGCAGAAATGGAAGTTGAACCTCAATGGAATGCTCATAACGGTGGGCAGAGTCATCCACATCAATGAGACGGGATTCCTTGACAATTCTATCCGCCGTTTCCTTATCGACTTCAACATCGCCCAAGGGCGTGCGCCATAAACCCTCATTCATAACCGCTAAACCGCTGCCATAACCCGTATGGTTTGGACCAAAAAGGACCACTATATCCGGTTTTCCATCTAAAGCCAAACTATAGTAGGCGTGGGCCGCCACTGGGCCGGAGTACATGTATCCAGCGTGGGGACAAACTAACCCAACTATGCGCCTTGGTCCTGCTTCAACAACTTTTGGGATGCTTCCAGGTCCAAGGCGGTGGAGAAAGCATCCCTCGATTTGTCTCTTCAAAGATTCGGCTGTCCCGGCATAGAAGGCTCCAGCTTGACTTGGAAGCCGAACCTTCACCATGTCTGCTAACTTTCCTCCTCTTCTTTAGCAATTTTAGCCTCGAAGTCCTCTATTGTCAACTGCATCTCCTTGTCCGACGGAAGTTCACCCCTCTCCCGAAGAACCTGCCTTGCAAGAAGCCAATAAATAACCGCTAAGGCTCTTCTACCCTTATTGTTTGTCGGAATCACTAAATCAACCCCTGAAAAGTCGTTGTCTGTGCTGCATAAGGCTATTACTGGAATGCCTACAGAGGCTGCTTCCTTCACTGCTTGGGAGTCTCCCCTAGGGTCGGAAACTATCAAAACATTTGGCTCAATGCGGTTTGGATAAAGGGGGTTTGACAGTAGTCCTGGAACAAAGCGTCCAACTATCGGTGTTGCCCCCGTCGCTTCGCAGAATTTTCTAACGGGCTCCTGAGCGTATAATCTTGCTGCTGCAGCAGCTATCCTGGAAGGTTCAAACCTTGCCAAGAATTTTGCCGCAACCCGTATGCGGTCATCTGTCTTTTTTACGTCTAAAACAAAGAGTCCATCTGGCCTAACGCGGTATATGAACTGTTCCATGTCCTTTGTCTTCATCCTTGTTCCAATATGAATCCCTGCGGATAAAAGGGTATCTCGCGGCAACAAAAGTTCTTCTTCAGCGCTTACACTGGCCTCTCCTTCAAAGGTTCCCTTTTTATCGTCGTCTTTTTCAGCCAACTCTTTCACCCTCAGAGAATTTGCAGTTCAGCCATTTTAGCTCTGTCTCCTAAAAACTCCTCAACCCTTACCAACTCATTTATTTTAGCTATTCTCGCCCCTTCCACAACCCCCGTCTTTATTATTGGGCATTTGAAAGCCACCGCCAAGTGGGCTATATGCCAATCACAGGTGTCTCCTGAACGGTGAGACATAACCGGGAAGTATCCGGCTCTCCTGGCGGCTTCAATAGTTTCCAAAGCATCCGTCAACGTGCCCACTTGGTTCACCTTAATTATTATAGCGTTTGCCGCTTGCATTTTAATTCCATGGTTTAGCCTTTCAGTGTTTGTAACGAAAAGGTCGTCGCCGCAGATAAGGCAGTTTTTTACTTTTCGGGTTAGTTCTGCAAAGCTTTCATAGTCCTCCTCGTGAAACGGGTCTTCCACATAAACTAAGTGATATTCCTCGATTATGTCTTTAACAAATTCCAACTGTGCTCCAGAGTCCAGTTCTTTCCCTTCCCTTTCGTAGGCGTATTTTTTGCTCTCAGCGTTCCATAGGGAGGAAGCCGCCATATCAACGCCTAAACCGCACTTAAAGCCCATCTCGTTGCTTACTTCTTCACATGCTTTGGCCATAATTTCCAAGGCCTCTATGTTTGTGATGTTTGCAACCCATGCGCCTTCATCGCTCCTTCCACTGCCGAAAAGCTTATCCTTCTTATTTAAAATCTCCTTAACCTTTCTATGGACCCTGATGTTGGCTGTTGCGGATTCTATAAACGAGTCTGCTCCATAGGGAAGCACTAAAAACTCCTGTATGTCCGGAGACTTTCCACGGGCATGTTTTCCGCCGCTGATTACGTTTCCCAGTGGGTAAGGAAGTTCGCGAGCTACATGTCCTCCTAAGTACTGAAAAAGAGGTAAGCCATAAGAATTTGCCGAAGCCTCTGCACTTGCAATGGATACGGCGAAAGCTGTGTTTCCACCTATGATCCTGAAGTCATTTGTGTTGTCTATTTCATGGAGAGTCTTGTCTATTTCCTCTTGGAAGTCGGCGTTCAACCCTAAAAGTTCCGGGGCTATCAACTCCTCAACTTTTTTGACGGCCTCGTCAACCCCGCCCTGCGGATAATAAACTACCTCGGCTTTTCCACGGCTTTCTCCTGCAGGGGCAGAAGCCCTTCCAAAACCGGAAGCAGTTATAACGTCAACTTCTATCGTTTCGTCTCCGCGGCTGTTAAAAACTTTTCTTGCAACTATGTCCTCAATAACCGTTGAGTTTGACATGCTTTACCATACCCTATTGCTGGTAATAATAGCTTCTCGCCTCTCTTCTTTTTTCAGCCTCTTCATATAGGCGTAAAACTTCATCAATGATTTCAACGTGAGAAAGAAGCATACGCCTGCAACAGTACCTCTTAAAACCTAAACTGTCGAGGACATCGCCGGGATCTTCTCCGCTTTTCACCCTTCTTGCAAACTCTTCCCACTTGTCGCCGACCAGCTTGCCGCACGTGAAACATCTTACGGGTATAATCATCCCCCTTCACCCTTTGCCTACCTATAACTTTTCTGATCCCTCGCCCTTGCTCCCGGGCCTCCAAACTTTTTAGGTTCTTTTCTTCGAGGGTCGCCCGCAACCATTGTTCTGTCATAATCGATGAAAACTTTGCGCAGCTTAGGGTTCTTTGTCCACTTTAACAAGCCGTTTGCAATTGCAATTCTGGCAGCTTCTGCTTGTCCCATGTAGCCGCCTCCTGAAACTTTAATGTCTATGTCCAGCTGCTTCCACACATCATCTCCGGCCTGTATGAGGGGCTCCATTATTTTTTCGCGGGCAACTTCAGGCTCATAAATCTCTAAGGGTTTCATGTTAATCCGTATTCTGCCAATTCCAGGCTTTAAAATCGCCCGTGCTATGGCGGTTTTTCTCTTACCGCTTACAACTAAAACCTTTTTTGCCGGCATGGCCTATTCACTACTCCAACCAATTTCTTTGGCCAGTTCCCCGAGGGTGAAGTATGGACATGTCAATTTTTTAGCTTGAGCTTTATCTAAAGTCTCCATTTTTAAACCCTTAAGCTCGTCGGGCACGCCTATAAATACCTTAAGCCTTTTGTAAGCCTGCTTGCCTTTTGGCTGCTTGTATGGAAGCATACCTCTAACGGTCCTTCTAAGGATTCTGTCTGGTCTCTTATAGTGGAAGGGGCCTTTCTCAGGGTATCCAACTTTAAGGAATTCCTTCGCCTCCAACACCTTACTCTTCTTCTTCCCTGAAATCACCGCTTTTTCAGCGTTCACAACTGCTATTTTTTCTCCTTTTAGAAGGCGTTTTGCAATAATGCTTGCTAACCTGCCGAGGATTAGACCTGTCGCATCTATGACCTTGTAGCCTTCACTTTCCATCTGCATTTTCTCACCCTATGATCTTAACTCCTGAACCCCTTGGATTTTTCTCTGCAAGCTCCATCAGGGATAGGCATTTCCCCTTTGACTCTTTGATTTTTTCTTTTGCCTTTTCAGAAAAGGCAAAAGCCGCAACCGTTATGGGGTGGGTTAACTTGCCAGAGCCTAAAACTTTTCCTGGAACAGCTACGACATCATTTTTATCTGTGTATCTGTTTAGGCGGCTTATGTTTACAACTATTCGTTTTCTTCTAGACTTTGCTAAATGTTCAGCCAGAGTTCTCCATATTTTCGCCTTGTTTTCTCTGCTATGCTTTTTTAGGAATTGTATGAGTTCAATGAGTTGGGGGTTTGTGGTCTTAACTTCCTTCAAGTCTTCTGCACCTCAAACTGTTTTGCAAATTCCTCTAGTTGTTCATCTAAAATTTTGACCGCCTCTGTCAATATTTTTTCGGGTGGAAGCGCTCCCGTGGATTCTAAGCTGAATATGAAGGCGTTTTCTTCCCATCCCACCTCTATGGCGGGGGGTTTTTTGGGGCAAACGTCCACGCAGTCTTGGCATAGGGTGCAAGCAAGCATGTCACGAATTTCTATTTTGCCTTCAGACTTCGCCAAAACTTTTCTGTGGCAAATTTCCACGCATTTTCCGCAAGTATCGCAGCGCTTAGCATCTATTTTAAGCTGAGGTAAATACTTGTATGCGCTCATGGATACAGGCTGCCATTTTGCGTGGTTTTTACCCTTCCCAAGCCTTGCATAGGCTTCAAGTCTCAACTTTTGCCCCTTTGCTAGCTTTATTATTGGGATTTTGTCGCTTACCGGCGCCACGTTTGGGTTTTCTGAGACAAGCTCTCCGGAATAGACGGTTATTGTTCCTTCCTTTGCTTCTCTATCTAATGTGAGGGTTACCCTACAAAGGTTGCATCCAAACTCGCTTTGGCATGGACATTTTTCTGGAAGGTTATAACTGTCAAGGTCGGTTTTTAAGGGTATTAGCCCAAGTCTGTGGGCTATTATTTCGTCGTGAAGAACAGAAGAATTTTCGATAATTACAACTTCGTCTATAGCCATGCATGGGACTTCAGCGATGACGTCCCTTCTTAAAGCGTTAATAAATGGGGCGTCAACTCCCCTTATGAGTAAACGTATGCTTCTATCGTCTTTTTCAAGTACCTTTATTTCCACCGACTGAACACTCCATAACGGAAGATTAACTGCAGCGCGGTTGAATACAATATAGGTGCATTATTTCAATTTTTCTATAGGATAAGGAAAAATAAAGGGTTTAAACTCTCCTTCCCCTTCTGCCGCCTGGTCTGCGAGTGCCGTCATGGGGGATGGGCGTGACTTCTTCAATGCGTCCTATGCGGAAACCAGCCCTCGCCAGGGCTCTTATGGCCGCCTGAGCCCCTGGGCCTGGAGTTCTTGGTCCTGGTCCGCCTGGAGCCCTTACTTTTATGTGTATGGCGGTTATTCCCTTGTCTTTGGCTATTTCCGCTGCTGCGGCGGCGGCGCGCATGGCTGCGTAGGGTGAGGATTCCAGCCTGTCAGCTTTGACGAACATTCCGCCTGAAGTGCGGGCTATGGTTTCGGAGCCTGAAAGGTCTGTTATGTGGACTATGGTGTTGTTGTAGGAGCTGTAGATGTGGGCTACTCCCCACCTCTCGGTTTTCTTTGCAGTTGCGCTTCCGCTGCTGCTCGCGCCGCTCATTTCATTTCTCTCCTACGTTTTTGTCTCCTTCTTTTCAGATTTTGCTGTGACTGCTATAATCTGACGTAGGGGGTGGCTTGGGAGTGCAAGGGGGCTTTCAGGCGCATAGTTCACCCGTTCTTCTTCTTCCCGTGTAACTATGTAGCTTGGAACAGTTACGCGCCTCTCCCCTATGGCTATGTGCCCATGGGTTATGAACTGCCTAGCCTGATAAATTGATTTAGCTAATCCTTTACGGAAAACTATTGTTTGAAGTCTGCGTTCCAAGATGTCCTCAACTGTTAAGTCTAAAACATCGTCTAAAACTGCTGTTTCACCTATTATTCCCAGTTTTTTTAAGCGGTTTAGGAGTTCCCCCTCCATTTTCCTTCTTTCTTCAGGGGGCTTCCCTATGAGGGAGCGGGCTATGCTCCTAAACTTTGAGAGCATTGTTTTGTGGCGCCACAGCTCCCGCTTGTTTCTTAGGCCGTACTGGCCTAGAAGCTTGAGTTCTTCTTGCAAGACCTCTGTGTGCCATGGGAAGCGTGGGGTTTCATACTTTTTTTTCTGCCTTTTCGGGTCGCCCATGGCTATTTCCCGCCTCCAGGCTTTGCAGCGGTCTTTTTCTTGACTCCCACTGTTTTGCCTTTTCTTCCAGTTGTTCTTGTTCTCTGTCCCCGCACTTTAAGCCCATAGGAGTGTCGGTATCCACGCCAGGATTTTAGCTCCTTCATTTTTTCAATATCCATGTTTGTTCTCAAGATGAGGTCCGCGCTTATTAGGTGCGTGTCTTTTCCAGTTTCCAAGTCTTTTCTACGGTTTAAGAGCCATGCTGGCAGCCCGTGTTTTTCGGGTTCTTTGATTATTTCTTCTATTCTTTCAACTTCAGCCTCTGTTAGGAGGCCTGCTCTCATGTGGGGGTCTACTCCCGCCTTTTTAAGTATGGCATTTGCCAAGTTTACGCTTATTCCCTTAATTTTTTTAAGTGCGTATGAGGCTTTTAGGGTGCCGTCTATGTCTGTGTCTGTTATTCTGAGTATGTGTCTGAATTCCCTTGACATTTGGCGCCATCCGTTTATTGGCAAACTAAAAGGTAACCATATTTTATTTAAACTTTCCTAATTTGTTTTCGGGTTTGGAGGCTATTTTGGGCGAAAGACATTTAACATTGCCTTGCAAGCGCAATTAGGTGGCGTTGAGGGATGAGCGGAACTTTTCTCGAGGATTTGGTTTCAAAGGCTTTCAAGAAGGTGGGCTATGTGGTTTTCACTCGACAGAATCACTGCGACGTTTTGGCTGTTAAGCCCGACATGAGTTTGGCTTACCTTGTCGAGTGTAAGGATTATGTTCTTTCTCGTAAACAGCAGATTTTAGCCGTCAGGGAGCTTAACCGCAATTATACGCACGCTTTGGAGCTTTTGATAAGGCAGAGGCTTTTTCCGGAAAAGATTTTAAAGGTTCTTGTAGCTAGGGGTTTCGCTTATCAAGCGAGGGGCATACTCCAGTACACGCCGGAAACTTTCATCAAGCACATTTCCTAAAATAATTCTGCGATGTTTTGGTTGGGGATTTGGCCCACCTTATAAGTGTAGTAGACGAAGATGTAAGAAGACGACGAAAAATGCAGGTTTTCCAGAAGGCATGGTTAAAGGTGGAGACCGAAGTTTTTGCTTGTAGAAAGTCCCATCCCATCAAACCCAATAGGCTTTTGTGTTATGAGGCTCGTTAAGGTGGAGAATTGCGTTTTAAAAGCAAGAGGGGCTTGACGTCCTTGAAGGGCTCGCCAAGAATAGATATTAGACCCTACATTCGAGGCACGAGTCCCAGCGTGGGCGTTACATGAAGGAAACTATGCATAAGGAGCGACACGCTTAAAACGAGATGCCTTTCGTTTCCTCCTTGAAAACGCAACGAGGGTGCAAGCAGCTACCAACGCCCCTACCGCTATTCCCATCAGCTGCGGCGGGCTCCAGGGCTGTTTTTCGTCGGTTTTGAAAAGTTCTGATAGTAGGACTACTTCATATTTGTTTTTCTTCAAGTATTCCATTTGCTCATAGAAGTTTTGGGGAGACGTTGACGTCTCTTTCGGGGTTTCATCGGATATGAAGTGATATGTCAAAACGACCACCTGGCCTTTTTCCGTATTTTGAAAAATTTCTTGGAATTCTTTGAGGCTTTGGTTTGTTATGGTCCATGATCCAATGTAGTATCGCGCGTCTGCGTCAGGGTTTTCAATGGTATACGCTTCAGGTTTAATGGTCCTCGCACACGCGTAGCCTGCCTCCTTAACATATTCTAATATTGTTTGGTTCCATTCTCCATGTGGGTAGACGAAAGTTTTCACCTTAAACCCCAACTGGGTTAGAGCTTTTTTGGAGTTTATAATTTCGTCGATTAACTTTTCATGTGTTAGGTTTAGCATGTGAGGGTGGGTTTTTGTGTGGGATGCAATCTCCATTCCGCTTTCCTGAAGCATCTTCAGCTCGGTTAGGTTCATCCTAGCCCAAAACGTTCCCCTGTCATGCCCTATGTAGTCGGATACAATCGCGAATGTAGCTTTAAACCCGAACTTCATCAAAAATGGAAAAGCCTCATCATAGTGATTTTTCCATCCGTCGTCAAAGAACAAGGCAACTTTCACTTGCGGTTCTTGGCTTGTTTGTGAGTAGGATTCTGGCAGTGATAGGCTTAAGAAGATAAGTAGAATTAATAGGTATGTTTTTATGAGTTTCATCCCGTATATATGGGCTTGTTTCCACCTTTAATGGTTTATTCCGCACAAGTTAACAGCATTGTATTTTCTTGAGAAAATGGAAATTAAGCTTCAGCTTCCGCTGGACGAAGTTAACGTTCTATTCGCAGTTTTGTAACTCATAAACTGCGCGCTTTGGCTATAATTTTCTCGCTTCGTAACCATTGTTCTTTATAGGATCGAAAAGGAAGGAAGCATGCTTATTGCTTGCCAAACATTTTCAGCCGGTCCTTCCTCAACTGCATGCGCAACTGTTAAAAACCTTCATTTTAGAGCCGTTCAAAAGTTTTCTTAAATTTTGAGGGCGAATTTCCAATTTCAGCTGAGCAAGCTTGACAGCTATGATCCGTTCCTCAAACGGCAACGCTTCCTCTGAGGGTTTTGTCGCAGATTCAAGACTCAAATCTCTTAGAAAGCACGTGATCAAGCTTGTTGACATTTCAAGTTTTCTTGGCATCCGTAAGCGCTTCATAGATTCCGCCAATTACAGTATCAAAATTTACGCCTCAGCGTGTGTGGGCTTGGGGATCAAAGAATATTTAGGAGCGTAAAACTTTTTGGGAATGCGCCATCTCAACATAAGCCCATGTCAAACCATAAAAGTCTTGCTCATCCTTCAATACATTTAACCCTTGATAATAGATTTGTAAAAAATCCTGAAGGTTTTAAAGCTGTATGCGGTTTAAAGCCCCTTAAACCTCATATACTTAAGCCTAAAATTATTCTTCTTGGCAATTTCAAACATAAGTTTCGGCTCAAAAGTTCCTTCAGTGTGGACATGAAGCTCTGCTTTAAGAAGGTTTCTAATGAAAGAGTTGTTGATAATTTACAAGTCATTTCTCAAAATTATGTTTGCGCTTTGCATAAATTTAAAATTCCGCGCCTATTTCAGGCAAATGGAAAGCCGAAAGAAACGAATCATCGAAAGCCAAAGCTTGAAAAACAAAGATGAATCTTATGTTGAAACTTTCAAAGAACATTGGGAAGGCAGCGAAACTAATAGAGGCGGGCTTTGAATTCATCTCTGAATTTAACGGCGTTGTGATATTCCGAAGGCGCAAATAACTTTGTCGCCATTATGTTATATCGTCCTGTATTATGTCATGTTTCGCAATATAGGTTAAATCTTTTAAAGGGCTTGTGCGTATATTGAAGGGTAGAAGGCAGTTGGTTGAGTGGGGATGGTTAAGTCGAAAAGTGAGAGTGGAGAAGAGGAGAAGGTCAAGCGTATACTGACGGATCCGAAGCTTTCCGCGGTTAAGGCTATGTTGGAGAAGGATCATGCTATTGACTGTTTGCTGCTGCTGTATCTGGGGCGTGGGAAGTGGAAGGATGCTAAGGATTTTATGCGGGAGAATGGTTTGACGCTTAGTGATGGCACTTTTAGGGCTAGGATGATTGAGATTGAGGAGTTGGGCTTGGCTAAGAGCGAGCGCATCGACCCGTTGAAGAAGAAGTATATTAAGACCGAGTTGGGCGACAAGGTGGCGAGGCTTCTGCTGGAGTTCTTCGACAAGCTTGGCGTTTAAGCGTTGAAGGGCTGGCGTTTTAGGAAAGCATTTCGTGTTTAGCGTCGCATGGGGTTAGCCTAAATTGTAGCGGAGATGTTTTGAGGCTTATAGAATGTCAATTTTTGTTGGTTGGGCTTTGTAAATTTGATACCCCCTCTAGGTTTTTGGCTGGGAAAATGGGTTGTTTTTGGGTTTATTTTCTCTACCCTCTTCCCCTCTTTTGGCGTGTTTGTTGTTTTGTTTTACAAATGGTGAATAAGTTGTATTAAGTCGTAAGATTTAAATCATAAGTCTTCCTTTACATAAACGGCAACCAAAAGGAGGGATATGAAAGAAAATGAAAATACTGAAAAGTAGGAAAGCCCTAAGCCCCGTCGTAGCAACCATCATACTCATAGCCGTAACCGTCGCCGTCAGCATCGCCGTAGCCGCATGGATGGGAGCCCTAACATTCACATTCACAGCAACAGAACAACTACAAATAACAAGAATACAATTCCTTACAGACGACACTGGTGACCCAACAAACGAAATACTCGTAACCGTGTTGAACACTGGAACAAACCCGGTAACACTAACGGATGTACAGGTCACCAATTCAGCAACCCCTGAAATAGCAGCCGCTGAAAAACCTGACGGGACGCCGATTACCGTTGATGAAGGAACGGTAACTATACCGGGCAATACGCGTGCAATCCTAACAATAGAGCTTAACAAAGCCTGGGTGCGGGGAGCAAATTACGAGGTTAAGTTGTTGAGCTCTAGGGGCAACACGTTTATGAGGACTGAGACTGCGCCGACTTCATAGCCTTCCCTTTTTCCATTTGGATTCAAGGGGGTAGGGTGGCAGTTTCCGCCTTTAAATCCTTTCGTTTATTTCCCTTTCAATCATAGGTGAGGTGTAAAGTGCATATGGTGGTGGAAATTAAGGAGTATAATTCGGCTGTGCAGATAGCAGAAACCCTAGACAAGGCTATTTCGGACACAAAAAGCATTTTAGGCGAGTACCTTCGCCGCCTAGACGAAATAAGGGCTTTAGCTGAAAAATCCAAGAAAATCCGCGAAGTAGTCATGAAACTGGCTGGGAAAAAAGTTGCAACAGAAAGCCTAGGCGAGATAACCATAGGCTCCCTAAGCATAGTCCTCGACTCAAACCCATTCCACGAGCTAACCGCCATAGAACAAGTGGTGCGAAGCTACCAGGAAAGGCTGTTAACCCTGCAGAAAGCCCGCGAAGCCCTAAAATGGCTGGACCAGCTAGGCGACACCGAAGGCCTAAAATACATTGTTGTGGAAACCGACGGCGTACCTGAACGCATACTTTTCAAGATAGTGTAGGGACTGCTTAAAGAGGCATAAATTGTAATGGTTGACAGCGAGGTCTATGCTATAGCCCTAAAAAACGCCGTAAACGAAGTGCGGAAAATATGTCCAGACATTAGGCATACCTTCATATTCAGCAAAAACGGCGAACTATTCGTCGGAGACGAGGAAACCCCTGAAAAAATTATTTTTCAGGTCAGGGAAGCCTTCAGCGACATTCTAGAAAGGGGTGAAGTTTTAGGCGGCGTTGAATCCGTAACTTTCAAAGGAAAAAATGGAGTTGTCAAGCTTTACCGCGTCGATGACCAATACCTTATAATGGTTGCCAACAAAAATGCTGACATGAAATATGTGGGCTCAGTCATCCGCGTCCTAATCCCAACAGTTTTAAGGCTTTTGAAAATAATCGTCCCTGCCACCGCGAGGGGCTCCCAAAAAATAGAAACCAAGCCTTTAGAGGATGAAAAGGAACCAGCTGAAAAACAAGAAATGGAAGAAACGAGAGAAGAGTCCACGCCTGAACCCGCCCCCATAACTGAAAGCCAAGCCTTAACCGCGGAGCCTAAAGCAGTTCAGCTTATGGTTGAAGACCTCCGCGGCATGTTCGTCCCAGTTGACACCGTGCGCATCGACAGCGAAACCCTCTCAGAATGGGAGAAAATCCTCGGAAAAATCGTCGAGTCTGTGGACATTGAAACTTTTAATGGCAAAACGTTAACTTGCAAAGTTAAACCCATAAGGGACTCAAAATACCTAGGCAAGGGTGTTGTCCAAATGCCCGACAAAGTGCAGGAGGCGCTGGAAACCAGAAAGGGAGACCTTGTAAAAGTTAAGCCATCCGCTTTAAACTAGGAGAGAAACATCATGACAGGTGGAAAATCCTCTGAAGAGGCCTTCGCCGAGGAAGAAGCCGTAGAAAACGTTCCCATGGAAGATTTAAAAGCATGCCTAGAGGAGATTAAGGGATATGAGGGTGTGATAGGATATATCCTCAGAAACTCCCAGTCCGCCAGCATAGACCTCAAAGACTCGTCCAAACTCATTGAATACGCAATTCTATCATCAGCTTCCCTAGACGCTTGGGAAGAACTCTCACAACTCTTTAACCTCGGCGAAGTGAACAACATAACCATCGAAGGTGAAAACATTAAAGTGCTTTCAATGGTTTTCGGCGAAAACAAGGTAAGCGTCTTCACGGAAAAAGCAACAAGCTTGGAAAAAATCTCTGAAAAACTAAATTCTCTGAGGGGTTTGGAGCTACAACCTTAAATTTTTAAAATTTATTTAATTTCAAAACCTTCTAGGCTTTATAATAAATGCAAAGCTTATTTGGGTTTTAAGTAAAATTAAATTCGGATTTTAAAGCCAACTCATTATTTTGCCCAGGGATAAAACCCAACGCAGCAACCCAAAGGCACTAAACCCTTATTATTAAAATCGCTCAAAGTACAAGCGATGAAAATGGAGGATACAGACTGGCTTCAAATTCTAAAAGAATGCAAAAGCAATATACAAAGGAAGATAGCTCCCTTGCTGAAAACCCTAAGCCAGCCTCAGCCCAGCATGGGCATAGGCGCGGGCGGAGACCCAATAAAGCAGGTTGACCTTGCAGCTGAAAACGCTATAGTTGAGACGCTTAAGGAACACGCGTTGTCCTTCACCCTCATAAGCGAGGAGTCAGGCATACAAAAGCACGGCTCAAACCCCGAGGAAAACTATGTTACGGCGGATCCCATAGACGGAACAACAAACCTTACGAGGGGCATACCCTTTTACGCCACATCCATAGCCGTGTCCACAAAGCCGGAGCTAAAAACGGTGCACACAGCCCTTGTGGCAGACCTCTTCCACGATATAACCTACACGGCTAAAAAGGGTCAAGGCGCCCAACGCAACAACCAAAAAATAGCCCCATCAAAACAAACAAACCTAGAAGATGCGGTGATAGGCATAGACCTAAACACCTACAAAGCCCGCGAAATAGCCCCACGCCTAACCAGCTTAATAGAGAAAACAAAGCATATAAGGCACTTGGGAGCCAACGCCCTCGAACTATGCTACGTGGCTGACGGCACCACAGACGCCTTCATAGACATAAGGGGCAAACTTAGGGCTACGGACACGGCTGCGGCATGGCTTGTCATAAACGAGGCAGGCGCAAAAATAACAACTCCAGAGGGGAAACCCTTAAACGCCAAACTGGACCCGAAGGAGAAGCTAACCTTTATAGCGTCCGGAAACGTGGAAATTCACAAGACGATTTTAGGCTTGTTAAATTGTAAAGTGGAAAAATGATAACGCCATTAATGCCTCATCCAGCCGCCTTGATTGGGACGAAAGGGGCAAAAACCCTAGTTGTAACAGACCTCCATATTGGATGGGAAATCGCCCTTTCAGAAAAGGGCATACACGTTCCAACTCAAGCTCCTAAACTGCTGCAAAAACTAAAAACTCTCATAGACGCCAATAAGCCGGATAAGCTCCTAATCCTAGGTGACGTAAAGCACACAGTGGCAACAGCTGAAATAGGCGAATGGCAAGACATCCCAGACTTTCTAAACACGGTAAAAACCATTGTTAAAGAAGTTGTAATAATCCGCGGAAACCACGACGGCAATCTTGAACCCCTCCTTCCAGAGGACATAAAAATTCTGCCCTCAACTGGCACCATAATAGGCGACGTAGGCTTATTCCATGGGCACAGATGGCCACCCCCATACATGCTAAAATGTAAAACGCTTGTAATGGGGCATGTTCACCCAGTCATAACCCTTCGCGACCCCGCAGGCTTCAAAATAACTCGACAGGTTTGGGTGAAAGCCAAATGCAGCAAAAATCAGCTGGCAAAATTCCTCCTCCAAAGACGTGGAAAAACTGAAGCACCCGACGGAAAAGCCCCAATAAAGCTTCAGCCCAAAACCTCACAGATCTTCATCATGCCCTCCTTCAACGACTTTCTAGGCGGGAAACCCTTAAACGAGAAAAACGCTGTGAGGGGCCGAGAAGCCAAAGGGGTTTTGGGGCCAGTTCTACGCTCAGAGGCTGTGGATCTGGAAAATGCTGAATTATATCTTTTAGATGGAACGTTCTTGGGAACCTTAAACCAGCTTAGGAAGCTAGGCGAGTGACACAAAGTTTATAGGGAAAACCAGCTTTCAAGTTCAAAGGGTGGAATGTATGTCTTTTGAAGAGGATTTCCCAGAATGGTTTAGGAGGAGACGCTACCCATTCTTCGGAAGCTGGTTCTTCGAGGACATTGACCGCATGTTCCGAGAAATGGAAAGGATGATGGAAGAGGAATTCAAAGCGTTCACGTCGCGCATCCCCAAAGACTATGTTAGGGAACGCAAACTCCCAGACGGCTCCACAGTAAGAGAGTTGGGACCCTTCGTTTACGGTTACAGCGTGAAAATAGGGCCTGATGGAAAACCGGAAATCCGCGAGTTCGGCAACGTTAAACCAAGCCGTTTCGGGCCGAGGGTTAAGGAGGAACGAGAACCCCTCGTGGACATCGTTGAGACAGATAAGGAGGTCCAAGTGGTTGCCGAACTGCCCGGAGTGGAAAAAGAGGATATAAAGCTTCACGGCACAGAGGACACTTTAACCATAACCGTTGACACCCCCCAGCGGAAATACCATAAAGAAGTAACCCTTCCAGCAAGGGTAAACGTGAAAGAGGCGAAAACCCAGTACAAAAACGGAGTTTTAGAAGTTAAACTTCCAAAAATAAAGGAAGAGAAAAAGCCTAAGGGAGAACCTATAAAAATAGAGTGAAAACTTCGCGCTGACAACAACCCTCTTCAAGCCTGTGCTCAAATGAACGAAGACACGGAAAATGATATTTTAAATGCTATTTGTAAAAGGGCGAAGGCAGAGGGCAAGCTAACCGGAGAAAACCTTACAAACCTCTATGAAGCTTTTGGACAACGCTTCACAAAAGCCTTTGAAGCCATAAAAGAGAACAGGGTGAAAAAATACGTTTTTAAGCCAAGCGGCAGAGTTGTATGGGTTGTGGTTGGAAGGGAACATGACTATCTCATTATGCCGGACGCGGAGTTCTGCACCTGCGACGACTTCTATTTCCGAGTGCTAGACCGAAAAGTGCACCTATGCTACCACCTCATAGCCCACAAAATAGCCAAAATTCTAGGATGGTATGAAACCATAGAAGAAAGCGACGAACTTTACGATTCCCTAATGAACGAGTGGAAGAACCCAACACCTTAAATACCAAAACTCGAAATAAGGAGGAAAAAGGAGAGTTCACTGTGGAAATAGGGCCATACTTTGAAACACTCAAATACATTCTCATGACAGTAACATTCATCGTCCTAGTCTTAATATTCCTCTACATTCTTTATGGCGGAGAGGAAAAGGAAGGCAAACCCTAAAGACGCCCCTCCCCTCTTTTCCACATTAAAAAGAGAAATGCAACGGTTAAAACGCCGAGGATTATGGCAAACAAAACCAGCCACGGGGCTGCCGGTCCAGCGCCGAAAACTATTGGAAACGGGCCGATTAACACGAACCCGCCAAAACTCGCTGAGCCCTCCGAAAGCAGGGCGGCGGCCACCAAAAGCACTATGCCAACCAAAATTATGAAAAAGCCTATGAAAAAGAGTGAAAGGAACCATTCCACCCTCCGCGTTTTGACGTTATGCCCGCTTTCCGCCGAAGCCATTTCCATCAACCCAAGAGAAAGTTAAAGATAATGAAAAACGCTATAAGGAGTACTGTAAGCGTTATCGAAAGCCATAAAATAGTCTTAACCGACTCTTTATCCGTTCCAAAAATTATAGGAAACGGCCCAATTATCACTGTCCCCCCGCCCCTCACAGTCTTTTCTCCAAACCCTGCCATGAAAAGGAGAGCGAAAGCCACAAGAACTATCAGTATGCCTACAAAAACTAGGGCGATGCCCAGACTGTAGAAGCTCCCTGCGTCCAAATCCACAGCAGCCTCATTTTATGAGTGGAAAGTTTTGAAGCTTTAAATGTTTTCGGTATAACCGCACCACACTATATTGGGAGAAAATAGACGAGCAGGGCTGCCGCAAACGCCGCCATGAAGGAGGGTATGAGGTACTTATAAACCTTGCCTATGGAGCTTTTGAAGTAGTCAGCCGTGAACGTTAAGCAGAGATGGGTGGGCGCGATAAGGTATCCGAGATGGGCGGTCACGTATATGAGCGCCGCAGTTTTTAACGACAAAGACAGAATTTCACTAAGAATTGACAGGCTTATAATAACTCCGCCCTGGGGCGAGCCTGTAAGAAAACCCAACACTGTGGGGATTGCAACCAACAAAATCGTATCATTCATGCCTCCGCCAGCCACAAGGGGTTTGAAAGCCTCTGAAAGGCCGGACGCATTCATAACGTTTCTTAGGAGGAAAGCGCCGTAGGTTGCAAGGGCTATACCGTATGGAGCTCGGCTTCGCAAAGGACTTAAGAACACTTTAAAGCTTGTTTTGGAAAGCAAAGCTAATGCTAAAAGGCCTGCAAAGGCCGCTATTAAAACGTCAAGTCCCCGCTTGGATAAATCAAAGCCAATAAGGCCCAGAGAAATCGCCACGACAATTGTAACCAATATGGGCGTGAAAGCCTTTAAAAAAACCTTTAAGTCGGAATTCAACGTGTTTTCCGGCATTTTTTCCCCCATGTTTTTTAAGATTGGCGCCTTCCAAAAACTCAGAATATACCCTGCGATTATCATTACTGCGACAACAGGAATCTGGCGCATAATCACGTGGGACGTTGTTGTTCCCACCATAGCTGCGGTTATAATAAGAACTGGGCTAAGGGGATAAATGGGAAGGATTATGTGCCTAAACCACACGTTGGTGTAAGCTTTCTTTTCAAGATTCATTTTTAGTTTTTCAGCTTCGGAATCAACAATGGGAGCTGACATTAGGGCGCCGCCAGCCACCGGAAGCAGCCCCACCACTGCAGGAAGCACGCTTAGGATAATTTTCGAGTTTCGAATAATCCTGCTTAGGCTTCCACTTAAATCGCGGATGAAGCCTGTTTCCCGGTAAAGTTGGCTTAGCCACATTATCCCAAAAGTTGCAATTACAACGGATATTGTGAGTTGCCCTTCGATGGTTGCAGGGTTGACGCTTGTGTAAACTATGTTTGGAATTTTAAACCAGTCCACGGAAAGCAAAGCCAAAATTACGGCTGTAAGGGTTAAGACTATCCCAAGGTTTACACGCTTGTACAACATGATTCCAAGGGCGAAGAAGGAGATGACAACAGCTATTAAGGGGTTAACCAGTCCCAAGCCTTGATCATCCTTCCATTAAACACTAGAGTTTAGAAA
This sequence comes from Candidatus Bathyarchaeota archaeon, assembly GCA_025057795.1. The sequence continues at coordinate 6,666 of JANXEP010000024.1, read as the reverse complement.
ACCAAATGGGTAGCCGTGCTTTTAATTCTTTCCCAAGCGCAGCAGGGTTCCACAAAGGTATCTTATCGTGAAACACGAATTTCTAAAACTAACACCTTTTAGAGCCTTATGGATTGGCGGCTTTTTTGGCTAATGCCTCAAGTATTTTTTGGAATTCTTCAAGATACTGCTCCTTGCTGCGGTATGATGGCAGCTCCATTTCCATTGTTTTGAGGTTTCGCGTTACAATAGGCAGCCAGTTATATGGAATTGAAATTAGGATAGATCCTTCCTGAAATAGGCGTCTTGACTTCATCCCATGAACCATTTCTGGAATTATGAAGTTCACCTTCTTCTTCCGGAAGGGATAAATGTAGATCCAAGCGCACCCCATAACCGGAGTGGTTTTGGAAACATATAACTCGCCAGTGGAGTACGCCACAGCCCTCATTACGATTTCCGCTTGGGGGGCGGTTGCGTTGATTATTAGAACGTCGGGGTCGAAGGGCACCTTGTCCAACTTGGAGAAGGCAACATAGTTCACCACGTTTCTCTCGAACCTAGGGATGTGCTGGTAAAACACGTAGTTGGCGCGGGGTTCCTGAAATATTCCTAATTTTGGCCCTATCTGTCCGCTTTCCGCGAAGGAAGCCGTCTCCTCCATACCGAGCAGAAACTTTCCCACACAGGTTTCGTGGTTTTCCCTTGAAAAGTAGAAGGGTTCTTCAGAGTCCTGCGCCTCCACCAGCAACTCGCAGAAAGAAAGCCTCCTTTCTAATGGTAATGGCTTCATTCCCTCCGGTTTGAAAAATAAAAATTTAACGCCTACTGGCGGTTTCAGAAAATTAAGCTTTTGAAAAACGGATAAATCGTTTTTAGGTTCCATTTTCGTCGAGGAATTCGATAAGGGGTTTACCCAATAAAAGCTTTTCCTATTTTTCCTCCGCGACCAAGCCTAAGATTGCCTTCGTAAGCTCCGCGTCTACCCGCTGTATTTTAAAACCCTTCTTAGCGCACAGATCAATCATTCTAGAGTTGTCCGAAGCCATATAGCCGTAAATTGTTTCCAAACCCATGTCCCTTCCGATTTCGATGATGCAGTCCATAAGCTTTGAGCCTAAGCCTAGCCCCTGCCATTGATCCCCCACAACCACCGCGAATTCCCCGCTTTTCCTACCCGGATCTGCAGTCAGAAGGCTCACTCCAATGATTTTTCTTTTCTCCCCCTGCATTTCTGCAACCATGGCTATTTCCCTGTCATAGTCTAAGTTGCAATGCCTCGTCAAGGTCTCGTGGGAAAACTCCTTGCACACTTGGAAAAATCGAAGCCTCATAGTGTCCTCGGAGAGGGAGCTGTAAAACTCGTTCAATAGCGGTTCGTCTTCCGGTCTTATGGGACGAATAACCGCCGGAGCCGCGTTTTTTAACTTCCACTGAGTAACGTATTTTCTGGGGTAGGGCGCGATCACGAGGTGCTCGTGGGGATGGGTTTCCTTCAAAACCCTTTCAGGGTCGATGACTATTCTAGCGTCAACGGCGACGGCGCTTTTCTCATCCACTATCAGCGGGTTTATTTCTATCTCCTTTATTTCGGGAAGATCTATGACAAGCTGGGAAAACTTAACCAAAATCTCTTCAAGAAGCCTAAAGTTTGGGCGGAAATCACTCGATTCTAAAAGTTTGTAGAATCGGGTTTTTTCCATAAGCCGTCTTGCAAGCACCTGGTTTAGGGGCGGAAGTCCAACGCTTATGTCCTGCATTATTTCTGCAGCAACCCCGCCCGTTCCAAAGATTATCACCGAGCCAAACTGGGGGTCTTTTTTCGCGCCAAGCAGAAGCTCATACCCCTTCTTCAAAATCATGGGCTGCAAGATGACGCCTTGAAACTCCGCATCTGGACGCAGCTCCTTAACCCTAGCCGCCAGCTCCTCAAAGAAAGTTTTAACCTCCTTCGGAGACCAAACGTTAAGGATAACTCCGCCAGCTTTTGATTTGTGAACTATTTGCGGAGACAAGGCCTTCATAACCACCGGAAACCCTAACTCTGAGGCCAAGGTTTCCGCTTCTTCAGGGGTTTTAGCCACAACCGTTTTTATGGTTGGGATGGAGTAAACTTCAAGAAAGTGAAGGGATTCCGGCTGATTTAGGACCGCCCTTCCCTCATTAAAAGCCTTCTTCAATACTTCTTTAAGGAACGTGGGAATGGAGACTTCCACAGGGATTTCCTCTGGAGTTTGATAGAGAAGCTCCAGGTTTTGAGTGTAGCTGTACATGTACATGAAAGTGGAAACCGCCTGCTCAGGCGTGCTAAAGGCTGGAACGCCTCTTTTTTGTAGAATCTGTCTGGCTTTTCGACATACAGCGCTTTCGCCTATAAAAGAAGCCAGAATAGGCTTGGCTGTCAGCTTTGAAGCCTCAATTATGGCTTTAACTGTCGAAATGGGGTCAGCTGCCCCTTGAGGCGTGTAAATAATTAGGAAGCCATCGCTATTAGGATCCCTAAAGCATATTTCCATAACCTTACTAAACCTTTCGGCAGTTGCCTCTTCCAAGATGTCCACGGGGTTGGAGACGCAGCAGTAGGGAGGCAAAAAGCGTTTTAAGGCTTGAACGGTTTCGCTGCTCAGTTTAGATAGGCGCCCACCCCTCGCGATTAAAGCGTCTGTAGCCATCACGCCGGGCCCTCCAGCGTTAGTGATTATTGTGAGGTTTGGGCCCTGTGGGTTAGCCCGCATGGCCAAGGCTTCTGCACAGTTGAACAGGTCGCTTATGGCTTCCACCCGGACTATGCCAGCCCTTCTAAAGGCTGCGTCATAAACGGCGTCTTCTCCGCACAAGGCTCCAATATGAGATAGGGTTGCCTCGGCGCTTTCGGGAAAACGTCCAGCCTTTATCACCATTATGGGCTTGACTCTAGCGAAGCCCTTGGCGGCGCTCATAAACTTCCGCGCGTTTGTTACGCATTCCATGTAGAGGATTATGCTGCGAGTTTGGGGGTCTGTTCCAAAATAATCAATTAAATCGCCGAAATCCACGTCCAGCATGGATCCAGTTGAAACCACGGCGCTGAACCCAATGTTTGCCTCGGAGGCCCAGTCCAGCACAGAAGCGCAAAGGGCTGCACTTTGCGATATGAAGGCTATTCTTCCAGGGAGGGCGGTTTTATCGGCGAAAGTGGCATTCAGCCTAATACTGGGCCTTATTACGCCAATGCTGTTGGGCCCTATTATGCGCATGCCATAGCGGTCTTTAATTTCAAGGATCTGCTTTTCAAGGGCTTCTCCCTCCTTGCCCGCCTCCCTGAAACCCGCAGAAATAATAATTATTCCTTTAACCCCGGCTTTTCCACATTCTTCCACAATTTGGGGCACGGTGTGCGCTGGCGTAGCGATTATTGCAAGGTCCACCTGCCAAGGAACCCTTGTTATGCTTGGATAAGCGGTTATGCCTTGAATGGTGGATTTGAAGGGATTAACGGGGTAAACCACACCATGGTATCCAACTCCAACCAAGTTGCGCAGCAGCTTGAATCCTATGGAGCCTTCCTTGTCGCTGGCTCCTATCACGGCCACCCTTTTCGGGTTAAAAATTTTGTCTAAATTTTCTGTTCCCACTATACGATCCCTCTGGGAACCATATCACATTTATAGACATATATGCCATATATCTTTAACTAACCACTAAAGTTCTGCACAGAAATATACTGCCTAGTGGGCTATGGACGCTATCGTTGTTATTGCAAAAGGCGCTATCAAGGTGAGGATGAAGCCGCTGGAGAAGGCCTCTATTAAGGCGTCTTGGCCGCAGACCCGCAAAATAACTGGCAACGTTGTGTCCATAGCCGTTGCCCCTCCCATGGCTATAGGCGCATATCTATCAATTTTTCTGACCACAGACGCCATGGTTATTGTTGCAAGCTCCCTCAAGAAATTAACCGCAAAGCCTAGGGCGCCCCACTCCATCCCGAAAAGCTGTCCAGCTAAGGGCCCAGTCAGCGTGTACCAGCCGTAGCCAGCGCAAACTCCCATAGAGGCATACACATTGGTTCCGAGGAGCATTCCCCCCACAAAACCGCCGAATATGCTGCCTAAGGATATAGCCGTTGGAAAAGCTAAAATCTTAAATCCCTTTTTCCTAAGCTTCGCTAAAGCCTCCTTGTCAGCTCCGAAAAGCCAACCCATGACGAAAAGTAAAGCAATAAGAGATAAGTCGAAAACATGCCCAGAAAACACATCGTTTAGGGCGAGAACCCCAAAATTATTGTTCAAATAGCCAGCCAAAGCCCCAGTGAAAAGCGCCGCCAAAATCCACCTCATCATATTTTCGTCAGCCTCCTCGCCGCTTTAAGGAAGAGTATGCTGAAAAACGAGGCCATGGCTAAAAGCACTACCGCTGTTAGCCCCATACGAGGCATAATAGCCAAAAGCTCATTGTTGGACCCCATTGCAAAGCCCAAGGAAAAAATTAAAACCAAGATTATTCCAGAAGCCGCTTTGCCAAGTTTAAGTCTTCCTTTCTCCCTCCAAAAATAGCCGAAACATATTCCCACAGCTAACGGAACAAGAAGCCTAAAAACATCCAAAAAGCCAGACACGCTGACCACCCACAGCCTTTTCTAGCAAACTGCACGACATCCCATTTAACCTTTTCCGAAAACTAAACGTTACACTTTGCAGCCTTCCACGGCGGCTGACGAGCTGAAAGGAATCAATATCGTTTTTGTTATTGGATATTCATAAAGTTAAATAATGGGATGTGAAGGATATCGTAATAAAGCATAAAATGGCGTCAATATGCCAAATGTAAACTTGCTGCTCTGGATTATTCTGTTCGTCGCCGTAGTTTTCTTCATACTGGTTGTTTTTCAAACGTTCCGCCGAGACAGAAACAAACAAAAGTTAATGTTCGTTATTGGTCTCGGATTCGCACTGGCTGGGATTGTTCATTTCACGCTAAAATCAGCTGGTTTTTCAACATTCTTAGAAAAATCATATTTATGGTCGTTTCTCCCCATCACATTTGCGCTTCTAATTGCTGGCTTACACACACTCTTAAACCTACAAAGCTTCGATAAACTTTTTAGATACTTCCTCCCGGTCGCGGGCTTAACCTCTGTCATGTTAGCATCCCCCTTTCCCACAGAAAGTCTCGGGTTTGGTTTGATCTATGCGTCAGCCCTCTCAGCGTCTGTCATACTTTTATTTTTAGTGATAACGAGGAGAGATTTAATAGCCCTTCTTTTTATGCTTACCCTTTTATGTTACATGCTCACAGGCATCTCAGTAGGAAGGGGATGGGCTGAGGAAACAACTATTATTTTCTGCTTCTACGGCCTCATATTCCTCGGCTTTGTTTTCGCAGTTAGCAAATTCTGCAACAGCAATCTTGCCTCTCTGGTAGTTGACAAAAGCGATTTTGAGAAAATCCAAAAGGAGTTAAGCATCACAAAGGAAAAACTGTCAAAAGCTGAAAAACTTGCAGCAATAGGCGAATTAGCACTCATGCTTGGACATGATCTGCGTAACCCCTTAACCAGCATAAATTCCGCCGCGTACTACATTAATGCTAAGGCCTCATACAAACTGAGTGAAAAAGAGAAAGAAATGTTGGAAACAATTTTTAAAGGCATAACGCGCGCAGACAAAATCATCAACGACCTCTTGGAATATTCACAGGACATCGTCTTATCGCCAAGCCAAACGGAACTACAAGAGTTAATCCAAGAAGCCCTAGAATCGGTTAAAGTTCCTGAAAAAGTTCAAGTTATAATCTCGATGGAAAACCTGCCAAACATAATGGTTGACACTGAAAAACTTAGAAAAGCCTTTTTGAATATAATCCAAAACGCCTTAGATGCGATGCCGGACGGAGGCACCCTAACCATAGAGGGCAGAAAAATTGGTGAAGAAATCCAGGTAAGCTTTACGGATACAGGAATAGGCATGTCAAGCGAAATTTTGGAGAAAATTTGGGATCCCCTATTCACAACAAAAGCCCAAGGCATAGGTTTCGGCCTTCCAATATGCAAGCGCTTCATCGAGGCACATGGCGGCAGAATCACCGTGAAAAGCACCCCGGGAAAGGGTACAACCTTCACAATATTCATTCCACTAAAACCCAAAATTTAAAGAAGCCAACTCATTCAAGTCGGGCTTTACGAAAACCAGTTGCCACCATCAATGAGCACTCAGCCTTGAGCTCACTGCAGAGCAACATTTCTTAAACCCAAATCCGCCAGCGTCCATTCGAACCTTGCAATTTCTTGCCTACGTCGAGTGCAAAGTTTCTTACATATAATATATTCCATTAACATTATTAGAAGGAAAGTAAGGATTTGATATTTGTATAACTTTCTCGATTAGGTTATGGCATCCAAGTTAATCGCCTTAAGCACCGCTTACGTTAAGCATAAACAAGAAACATTCTTGGCCCCATGTTTCTCAGCTTTCCGGCAAAAAAGTATGCCAATAATTCTTTCAATAGTCCAGTCTTCCCATATACATATACATCAAAATGATCTTGAAGTTTAAACCATAATTATTTAGTTGGAGCCTCGGGCGGGCTTCGATCCCGCGACCCGCGGCTTACGAGGCCGCTGCTCCACCAGGCTGAGCTACCGAGGCGCAGATAGCAATTAGAGAACCTAAAAATAAAAATGTTGACTTGATAAAGTTCATCAAAAACCTT
>JANXEP010000019.1 GCA_025057795.1 Candidatus Bathyarchaeota archaeon | reverse complement strand
CCTGTTAAGTCAGGCAACGATCGAGACCCGCACCCCCTGTTGCTACCGGCCTTGAGCCGGGCACACTGGGGGGACTGCCGCCGATAAGGCGGAGGAAGGAGCGGGCCACGGCAGGTCAGTATGCCCCGAATCCCCCGGGCCACACGCGAGCTGCAATGGCAGGGACAATGGGTTCCAACCCCGAAAGGGGGAGGCAATCCCGAAACCCTGCCGTAGTTGGGATCGAGGGCTGAAACCCGCCCTCGTGAACATGGAATCCCTAGTAATCGCGCGTCACCATCGCGCGGTGAATACGTCCCTGCTCCTTGCACACACCGCCCGTCGTTCCACCCGAGCGATGCCTGGGTGAGGCGTGGTCCCACGGGCTGCGTCGAACCCAGGTTTCGTGAGGGGGGAAAAGTCGTAACAAGGTGGCCGTAGGGGAACCTGCGGCCGGATCACCTCCTACGTAAGCATGGCCTGAAGCCGACTGGAGGAGAAAGAGCAAACGAGGGCTACATGGTCAAAGCCCACTGCACATTCCATGTTGGTTTAGGTTCGGCTTTCTGGAAAGCTTTTGTTGTTATGCTAACTTAGATGCCAATTACAAGAAAAATGCTAGGGTGTATTAGTGTCCACGCGAGGGTAGTTTTTCCTGCCACTGTGCTTTTAGCGGGTCGTAGCGGTCGAAGAAGATGTTGCTGCCTCTGATGGAAATGGGTATGCCAAAAACCACATTGCCGTCTACAAGTTTTAGGTTCTGTGCAGCCCTTCCAGCAGTGAACATAATCCTGTTATCCACGTTGAGTATGCTTGCGGTTTTGACCGCTGAACCTATGGCAATGCCCAAGTCCACAAGCCTCATGGTTCGTTCAGCTTCATCCTTCGCATCGTCAATTTTAACCCCAATTAAAACAACTGCATCAGCGTTCTTTACGTTCATGACTTGTTTTTGTATGCGTTCCCCCATAATTTGGAAGTCAGGCATCCCCGCCATCTCGTCAGCCAACCTATCTTTGTCATCTCCTGTCACAATCGCAGCAGTGATTTTATCAGCTCCCCGTGCTTTGGGCGCAGTCCTTGCAGAGGCAACCATAAGCTTTGCAGCTGTCAAAGCGGATTCAGCTTCTGCGTTATCCGAACTGATTATTACCATATCTCACACCAGAACTTAGAGTACACAATTAACGTAAATAAGCTTTAAAGCACTTTTGTCCATAAGTCATATAAAATTTCAAATAGTGATAAAACGAAATTATTGGGCTGGGTTACGTATGCCGAAAATTAAAGTGAATGATGTGAACCTTTATTATGAAATACGTGGACATGGCTTTCCTTTTGTCATGATAACGGGTTTAGGCGGAAACATAGACTACTGGGATCCCCGATTGCTGGACGCACTTTCAAAAAGGTTTAAACTGGTTCTCTTCGATAACAGGGGCTCTGGGCGTTCCGATGTTTCGGATAGGAAACAATATACCATTAAACTACTAGCCGAAGACACGGTTGGTTTAATGGATGCGTTAAATGTTCCAAAAGCTCATATTTTTGGCCTCTCTATGGGGGGCATGATAGCCCAGGAGTTGGCATTAAATTTTCCAGAAAGAGTTGAGAGATTAATTTTATGCTCAACATTCTGTGGGGGGCCGAAGGCTGTGTTGCCGCCGCTTCTGCCGCCGCCTCACATTGGGAGGGAGGTAGCCCCTCCCAAGGAGGCCGTGAAAAACTCGCTTAGAGCGGTTTTCACCGAGGAATTCATTAGAACTCATTCTGAAATTGTTGAATTTACAGTTCAGCAGATGATGAAAGCTCCAGCGCCTATTGAAGGTTTTATGCGGCAATTGGACGCCATAAAAAAGTTTAATACTTATGACCGTTTGAAGCAAATTAAAGCTCCTACTCTGATTCTGCATGGCAAGAAAGATATTGTTATACCTCCAGAGAACGCCTTAATATTGGCTGAGGAAATACCCAACGCCAAGCTTGTTTATCTGGAAAATTCCGCCCACGGCCTAGTCGAGGAAATAGACAAGGTGATTAAAGCTATACTGGATTTCCTCTCATAATCCCAAGCATTTAAAACCTAAAACTGTGCTAGCGCTTTGCAAAAGAGCCGCAGTTTGATCGTAATTTCTCTGTTTACTTTGGATCATATCTAATTATGGCTTTATCCCATTTTCCATACTTCACCCATAAGGCGACAATAATCCCGCCTACAACGTTGCTTAGTGAGAATGTCAGCCAGATGCCCATGGCGCCCATGCCCGCTATGAATGCCAAGGAGTATCCTAAAGCCACCCTTATCGTCCAAGTTCTTCCAATATCAATGGCTGTTGGAAAAGCTGTGTGGCCTGAGCCTCTCCCAACGGACATGGCGTTCATGCAGAGGCCGAAGAAAGGAAGGGTAGGCAGCACTATCAGCAAGAATTGTTCTGTTTCGTTTATTATGTTTGGGTCGCTTGCAAAAACACTTGCTATTGACCGCCTAAAGGGGAATATAAGGCATGCTCCAACAGCGACTAGTATAAATATTACAACTGTTGTTTTAAAGGCGACTTCCCTTGCTTTTTTTGGATTGTCTGCTCCTAGGCTTTGCCCTATCATTATGGATGTGGCTCCACTTAGCCCGAAAAGGGCAGCGTCAACGATGTTTATTATTACAAAACCTATGGAGAAGGCGGTCGCAGCTATTATGCCCACCATGTTGATGAGTCTCTGTTGTAGGAGAAAAGCGAACCCGTTCATTATGCCAAAAGCTAAGACAGGCAAGCCTATCCGCAAAACCAGCTTAACCCACTCTGGGTTCACATTCTTTGTGGGTCTAACTTTTAGTTCCGGATAGCTTTTTTTGAGTATGTAAGTTTGACCAATAATTGATATTATTTTTCCCATGACGTCTGTGAGGGATGCGCCGACAACTCCTAGGCGGGGAAACGGCCCTATACCTAATATTAGGAAGGGATCTAAAGCAATGTTAATTGCAACAGCCACCATGTTAATTATGGCTGGGCGCCTTGTATCTCCAACGCTTTGGAGCAGCGTAGCATATGTGAAGGCTATGGCGTTAAGAAGTACGTCAAAGGCCGTGATGGTTGAAAAGGCCATAACGTCCTCGAAAATTTCAGGCGGGGTGAATATCAGCCAGGTAAAAATTTGGCGCCTAAGGGTTAAAAGCAGTATGTTTAGCGTGACTCCGGAGATGCAGGCTACGGTAAAGAATCGTGAAGCTTCTAGGCTTGCATTTTTGTAGGCTTTCGCCCCAATATACTGGGAGACTATGCTTAGGCAGGCGCTGTTTGTAGCCATTATGATGGCTTGGAAAAGCATTATGACGGGCATGACTTGTCTGGGAACTGACACAGTTAATTCACTATAGCAGCTCAACCAGTAAGTGTCAGCCACATTGTAGGCTACAAAAACAAGCTGATTTAGAAGGGGTGGCATTCCAAGCCAGAAAAACGTATTGACAGTCGGCCCATTAACAATTCTATCCCTATATTTACCTATACCGCGTGGCTCTCGTAGCGTTTCAGGCTCCTCAACCATTTGCCTTCACTTTGCCCTTCGTTAACGAAGCACCCGCATTTCCTTTTAAGCGTGCAAGGTTTGCAGACTGAGTCACTGTTGATATCAATTTTGATGACAAACTAGCAATATTATTACGCGATAAAAACTTTGCGCACAACACAATCGCAAATTATGTATAAATCGCGTAACTTTCATTATCCTAAAAGTCTCCATTAAAGTGTGGTGTATTGCTTGCACTTTCCAGTTATGTTGCGAGAGGTTATCCATTATCTTGACCCTAAAAGTAACAATAATTTTATTGACTGCACCATAGGCGAGGGCGGCCACGCCATAGCAATTTTAGAGCGCAACAAGCCCAGCGGAAAGGTTTTGGGTATAGACCACGATCCAGTGCTTTTGGAGAAACTTAAGCTTAAAATTAAAAGCGCGGATTATGATAAGCGTTTAGTCCTTGTCTGTGATAACTTCGCAAATTTGAAATCGATAGTTGAGGAGCATGGTTTTGAACGGGTTTCTGGGGTTTTGTTTGATTTGGGCTTGTCTAGTTGGCATTTGGAAGAAAGCCGCCGAGGATTCTCTTTTTTAAGGGATGAGCTGCTTGACATGAGGTATAACCCTCAACAGAACACGTTAACTGCCGAGGCCATACTGAACTATTGGAGTGCAAAAGAAATTGAACGGGTTTTAAGGGTTTACGGCGAGGAGCGCTTTTCAAAAAGGATAGCTGAAGAAATTGTACGGTCTAGGCCTTTGAAAACGACTGTGGATTTGATTATGGCGGTTGAAAGAGCCACGCCTGCCTGGTATCACCGCCGAAGAATTCATTTCGCTACGAAAACTTTCCAAGCCTTAAGAATAGCCGTCAACAACGAGTTGGAAAATCTGGGGAAAGCCCTACCCCAGGCCGTTGAAACGATGGATAGGGGAGGCAGACTTGTGGTAATAGCCTTCCACTCTTTAGAAGACAGAATTGTCAAAAGTTTTCTCAAGGAAAAAGCAAAAGAGGGCACAGTGCAGATTTTAACCAAAAAACCCGTCAGACCTTCCAAGGAAGAATTTGCGAAAAACCCCCGTTCCAGGTCAGCGAGGCTTAGGGCAGCCATAAAACTCTAGAGTAGTCTAAAGTTTCGCTTGGCATTGGCTATAGCCCTTAATGCGTTCTCAAGCTCGCCAATGCTTTTAATAACTATGTCAGAGTGGATTATTATCCATGGACTTGGGTTTTTAAGGCGGCATATGCATATGGCCTTTTTCCCCTTCATTTTTGCGTAGAAAAGCTCTATACATGTTCCAGCTGAAAGCCTAGGCAAATAGGCGATGAGCACATCACATTTTTCAATGTCTTCTAAATCGCGTCTAACGAAATCTAAGGAGGGAACTTTCTCCCACCAGCCGCGCTCTTCTCCCTTGTGTATCATTTTTTCGCGTTTCCAAGGATCAACGGGTTCGAAACCGCAGCGAACACAAATCCTGCTTATCTTATCCCTATAAGACTGCTTAGTTTCCACGCCCTGAATGGGGCCGGAAATGAACACTTTCATAAATGAAATACCGCCTTTTGCGCCAAACTTTTATTGTCTTTCTGTCCTTTATCAATTAAATGTCCGGCAGGGAATTTTTCATAAGGCGATACAGCGAGCTAGGCTGGAAATTTAGAGAGGCCACACCCAAACAAGCCATTAGAATAAATACCATGAACGTTGAAGAGGCCGAAATCGTTGACAGATTAGAAAAGTTGGGCTTTAAACTTGAAAAAATTCCATACTTAGAAAATGGCTATTGGGTTAGTGAGGCAAAATTCTCCGTAGGAGCAACAGTGGAATACCTTCTAGGCTACTATTCAATTCAAGAGGCAGCCGCCCAAATTCCTGCAACGCTTTTCACAGATTTAAAGGACAAAAAAGTTTTAGACGCATGTGCAGCTCCAGGCGGAAAAACGGTTCAGCTTGCCGATTTGATGGAAAATACAGGCGTTATCATCGCCTTGGATGTCAACAGGCAGCGGCTGGATGCCTTGGCAAACCAGCTGGAACGGTGCAGAGTCAGAAATACTGTGGTTTTCCGTCTTGACGCTAGACAAGCGTCAAAACTCGGGGTGAAATTTGACAGGATATTGGTTGACGCCCCTTGTTCCGGCAATTTCGCCACGGACAAGTATTGGTTTAAGCGAAGGAAAATGAAGGATGTTGAACGAAACGCGAGGCTGCAAAGGGAAATCTTAGCTAAAACCTCTAAAATCCTCGGGGAAGACGGCGAACTAGTTTATGCTACATGTTCCCTTGAGCCGGAGGAAAACGAGTTCAACGTAGACTGGGCTGTCAAAAACCTAAAGCTGGAAGTAGCTGAGATAAACTGTTATGGGAATGAAGCGCCTACAAAAATCTTCGGCAAAAAACTAGACAATTCGATAAAGAATTGTAGACGAATATGGCCCAGCGAGGAAAACCAAGGCTTTTTCGTATGTAAACTTAAAAAAGCAGGTAATACGCCTTGACAAAACCAATAAAAAGCTTTGCAAAGAGGGTCGACGCGGAAATAACGATAGAAGAACACTTGACAGAGCGGAGAGGCAAAAGATTATTCTTAGTAAGCCAGGAATTGAGAGATCTAATAAAGAAAAGTGGTGAAATGTATCATTATGCTGGAGTTTTCTTGGGAAGGTTTAAAAATGGAGGATTCATCCCAAGTTTTCCATTACTGTTTATGCTTGCGGATAAAGCCAAAAACAAAATTTTCGTAAACGACAAGGCTGCTTGGCTTTTCGTATGCAGGAGAGACATATTTAAAGAGGGCATAATACGCGTTGAGGGTTCTGCCAAAAAGGGTGATTACTCCTTAGTCCTTAATAGGCGTGGTGAATGCTTAGGCTACGGTTTGATATTGCAAAACCCACAGGAAGCAGAAAAAGGCGTGATTGTTAAAAACATTCTAGATGTTGGAGACTTTTTAAGGAGGGAGAGAAAAACCAGAATCAGGGAACTTATGCAGATTTAATCGTTTTAACTAAATCTTCAATTTTAACAATAGTCTGCTCCCTCTTTTGCATGTATCTAAGAGATACAGCTCCCTCTTTCAACTCTTTTTCACCGATTATCACCACGTATGGTATTTTTCTTCTGTCAGCGTCCTCTAAGGCCTTGGCAATTTTCCTTCCCATGACTTCAACTTCGACAGGTATCCCATCAGCCCTCAAAAGTTCGGAAGTTTTTAACGCCTCTTTTTTGAGGGCTTCACCTGCGGGTATTATCATCACCCTTTTCTCTTCTCCACTTTCCTTCACGGCGGCTTTCTGCTCTTGCATGGCAAGCATTATCCTATCTATTCCATGGGCAACGCCCACGGCTGGTGTCGGTTCACCTCCAAAAAGCTCTACGAGTTTATCGTATCTTCCGCCGCCAGCCAAGGCTATGTCCAGCTCCGGCACGTTAACCTCGAAAATAATCCCTGTATAGTATTCTAGTCCCCTTGCAAAGCCTGCATCCACCATGATATTAAGCTTTTGCGCTTCGGAAACAAGCCTTAATACTTCGGCAAACCTGTCCACAGCTTGAGAAGCCTCTTCATATTCCTTTACGAGCTTTTTAATTTCGCCTAAGACGTCGTAAAAGTTGTTGCCTCTAATCTTCACAAGTTTCCGTAGAACATCTAAGCACTTATCGGAGGCCCCTGCATTTTCCACAACGCTTATGGCTTCCTTGTACTCTTTTTTATCCATAAGCTGCATGGCTCTGTTTTGCGTTTCTTCCTCTAGCCCTTCGCGATTCAGAATCCCCCTTAAAACTCCGATGTGGCCTATTTTGAACGTGTAGTTTCTCAGCCCAGCCGCCCTCATGAGGCTGTTGGTTAATAGTAGTATCTCGACGTCCGCTTCAGGTTTTTCTGACCCCATCAGCTCAAAGTTTGACTGCCAAAACTCCCTGAAACGGCCTTTCTGAGGCTCGTCATACCTGTAGAGGCTTCCGATACAGAAAAGCCTTAGGGGTTTAGGGTCGTTTCGCATGGCGGTTGCCACAAGTCTTGCCACAGAAGCTGTGAACTCGGGTCTAAGGGCAACTTTTCTCCCGCCTAAATCCTTGAAAACATACATCCTAGAGCGCAGCTCTTCTCCAGACTTTGCAGCTAAAAGTTCGTATGACTCTACAACGGGGGTAATTACTTCCTTATAACCGTAAAGCCATGCTACTTTTCTAGCTTCGCCTTCAACAAATCTCATCATTTCAGCTTCTTCTGGTAGGAAATCCCTCATTCCACGAACTATCTTGAAAGTTTTCATGGCTGCTCCCTTTTCACTTCATGGTTAATTGTGAAACAGAATAGTAAACTATTTCCCCGCGGCGACTCATAACCGCCAGAACTAGCTCTTTTTTCAGGTTTTGGCTCTGTTTCAGGGTTTGGGCTAAATTCTCCAGTTTTAGAGGTTTTCCTTCCTGTAAGCTTAAAATCAGATATTTGGCGGTGTCCTTGCCGTATTCGCCTCTCTCATAAACCCTGAAGTCTACTCCTAGACCGAAGCCCCCTCGGACAACATACCCGCGGCTTCTTAGGTCCCTGTAAACCAAATATTTCGCCCAAGAGCTTTCATCGGCTTTTTCTGAAACTTGTAAAAGTTCATTGAACGTCACAGAGCCCCCCTTTTCGTCTTTAACTTCCAGTAAGCCTTTGTCCAAGAGGTATAGGGCTTCATAAAAGTCTATGCGAAGCTCGCCGTTTTCGCTTATACCATAGCCTTTAGCCTTAAGCTCCTCTGCAACTTGTGCGTTTGCAATTTTAACCCCCTTTTCTGTGAGTAAGCCTTCAATTTTTCCCTCTTTTTGTTGAGTTGCCTGTTCTCTACTCTTATCCATTAGCCCCGGCAGCCCGCCCCTTTTTACCGCTGTTGGTTGGCTTTAAAATTGACCACGTCCCCCTTATATAGGATGCCATCCTCACAGATTATTGCAGTTACATATTTCATGGGGGTTATGTCAAAGGCTGGATTTAGGACTTCCACACCTTCAGGAGCTATTCTCTCCGAGCCTACAAATGTGACTTCTTCGGGATTCCTTTCTTCTATTGTTACATCCATAGATTTGCGATTCAGGTCGAAGGTTGACTTTGGAGCTGCAACGTAGAATGGGATGTTATGCTCCTTTGCCAAGACCGCTATTTGGTAGGTTCCTATCTTGTTGATGACGGCGTCTTCCACTATTCTATCAGCGCCGACAATAACCTTGTCAACTTTACCCTTATACATGGCATACCCAACCATGGTGTCGGCTATTAGGGTGACGGGTATACCGTCTCTTTTCAACTCGTATGCTGTTAGCCTAGCCCCCTGCAGCTTCGGCCTTGTTTCAGTGGCTATAACCCTAACCCTTTTTCCCTGCTCCACCGCGGCCCTTATAACGCCCAAGGCCGTGCCATAATCAACCGTGGCCAAGGCTCCAGCATTACAATGGGTTAAAACAGTATCTCCATCTCTAATCAGGGCTGCTCCATGCTTCCCTATCAAACGGTTTGCAGCAGCATCTTCATCCGCTATCTTTTCAGCTTCAGCAACAACAAAGGCTGCCAGCTCCTCAACGCTTCCTTTAAAGCTGCGCGCTTTGCCCATTATTCTGTCTATAGCCCAGAAGAGGTTAACCGCGGTGGGCCTCGTCCTCTTCAAAGTTTCTGTCGCACTCTCTAATTCGCCCAGCAGCTCCCCCTTATCTTTTGCCTTAGAATGGTAAGCCGCCAATGCAAGCGCGTAAGCTGCAGCTGCTCCCAAAAGAGGCGCTCCCCTTATTTTCATGGTTTTTATGGCTTCAGCTACATCATTATAACTTTTCAATTTTAGAAGCTCTGCTTCATGGGGAAGTTTCAGCTGGTTTATTGTTACAACTGTTCCATCGCGCCATTCTATGGTTCGCACTAACGCTTCCTCACCTTTACCGTTTTATGATAGAGCTGTATAAATATCTATTAAAGGGAGCTTATTGAAGCGGGAAAGCCTCATGCTTTTAATCGAAAACTTTGGAAGAAAGTATTCCGAAATTTTAGGTATAGACTTAGAGAGTAGGAAAGAGGAAGAGATTTTCAAATGGTTTTTGGCGTCGATGCTCTTCGGAGCGCCCATAAAAGAGGCTGCGGCCATCAAAACCTATGAGTGCTTCCGAAAATACAACGTCTTAACCCCAAAGAGGATTCTTGAAACAGGATGGGATGGGCTTGTAAGGATTCTAGATGAGGGAAGTTACACACGCTACGACTTCAAAACCGCAGACAAACTTTTGACGGTTATGAAGAACCTCGTGGAAAAATATGAGGGTAAAGTGTCAAAGATACATGAAAAAGCTTCAGGCCCCATCGTTTTAGAGGCGGAATTAAAAAACCTTGGAAAAGGCGTAGGCGATGTAACTGTAAACATTTTCCTAAGGGAACTTCGAGGCATCTGGGAGAAAGCCAAACCAAACCCTACACGCCTAGTTATCCTAGCAGCCAAAAACGTCGGTATAGTGGGCGAGGAAACGCCCCAAGAAGCTTTGCGCAGCCTCGAGGCGTTTTGGGCTGAAAACAAAGTTGCCGATAAATCTTTCATAAACTTTGAATCAGCCCTATTGCGTTTGGGTAAAGACTTCTGCAGGAGGCGGAAGTGTGCTGTGTGCCCTGCCAAAAGCGATTGCGTAAGCGTTAGATTTGCTTGATGAATGTTATCACCTCTACGGGGCAACCTTCTGGGAGTTTCATTTTTGTCCTCCATTCGTCTCCTATGGCTATGAGGGAGAAAACCCCTGAAATTTCAGCCTTCGCCTTCCGTACAAGATTAACAAGTGCTGCTTGGGTCTCACCTGTTTTAATCATGTCATCCACTATCAAAACGCTATCTCGCTTTTTAATGGCATCCTTTGGAACATACAGCGTCATGGTAACTCCAGAATCCTTAAGCACATAGGTCTCTTCGAGGAATTCTTTAACCCCAACCTCCTTCGTTCTTTTGGCTATTACGAGGTTCACCCCAAGAGCGTTCGCAACCATAGTGGCTATGGGTATCCCGTCGACGGCGGCTGTGAAAACCTTTGTAACGCGTTTTCCAGCGAAGTTTGCAAGGGCATGGTTGGCTGCCTGCTGCAGAATGTTGAAGTCACCTATTATGTCTGTGTTGTCAAAATAGCCATCTTCGTTAAACTTTATCCTGCTGCGAATTTCATTCTCCAAACCCACAAACTTTGTTAAAACCTTCCAAAGTTGCCTAGCCCTTGAAGCGTTGGGCAAAACATGCCCTTTAGCGTATCTACTTAAAACCGTCACGGGCAAGCCCGTTTTAGAGGATAATTCACGATAAGTTATGTTACGCTTATACTTGGCGGTTCTGAGAAGTTCTATAGTCATTAGCCTAAGTTTCAACTCTTCTGCGTGAGTGCTCATATGTTCCCCCTCTCCTCTTATACAAGATTAGTTAAATTTCACAACGTTTTATCATTTCTGTAATATTATGGATTTATAATTTCCGCTTCAAACTTCAACTTACAAATGCTCTTTTATCTTTCAGCGTTTCCTATACCTTAATTTAAAACTTACGAGTGCAGAGAAAAAGGGGACTGTTTAAGGTAAACTGCTAAAGGCTCCACGATATTGGAGAAACGCCGGCAGCAATAGCAACCATGAAAATTAGCAGCGCTATCAAGGCTACTGCCATAAGACCCCTCGCAATACCATTGTCTTCAATTTTTATCATGTGAAGCAACATTCCCGCAACTATGAAAACCAATCCCGTCTCCGCCAACGCCACTCCGCCCTTGTAAAAGTCTCTTCCAGCTAGAGTCAATATGAGTACGCTTATCCATAGCAGTAGTAAGCCCAGAAATGAAGCTAAAAGCGCTATGGATTTGGGCGTGAGCGGAATAGTTGGAGCGGTGATAGGTTGCTCCTGAGCCATAACATTCCCTTACAAAATTCTTAGTATGCTCTCCAGTTTTTATTTAAGCTTTTCCTAGACCAACCATTGTAAATTCCGGCAATATCCCCGTAATGTTGCCCTCGCGAAAACGAACTCGTAACCTACGGTGTTTCCTTCACCGAAGCCAATTGAATAGCCAACATTTTAGCCTTTTTATAGCCTGTAATGCTACGTTAAATCGCAGCAAACTCCTTTTAAAAGCAAAATAAACTTCATCAAGCCTAGAACACTCATTAATATGGAAACTAAGCCGAAACAACCAAAATGGCGGGTCCGCCGGGACTTGAACCCGGGATCTCCGGCTTAGAAG
>JANXEP010000046.1 GCA_025057795.1 Candidatus Bathyarchaeota archaeon | reverse complement strand
ATTAATTGTGTGTTAAAGTTTTAAATACAATGATTAGATCATTGTTTCTTGGAGTATCCACTAATGAAATATGACTATGAGACATTGCTTAAGAGGGCGCGTTCTCAACTGCCTGAAGTTAGTTCCAAATGGGAGCGTTTAGAGATCCCTGAACTTAATTATCTGGTTATTGGCATGCGCACAATGATTCAAAACTTTAAGGACGTCGCTGAAGCCCTCAACCGCGACCCCCAACACCTTTTGAAGTTTTTAACTGGTGAGTTGGCGACGGCTGCTACACTTCAAGAATCGAAGGCCATTTTCCAAGGCAAATTTCCAAAGGAAACCCTCAATAGGCTTATTCAGAGGTATGTGGAAACTTTTGTCACTTGTCCCGTGTGCAAGCGTCCAGACACGAGAATTGTAAAGGAAAAACGCCTATCATTCCTCGTGTGTGAAGCGTGCGGGGCAAAGTCCTCCATCAGACACCTATGAGAAGTGTATAAAATTGAAGTGTTACATGAAAGTCAGGAAAGTTGGCAATCATGTGCTTTTGGCGATATGCGACGCTGAAATTTTAGGGCAAACCCTACGCGAAGGAAAAATAGTTTTCCGTATCACGGAAGAATTCTACAAGGGTGTAGAAATGGATATTGAAGAAGCCATAAAAATGATAGAAAATTCCACGGTAGTCAACATGGTAGGCAGAAATATCGTCAAAAAAGCTGTTGAAAAAGGCTATGTTCATCCAGAAGCAATTTTAAACATAGAGGGCGTTCCCCATGCCCAGATAATTAAACTATAAATTTATTGTAGAACTATAAATTTATTGTAGAATGTTAAGATTAATTGTTGAAACAAATAAGGCGGTGCGAAGCCACTTAGATGAGAGCGGGGATTTTAGCCCTCAAAGCGCTTGGAAACTTTTTCAGATTTAAGGCTGGAAGTCCCGCGCCTTTGTTTGCATCTTTTAATGTGACTAGTCGTTGCAACTTAATGTGCGCATATTGTGATTGGTGGAGAACAAGCGTGCCCGAACTGCCAACTAGCAAGGCCTTAACCGTTATAGATAACGTTTGCAGTTTAGGCGTTACCTTCTTTGATTTAAGTGGAGGTGAACCCCTTCTTCGCGGAGATTTAGCTGTTCTTGCAAAAAGGGTTTCCGCTCACAACTGCCTAGTGAGCATGAACACCAACGGAACCCTTTTGAAAAGGTCTAAAGTT
The DNA here is from genome assembly GCA_025057795.1 of Candidatus Bathyarchaeota archaeon. Next base: position 13,569 of record JANXEP010000046.1, on the reverse strand, counting down.
TCAGAGATTGCGAACGCCTTCGATTTGGTTGCAGTTTCTATCGACGGGCCTGAAGAAATCCACGACAAGATTAGAGGGGTGGCTGGAAGTTACCGCAAGGCCTTAGAATCGATAAAGCTTCTAAAAGCCCGCGGAGTGGTTGTCGGAGTAAACACTGTCATTTCTCCATGGAACTTAAGTGTTCTGCCAAAATTTATCGAGGGGCTCCGCTCCCTCGTGGACTTTGTCCAGTTGCAGCCCATCCATCCATATCCGCCACCTCCTGAAAATAGGCTGCCGCCGGGAGAAATCACAAAACTTCAAGACTTTTTGATTGAGCTTAAGCATAAAGATCCAAGCTTTTTAGCTTTGCCGACGGAGTTTATTAAGGGCTTTAGACTTTTCTTTGAGGGAAGGACACCTAAAATCTGCCACGCTGGGAAGCTTTATGTGGCTGTTAACCCCTTTGGTATGCTTTTAGCTTGCGCCGCCAGAGCAGATGTTGTTATAGGTAATGTTTTGGAGAGTCCGGCAGATCATCTTTTGAAGGATGGAGGCATTAGGGACTGCTGGCTTAAAGTTGCTTCTTGCCATGGATGTTGGCTTGAGTGTACTGTTGGTGTGTCCATGATTATTAAAGAACCGCTAAAAGAAACTGTCCATTTGACAGGCTATTTTAGGCGGTTACGGTTTTAAGGATAAACATGCTTTTAAGGGAGAAGTCTTTTTTCTTTATAAGAAAAGCTTTGAGGTGCGTGGTTGGGCAAGAAAAAGGTCATAAGTGAGGAAGAACTTAGCGAGATGGTGCTTCCTACAGAAAATGATGTTTTAGGAGTAGCTGTGAAACTTCTGGGTTTTGATCGTGTTCTGGTTAAATGTCAAGATGGAAATGAACGTTTATGCCGCATAAGGGGTAAAATGAAAAGGAGGGTTTGGATTCGGGAAGGAGATGTGGTTCTGGTTTCTCCTTGGGATTTTCAATCAAATGTTCGTGGAGATGTTATTTGGCGGTATACACATGCACAAGCGGAGTGGCTCCGGAAAAAAGGATATTTAACAATTTAGAACCATATGAGGATTTTAGAGTTGGCTTTTCGGGAGCGCATTGAGAAAAAGCTTCAAAGAGAGGAGAAAAGCTATGAAATTGAGCAGTTGATGAAGGAGAAGCGGAGCGAAGAATATGAGGTTCTGGAGGAGGTTTTCGACCGTTCAACCCTTATGGTCATTTATGACTTTTTGAATAGTGGAACAATAGACAGAATTTATGGCGTGGTTAAGGCTGGAAAAGAGTCTCGGGTTTATTGGGGAAAAGACAGGGAAGGGAGAGAAATAGCTATAAAAATTTACTTAACAGTGTCCGCGGAATTCCGAAGGGGGATGCTGAAGTACATTGAAGGTGATCCAAGGTTTAAGAATGTAAAACGTGACACGCGGTCTCTGATTTTTGCATGGGCCCAGAAAGAATTTAAGAATCTGGAACAGGCGTTAACGGCGAAGGTTAAAGTGCCGAAACCCATTGCTGTAAAGAACAACGTGTTAATTATGGAGTTTATCGGTAAAAATGGTGTGAGCGCTCCTTCCCTCAAGGAGCAGCTGCCGCAAAACCCGGAGAAAACTTACAGAGTCCTCCTTTCTTATCTTAAGCGGCTTTACCGAAAGGCGGAACTGGTCCATGGAGACCTAAGCGAATACAACGTCATGCTTTGGAAGGGGCTCCCCGTGCTCTTTGACATGTCTCAAGCTGTTCCCATATCTCATCCCATGGCGAGTTTCCTCTTAAACCGAGACATAATAAACATTAACAGGTTTTTCAGCCGTTTGGGTGTTGAGGTTTTGCCCGTTGAAGAGGTTTATAGGAGGGTTACTGGTGGAGGCTAGGCCAAGCACCTTCGTTAGGATCCCGCGGGAACGGGTTGGCGTGTTAATAGGACAGGGTGGGGAAACAAAAAAACAGATTGAAAAGGCCCTCTCCGTGGAGCTTAAGATAGAAAGCGACAGCGGAGGCGTAACCATAACTTTGGCTGAAAACGCTGAAGATCCATCCGTTCTTTTAAGGGCTAGGGATGTTGTAACGGCCATTGGAAGAGGTTTCTCCGCGGAACACGCATTTAGGCTGATCCGCGACGATGATGCAGTTTTAGACATCATAGACTTGCGGGCAATTTTCGGAAGATCTGAGTCGGATATAAAACGCGTTAAGGGACGCATAATCGGGATGGATGGCAAAACGCGAAGGATAATAGAGGAACTCACAGATACATATATATCTGTCTACGGTCACACGGTGGGCATCATTGGGAATATTGAGCAAGCTCAAGTTGCAAGGGAAGCCGTTCAGATGCTGATTCAAGGAAGTCAGCACGCCACAGTCTACAAATTTTTGCACAGAAAACGCCGCGAACTTAAAAAAAGCATGCTCGAACTGTGGGAGAAAACGAAAGATTGAATTTCTTCTAAAATTTAGAGTACTTGTTCACTTTCAAATATAAAATGTTTCAAGCTTTCGCGGTCAGCGAAACTGGATGCGCTTTGCTCCGCATAAAGTGCAGCATTAGAATCGCCATTGCTTGCAGCATGTTAAAGGTGGACATTAGGTAAAGACTGTGAATATATTCGCCTGTCAAGTCTTTCGCCAATCCAGCAAGGTATGGGCCGATGAGAATGCCCATGTTTGAACATGTTGTCGTTATTCCAAAGGCCAGTCCGAGGTTTTCAGGCTTTACAACTTTTGAGGGTAAAGAAAAAACTGGTGAAGGCACAAGTGCTGTGAATAATGCTATCAAGACAATTATGAGAATGGGTAAATTGATTATTGAAAAAGAGAACGTCAATACCGCCAGAGACAAACCTCCAACTAGAATGAACAATTCCTCCCTTTCAAATTTTTTTGCGAAATATCCTATAAATGGGCTGAGAAAGAGCGGGCCCATCATAACTATACTCGTTAAAGAGCTTGCTGAAGTAATTTCGTAGCCTTTGATCATAAAGATGGCGGGGGCAAATGTCAAAAAGGAGATGGAGGACGCATTGAACAATAGCCAGGTTAAACCCACAAGCCATATAGGTTTGCCGATCTTTAATAACGTGGATAACGCGCTGGTCTGGAGTCTTCTAGGTTGAGGTTCGGGGTCTCTGAAAAGGGATAGAAAAATCAGAAATGCTCCGATAGACATGACTGTGGTTAAGAATATTGATGTTCGCCAGCCCCAAGTGGCGCCAACAATGCTTAGCACATTAAAACTTGTTATTGTACCTAAGGGCATGGCAGTGTTAAACACACCCATCGCCGTTCCCAACTCTCTGTGCATAAACCACCGTGAAATCAGTTGAGGCAGTATAACTGCCATCAAAGCGCCTCCTATTCCCGAAACAGCTCTTGCAAACGCTATAAGGGCAAAACTGTTGCTTAAACCCATAACGGATGTTCCTAAAATCATCAAGCTTAGAGAAGCGAAACCCAAGTTCTTTGCACCAAAACGATCGCAGATCATCCCGCCGGGAATAGAAAGCAGTATACCAGGAAGCGCAAATAGACTCATAAGCAAACCTGCCTGCGCTTGGGTTATTTTAAATTCGTCAACAATCAATCTTAGGATGGGAGGGACTGATTGAAACACCAGGGCAAAGGAAAATTGACACATGTACACCAAGCCTAATATAGTCCAACGGTAATTGTTTTCTTTCATTAAAAACACCAGAAATTTCCAAAACAAGTATCCTATGGAAAAGAACCGAGCGTTTGCTGGAAACTTTATTGCCTTAAGATGCTGAGTTCAAAGATTCTTTTTCTGTAATGCCACCCCACGTCTGTTCCTAGTATACGTCGAATCCCGTTTCCACCTTTCCAGCATGCATGTACGATCCCGGAAATATTAGCATGAAGGCGAAAGGCCTTTGTGAGCATTGAGTTATGAGGGGAGTGTGCGCAATCCAAGGCCTAGGTATAGTTATTACTGTTGACCTGTCAATTACGTATACTTCGCGTTCCGTCCCAAACCAGAATTCAAGCGAAGCCCCGAGATCCTGCGGGTTATTTGGATCTAACCCTAATGCTATGAGCAGTTCTGGTTCGGAATGCACATGCCCATACTTAGGCGACATCCAACATCCAGGTGTGCCGCAGAACTCCCATGAAAAGCTTATGTTGACGCCTTCAAGGTCTTCAGGGTGCATCTGCACGATTTGGTAGGCTTCCCCGGGGCCTATCGCCCGCAGATCCATAACGCCCCTCTCATCGATCTTTATGGGCCCCTGGTTTCGATAAACTTCATAAGCACTTTTTGAAGTTGTTAGCCTCTTCACTAAGCGTATGTATTTTTTGCCATGGCAGGTTTCTTTCCTCGTTTCCTTGATGCTGGCTTTGTATTCTGGGCCGTCGGCGAGGGCTATCTGAACTATCGGAGAGTCTAATTTTTTTATTTTTGCTGGACCGTGGGGTAGACCTTTAGGGATTATGGCCACTGATGGTTCGTTGAAAGTGTATTCTTCTCTTTCTTCACCAAGCACGATGGAAGCTTCAGCTCCGAGATATAGTACATCATTAGGGTTTGTTCCAGCGAAAATCAGCAACTCGTCATAAGGATGGACAATCATCATGTTTTCGTTTGTCGGATGGAGAACCCTCGGCGCTTTAATATACCCGAGGTAAAAATGGCCGGGGTAACCCTCCAAATCCTTAGACTCCATCCAATAGAACAACTCTTCCTTTGGCAACAGTTCAGGCGGCGTCTGACGGGCAACCAAAGGTTTTATGAAGCTGCGATATTTATAGCCCACAAAACTCCTCCACAGGCATATTTGTGCATGTTTTAAGTATTAAAACATTAACTTCTAATTTTTAAGCTTTGTTATCGGGATCTTTCGCTTTGCCGCGCTTTGGTTCACCATCCTCCACTCAAAGTGGAGGAGTAAACAAAATTTTCCGACCGAGTTAAATTAAGTCTTAGAGCAGGCTCAGCACTCAAGATCTCAATCACCCTGTTTCAGAGGGGCCAGAGTCGTCATTGCCTGCTATGCAAGATTAAAATGTGGCTGGAATAAAAAGTTATAGCTATGGCGGATGATTAGGGGTTATGCTTCAACATATTCGTGTCGTTCCATTGGCCGCTGAAAGTCTGGGCGTTAGATCTATGTGCACCTACGTTGAAACTCCTGATGTAAGGATCCTTTTGGATGCTGGGGTTTCCCTCTGCCCAAACCGTTTCGGGTTGCCTCCGCACCCCCTAGAGTTTGGGGCTATAATAAAGTGTCGTGAGAAGATTGCGGAGGCTGCGGAGAAGGCTGATGTTGTAACCCTAAGCCATTACCATTTTGACCACCACACGCCTTCCTATGAGGATTGGCTTTGCAACTGGACAGATGCAGATGAAACTGCAAGGCAAATATATGAGGGAAAAACGGTTCTTGTTAAAAATTTTAAGGAAAAGATTAACTTCAGCCAGAGACGCAGGGCATGGGTTTTTCAGAAAACAGGCGGAAAATACGCTGAAAGGCTTGAGTTTGTGGATGGAAGAAGCTTCGTTTTCGGAAACACAAAAATAAGGTTTTCAGAGCCGGTTTTTCATGGACCCGAAGACTCTGTTTTGGGCTGGGTTTTAATGTTGACTGTTGAATTTGAAGGTGAAAAGTTTCTTTTCGCCCCAGACGTCCAAGGTCCCATATCAACGCAAACTCTTAAATTAATAGTTGATGAAAAACCCGAGATGATCATTATTGGTGGACCCCCGCTGTATTTAGCTGGTTTCAGGGTGGATGATGGACAAGCCTTGTTGGCGTTAAAAAACCTTGAAAAAGTAGTTGAAACAGTGCCATGCATTGTTCTAGAGCACCACATTTTGAGAGACGAAGGTTGGCGGGAAAAAGCCGCAAATGTTTTCGCAAAAGCCAAAGAGGTTGGGCATGAAGTTTTGACGGCGGCTGAATATTTAGGAGAGAAGAATTCTTTCCTAGAGGCTAGGCGTAAGAAGCTCTTTGCAGAAAATCCGCCCTCGAAAGACTTTGAAAGGTGGATGAGGAAAAGCGTCCAAGAGAGGAGGGTGACTAAACCGCCTATTTAGCGGCAATTCACCGCTCTATTAAGAATGCTTTTGGATGCCTTATCTCTGGTGGAACAGCCTCTATTAACATTTGTTCCTCCCACTTTTTGCCAACACCGACGGGCTTAAGCTGCTCCGCCAACTTTAAGGCTGCCTCGAGTTTGGTGCTTCTTTCAGCGTAAATTTCGAAGAGGACGCCGCCCTTTTTCACTTGATCTCCAAGTTTTGTCTTAAGCTTGACACCCGCCCCCTTCTCCTTTGGGGCTCCGGCTTCTCTGGCTATTTGGGCAATATACTGGCTGTTGATCCATAAAACCATGCCGTCTCTATCTGAAACTACCTCAACGCGTTCATTGCCTATTTTTATATCCTCAGGCTGGATTTTCGGGTTTCCCCCTTGAGCCTCTATGATTTCCCGAAGTTTTTGCTCCGCCTTTCCCGACTGCAGAATCTTTTCAGCCGCCCCTTTCCCGTCTTTGAAACCCATCATTCCCAAAAGCATGCCAGCGAGGCCTGTCGCTTTCTCTCGCAAATCTTTCGGGCCGTTTCCCATTATTGTTTCTAAAGCTTCTCTTGCTTCAAGGGCTGGGCCAACCGCGTAACCCAAGGGTTGCTCGCCAAAGGTTATCGCACATTGAACATGAATGTCTAGGGCTTTGCCAAGCTCAATGAAGTTTTGAGCGAGCATGTGAGCTTCCCCTATCGTCTTTACTTTTGCCCCCCTTCCCGTTGGAATGTCCACCACCACATGTGTTGAGCCTATTGCCTTCTTCTTGCTCATAATGGATGGCAGAAGCACGGGGTCTATGCTTAGGGAATATTCCACCTGAATGAATATGTCGTCGGCTGGCGCCAACTCCAATGCACCTCCCCAAACCATGCAGCCATTAGTCTTATTCACAACCTCAACTATTTCGTCAATGGATAAGTTCACAGGGCATAGGCTTTCAACGCGGTCAGCTGTCCCCGCCGGGGATGTCACAGCCCTAGAAGAGGTTTTAGGTATAACAAAGCCTGCAGCTGCAATTATAGGCGTAACCAGAAGGGTTGTTTTGTCTCCAGGTATCCCGCCTATGCTGTGCTTGTCCAAAATCGGCTTTTTGTCAAGCTTTAAGGTTTTTCCAGTCTCCACCATGGCCCTCGTCAAAGCCACAACTTCATCCATGCTTATTCCGCGAATATAAAGTGCGGTTAAAAAGGCGGCAATTTCCACATCGCTAAGGTGATGCTCCACCACGTCTTTAACTATAGCCTTTATTTTTTCCTCTTGCAGTCTTTCTCCTCGAATTTTCTCCTGGACATACCTGAGGGATTCTGGGAGACTTGCGTATTGCACCTTAACTTTTTCGCCTACCTTTATTCTAAGCATTTCTGAAATTTCCCTGTAGAGGCCTATATGCCTCCTAGGAAAATTGCTTGCTACGTTAACCATTGCAACTATTTGGTTATCTTTAAAAGTGATTTTCACCCTGTCGGATGAGTGTACTCCTAACTGGTCAGCAGTCTCATCGTCTAAGACTACTATTCTTTTTCCGCCTGCGCTTAAGTCTAAAAGTATAGCTTCAAGCTCCATAAACACCATCTCTTCATCAATAATTAACTGAAGTAAGGTTTTAAATGAAACGCATCAAAAATAATTATGTTGAGGCCATAAACATGAGGTACATTGATTTTGTAGACTTAAAATATAGGCCTCAGGGCGACGATGTTGTCTGCACGTTTTACATTGAGCCGGAAGGCATGAGTATTGAAGAGGCTGCGGGTGGCGTAGCAGCTGAAAGCTCCATTGGAACATGGACCGAAATTACCACGGAAAAGGAATATGTAAAAAGCTTGCCGCCCAAGTTTTCGAAATAAACGGAAACCTTGTCAAGATTGCCTATCCAATAGAGCTTTTTGAGTACGGCAATGCGCCCAACATCTTGAGCAGCGTGGCTGGCAACATTTTTGGATTAAGAACCCTTAGAAACCTTAGACTTTTAGATGTGAACCTTCCCTCCAAGCTTATCCGAAGCTTTAAGGGGCCAAAATTCGGCATTGAAGGCGTACGCAGCCTTTTGAAGGTTTATGACCGGCCGCTTGTGGGAACCATAATTAAGCCTAAGCTTGGTTTGAGAACTGAAGACCATGCGCGTGTGGCCTACGAGGCTTGGGTTGGAGGATGCGACATAGTTAAGGATGATGAAAACCTAAGCAGCCAAAGCTTTAACAAGTTTGAGGAGCGCATTTCCAAAACCCTTGAAAGCAGGGATAAAGCTGAAGAGGAAACGGGCGAAAAAAAGGTTTACATGGCCAACGTAACTGCGGAAACTAATGAAATGATAAGAAGAGCGGAATACGTGCTTTCTAATGGAGGCGAATACGTTATGGTGGACATAATAATGTGCGGCTTCGCTGCATTGCAGACCCTACGCGAAGAAGACTTCAACCCTGTAATCCACGGACACAGAGCTGGACATGCAGCTTTCACAAAAAATCCAAAGCATGGAATATCAATGCGCGTAATCGCGAAAATTACGCGGATCATAGGCGTAGACCAGCTTCATGTAGGCACAGTGGTAGGCAAAATGTATGAATCGAAAGAAGAGGTTAGAGAAAACGTTGAAGCGTTGAAAATGGAGATGGCGGGGTTAAAAGCATGCTTGCCGGTGGCTTCAGGCGGACTGCATCCAGGATTTGTTCCAGCATTAATAAAATTCTTCGGAAAAGATGTTGTAATCCAAGCGGGCGGAGGAATTCATGGCCACAGAGATGGAACCATTGCTGGAGCCAAAGCTATGCGTCAAGCCGTCGACGCAGTTGTGAAAGGGATACCGTTGCATGAATACGCCAAAACACATAGGGAACTTGAAGCGGTGCTGGAAACGTGGAAAATGTAGTTTGGCTCCCGTCTTTTAACTGAAAATCCAGGGGTACTTCCTATACGCCACTTCAGTTACCGAGTGGGGCGATATTATTCCTTCTTCGCAGATTACACCATGTATAAAGTCTCGTCTCGTCACGTCAAAAACAGGGTTCCTTATTATGAGGCCTTCAGGCGGGTTTTTCCAGACCTCCTCTGGGCTTCTCTCTTCTATTTTTTCATAGTCGCCGTACATGGTAGCGGGGTCAAATTTTAGAAGTTCTGAAGCCACATAGAAGGGTGTACGCGCCTCTTTGGCTATCAATGCAATGGTGCTTGTTCCAATCTTGTTAACCACGTTTCCTTCAGAGGTTATGGCGTCAGCCCCGACAATCACCAAGTCCACATGATTCATGAAGAAGCGGGCTGCAGAATCCACTATAAGGGTTACTTTTATGCCAGCGTTTAAAAGCTCCCTTGCAGTTATTCTTCCCTGAAGGAAGGGTCTTGTCTCAGTGCATATCACCTCAAAGTTTTTGCCCTTTTCTTTGGCTTTTCTTAATAGGTAGGTTACTGTTGAGGAATGACAGTGAGTTAGCACCGTTGAATTGTCCGGGATCCTTTTAGCACCCACTTCCGCGATTTTCTCCTTTGAATCTTCAAGATCCTTGAGGAACTGTCTTGCTGCAGCTGAAACTACGCTTACAAGGTTTTCAGTGTTTTCTTCCGGGCTTTTCTCAACTTGACTGATTATTCGCCGAACAGCGTTTCGCATCAGCGGCTCAGTCTCCCTAGAAGCGAACAAGACATTTTTTGCTTCAAAAAGCTCCTTGAGAAAAGCGCTTTTGTTTCCAGTTTTAGTTTGCTTTGCCAATGCTTCTATGGCGTTTATGGCGGCTATGGCAATGTTTCTTGCCCCTCGAATTTCAAGCCTCTTTATTTTCTCAGCGGTTTCTCTAACGGGTTTCAACAGTCCTCGCCATTGATTATAAACTTGCTTTTCCCTTAAATGGATGCCTTACATGCTTAAAGTTTCCACGGCTCTCTTCTTCTGAAGGGATATCTGTATCTTGGAATTTTGCCTTTCTCCTCAAGGTATTCTATACAGGCTTCCATGCAGCCTGTTGCACCGCGAAAAACAAAGGCGGGAAAGCCTGCATGACGACGCATCATTCTGTAGCAGTCAACGATTTGGTCTAGGGAATCCCTTGGGGACGGGGGAGGCGCACCAGCGGGTGGGCGTTGAGGTGGGGATGGTGGTGGCTGTGACTCGGGTGCTTGGCGCATAGCGGCAAGCTGTTTATGAAACGTGTCAACCTGTTCTAGTATGGCTGGCGAACGTTCAGCCTCTTTCAGTATGAAGGGGGAATGCCTTGTTAGGCGTATGCAGTCTGGGATGCATCTGCTTAGGTCGAGATCTGAAAACTCTACGGTTCTTCCTGCAACATTAATCGTTATTTTGCGTGTTCTTGGCACTGCACCATTAGGACACTCAAAAACGCAACGGTATCCACAATCTTCCGGGTCGCAGAGTTTCCCCTCATAGAGCGGGTCGGGTTTTAGTTCCGCTTCGGTGGCTATTATTCCAAATCTTACCCTTGGGCCGAATTGGGGGGTGATGAGTAGTTTATGCCAGCCGATCTGGCCTAAACCAGCAGCGAAGGCGGCTATTCTGAAATGCAGCCCCGAGCCTTGTGTTGGGACAGCTTCAAAACCATGCTTTTCTATGAAACGGGCAACTTCATAGTCTAGCCCAATCATGTAGTATCTATGTTGTTGGAAAAAGTATCCGCAGTAAGCGTAGCTTGTGAAGTTTGTTCCTTCAAGGTTGCCGCGGTAGCATCCCCTTGGGATTCTTTTGGCAACAACAACTATTGATTTGGCTGATGGAAGTAGTGTTTTAGCGGGGTGGAGGTGCGGTGGGGCCCCTTCAAACCTATCTATTGAAGCTATGCCCACAAGGTCGGCGCCTTGCCCTATTGCGAATTTTTTCACTTCTTCTGCATTTAAGCTTTCCATGAATTTCACTGTTCCTTTGTGATGGGTTTGCCTTCTAGATCAAGTATTTGCGGCTTCCTCCGCCTAAACGGGCTGGAGAATTTTATCTTTAACGCCCCTATTTCCTCTAGGTGAGCGATGCAGGTGCGATTGCAGAGGGCTGCCAGCCTGTCTGGCTTGCCCGCTTCGTGAAATCTGTTCGGTCTCGCCCCGTTTGGACATCTATTACAGGTTACATATTCTACATTGCCAACTATCATTTTTTTACCTGCAATAACAACTTCGGATCTTTTATCTCTGCTGATGGCCCCGAAGGGGCATATGTCCACACATTTCATGCAGAGATCGCATATTTTGCCTTCCAACACTGGGTCTGGCTTAAGAGGCAGTTCTGTTAGTATGAGTTGGAGTCTCTGGCGGGGGCCAAACTCTGGTGTTAGAAGGATGTTGTTGTAGCCTATTTCGCCTAAACCTGCGGCTACCGCTGCGAATTCTGGGTCTGGATGCACGTTTGGCGCTACTCTGCCTGGTGCGACGCTGACACCTTGAGGCCAAGCCTCTGGGGGGTATGGGAAGATGGGCACTGCTTCCCAACCTTCATCTTCTATTGAGCACGCAATGTTGTAGACTGTTGAAGCGAGAAGGGTGTCTTCCACGTGTACTCTGCCGAACCTTTCATAATCGCTTACAGGTACACTTGCAAAGTCGTAGCCTCGGTAAAGTAGGCTTTCCTCTATTCCGCGCAGGGCGCCCCTAACAACCTGATACCCGACAACAATTATCGATTTACATTCTGGAAGTATGGATGCGGGGTGTAGTTGTAGTGGAACCCCATTAAACCTTTCAATGGAAGCTATGCCAACTAAATCCGCGCCAAATTTTCGAGCTAAGTTTTTAATATCTTCCGAATTCATGACTGTACCTCACACATTTTAAAATATTATGTAGGCATGTATTTACAAGGCTTAAGGTTTTGCTTCTGGAATTCTAACAAAAATGGAGGAGTTTTAACGTGGGAAGGGCGGAGCTTTGTAAAGGCTCTTAAATTTCTTGACTTGTTCAGCGTACCATTCTGGTTCTTCCTGTTTCAACCTTTTAATGTAGTTTATAAGGTCGATGACGCCTTGCACGATTGTGTATTTTGGAGCCCATCCGAATTCTTCTTTCAGCCTCTCCATGGCGAATGGACCTCTAATAAGCGATGGCCTTTCAACCCATCCCTTTTTCTGCGTGGGCGAGGGCGGGGGTGGCGGTGGAGGCACAGGTCTAGGTTTTGTTAATTGGATGTTGGCTTGGGGGATTTCCCTTTTTATGCACTCAACAATTTCAGCCCATGTCGCGCCTTTCTCGCTGCTTACGGAGTACAACGTGTACTTGAGTTTTTCAGGCTTAGTGTATAGGAGGTAGAGTGCTTCTGTAACATCGTTTATGTAGGTGTACGGGAAATAGTGGTCGAAAGTCTCAATTTTTTCCCCTTCAAGCGCCATGAATATTGTGCCCTGAAAGAAGAATTCCATGGCATGCCATCCTCTGCCGAAAACGCCGGACAATCTCACCGCGGCGGCGCTTAAACCAAAAAGTTCCCTGTAAGCGTTCACCATAAGCTCTGCAAGGTATTTCGTCAAACCGTAATAAGATGTTGGAGTCACCGGATCAGTGTCCTTAATTGGAGAAAGGTCTTCTCGGTCGCCGTAAACCGAGCCAGAGCTCATGTAAAGCACCCTTCTGAGGTCTAGAAGTCTTCCAATTTCCAACGCGTTGAGAGCCCCGACAACATTTACGTTCACAACTTGTTGCCAGTCGCCTCCAGCCGCCGCAGGCGTGTGAATTATACCCTCAACTTCATGTTCCTTGGCAACCTGCAGATATCGGGAGAAGTCTGTTACGCTTCCTTCAACATATTCTATTTTTTCCAACTCTCTTCTGAATATTGGGTCGTGGGACAAGTGGGTTGGCCTAATGTCGTAGCCAACCACTTTGTAACCTTTTTGTAACAATTTTGCTGCGATGTTTGATCCCACAAGCCCAAGCCCAGAAACCAACACGGTTTTCATGCTTCTCGCCTCAAAGATTAAGCACTTCGTTTATTGTGCTGCCTAACTATTTAAAATTTTGCAAAAATCCAAGTATGCACATCTCATTATATGAAGGAATTAGTTGTTGTTGAAAAAAATAGAGAGGCAAGAGTTTTGAGGCTGCAATTATATGTTTTGTTATGTTGCCTTTTTCCTAGCTCTGACGACTAAGTAGCCTATTACTGCGATCACTATGATTACTACCACAGCGATTAGGATTATTTGTTCTGTCGGCATTCCTGCAGGCGCGGCTGTAGGCGTTGGTGTCGGCGTCACAACAGGGGTCGGCGTCGGGGTTGGACGTGGACCAGTCGGAGTGGGACCAGTAGGCGTAGGAGTTGGAGTAGGAGTGGGACCTGGGGGTGTTGGCGTAGGAGTAGGCGTGGCTGGCGGCACCCATTTAATGGGCGTTAGCTTGTGGACAGTCATAGGTCTAAAAACTAGTGGATGTCCCCATATGGGTGTCTTAGTGCAGGAATCCCAATCCCAGTTAACCAGTTTGTCGGTTCTGTAGGCGAACATTGTCATTGTCCACCATACAGTGGATACGACTGGAAGTTCGTCGGCGGTTATTCGCACCATCTCCCTAACGTTTCTGTAAAATTCGTCTTTGTTCAAACTTAGCAGTGCCTGTATTCCG
>JANXEP010000014.1 GCA_025057795.1 Candidatus Bathyarchaeota archaeon | reverse complement strand
TAAACTTTGAAACAGCCAACGAAGACGCCCAAAGAATACTAACAGAAGCCGCTGCTGTAGCTGAACAAAGAATAAAAGAGAAGCTGCCAGAACTCCCCGCAATACTTCCAACACCGCCATCGCAAGAAAAAATCCAAACACAAATATCCTAGCTAACAAAAACCACATTGCAAACCTCTTTTTCTTTTTGTAGCAAAGCTTTAAACTTAAGTTTAGTCTGGAGATGTGACGTGCCGTCTAAGAAACATGTTTGCTCTACATGCTGTAAAGAGCTTTCCGGAGGTCAGCCACGCCAGCCCCATTCAAAATTCACAATATGCCGATAATAATCTCGGCCATTCTCCTTTAGCGCTGACCTCAAATCTATAGTCTAACCTTCGCATTACTGGCAGACCTATTCACATCCAAAGCTCTAATCATCCTACTCCAATTAAGCATCAATACTGAACCCTAAAACGATTTATACCAAGTGTTCCAAAGCCTCTTAACCATTCTATTGTCTCCTAACAAAAATTGAATTAATTTATTGAGCAACAAAAATTTTTATTTTATCTCGCCGGAGTGTTCAGGTTAGGCTGTTGTCTCTTAATCCCAAGTATATCAATTGTAGGGGTTTATTTGCCATTAGACGAAGGTTTTTCCATGAAGGCGGAAAGTTTTCAAGTTTTTCACGTCTTTGCTATGCCCCATTCTAGTAGGGCGGAATGTATCATTTGAGAGGCTATAGCCGCTAATATAACTGCCATTATGCGGCTTGCAGCTTGAACACCGTTTTTGCCTATAGCTGAAACAAGCAATGGCGCAAAACGTAGCGTCATGTAAACGCCCACGGTGGCGATTAGGCCACCTATCAAAACGTTGACTATGGCGTATGTGCTGGATAAAACGATCAATGTAGTCATTGTTCCAGGTCCGACAAGAAGCGGGGTGGCGAGGGGCACAACAGCCACCTGCCTTACGTCTATAGTTTTTGATCTTGACATACCGGCAAGCATATCTACGGCAAGAATAAACAACAGTATTCCACCGCCAAACCGGAAGTTTGTGACGGAAACATCAAGGGCTTTCAATATAAAAGGCCCAAATAGTGTGAAGGTTAATAGTAAAGCCATGACAATCATTGTTGTTGTGCTTGTTATTTTTAGCCTTTCATTCTCCCTAAGTTTGCCAGTGTAGATGAGAAACGTTGGAATGGTGCTTATTGGGTTCATTATTGTGAAGAGTTGGATGGATATGTTCAGAATTCCAGGAAGGTCTATTTGAACCCATTCCTTTAACCCGCCAACAGTAAAGCGGAATGACGTTAGAAAAACAAGCAAGATTATAACCAGCAGCAAGGTTAGTCTAAAGACTTTGCCATGTCTGCGGACTATCCACTCTCTTAGCTGTCTTTCAAAGGATGAAACTATATCTTCGCGTTCTTTTGCGCCATTCATGCGAACTTTAACCAGCCGCCTGCCCAACTCATGTTGGATAAATGTTTTCTAAAGCCATCGGATTTTAGACTTTTGATCAACTCATATCATGATAAAATCTCAGCTAGTTACTCTTGTGGCAAACTCTTCTGAAATCTTCTTATACATTTCCAGTTCTCTTTGCGAGATTGGTTTGACTTTTTTAAGGGCTTCTTCAAAGTGGCGCTTGTGTAGCTTTATGTTCTTGAGGTTTTTCTTCGACTCTTCCGGATTTTTGTTTCCAATTATATGTTCTCTTATGGCCAGCATAACTGCCGTGTTACAGATAGCTGCCAAGTCCGCTCCAGTGTACCCTTCAGTTCTTTCTGCGAGATCCTCTATGTCTACATCCTCAGCCAGAGGCTTCCTATTTAAGTGAATTTTAAGAATTTCTTTTCTCGCCTGAAGGTCTGGTAGTGGCACATACAAAAGTTTGTCAAATCGTCCTGGTCTTAGGAGAGCTGGGTCGATTATGTCTGGCCTGTTTGTTGCAGCTATTACAACAACACCCCTAAGTTCTTCGAGGCCGTCCATTTCTGTAAGGAACTGGCTTATTACACGTTCAGTTACATGAGAGTCTCCGTATCCACCTCCGCGAATTGGAGCAATAGAGTCAATTTCGTCAAAGAATATTATGCTGGGTGCTGCTTGTTTGGCTTTTCTAAAGATTTCTCTCACGGCTCTTTCTGACTCGCCAACCCACTTGGACAAAAGTTCTGGACCTTTCACACTTATAAAATTGGCCTCGCTTTCGTTTGCCACGGCCTTTGCGAGCAATGTTTTGCCTGTTCCCGGCGGCCCGTAGAGGAGTATCCCTTTGGGCGGTTTGGCGTCTAAATGTTCAAAAATTTCCGGGTATTTTAATGGCCACTCCACAGCCTCTTGAAGCTCTAGTTTAACATCTGCTAATCCGCCAATGTCGCTCCACTTTACTGTTGGAACCTCAACTAGGACCTCTCGCATGGCTGAAGGTTCCACATCCTTCAATGCTTCCACAAAATCGTTCATCGTCACTGTTATCTTGTTCAATATCTCGGCTGGTATGGTCTCTTTTTCAAAATCTATTTGGGGAAGTATTCTTCGCAGTGCTCGCATGGCGGCCTCCTTGCACAAGGCTTCAAGATCGGCGCCCACGAAGCCGTGGGTGACGCTGGCGATTTTTTCCAAGTCTACGTCTTCGGCCAGCGGCATGCCCCTTGTGTGGATTTGTAGTATCTCGAGGCGGCCTTGCTTGTTTGGCACGCCTATTTCGATTTCGCGGTCAAATCTCCCCGGCCTTCGAAGGGCAGGATCTATGGCGTTCGGCCTGTTTGTTGCGCCTATTACGACTACTCTACCGCGTGGTTTCAACCCGTCCATTAAGGCTAAAAGTTGCGATACAACCCTTTTCTCAACTTCGCCTGTAACCTCCTCTCGTTTGGGTGCGATAGCATCTATTTCGTCGATAAATATTATGCTGGGCGCACTCTCCTCGGCTTGCCTAAAGATTTCTCTTAGACGTTCCTCGCTCTCGCCGTAAAACTTGCTCATTATCTCTGGACCGCTTATGCTGAAGAAAGCTGCATTTGTCTCGTTTGCCACAGCTTTCGCCAGCAAAGTCTTGCCAGTTCCAGGCGGCCCATATAAAAGAACCCCTTTAGGGGCTTCAACTCCAAGCCTTTCAAAAAGCTCTGGATACTTTAATGGAAGTTCCACCATTTCC
Organism: Candidatus Bathyarchaeota archaeon; assembly: GCA_025057795.1. Next base: position 40,060 of record JANXEP010000014.1, on the reverse strand, counting down.
CGGATTTTTCGGATTTCCTCTTGTAGTCCACCAATATCTTCATAGGTTATTCTCGGGACTTCCCGCACTGCGGCAGTGGGCTTTTCGCCAATAGTAATTTGCGTGTCTGCCGTTATTATGACGGCTGGGGCTGGAGGTTGAACGCTTGTAACCGTTAAGTCCACTTTTCTACCCATAATTCCAACGGGTATGTAGTCTCCCCTCGTAACAACGCGTCCCTCCAAAAGCTGGGCCAAATATTCTTCGGCGCCTTCAATTAGTAGGGGTTCCGTGGGCGTGAGCGTTATTTTTCCAGCCTTTTTCGCCTCAACTTTCCGCACAGCAACTTTCTCGTCTATAGATACACCTGCATTGTTTCGCGTATAGCCGTCTATGCGAATAATTCCCTTACCAGCGTCTTCGCCGTAGCCAGGCCAGCAAATAGCCACAGTTTTGCGCTTACCAGAAATTTCAACAACGTCTCCAGGAGTTAAACTTAACTTTTTCATAGATTCAGGGTCGATTCTAGCTATCCCCCTGCCTACGTCGCGGCTGCGAGCCTCAGCAACCCGTAAGCTCGCAACATCAGAGTTTGTCACTAACAATATCCCCTCCTTCGCTTCACACTGCACATAACGTTCTTTAAGAATAATATTGGTTTTGCCCTTTAAAACTCTACATCTTAATCCTAAGTTAATATTTTTAACGCAAAATTAAAGTAATAAAGATATATAATCCTATACAATTAAGTGAGCGTGAAGAAATGTCTTTTGAAGAGGATTTTCCAGAATGGTTTAGGCGTAGGCGTTTCCCCTTCTTTGGAAGCTGGTTCTTCGAGGACGTTGACAGAATGTTCCGCGAAATGGAGAGGATGATGGAGGAAGAAATTAAACGTTCACTTCACGGATTCCAAAGGACTATGTAAGGGAGCGTAAGCTACCAGACGGCACAACGGTTAGAGAATGGGGACCACTGGTTTATGGTTATAGCATAAAAATTGGGCCGGACGGTAAACCGGAAATTCGCGAGTTCGGGGATGTCAAGCCAACTCGTCTTGGACCAACAGTTAAGGAGGAACTTGAACCTCTCGTAGATATTGTTGAAACAAACGATGAAATCCATGTTGTAGCTGAATTGCCCGGCGTGGAAAAAGAAGATATAAAACTTTACGGTTCAGAGGACACTTTGACAATAACCGTTGACACGCCACAGCGAAAATATCATAAAGAGGTATCGCTTCCGGCAAAGGTGAACGTGAAAGAGGCAAACCCCAACATTTTTCGCTAACCACTCCTTATAAGCCAAAAACTCCTCCTTGCTAAAACGTCTACCATCACTAAACTTGTTCCAAACCCACAGAAGCCCCGAAAAAATCCTAACCGCGTCGGGAAACATCCAACGGTAACTGCTGCCCAAACACGGCAGATAAGTAGGCGTTTTAAAAACAAGCCTGAAACGCTTAACGGTTTCAGCTTCCCGCTCCAAATCCCCATAACTCTTGCTCTTAATGCTTAAAGAGGCTATGCGAAAAACCGTGTCAAAAATCATGATGCTGTTCTGCTTTTCAAAAACCTCAACACGTAACCCGCCAAGTCATCCCTCAAAAACCTAAAACCCACGCGACAAGGATAAGCAGGATCCAAAACAAAACCATTCTCAACTCGCGAAACACCCCGGAAACGCAGAGGCGTAACACCATAAGGCTTAGAAACATCTAACTCATGCAAAACAGCAGCCGCGCTCGGATCCACCTGCCTAACAACATGCAACAACAAACCCCTAGCCACATGCCCAGTAAAAAACGGCAAAACAACACCTTTCTCGCCATACAACTCCAAACCAACTCAACAGGCAACCCACTCACGCCCACAAAAGGGAAAGCACACACCACCCTTACAAAATTACATTTGCATGAACGCTAATTAAAACTTTAAAGAGCGTCCTCACAAGAAAAAGGAAGGTTTCTTCTGAAATTTTAGTAATAATTTCTTGCATTTTCTAAAACTGAAGATTTTCCATCTAAATCTATGGTTCACAACTTTTTAAAGCACGACGTCTTAAGTGTTATGTCTTGTTCGGTTTGGGAAGTGATAGTCTATGGAAACGTTCCATGCCATGTTAAGCATTATAGCCTTAATTGTTAATGTCTGCCTTGTCTATTTTGCGTGTCGACTCCTTTCCGTTTTTAAGGGCGGCATTATGGCTAGGCCGTGGCGTTTTGTCTGTTTAGGCGTTCTAGCCCTTGCCGTAGGCTCATCTATCTTCTCGCTAAAGTATGTTTTAGATGTAGAGGGGTTTGATGCGCATGCTGCTGGCGGGCTGCTTATGCTTTTAGGCGGAATATTTGCACTGATCGGCATATACATTGAGTGCAGGAACTGGACACTCCCAAAAAGCCCAGGCAACGTTTCGCGCGCTACGAGGGTATCCCTTCCTAGCCTGCTGGAAACTGCATGAACGGCACAAAACCAGTTGCTCTATAAACCTTGCATAGTAGGGCTCTGTTTTGCCATGATCCTGTGTACACGTCTAACGTTTCCAGATCATCCAATGTCAGCACATTAGCGTTAGATATGAAGTTGCCATACCACCAATACCTGTCGCCTGGAAGCTCAGGGTACCACCAGCTTGCCTCAGCGTTGACGCATTTTGGATGTATAGCCTCTGAGATTTTGGCTTTCATCAATATTTTTCCCCTTTTTGTTTCAATCCAAACCCAGTCACCTTCAGATATACCCAACTCTTTAGCGGTTTCAGGATGCATCTCAACCAGCGGGTCTGGATGGCGTTCGCGCATCCCCATCCCCCACTGCCTAAGCTCAGAGTGGAATTGAGGCCTAAATCTTCCGCCCGTATTAAGGATTAATGGGTAATCTTTTGCCAGCTCAGGCTGAGCCAGCGGGCTTTCCCACGGCTCAACATAGAACGGCATGGGATCCCGGCCTAACTGTTTAAAAATTGTAACCCAAATCTCAGCTCTGCCCGTGGGGGTTGCAAATCCCCTAGGCCTGCCTGTGTCGCTGTCTATTTGCTCATAGCCTTTCGGTGTCCAACTGGATATCACGTAAAGATCTTTTGCCTTTTCTAAAGTTAAGCCTATAGGAGCTAGCCTGGCGTTATCCGCCTCCTCAAGGCTTTCCCATGGAAAGGCCTCCATCCACTCATCTTTAGGAAGCAACCTTCTAGCGAGCTCGCGAAAGATCCAGTACTCGTCTTTTCTTTCGCCCAAAGGCTTAATGGCCCTTTCCCACACGTTAACATTTGGGGAGAAATCTTCGAAATTACCCACATAAGGCCTTTCAAGGGATTTAGTAGCCGCAGGCAACACATAATCGGCAAATGTGCATGAAGGAGTTAACCACCTTTCAATCACAACCGTAAGCTCAAGGTTTAAACTGCTTAAGGCTTCATAAACAAGCTTTGTGTTGGGAGCCCAAACGGCAGGGTTTCCAGTCCAAATGATCAGACCCTTTATGGGATATGGCTTACCAGTAATAATAGCCCTAGCAAGTAAAGGCCATGTCACACCGAGCATGTGGCTTGAGGCGCAGGGATTAACCTTCCACACCCTTCTGTAGTGGGGTTTAACAAGATCAAACATGGGCCAAGCCATTATGGGGAACATGTCAGCGCCTAACATCTTCTTTTTAACTTCAGGTTTAACATGATCTTGATAGTCGAGGAGCGAATCCTTCAGAAACATTTTCCCGCCAACAACGGGACCTGGCTGCGTCATTACGTCCCCACCGACTACATCGAGATTTCCACTCAATATTCTCAGCATCGCCCTGGCGATTTCAACGGATGAAGCAGCTCTTCCAAGTTGGTCTGAAGATACTCCTCTATAAACACAACCGGGCTTCGTTGTAGCGAAAAGCCTAGCTGACTCCTCCAACAGCTCCTTCGAAACCCACGTTACCTTCGCCATCCTCTCAGGAGGATACTTCCAGATTCTTTCCTTAAAAGCCGTAAAAGCGGTTTTGCACTTAACAGTCTGGCCCTCAACGGTTTCCAGTTCAAAGTGTCCCTCAAGCTCAACATTAACCTCCCCATCAATTATCGCCCCTCCGCTAAGCTCATAGAATTGTTGTGTAATCGGATCCCATATTACTGGACTGTTTCGCGTTTTGTCCCAAGCCACATATCTGCTGTCCTTTCCCCCCTTAACAATGTCCCTTTCAGTTAACCACCAATCCTTATCTGTTCTAAGCAGCAATGGACCATTAGACCATCTTTCAACAAATCTCCTATCGTAAAGGTCATCCCTAAGCATTATGTAAAGCCAGGCCAGGAACACGCCAGCGTCGGTTCCAGGTCTAAGCTGGAGCCAATAATCGGCATTCTTGGCTGTTTCGGTGCAACGGGGGTCTAAAACAACAAGGTGCACTTTTTCCCCGCGCTTCTTTCTCTCCTTTATTATGTGCCAATGCAGAGGGGCGGCAGTAGGGTAATTTCTGCCGTCCACAACTATGCATCTGGCGTGGGCTATGTCTGGATACTGGGTGCAGGTACCATAAACGCAATGCTGCAGGGCTATGTCGTTGCAGGCGCATATGGTTCCGGGGGCTGCAACGTTCCCAGGGTTGCCTATGGCGAATAAAAATCTGGCTCTAGCCCAATAAAGGTCTGTTCTATATGTTCCTTCAACAACGCCTATACATTCAGGCCCGTAACTTTCAATAAGTTCTTTTAGTTTTGATGCTATTTCGTCTAACGCCTGTTCCCACGGTATCCGCCGCCATTGCCCAGAACCCCTTTCTCCAACACGTTTGAGGGGATACTTCAGTTGTTCAGGGTGATAGATGAAATCCACCATGTGGCTTATTCTTTCACCACAAGCGTAACCCTTGCTTGTTGGATGTTCAGGATTTCCCGTTACCTTCAGAAGTTTTCCCGTCCTCTCGTCCACGTAGGCTAATAGGCCGCAACGCAACCAACAGCCAGGCTCCCCACTGTGACAGCCAATTTTCTTAACCGTCACCCCTCGTCCAGCCATTTTCGCCACCAACAAGTTTGAAGGATTAACGTAGGCTATTGTGTCTCGTATGGTTATAAAGCTGTTTTGTCAATCCATTTAGATGGTATTAACAGAGCATAACTTTTGCAAAGAGTTTCATTACATTGTGATTATTTGGTTTACATTTAGGTTTAGGACTATTTCTGCAATGTCGCCTGCATACTCCACTGTTCTTCGTATGCTTTCCATTATCATTCTTATGTTTGGAAAGTCTCCTTGTCTAATTTTGGGTTGGATTTCTTTCAATGCTTCGTTTTCTAGAGATGCTATTGTTTTTGCTTTTGAAACAACATGGTCCGCCAGCATGTAGTCTTTTTTGAAAAGCGATTTTATGGCATCTTCAAACAATGTTTTGGCAAAGGTGCTTATCTCAAAAATTTTTTGGGATACTGTCTCGTTGGGCTTTTCTTCAAGGGCTAGGACTTGTTCAGCTATTTTTGTTGCGTGGTCAGCTATTCTTTCCACGAACTTCACAATTACCCTATATCCTAAGCAGTCTCGTGGGTTGGAAAGCCCTATGTCTTTTAGTATTTTTTCGTTTTGGACTGCCGCTTTTAGTTGTCGTATTATGTAAAGGCTGAAGCGGTCGACTTCGTCGTCTAGTTGCGTAATTTCCTGGGCGAGTTTTTTGTCTAGGTTCTTTAATGCTTGTACTGCGTCGTCATGCATTGATGCAGCGATAAGGCACATGCGTCTTAAGGCATTTTCAACTGACAGCTCTGGGTAGCTTAGCAATATTTGTAGTTTGATTTCGTTAGATGTTTCGGATATTATTTCCGTTCCAACAAGCTTCTTTCTTGCCAACTCTTTTATGATGTTTCTATGCAAGGTGCTTATGCGCTCATCTTTCGCCCGCATAACAATGAAGTTATATCCCGCTAAGTATAGCGATATTATTGCTCTCACAAACATGTCAGGGTCATCTTTGTTTGAAATCGTTACGGTTGCCTCAGCAGACTGATGTGATGGTCTAGCCATTTCCTTGGGAGTTAAAATTAATGAACCGCCTTGTTGAGATATTAGTAGCTGACTTCCCGCTTTAAGTCCCAAGGCAGTTACCCATCTCTTTGGAAGTGAAACGATATAGGTGGAGCTTCCGGTAAACTGGATTCTCCTTACCTCTTCATTTTGGTTAGACATACATATCATCTATATAGTAAATTTTTGCCTATATTGATTATTTGGACAATGTTTATAGAATTTGCTGTTTTTACATAAGTAAAAGACAAATAAAAGTATGGGAGTGAGAAGGAGGTGGAGAACATGATTGGAAAAGCGAGTAAGGGCATTTCCAAGCTAGTAGCGGTACTCGGTATGATTTCACTTTTGATAATTGGGCTAGCCGCAGGATATTATATGGGTGCAACCACACAGGAAAAAAGTAACACAAGCAATTCGCAAGGATTTGAAGAGGACAGTGCTTGGCGAACTTCAAGCATAACCCTTTCAGGTTCCACCACGGTTTTACCAATAGCCAACGCATGCGCCGTTACATTGATGAACAAGTATCCCGGCATCGCCATAACTGTTCAGGGTGGCGGATCTGGTGTGGGCTACAGCCAAGTGATAGACGGCGTAATTGATATAGGAATGGCTTCAAGGGATCCGAAAACAACCGAAATAGATAAAGCAAAAAGTAAAGGGGTTGACTTGTGGCTTCATCCCATAGCATTGGACGCTGTATGTGTAGTTGTCCATCCTTCAGTAGCGAATGAAAGCTACCCGTTAAAACTTACCTTACAGGAAGTTGGCAAAATCTTTGCTGGAACATATACCTATTGGGACGAAGTGAAACCTGGACTACCTCATAAAGAAATCGTCATATTCGTTAGAGAACCTGGTTCCGGTACAAGAGGAACCTTTGAAGAATACACAATGCATCCTTGGAATTATAACGTGACGGTACATGCAAGTGTACAACCAAGCAATCCGGCTGTAAAAAGTAAGGTTGAAACCACCCCATACTCAATAGGATACATTAGCTTTGGCTTCATAAGCGAAAAAATGCATGTAGTAGCCTTGGCTAAAGAAGATGGAAAACCCTACGTTTACCCCACCCTCAATTCAATAGCGAAAGGAGAATACCCAATTTCCAGGTATCTTTACCTCGTTACAAACGGTCAGCCAAAAAGCGGATCGCTTGCCGATAGGTTCATAGACTTCGCTAGAAGCAAGGAAGGTCAAAAAATAGCAGAAGACTGTGGATACTTGAAGCTGCCACACCTTTACCCTACATCCTGAATCTGGGCGCGTGCTTTAGTAATGCTTATATCTTAGGCATTTAGAAACACACCTTGTGTCTAGAAAAGGGAGAACCTTTGAGTTGCAGCAAACGCGAAACTACCAATTTTTTTAAGCGCTTTAAAGACAAGCTTGCAGAGGCATCCATGTTTTTGTGCGCTTTATCGTCTACAATTTTTCTCTTCCTGATGCTTCTTTTCATAGCAGGAGAGGGTATGCAGGCTTTCTCTACTTTTGGAATAGGTTTAATAACAGGCCCCGTATGGGAGACAAACTCGAATCTTTATGGAGCCCTTCCTCTCATATACGGCTCTCTCATAGTTGTAGCTGGGACCCTTATAGTAGCTGTTCCCCTTGGAGTCACTACGGCACTATTCATAGCAGAGGTTTCGCCGTTTTCAGTTAAAGATATCATAAAATCCCTAATAGAGCTTTTAGCATCCATTCCCTCGATAATATATGGGTTTCTCGGAGTGCTTTTTTTGGCTCCAAAAATGGCCTCCTTATTTGGGTTATCGTCCGGAACAGTGGCATTAACAGCGTCGCTTGTGCTAGCGATAATGACTATACCGACAATTGTAAGCGTTTCAGGAGAAACAATATCCGCAGTTCCAAAAGAGTATAAAGAAGCTGCTTTGGCGCTTGGAGCGACAAAATGGCAAACCATTAGACACATAGTTATTCCCACGGCAAAGTCTGGAATCATTGCAAGCATCATGCTGGGCTTCGGAAGAGCAATCGGCGAGACAGTGGCAGTGCTCATGGTTGCTGGCAATGTGGCGATTATTCCCACACCGCCATGGAACCTTCTTTCACCCGTGTACACGCTTACGGCGGCCATTGCCATGCAAATGGGCGAAGCAGCCATAGGAACCTTGGAGTACAGCGCCTTGTTCGGTTTGGGCTTAATCTTGTTCATCATAACCCTTGTTGTGAACTCTTTGGCAGACATTGTTGCCGGAAGGGGAATCAAAGGTTTGAGGGTATGATGATGGCGGGCAATTGGGAAAAATTGCTCTTTGCCATTTTAGGGGTGCCGACAGTTATTTGTCTCGCAACTTTCTTCTGGATAACCTCTGCTCTTCTAACCGGAATTGGAACGCTTAGGCTAGATCTTATAACCTCAAGTTCACTTCAAGGCGGATATTTTGAGATGATCGTGGGAACTGCCTACCTGCTGTGGGGCGCAGCTGGAGTTGCGGGTCCTGTTGGAGTTTTTGCAGCTATATACCTCACGGAATATGCTCGTAGGGGGAGGTTAACGCGCATCGTAGACCAAGCCATTAATAACCTGGCGGGGATGCCATCCATACTTATAGGATTATTTGGCTATACGTTTTTTTGTAGACAACTCGGTTTTGGAATTTCTCTTGCTGCTGGATGGCTGACCTTGGCGTTAATGATGCTTCCAATAGTGATAAGAGGAACAGAAGAAGCGATTAAAATGGTGCCGAACACTTTTAAAGAGGCAACCTTAGCGCTTGGGGCCTCTAAATGGGAAACCGTAAGATTAATAACTGTTCCCTCTGCCGCTCCAGGAATAATTACCAGCATTTTACTGGGTATCGCAAGAGTTGCTGGGGAAACAGCGGCAATACTTTTCACTTCATGCGTCTTGGTAACCAGAGGTTTACCAAAATCGCCATTTGAACCCGTCATGGCTTTAGCTTTCAACCTATTCGTAAAAATTGTCGCCCTTGGTGAATCCCCTGAAAAAGTTTTTGGAATAGCCCTCATCCTCTTCCTGCTCGTAATCTCTTTTGCATCAGTCGGCATAGCCTTAAGGATTCACTATAGGAGGAAACAGCCATGGTTAAGGTAGACATTAGAAAACTTAACGTATGGTTTAAGGAGAATCATGCCTTGAAGGATGTAACTCTCACTATAAGAGAGAACGCAGTAACTGCGATAATGGGGCCTTCTGGATGTGGAAAAAGCACCCTTCTAAGGGCGATAAACCGAATGAACGAAACTATAGATGGGTGTCGCACTACAGGCGAAATATACATTGACGGAAGGAACATATACGACGGAAACACGGACGTTTACGAGTTAAGAAGAAAAGTTGGAATGGTTTTCCAGAAACCAAACCCTCTTCCAAAATCAATTTTTGAAAATGTCGCTTTCGGGGTGAAAATTCACAAAATGGCAGATGGAAAAAAGCTGCCTGAGATTGTGGAAAGAAGTCTAAAAGAAGCAGCCCTATGGGATGAAGTTAAAGACAGATTGAATGAGAACGCCTTCGCCCTTTCCGGCGGCCAACAGCAAAGACTTTGTATTGCAAGAGCCTTAGCAGTTAACCCGGAAATAATCCTTCTAGACGAACCATGCAGCGCCCTAGACCCTATAGCCACCCAAAAAATAGAAACTCTGATTCGAAAATTAGCTGAAAAATACACCGTGATAATAGTCACTCATAATGTGCAACAAGCAGCGCGGGTTTCAGATTACACGGCTTTTCTTTACCTTGGCGAACTAATAGAATACGGCCCAACAAAACAGATTTTTGAGAAACCAAAACACGAGTTAACTGAAAGATACCTAACTGGAGAGTTTGGTTAGAAGGTGAAAAAGTATGAGTAGAATTATAGACTCTGGCCTCGAAGAACTTTCAGCAACACTCAATAAGATGGGTGAACTAGCGCACCGCACCGTCTTAGCCGCTATAACGGAATGCTTTGAAGACAAGCAAGCCTATAATGTAATTCGTGAAATGTCAGACACCCTTGTCTTCATGGCTGAGCATGTTGAAGACAAGGCGTTTGAGCTTATTGCAAGGTTTCAGCCAGTAGCCTCAGACCTTAGAACCATCAAATCCTACATGAAAATAGCCTACGACTTCGCTCGCTTCGGAAGATACGCCCTAGACATGTCTTACACGAATCAAAAATTGGGTGGAGTAAGAAACTGCGACGCGTGGATAGCGTCACACATCAAAGAGATGAGCAAAAAAACATTAGAAATGATTAGTTTAAGTATATCCTCCCTTAAAAGCCACGACGCACAACTTGCTGAAAAAGCAGCTCAAGCAGAAAAAGAAATAGATAAAATGTACTTCGACTTTCTCAACAAACTAGTTGAACAAGCGGGTGCCGCAACAGGATGCATAGTTTCAAGCATTTTAATAGTGCGGTACCTTGAGAGAATAGCTGATCATGCAACCTACATTTGCGAATCAATAATCTACATTGCAACAGGGCGAAAATTGAGTTTGAGATGAAGATGGTTATTTATGAAGAAATTTAACTTTTATGAACATGTCTCAGCGAAGATTCACTGTTTTTCCTTCTAGATAACTGGTTAAATTTTTCTTTCGAAGATGTTAAGACAGCTAAAAATTCCCATTCCAGTTCATTTCTTTAAGGGAATGAGGTGAGCGGTAAAGTTACTGGTTTTCCCTCAATGATGGATTTTGTTGCCGCTAGGGCTGCTTCCAAGGCGGCTTTTCCATCGTCACCTGATGCTATGGGCTTTTTATCGTTAATTATGCAGTCTATAAAGTGTTTCGCCTCTTCCAGATATGCTTCTTTGAATCGGTTTCTCCAGCTTGGGAATGTAGACGTGTAAACTCCTGTTTCCTTCTTGCAGACCACGACAGCCTGATGTTTTAGTTCGCCGATGAGCATGACTCCCTCTGTTCCGAGAATTTCAACTCGGGCATCATATCCGTACTTGACTGGGCATGCTCCATCTATTAGTCCCAGGGAACCATTTGCAAACCTTAACGTTACAACCGCGTTGTCGTAAAAGTTTGGGTATTTATCTTTAAGCTCTGGGACGGCTATGGCTTCTGCTTCCGCGTAGACTTTCTTTATGTCGCTTCCCATAAGCCACCTAACAGTGTCAAAGTCGTGGCTGTTCACCTCGGCAAGCATCCCTATTGACGTTTTGGGGTCGCAAGCCCACGGAGGCGGCAGCGTCGGACCCCGCCCCGTTGACTTTACAATGGCAAGTTTCCCGATAACACCCTCTTCAATCATTCGCTTTGCAGTTTGAAACTCCGGGTCAAACCTTCGCATAAAGCCCATTTGAAGCTTAACGCCTGCCCTGCGGGCGGCGCTTATCATTTCATCCGCCTCTTTTAGCGTTAGGGCCATGGGTTTTTCGCAAAAGATGTGCTTTCCTGCTTCGGCAGCGTCTATGGCTATTTCTGCATGTGTAAATGTTGGAGTTGATATTACCACGGCGTCTACATCCTCCTGTTTTAGCGCCTCTTTATGGTTTGTATACCATTTTTCGGCGCCAAAATCTTTAGCTGCCTTCATTGCGTTCTCAGCATAACTGTCAACTACAGCGACCACCTTTGATCCGGCGATATGTTGAGAGAAATTTTTGCCGTGGACAGCGCCCGCTCGACCAGCACCTATGAGGCAAACACCGACGGTTTTCGGCAACATAAATCCTCCAACATGTTGTTCGACATCCTTATAGCGAGTATTCTTTTACTAATATTTTTTGGGCCGCTCTAACTTTTTACCCTTAAACCAAGTTTCTTCAATACTTCTGGGTTAGCTACGTTCTGAGGCTGCTCTCCTTTAAAGAACCTCAAAATGTCCTCTGCATTCATCATATCCATCCTTTGCATAGTCTCCCTGCTATAAGCAGCAACGTGAGGAGTGGCAATTACGTTATCCAATCTAAGTAATGGGTTGTCAGCATCTGGCGGTTCTTTCTCATAAACGTCAACAGCAGCGCCGGCAATTTTCCCCTCTTTTAAGGCTTCGTATAGGGCTTTTTCATCCACTATTGGCCCCCTTGCCGTGTTGATAAGGTAAGCTGTTTTCTTCATAAGGTCAAGTTCCTTCTTGCCTATCATGCCGCGGGTTTCATCCGTTAAGGCCAAGTGTATGGTTACAAAGTCTGACTCCCTTAACAAGGTTTGAAGATCAACGTATTGGACGGAAAGTTCCTTCTCTATGGAACCTTTCCTATTTCGACTCCAGTATAATATTTTCATGTCAAATCCTCTAGCACGTTTAGCAACTCTATATCCTATTTCGCCGAGGCCGATGATTCCAAGGGTTTTTCCATGGACGTCAACCCCCATGAACTTGGTGGCCTCCCATTTTCCCTGTCTAAGGGAAACGTACGCCTGTGGAATGTTTCTCGCCAAAGAGAAAATTAATCCCATGGTAAAGTCTGCCACTGCGTCAGCGTTGACGTTTGGGGTGTAAGTGACAATTATGTTGTTATCCGTTGCAGCTTTTAAGTCGACATTGTCAACGCCTACGCCATGCCTAGCAATAATCTTTAGTTTCTCGGCGTGTTCAATTACTTTCTTATTAATTTTATCGTTTCCTACAATAAGCCCATCGGCATCTTTAACCGCCTTAAGCAGTTCCTCCTCGGTCATGGCCCTACCGTAGGGGTTCCGCTCCACCTCGGCAACAGAGTTAATAAGCTTTAAAGCCTCCTCGGAAAATTGGCCGAAAGATCTAGAGGTAATGTAAACTTTTGGCTTCCCCAAGGGTTCTCCCCCATTAAGGTTCGTTATAAGTGTTATAAAATGTTTGTCTGTAGTGGTCCTTATTCAAGGAAAAGAAGAGTCTGTGCGTGAAAGGAAAACTAAATAACTTTGGGGGTTCCACATAACAATCAAGCAACAAAGGGAAAATGTATGCCTTCTCCTCCATATTTCATAGGAGTGGATATTGGCACAGCCGGGACAAAAGCTTCAATATTTGACCTTCAGGGAAACCAGCTTGCAACAACCTATGAGGAGTCAAAACTGTATTATCCACGGGTTGGTTGTGTTGAACAAAGGCCGGAAGACTTTTACACGTCCACAATTAACACGGTGAGGGAATTAATCAAGAAGTCCGGCGTAAATCCGAAAGATGTTGCCTCAATTGCTTTCAGTGGTCAAATGGCAGGCATCCTTGCGATTGATAAAAATTGGAATGCTGTAACCCCCTATGACTCTTGGCTTGACATCAGATGTAAAGATTACATTGACTATTTAAAAAGGGATCATGCCGATCTGCTTATCAATGTGACCGGAGTGCCTCCTACAGTTGACCACCTTCCCAAAATGCTCTGGTGGAAAAATGAAAAACCGGAAATTTTCGAGAAAATATGCAAGTTCACTGTTCCAGCGGTTTACGTTGCCGGAAAACTCGCCGGGTTAAGCGGAAATGAAGCCTTCTACGATTACACCTACGTCACATTCACAGGGTTGATTGACGCGAAAAAGATGAAATGGTCTGAGGAGTTAAGCGAAATCTTCGGAATTTCCCTGGACAAGATGCCAAAAATAGTTAAACCATGGGAAATCGTCGGAGAACTCAAAGCCGACGAAGCTGAAAAAATGGGGCTGGTTAAGGGCGTCCCCATAGTCGCGGGAGCAGGCGACGGGGTGGCGTGCACTTTGGGGGCGGGACTAACAGAGCCTGGACGATGTCTAGACATTGCCGGGACGGCTTCCGCGTTTTATGTGTCCACGGATAAAATGGTTCCTGATATAAAGTTTAAGACGTTGATTTATCTGAAATCTGTGGTTCCTGAACTCTGGAATGTCGGAGCATACATTAATGGTGGAGGATTATGCCTAAGATGGTTCAGAGACGAGATTGCGAAACATGAGAAAAAAGTCGCTGCTGAAAGAGGAGAGGACCCCTATAAGCTTTTGGATACTCTTGCATCTGAGGCTTCGCCGGGATCTGACGGACTATTCTTTGTGCCCCACCTCGGCGGCAGAGCCTATCCATATAACCCAAAAATTAGGGGCGTTTGGTTTGGATTCACTTGGAGGCACACCCTAGGCTATTTATTTAGGGCAATTTTGGAATCCATATGTTACGAGTACTATTACTACCTTAGCATAATCAAGGGACTGCTAGCCGAACTAGAGTTGAAGGAGGTTCGGTGCATAGGGGGCGGAAGCAAAAGCAGCGTGTGGAATCAGATAAAGGCGGACGTTTTAAACGTCCCATACGTGCTTTTGAATAAGGAGGAGTACGCAGTGCTTGCTTTGGCGGCTCTCGGCGGCTACGCGGTTAGACTCCTGAAAGACTATGTGAAGGCTATTAATGAGTGGGTTAAACCGGTTAAGAAAATAATGCCTGACGGAAAAATGCATGAAAAATATAGGAAATACGCGAAATTCTACGAGCAGCTACTTAATGATCTAGACAAAACATTTGAGCTGCATGAACGCCTAAGCAGCGAAATGTACTAGCGCCTTACATCCTCCAACCCCAATTTCAAATTAACCCTTAAATTTAAGCGTGAGGAATTACGTAAAAAGGTGTTGGAATGTCTCAAGTCCTAAAGCCATATTCAACAGTCTTGAATTTTAAATTAGGGACCATGGAATCATTTAAGGATAAAAGGCAGGTTAAACTAAGCGACCTAAGGGACTTTTTCTGCGACCGCGAAGCTGTTGATAAAATTCTAAAAACTGGGGATCCGGTGGTGTATGAGGTTTTTGAATATTCCCAGCCTGAAGTCGATGGTCAGATAAATTTCGGCGTTACTGTTCTATATCCGGGCAAGGTTGGAAATGAATATTTCCTTACGAAAGGACATTATCACACGAAAGAAAACACAGCTGAGCTTTATGTGGGGCTCAAAGGCGATGGAATTATGCTTATGCAGACTAAAGATGGACAGTTGAGCAGCTTATCAATTAAACCTGGCTATGTTGTGTATGTTCCCCCCTTTTGGGCTCACCGCACAATTAATGTAGGTAAAAAGAAACTCACTTTCTTCTTCGTCTACCCGTCGGATAGTGGACACGATTATGGAACGATAAAGGAGAAAGGCTTCGCAAAACTGGTGATAGAGGAGCGGGGCAAACCTAAAATTGTAGATAACCCAAGATTTAAACATTAAAACTGATCATCTGCAAGGTCAACTGCCGGCGGAATTTTCGCTGCTTTAAAAGTCCTATTTAACGGTTCCGCATAGCGCCCAGTCATTATGGGCTGATGCAAACTTTTAAGCCTGCCCTTGAAGAGGCTACTTTTAAGGCTTCAACAGCCTTGTCTAAGGGGAATCGGTGGGTTACGAAACGTTTAACGTTAAGCACACCAGCACTAACAAGATCGAGGGTTTTCCTGAAATCGTAAATCGACTGGGATGATGTTCCCAAGACGAAAATTTCCTTGTAATGTATCAGATTAGTGCTAAGGGGGACGCTGTCCCTGCCAGCGGGAAGCCCGCCGAAAAAGTTCACCCTGCCGCCTTTAGCGGCTATGGATAGGGCTTGCTGCTGGGCTGCAGGGGATCCAACAGCGACTATAACCACGTCCGCCCCGTGTCCATCAGTGATCTGGTTTATCCTTGAAGGTAAGTCCTCCTTTAAAGGGTTTATTAAGTAGTCCGCTCCGAAGTTGGCAGCCTCCTTTAGCCTGTTATCATCTACCTCGCTTATAATGACCTTAGAGGCTCCCATAGCTTTTGAAATCATTGCATGCATCAATCCTATGGGTCCAGCGCCTATAATTGCCACTATGTCTCCAGCCCTTGTTTGGGTAAACTCTTGCCCGTGAAGACATGCTGAAAGGGGTTCGACTAGCGCGGCCTCCTCGTATGAAATATTAGGGGGCACTTCACAGACACCGCCGGTCCTGAAGGCTTCTGATGGAACTTTCAAGTATTCCGCGAAGGCGCCGTCGACGTCTATTCCGAGGGCGTATCTCGACTCGCAGAGTTCATGTCTTCCAGCAACGCAATATCTGCATCTTCCACAATACATGTTTGGGTTAACCGTCACCCTCATGCCTACATTAAGATACCCCTCTAAACGCGCTCCAACTTCTTCAACGTCCCCTGCGAATTCATGCCCTAAAATTCGTGGATATTTAACACGGGGGTCGCCATACGTGTATATTCGAACATCAGTGGCGCAAATGGTTGCTGCTTTAACCCTTATAAGGAACTCGTCGTGGTTGATGGTTGGCTTCTCAACATGTTCAACCCGCAAATCTTCAGCGCCGTGAAGCCTAGCTGCTTTCATAAATTTTACCTTACAATTTTTGTTTAAATTAAATTGCGACACAATTTTATACTTTTCTAATAGAAAAGCTTTCATTTAAAACTTAATCCGGCATCTGCTGTTTTGTTTTATGGCAAGATTAATATTTTGCAGCATTAAATGAATAAATTATGGGCTCGTTTAAAGAAGACTTGAAAAGGATTGAAGAAAAGGGATTAATCCCCGTGGTAATTATCGAGGACCCGGAAAAAGCCGTTCCCCTCGGAAAAGCGTTTCTTAATGCTGGTTTGGATATAGTTGAAATCACAATGCGTACGGAAAGGGCGCTAGAAGCTTTAAAAAATGTAAAACGGGAACTCCCGGAAATGCTTGTCGGGGCAGGCACAGTTTTCTCTAAACAGGTTGCTGAAGAAGTCATAAAAGCGGGAGCCCGCTTCATTGTTTCGCCCCACCTAGATGAAGAAATAGTCACGTACTGTGTCAAAAACGATGTAATAGTGTGCCCAGGAGTATACACGCCCACCGAAGTTAACAGGGCCATACTGTCGGCTTTTAAGGCTGGGGGGAAAAAGTTTAAGGACATTGAAGATCTTCCCCTTTTCATAAAGATTTTCCCCGCATCTTCAGGTGGCCCCGAACATATTAAAGCCTTAAAATCGGTTTTTCCAAAAGCTCGATTCATGCCCACAGGAGGGGTGGATTCAAAAAATTTGGCAGATTTTATTAAAGCAGGAGCTTGGGCCGTAGGCGGATCATGGGTTTGCAAAAAAGAGCTAATAGACAGAGGGGAAATGGCGAAAATCTCAGAATTAACTAGAGAAGCCCTCAAAATAATAAAGGAGGCTAAACAGCAGAATTGAAAACTTTATCTTTTCAATAAAGTAGGTTATAAACTATGAATAAGAATTATAGGATTATAGATTTAACCCACGATGTATTCATGGACATGCCCTCTTATCCCACTCTACCTCCATTAAAAATTGAACAGATCAGAACTGTGGAAAAAGACGGTTCTAACGTAAGTATGATATCAAGCATGCACTTGCACCTAGGAACCCATATAGACTTTCCGCTCCACATGATGCCTGGCTCCAAATCATCAAGTGATTACACTCTTAAGGATATGTCCGGCGAAGGTTTAGTGGTGGATCTGAGCTTTAAGGGCGACGGGGAAGAAATAACAGAGGAAGACCTTGCTAAGTACGGCGACCAAATTAATGCTGGAGATATCCTGTTTATGTTCACCGGTTGGTCCAAAAAGAGGGATCGCACCACGACATACCTGTTTAATTGGCCATACTTAGGCGAGAGCGCTGCTCATTTTGTGGTGAATAAAGGCGTTAAACTAGTTGGAATAGACACCCTTAGTATCGGTGGATGGGGTGGCAGAGTACCAGTTAGGAGACAGCCAATAAAATCTCCGTCGAGAATTGTGCATAGAATACTTTTTGAGGCAGGGGTTCTTGTGGTGGAAGAGGTTGCTAATCTCGATAAAGTTTTAATGGGTAATAAAGTTGCAAGGGGCTTCTTTATTATAGCTCCCCTAGCAATTAAGGATGTTGAAGCGTCCCCATGCAGAGTTTTTATGGTTTCCGGTCTTTAAAGTAGGGAAACACCTTCGTTCCGAAGAATTCTATGAATTTATTTTGATCCGGGCTTGTGCTTAGAAATTCTACCTCTGATGCTCCTGCCTTCAGATAAGTCTCAATTTTTTTAATGGCGTCTTCTTCAGAAGTCACAATAAACCTTCTTTTAATTATGTCCTCTTTGGTTATTGAGCGGGCTTTTTCCTCTATTTCCCTCGGGTCATAGACTTCGGCGTTAAATATTCCGGGCACCATTGTAGCGTTCCAGAATTTGCAGCCGTCAACGGCTCTGTCAAAATCTTCATCGTAAGACGTTATTATGTGGATTATTTTCTTTATGTCTTTGGGGTTTCTACCCGCGTCTCTTGCGCCCCTTTCCAAGGCGGGTAAAATTTCCGTCTGAAATTTTTCTTCAAAAACACGGCCGCTCGTTAACAAGCCGTCGGCGTATTTACCCGCGACATATGCCGTTGACGGACCGTTAGCCGCCACGTAAAGTGGGATATACGTTTTTGGTTTAGTGTACAGGTTCGCCTTCCTCAAGCAGTAATATTTGCCTTCAAAGTCTACAAAATCCTCTTTCCACAACCTCTTAATTATGATGATGGCTTCTTCAAGTCTGGCAAGCCTCTCTTTATAGGAGGGCCATTTTAACCCCAACGGGGCTTCGTTCATGGATTCGCCCGTAGCAAGGCAAAGAAATATTCGGCTAGGGTATATGACATTTAATGTTGCAAATGCTTGAGCCACTACGCCGGGATGATACCTTAAAAGCGGGGGCGTAACCGAGCCTATAAGAACCTTTCTAGTCCGCTCGGCAGCCACAGCCATCCACACCCAAGCAAAGCCTGAATGCGCATTTGTATGGGACCATGGATGAAAATGATCGCTGCTCCAAACAGTGTCAAAGCCATACTTCTCCGCCTTAACGGCGAAATTCAACAGTTCGTTTGGGCCATATTGTTCATGTGCAGCATAAAAACCAAACATACAAGACATGAATTTTCCGTCCTACTGAGAGTTGAAGCAAAATGATTTTTTTCAAAAATCTATATATGTTTTGCTCTTGAGCTCTATCCTCCACGTAACCAGAAACTATTCGCAAACGCCACGTTTTCCTTCTTTTGCAAAACGGTGTAAATTAATAACCCGAAAAGGTTCGCGAAGGGAATAGGGGGAACGGAATATGCGTTTATGTTTTAGTATTAGAGAAGAATGGACATTCCGCCATCAACGCTTAAAGCGTGTCCCGTGCACCAGTCAGAGTCATCGCTGGCGAGGTATAAAGCTGCCCCAGCCATGTCCTCCGGTTTTCCATACCTCCCTAGAGGAATACGCTTTCTTAGCTCTTCAAGCTGCTCCTTAGTCATCGAACTGAATAGAATTGCTGTTTCCGTTGGTCCTGGACATATAGCGTTTACATTTATATTGTAAGGCGCTAATTCAATAGCCATGGCTCGAGTCAAAGATAAAACTGCACCCTTAGAAGCGCTGTATGCTGCATGTCCAGGTTCTCCACATATCGCCGCTTTCGATGATATGTTAATGATCTTGCCACTTTTCCTTTTCATCATGTGTGGAACCACAGCTTGAGATGGAATAACGGTGCCTAAAACGTTTACTTTAAACGTTTTTTCATAGAAATCCAGAGGCTCCTCCCAGAAAGCCTTGCCAACGTATATTCCCGCGTTGTTGACAAGTATGTCTATAACTCCAAACTTCTTTATTACTTGGGAAACTATCTTCTCTACTCTTTCCTTTGAGGTGACGTCTCCCACAAATCCTATGGCTAATCCTCCTTGATCTTTGATTTTTTTCACGGCTTCATTAACGCTTTCTCTATGTAGATCTATTATAACTACTTTAGAGCCTTCTTTTGCAAAACGAGAAGCAATCGCAAAACCTATCCCCCTAGCAGCGCCAGTAACTATGGAAACCTTATCTTTTAGCTTCATAACCAACCCGTGGATTAGTTTAGACGTATCATTTAAAAATTTTTCGTTTCGCCTTTTTTATGCCCCATAAAATCTAGAAAACAAATTAATTTAAATGCGTATACAGCTATATTTAGGTTCAACCTCTGGCTTTGCTGAGCGCTTCTGTTGAAATTGTTAGAAAAATGAGGCAGTTTAGATATCATTCTAACAATTTAGAAACTTATTTTTATGGGTGGTTTTATGTCTTTTATTTCTAAATCTTTTTCCACTGTTTCTGCTCCAAGTATAACTGCGAATGTAGCTTTCTCCGTTGTGGGAAATGGAACCCAATGCCACGTGCCTTTCTTCATCACCACCCCCTTACTTCCATCTAATAGAAAAGCTGTAACCTCATCCACGGGGACCTCAGCTTTCCGCTTATCAATTTTTGGAGGGGCTACTGGAAACACGCTTGTCCCTTCTAAGGGGATGAAAACCTCTGTCGGTTTTACATGACGCTCCATTTTATCTATTACAAAATCTCTCTTTTTCACAACAAGAAAGCTTACCTGTGGTTTTTCAATTTCTAGATCAGCAAGCGCGCCCCAATAATCCAATGCTTGGTTTGAAATTTCAGGTTTAATGCTCGGCAGCTCAATAACTGTTCCAAAGGGCTCAAAGTTTTCTCTCGTTAAAAGTTTTATGTTTACCTCTTTCATTTCAATTCACAATGTAAAGAAGCGAGTAAGGTTTTATTTTAGATTTGTGTTCGTCCCTTAAACGAAGGCGCAATTTAGTCCTACATTCCGTTTTGTGTGATAAGCAACGCGTTTTAGTGGCAGAATCCATAACAAATTTTTCTTCTAGTTTAACGCGCTTTTGGACTTTTAGGACAAAAGAGATATATAGACGAAACTGTCCAGTCAGTTTTGGTCACCTATATGAAAACGCCGTTCCTAAAAATGGAGAATATTCATAAGTTTTATGGTTCGGTTCATGCTCTTAAAGGAGTAGACTTCGAAGTGCAACCTAACGAGGTTGTCGGATTAATTGGTGAAAATGGGGCTGGAAAGTCAACCCTTATAGGGATAATTTCTGGCAGCATCCAAAAAAGCAGTGGGAGGATATTTGTTAAGGGTAAGGAAGTTGAGATTCCTTCCGTAAAAGCAGCCCGAGATCTTGGAATTGAAACAGTCTACCAGGACCAAGCTGTTATAGACATCATGAGTGTAGCCAAAAATGTTTTTCTGGGCAGGGAACTCCTAAAACCCGGTTTAATCAAATTAATGGATATGGAGAGAATGAGACGGGAAGCTGAAGGGGTTACTGGTTTATTGGGTTTGAACATATCTCCTGATCAAGAGGTGAGGTTTTGTTCTGGTGGGGAGCGGCAAGGCGTCGCCATTGCAAGAGCCATGTACTTCAAGGCTGAACTCGTTATCCTAGACGAACCAACGGCAGCTCTGTCAATCTCTGCCGCTCAAAAGGTTTTGGACTTTGTACGGCAGCTGAAAGATTCAGGAGTATCCTGCATAATCATTTCTCATAATCTCCATCATGTATATCCCGTTGCAGACAGGATTGTAGTACTCAGCAAAGGCGAAAAAGTGGCAGACATGAAAAAAGAAGAAACTTCAATAGAAGAGTTAGAGCAGATAATGACGTCAGGGAAATAGGCAGGAGGTTCAGTTAAGTCCCGCTGTTTTGGTGAGCGTATCAACCAAGCGCATGTGTTGTGATTTTAACCATCGCTGGAAAATTTTTACCCTCCTATCCTGCAAGGCTACAAGCCGCTAATTTTTTAATATTTATCTTTAGGTCAACAATAAACTGTGGGAGAAATGGATAAAAAGAAAATTATAGAAAGGTTGGATGGATTTCTCACGGATATTCCTTGGAGATATAAAATCTTAGAGGGAGCAAAATCTGTGGAATTTACAAATGTGGAAATAAGATCCAACATTGAAAAAGAGTTTCTTCAAGGGTTAGATGAAGAGGGAAGCGGGGTTGTTCTAAGTACGGGACAGTTCTCGTACGTGATAAATAGAAAGAACGGTAAGTTATTTGCAAGCCTCGCCGACAATAACGGAAGAATAGTGGAAGAACTTGGAGAAGTCACTGAAAAAGAAGTCCTCGAGGTATGGAGGGAACAATCAAAAAAGAGAGATTCCTTAACTGGAATATTAAACCTGTTCAGAAGAGAGGAAAAGAGAGAACCCGTTTCAAATATTCTAAAAATCAGATACGAGTTAATAGAAAGTATAACAAGAGAAGAGGAGTGTAAATCCAAACGCAAATCCGTAGTGGTTTTGGGTGAAGGGTTTCGGGTAGAACTCAGGTGGGATGGAGGTTGCAGATTATACATAGAATAAATTTAGGTCAACCCGGCGGCGTAGCCTAGGTAGCAGAAGAGTGTAAATCAGAAAACATCGTTGCTAGCATATTTTCATTGTTACCTTGGTGACTGTGCTATTTTCAGCCTTGGAGAACGCTTCTCACCGTGTACGTGTTCAACCTAAAGTTGAATCCATAAACAGATAAAACGTGTAAAGAAAAATTTAAATTAAGCCGCAAAGCAAAAAGAGTTAAAAACGTGCAGAAATTTCAAATTGTTGGGTGGAACATGGAGAAAGAACCTTTCCTCAGGATGGAGAATATTCATAAGTTTTATGGTTCGGTTCATGCTCTTAAAGGAGTAGACTTCAAAGTAGGAATGAATGAAGTTGTAGGATTGGTTGGCGATAATGGGGCTGGAAAATCAACCCTGGCAAAGATAATTGGAGGCGCTGTCCAAAAAACTAGTGGGAGAATATTTGTTAAGGGTAGGGAGGTTGAGATTCCCTCCGTAAAGGCAGCTCGAAACCTTGGTATCGAAGTAGTTTATCAGGAACGGGCTCTTGTGGATACCCTGAGCGTCGCCAAAAACATTTTTCTGGGCAGGGAACTCCTAAAACCCGGTTTAATCAAATTAATGGATATTGGAAAGATGAGAAAAGAGGCTGAGAGAATTACAAAATCGTTGGGTTTGCACATAGCCTCTCCTGATCAAGAGGTGAGGTTTTGTTCTGGTGGGGAGCGGCAAGGCGTCGCCATTGCAAGAGCCATGTACTTCAAGGCTGAACTCGTTATCCTAGACGAACCCACTACCGGCCTAGCAGTCTCCGCAGTTCAAAAGGTTTTGGACTTTGTACGGCAGCTGAAAGATTCAGGAGTATCCTGCATAATCATTTCTCCAAATCTTCACCACGTATATCCCGTTGCAGACAGGATTGTAGTACTCAGCAAAGGCGAAAAAGTGGCAGACATGAAAAAAGAAGAAACTTCGATAAAAGAATTAGAGCAGATAATAATATCATCAGTAAAATAAATGAAGATGTTCCTTGGCTAATGGGTAACCGCGTAGCCTCTAGGAGCTGCTTAGCAACTCCGCCCATCCTCCCCTGTTCAAAAGGTTGTAGGAATGTTTAAGAAGCCAAAAATGGCGCTACAATGATAACGCGTTTTCTAAAGAAAAAGGGGAAGTTAAACTCGCGCTTTAATTTTTGTGGGTTATCATCGCAGTATCTCGGGTCGGTGAGGATATCCCCAGACAGGCCAGTTCCAGTAAATCCATGGCGACTTGTAATTCTCTGCAGTTACCACTCGGTCCGGGATGAGAATCCATGGAGTATAAGCTCCGCCACATGTAGAAGGCCTTATGGTATATCCAACGACGCCAGCGACCGGATCCTCATACCACTGTAGGGGTGCAAAATTCGTGCCTGGTACAACCGCGTTCTTTTGTAATTCTGGAACGTGCTTGCTCACTGAGTATATCTCTCCTATATTTGGCAAACCGTCGGGGCCATACTTCCAGAACTGTTTCAGGATTTCAAGGCATTCGGCTATCATGTATCCGGCAGTCGGCATCATGCGGCAGTAGTCTTGATATCCGTTTATGTACCCGTCTAGGTTAACTGGGAAGAAGTCAACGTCTACGGCTATTATGTCCTTAATCTTTTGCTCAGACCACCCTAAGTCCTTTGCCGCCCTCACCCAAGCTTCATGGTAGCCGCCCATAACCTCGAAGACTGCTACGATATCTGGGTTGGCCGCCATCGCTGCCTTGACATACTTGAATTCTGCCTCTGCGTCCCAAGAGTTACCGACGTCCACAATAAGTATATTTTCACCAATCTTGATGTCTGGGCCGAATTTTTCTATCAGCTTATCGCGCACGTATTTTCCGCAGTACCATCCGGATTCGTAGTCGTCACGTTGAACGAATGCCAAAGGCCAGCGATGATACATGTCTATTCCGAAGCACACGATTGGGATGCCTGCTTTCTGAGCTAACTCCCCAATTTTTGCGTTCGCCATACTGTCTAGAGGACACACAACGATGGCGTCGACGCCCTTTGCGATCAACTCCGCAGCCATGTCATTTTGTTTCTTTACATCCGCGTCTGGCCAAGCTACCTCATACCTCCATCCCAGGACATCTCCGCAGTACCATTTAAAAGACGCTAGATTTAATTCGTCCCATGGATTGTATATGCCCAGTGGAAGATAGCCTATGTAGGGTGTTCTTCCAGCCCGAAGCGGATTTTTGTCGCTCTTCCAAATGTCAGTGTATGCTTCTACTTTCCATTTAAGCCATGTTTCCACATCGGATGGGTCAACCGTTATAACCTTCCCCTTAGTTGGCGGAAGCGGTTTTCCCATAACCCCGTCTAGGAAACCTGAGGCTCGAAGAACCTCAGATGTGGAACCTCTGTAACCATGGGTCTGAAGAATGTAACCCAGCACTTTAGGCTTGGCTGGTTGTTGCATTGCAAAATAAAAATAAACTCCGAAGGCGGCGACTATTATTATCACTATAGCAATTATCGCTGCAACCATTCGAGAAATGCCTCTTGCTCCAAACTTCATAATATCCCCCTCTCCACTCCCCTTTTTAATAACAGTGATTCTAAGTTTTACACGTAGAGGTTAAATATTTTTCGGTTAAAAATTTTACACAATCTTTTACATAGTATGCTAAGCGGGTAGCAGCAAAATTTATTAATGGTTAAAGCTGGACAAACAGATAAAAGAGGCTGAAAACGTGAACAGGATAAAAGTTCAGCTGTTCTTGCTTGAACGTTGGGTATGGATTATAGCGATAGTTGTGTTTATATCATTCTTCGGCCCCTCAATAACTGACCTTACTAGAATATTTAGGATGTATGCTGCATACGGCGTCCTCGCAATTGCTGTGGGAATTAGTCTAATCTGTGGATCTACAGATGCATCCTCACCAGCAATCGGCGGGTTTGCAGGGGCTTTTGTTGTAGAGTTCGGCGAAATTTGGTTCCCAGGCGCGTCACCTATCCTTCTGCTTCTTCTGCCCTTGATTATCGGGGCTGTGGTCGGAGCCGTTAATGGTTTGATCGTTAGTAGGACGGGAGTCCATTCCTTTTTTGTCACTTTGGCAACATTTTTAATTTTTATAGGGGTGAGAAAGTTAATTCGCGAAGGGACTCTATGGGTAAGGCACAGCGACGCGCTTCTTCTCCTTGGAAAAGAGATTGTCGGTGGGCTTGATTTTTCGATTGTCCTCTTGTTTTTCGTAACGTTCCTCATGTGGCTGCTGTTGAATTATACCAGAATCGGAGTGAGACTGTACGCGATCGGGGGAGACGCTACCTCTGCCAGATTGATGGGAATAAACGTGGAGAACATGAGGCTCTTCGTCCATACCCTCGTAGGGGCAATGGCAGGACTCAGCGGCTTAATTTACGTAGCGGATGTTGGAGCAACCTCGCCGGAGATGATGGACTTGTGGCTTTTCTGGATTTTTGCAATGGTTATATTTGGCGGGATAGCCCTTGGAGGTGGACGAGGAAACATAGAGAACGTTATTGCTGGTATGTTTTTCATTAGCAGTCTGGATATTGGGGCTCGCGGGCTGGGTATACCTGTTCACTTGATACATTTCATTATAGGCGCTTTAATACTGCTAGGGATAATCGTTAACTTAATAGTGGACAAGTTGAGGGACCGGCTGCTAATGCCTTCCCATTAGGGTATTTTTCTTCTCCAATTCCATTTCTACGTTTCTTTAGATCCGGGCCTTCCAGTTTGGGAAACTGATCCCGCGTGATAACGTGCGTGGATTCTTGACAAAATCCTATCCCTGAACGTGTCCAGCCGATTGATCAGAACGATTACAACTAGGAATAGAGTTCCTGGTACGACGTAATATGAGAATTCAAATCTTACTCCCATCATGGTGGCTCCATAAGCGGTCATCGCAATTAACATCGCTCCCCCCAAAATGTTGGGAATCCTTCCTCTGCCGCCGCTAATACTAATCCCAGCTATAGCTATGGCGACAAAAGCGTTAAAAATGTAGAAAGGAGGAACCACTACAGGTTTGATTTCTACAGCATAACCGACAAAGAAGAGTCCACAGAGTCCTGCGAGTGCTCCGGCTATGGCGTGAACCAGCAACTTTATGTTTTTCGTGTTTATTCCAAGTCTTCTAGCTGTATCCATGGATGCTCCCACAGCGTATATTGCGTTTCCCTTCTTTGTGTATTTCATGAAAAACCATATGAGTAACAGCAATCCTATGAATATGACTGTAGAAACAAATGGACCATCCATAATTCGCCCTCTTCCAAAAAAGAGGATGTGGGGATCAAAGCGACCTGGTGGGAAGTAACGCCCCATCATAATATAGCGTGAAAGGCTATCCCACATGAAATAGCCTGCAAGCGTAACCAGAAAGGAATTTAATCCTAATCTTCCAATAAGCACTCCATTAAAGATTCCAAGGGCTAGTCCTAGTAAAATTGGTACTGGAACGATTACGAACCATGGTAAATCTGTAAACTCGCAGAGCCAACCTGTTATCACCAGCGAAAGTCCTGCTATTCGGCATAATGAAACATCAAAACTTCCTGCAATAAGGCAAAGCCCCAATCCTAAAGCCAAAGGACCCAGCATGCCAGCTTCTTGGAGGATAGAAAATATGGTTGTGGGCTCCAGAAAGCGGGGATTAAGCAATGAGAACATGATGTAGGCGATCACAATTAAGATCCATATCAAGTTTTCTACAGAAAATAACTGTATTCTTTCCAGATTCAACGCTTTAACCCCTTTCATTTTAAGTTTTATTAAATTATGTTATTGCTTTCTCAAAAGGAGATAAATATTTTGCCCCACACGCATGGTTGCAAGCCGATTTCCATGTAATTATAAATTATAATAAATATAGCGGATAAAAGTTCAAATCTGAGTTGGACATCTGTGTTGGTTGTTCAAGAGAATGGAGGATATGAAAAGAAAATCCTCTGGGGTCTCGGGACTTTACTATTAATTTTATAAAAAATGTGGAAATCCCAGAAATAAAAGCTGTTAAGGGAAATGAGCATTGGGAACCTGCGATTTCTGTTGCCAAAAACTTTTAATTCGCTATTTCTATATCCGCTGAATCAAAAATGCTGAAGACGGGTGGCTGGTCGTTGTCGGCAAAATTGAAGCTTTCTCAAGTTGAACTGTTGCTTGTGACAATGAGCTTCGTCTGGGGGTTCAACTTTACAGTGGTGAAGTTCGCCCTAACATATTTCTCACCGTTAGGTTTTAACGCTGTACGTTTTAGTATAGCATCAATTATTCTGCTTGGGTTTTTGTGGCTTCGGGAAAGAAGTCTAAAGGTTCGAAGAGAGGATTTTAAAAAGTTTTTGCTGTTGGCCATTGTGGGGAACACCCTATACCAAATCCTGTTCATAAATGGAATTTTCCGCACAACTGCCGGAAATTCTTCCTTGATTTTGGCTACAATACCCATATTTGTCTCTCTTTTCAGCTCTGTTTTAGGAGTGGAAAAAGTAGGGCATAGAGTTTGGGGAAGCGTCTTCTTGTCGTTTTTGGGCATATCTCTAATAGTTTTGGGCTCTGGCAAGCCGTTAACATTAACGGAGCAAAGTCTGATAGGCGACCTCCTTATATTATCCGGCACTATATGCTGGTCCATTTGCACAGTATTGTCTAAGCCGCTGCTGAAGCGTTACACGCCTTTGAAGCTGGTAACTTTAACGGTGGCCTTGGGCACCCCGCCGCTTGTTTTTGTTTCAGTTCCATTTATAAAAACGCAAGTTTGGAACAATGTTTCCGCAGAAGGTTGGTTAAGCCTCGCCTACTCTGCTGTTCTCGCCATAGCCCTAGGCTACGCCATATGGTATACGGGTGTAAGCCGTATTGGCAGCGCAAGAACCGCCATTTACGAGTATTTGGTGACGGTTATAGCCGTGGCTGCTGCATGGATTTTCCTTTCCGAAACTATGAGTCCCATCCAAATCATAGGAGCCATCCTCGTTTTCGCAGGGTTGTACCTTTCAAAAAGTGAAGAGCTGAGACACGTGTGAGTGGCATCTTAAAACTTCTGAACAATTTAGGCTCATGCCACAACATTCATTAAGACACGCGAGAAAACTTAAATAAACCGAGATTTCTCTATTCATTTTGACCTCTTGATTTCCTGAGAGCCCTGGTAGTATAGTCCGGTCTAGTATAAGCGGCTGTCGCCCGCTAGACCCGGGTTCAAATCCCGGCCAGGGCGCTTCCCTTTTGGGTTCGAATCCCTTCCTTTTAAGTCCTCAGGATCTATTTTAGGTGAGATGAAAAGCGGGATATACGATTATGAGGGTAGGCTGAGGAGGTACAGGCGTTTAATCGCGGGGTTGAGGAACGGCGGCGTAGCCTTAAGCTTCCTCGACCATTTATGCGCTTTAGGCCTTAGCTTGGCGAGGGTTAGCAAAGTTGCAAGCCACCTTCCAGCTCTCCTACGCATGATAGACTTCGACATCGGTGAGGCCACGAGGGCTGACGTTGAACGCGTGGTCGCCGCAATCAACGGCGACAGGCGTTGGAGGGAGTGGACTAAACATGACAAGAAGCTTGTCCTCGGGAAGCTCATCCAATACGCCAAGTGTGGAGGCTGCGAGAGGGGTAAACCCCTCCCGCCGGAAGTCAGCTGGATAAAGCTTAACGTTAGGGATACCGACAACAGGGTGACGCCTGAGGCGCTTTTAACCCGGGAGGATTTCGAGGCGCTGATAAGGGCTGCGGAAAACAGGAGGGATAAGGCTATGCTTTACGTCATGTTTGAGGGCGCGCTTAGGCCCGGCGAGCTTCTCAGCATGAACGTTGGAAGCGTCCTGTTCAGGAGCAACTATTGCCTTATAGCTGTTAACGGTAAGACCGGCTTGAAGCGCCTACCCCTCGTGGTCTCATATGGGCCGCTGCTCGACTGGCTTGAGGAGCATCCGAGGAGGTCTGATCCTAACGCTCCTCTATGGTGTTCGCTGGCGGCAAACCGAAAGGGCGAAAGGCTTAGCTACACGCACTTCCGCCAAAAAGTGAAGAGGTTAGCCAACAGGGCACTCCTGAAGAAGGATGTCTGGCCATACCTTTTCCGCTACTCAATGCTCACAGCACTTGCAAAGGTTTTCACCGAGGCAAAGCTTGAAAAGTATGCAGGTTGGGTCCACGGATCCAAGATGAGCGCAAGGTACGTTCACTTCTCAGCAAGAGACCTCGAAGATGCCGTCTTAGAACTCCACGGCCTCAAAAATTCGGGTAGGGATGAAGACGGACTGAAGCTCGTTGAATGCCCAAGATGCGATGGCGGAAACCCGCCTGGAAACGCGAGGTGCAAGTTTTGCAGCTACATACTTGACGAGAGGATTGCCGTGGAAACGGAAATGGACGTTGAGTTGAGGATTACACGCCTCGAAGAAATGGTCAACCAGCTTGCCTCGGCTGTTGGCCAACTTGTCTCTTCAGCTCAGCCAACTCACGCTGGATTACAGCTACCAGCACAACAACCCTCTCAAGAGACTCCTTCTCGACAACAACATACTCCTTCTCAGGCATATACGCACCACAACCAAAAATCACGAGAAAATTTAAATGGAAGCCGTGAACTGAAACACGTCGCCTTAACACGCAAAAGGCGCAGGCACAAACGGTGAAAGGCGGTTAATGCCATTTTCGGTTCGAGCCACGGTTAAACGCCGTCGCCGCTCGGCTTGCTCAAGCTCATGAGGCTGAAGATCAAAACTTTAAAAGGATGCTAAACCCGGTGTGCTGTGAGCCCCCTGGGGACCCCGTTCCCGAAATGTCCGTAAGGGTTTAAAAGCAACAGGCGGATTCAAATTTTGGTGGTGAATACGTTTGGACAAATATGCTGTTTCGCCTGAACAGCTTGCCTGGCTCCACAACTGCCTATCCTCAAAGCTTTGCATGAGAATATTCAATATTTTATCCTCTGAAAGGAAGCCCGTGAACATATCTGCGATTTGCCGGAGGGCTGGATGCACAAGCGGAAACGCCATGAAACATTTGAGGAAACTTGTGAAACTAGGCGTTGTTGAGGAAAAATTCCTTTCAGGCCTACACATGTTCTCGCTTAGGCGCGGGGAGATGGCGGAGCTCATTTTCAAGGCTGAAAAGGTTTTGGAATGTGAAACGCTTAAGCGCGATAAATTCAGAGGGAGGGGTTATATGCAGCCGGACAAGCCTACCCATGCGCGGAAACCTCAAAGCCCAGCCGCATACAACCCCGAAAATTAGTCAGAAAACCCAATTTAAAAGTTTTGTCCGCGGAGTTGACTTTAAAGTTCACACACTATAGCTAAGCGGAAAAGCAGCGTTTCAGGGAAGATACCTTGAAGCCTCCCCCTTCAGAGGTTCTAAGGGTTGCACGTGAGCACACGTGTTACGAGCTTGCAGAACACTACTTATTGAAGGTTGAAGGGTTCTGCAAGCTTTTTCTTGAAGCTTTAGACTGCGGGATACCAGCGGCCAAAGTCTTCCTCATAATGTACGCGTACAGGAGGGATTGGACTTGCAGCGAACTTGCCGCCTCAACCTCAAGCCACAGGCAGAAGGTTAACGTGGCATTGAAGAGGCTGATGGGGAAAGGGCTTGTTGAAAGGGTTGACCGCCATAGGTGGCGATTAAGTTGTCACCTTTTTGGTGACAAAATGTAACCCCAACTTTATCTATGCTTTAAGCGCACTCAATATAGATGTTATATGATAAGTGCAAAGTCCCAGAGCGCGTGGGAAAGACAGACCGAACTGGAACACGCGCAGAAGGGCCTTGCCTATAAACTTCAAAACCACATTTTCAACAGCGGTTTTAGGCTTGACATAGCGTTTTCATTTTCAGAAAAGTTTTATACGGCTTTTTGGGCGAGGTTTCATTTTTCGCCCGTTTGGTTTCATTTTTGGCGCTTATTTTGAGGGAGGGTGAGGCTTGTCTGAGACAAATGGGCGTAAATGTCCCGACTGCGGCTGCGATAGGCTTGTCCGAGATGGCTCCGCAGGCGAGGTCGTCTGTGTAAACTGCGGCATAGTGGTGGACGAGGTTGAATATGCCCAGGGGCATGCGCCTAAGCCTAACCGCGGCAGCTTCGCCGCGATGGGGCAGCTCGGTTCGGGAAAGCTTGGATATATTGAGGTTTTACGCTACGGCGGCGAACGTTACCTGCGAATGCTTGGAAGGGACAGCGAGAGGACCGTAATAAGCATGGCTACCCAGATAGCAACAATCGCGAACCGTATCGGAGCGCCTAAGGCCGTTGAGGAGGAGGCCTCACTCTGGGCTAGGCGGATTTTGAAGGCTATGCGGACGAAGGGACGGAAAATGTCTGTGGATGAAATTGCGGCAGTTTCGCTTTGGACAGCGTGTAAGCTGCACAGCTTCCCAATAACCATGGATGAGTACGTGAAGGCGCTCGGCTGGAGCGGCGGGAACAATGGAAACAGCGGCGGAAACGGCTCAAAGAGCCTCCTCAAAGTCATAAACAAGGCTGAAGGCATAATGGCGCTTCCGAAGGTTGCTCCGGACCCGAAGAGGTACATTGCTAAGCTTGCGGCTAGACTGGAAGAAGCGGGCCACAATCCACGGTATATTGCAACCGTTGAAGCCTACGCTCGGATGCTCTGCGACGCAGCCGCGGACGACGTGAGTGGAAAAGACCCCGTATGTGTTGCTTCAACGGCGCTGTGTGTTGCAGACGAGGTTATGGGCGGCGTGATAGGCAGGGAGCAGATCGTTAGGCTCGCCGGCGCAGGCTACAGCTCCTCAGCCGCAGAGGCGATGAAAAGAAAGAAGCCTCCGCCCACAGAGCTGTTATGGAGCGTTTTCAAGTTCGCGCATGGAAAGAGGGTGGCTAAGGCCCTCGTGCAAAGCAGGCTTCAACCACCCTCCCATGGCGCAAGAGCTGTGTGAAAGAGGTGAAAGAAAAATGAAGATGTTGGGAATGTTGCCAGTTGAAAGCGTTAGGCCGAACAGGTGGAACGTGAACGTCCTTCCGTCCGTGGAATACGCAAGGTTGAAGGCAGTCATGAGGATTTCAGGGCCTGAGAGAACCGAGCCCATAGTCGTCAGAAAAGCTGAGGATGGAGCATGGGAGATAGTTAACGGCGAGCAACGGTGGAAAGCGGCGAAGGAGCTGGGCTGGAAGGCAATACCGGCCTTGGAGGTTGAGGGCAAGGGGGAGGCCGCGAAGTTCCTCTGCCTAAGCTTCAACGCTGTAAGAGGCCACATCGACCTTGTAAAGCTTTCAGAGCTTCTCCTCGCTGATCCGGAGATGGCTGAGGCGGTGAGGAAGGTCTATGGCGGAGCAAAGTTGAGGAGCTTATTGAAAGCGCTAAGAGGTTGACGAAGGAGGCGAAGGAGACGCTGAGCCAAGGCGCCCAGGCAGGCTCAAAGATAACGCTTGACGAGATCAGGACCGTTGCTGAAACGCCTGCGGAACTTCAGAAGCTTGCAGCGTCCGCAGCGGTTGACGCGGAACGCATTGTAGGCGTAGAGTTTATTAAGTCGACTGTTGAGCAGTTCATCCACCCTGAAGAAGCCGAGGAAGAAGAAGGAGAAGAGGAGGAGAAAGAAGAAGAAACCATGAGAGAAGTGGAGCCTAAGGTTAAACAGTTCAAGAACTATGTTATCGGCGGAAGAGCCTACGAGGTAGTCAGCTTCGTCCAGATAACTAAGCCAGGCACGTACGCGATATACTTTGACATGGATAACAGGAAGGTAGGCATAAAGGAGCACAACGTCGACTTCAACGTCTACACGGACAAGTTTACAGGGCCGAAGCTGTACAAGTCCACGTTCAAGTGCAAGCATGGAACAACCTACGCTCTGGAGTTCGACGCTTCAGACGGCACATACAAAATTGAAGAGGTAAAAGAGGTAAAGTAGAGGCGTTGAGGAGCTGGTGGCGCGCAGGCTGACAGACCTCCAGAGGCAGATTCTGCTGGCGATGCTTGAGGTGGAGGAGGAACACAGCAGAGACCCCTTACGCTCTCAAATTTTTGGAAACACGATAGCCCCTGAAACCGTTGCATGGAAGATACTTACGCGAAGACTGCAGCAGCAAGGCGTCGAAACCAGCAATGCCGAACTGTGGCTGGATCAAATGATCAGCATCGGCTTTGAAACTGCGGAAAGCGCGTCTAAAATGCTGAGAAGCCTTGTCGAAAATGTTAAACGCGCCATGAGAAAGCTTGCCGCAAGGAACATTCTATTGGAAAGCCTCTGGAAGGCAAAAGGCAGACCTGTCGTACGTTACACACTAAGCCCCATAGGCAGGTCGCTTGCGAAAACGTTAAGATTCAAAGAGAAATGCGACAGCGAAAAAGGCAGAGGCGAACTCATAGAGGCAGCGTTGAACAGGCTTAGGGAAGAAAAACGCAAAGAGGGGCGACCCGCATATGCGACAACCGATGAAATCCTTGAAGAGCTAAAACAAACCTCCATAGAACTCTACAGAGTCAACAGAGACACTGTGGAAAAATACTGGAACAGGAAGAAGCTGGGGGCAGAGCTGAAGAAAAGAGGCTACAAGCTTGTCAAAAAAAGGTGAACGAAAAGTCATGGTCCTACGATCTGAGGGGGAAGCCGTACACGCTTGAGGAGAAGCTCGACGAACTCAAGCGGGCCTTGGACAGCATAGGCCTCTGGTCGGTGAAGATGAGAGACATACGCGTAGCCCTCTGGAAGGTGTGCGGCCACAAGTTTGAGTCAAAAGAGGCCTTCGAGAAGGAGTGGAGTGAAAGAAAAATCGGGCGAATGATGAAGAAGCTTGGAGCAAAACGCTATTTGAAATGGCACATGGGCCAAAAGGGCGCCAGGGAATGGTACTACGACCTCAGGCCAGTTTTCCCCGAAAAGTGGCCAACAAAAATCATCCTCGCTGAAACCACGCAACCTCCTTTTTCCATTTCATGAAATTGCAAAATCCTCACCATTATTCCACGATCACCCCCTAACTAACTGTTGACAACAATTAGACCATGATCGTGGAAAAATGGTGAGGAAAAGCGGTTCACTCTTGTTCCATGTAGATTATCCTGAAGAATTTTATGTACTCGCGCGCCTGCTTTTTGGAAATTTTCAGCATTTCTGCGACGTCGCCAGGCTGTAGCGACCAAGCCAGGTTTCTTAACGTGAATTTTAAGTGTGGCTGTTTCTCCCTAGCTCGCTCCAGCACTTCAGCTGCAACTGGACTGTTTACATAATCGTGGAAGACGTTGTACCATACGAGCAGAAGTTTCTGAATAGTTTTCGTTTGTATTGAACCGACTATCTTGTTGAACTCTGAGTCGTCGGTTATTCTCCTGGCCATTTCAGTCTTCCAGCCTTCCAGCTTGTGCTTCATCGTTTCTGGCTCTGCATCTGATAGTTTTTACGCTTCCAAGCCTTTAAATCTTTGTCACAGGTGGACGGCACAGCCTACGTATTCGTGGACCATCCATACGGGTTAAAGGTCGATTCTCCAAGTTTGAGGCATGGCGTGGAAGAATCCATCGCTCAGCAATATACGCCGCGTTCCTACGCTCAGACCATGCTGGAATCCTCGGAAAAATCGGCAGAGAGCTTGAAAAAATCAGCAGCCCAGACAAAGCTGAACACGTGCTCTTGGAGCTGAGAAAGCATGGGCTTCAACCTTCAAAACCTCCCCGAGGAGCTTGCATCGTCGCTTGCGCTTGCCAAATTACTCGAATGAGGATGAGTCTGTCCATCCTTCTAAACCCCTCTGCATGACCTCGAACAGTTTAAAACGGTTTGAGGTGGTTTCATGGGATACACCCATTATTGGTATCGCGAGAGAGAAATCGATAAACCTGTTTTTACAAGATCGTTTCAGACTTCAGGACACTGCTGCCCGTCCTCAAAGTGTTGGACGTTAAGCTTGGAAACGGGTTGGGCGAGGGAAAAACCCGTCATAAACAGCCGGGAAGTGGTGTTCAACGGGCTGCGCAACTGCGGCCACCCTAAAAGCCCACACATTGTGATTCCATGGCCGGCCCTAACCGTTAAGCTGGGGTTGCCCCGAAGGCGGAAGGGCTGTGGTTGGCTCCTGGTATGCAGGCGTTGTTTTGAACCAGCGCACCTGCACCGGAGACTGCTCGTATGAAACCTTCTATTCCCTGCAACAGTGGTTGAAGCATGTGAAAACTTGATCTATGCGCCTCTCGGGGTTGCAGTACACGACGTAGGACTTTCGTTGAAATATAACGAAAAAGTATAAATTTAGGTTTTTCGTTTGAGGTGAACGGAAATGGGCGACTTTTCGTCACATATCAAACTTGCAAAGGAGAAAGCTGAGGCAGCTTTGGACGAGTATGGAAAGCGTCGATATTCAGCTGCCGCGGACCTTGCGTATAAAGCCTGTGAACAAGCCGTCCAAGCTGAACTAGCTCAGATTGGATCCACTGGCGTACATTATCGGGATCACTATGAAGTGAGGGCTTGGGTGAAGCAGCATTATCCCAAAGAAATTGCCGACAGGTTCGAAGATCTATACAGGCTTTACATTGACGTGGGGTATTCTGGGAAAACCCCTGTCTGCACGCCTGAAAGAGCTGTAAACCACATGAGGGCGATTTTGCAACACATTGGGGTGAAACTTAATGTTGACTTCGGAGTTAAATGACAAGCTAACAAACGTCGTTGAAAGCCTGTTCAGGCTTCGCGGCTTGGTTCTAATAGTTCTATACGGCAGCGTGGCGAGGGGAGAACATGACCGGAGATCCGACATCGACGTTTTCGTCCTCTTCGACTCGAAGCAAAGCCATATGGAAAATCTTGAGGCGTTGACCACAGCCCTCGGCGGGGTTGACGTCAGGGTTCACGTCCACGTCTCCAGCATGGAGGAGTTGGCCGACGAGGATTGGACGTTTGTAGACAGCGTGTTGAGGGAAGGGATAATCCTTATGGCTAAACCCCCGCTAAAAATCCCCGTGGAGAAAGTGTTAAACTTCAAGCCATACACTCTTTTCAGATTCTCAACCCGAAATCTTAGCGCAAGGGATGCGGTGCGTCTGAGAAGGGCCCTCTTCTCACATGTTGAAAGGAAGCGGGTTGGGGGGCAAATAAGAGAGTACAAGTACGATGGAATTATTAAGGATGAGGGGGCTAGGCTTGGAAGGGATGTTTTAATAGTGCCAAACGAGCTAGCTAAGCCTGTAAGGGAGGTCTTCAAAAGTTTAAACGTGAAGTTTGAAGAGATAGGCGTTTACGCTCCACAACTCAACATACGCTTCTAGCTCTTAATTTATAACAACCTATAGGTATGCCTCCCCTTACCTAGTATACCGTCCCCTTACCTCTAGTCCAATATCCTGTGGTGCTTCCAAACTGGAAAAAGCGGCTCGTGAGCCACCTGCTTAAAGTAATCGTGTTTGTGGGGTTGTGGTTATGAGACTCATTTTGACGCCTGACGGCTTCTTCGCGTACGACAAGGAAAGCGGCCTTTGCCTCTTCACTCCAGACGTGAAGTCGAAGATTTGGCTTAAACCCCTCTACGCGCAAGTCGCCGTAACTGAAAGGTGCAACCTTCAATGCTGGTGGTGCTACGCCTCCTCATCCCCAGATCGAGAAAAAGAGCTGTCTGCTGAAGAACTGAAAAAGCTTATCTCGTTCTTCGACAGCTGGGGCCTTCTTGGCGTGGCGTTCGGCGGAGGGGAACCGTTCCTTCACCCCATCTGACGGAAGTTGTAAGGTGGACTTGGAGGAACACGGGCTTAGACGTTTCAATAACAACGAACGGATCAGTCGCCTCTGAAAGACAGATCAGGGCGATTGAAGGGGTTGTGGGCGAGGTCATGGTCAGCATTAGAAAACCTGAGGACTGCTCTCTGCTTAGAAAGTTCAGTAACAGAAAATTCGATTTAGGCGCGAACATGTTGCTCTTCCGTAACGGCGCCCCAAAAATCAAGCTTCTTATCGAGGAGTGTTTGAAGATCGGTGTTGATGACTTTCTCATAAACGACTTTAGAGCTGTTGGGCGAGGGCGCTTATATGCAAACCTGGAGCCGACACAGGTCGACTTCATGGCACTGGCGCAAACTATCACGAGGTTTCGGGGAAGGGCAACGTTCAAGGTCAGCTCAAGGCTTGCTGAAAAGCTCGCGAGCAGGTTCCAACTTATGTCGTTCAGCGGAGAGGCTGTTGGAAGGACAATTGCAGTAACCGTTGACAAAAAAGTTAAACCGTCCAGCTTGTCCGCTGAGGCGTACCCGTTTGAAGATCCTGGAGAGATTCCGAGCATCTATAGGCGCATAGTCTGTCTGAGGTGAGGTTTATGAATGTTGAGGTTGCAGACGAGTTTGTTGAGGTTTTGAAGAACGTTGAAAGGGATGTTCCGCCTGGAAACGTCGTCGACTGGCTTGAATGGGCTTCAAAGAACCCTGAAGAGGCCAAGCGCCTGGCCGAAACCTATGGGAGGCTTAGCTGGTGCGGCAGACACAAGTTTGCAGTCTGCCTCTGGTGCGGAGAAAGCCCTGACTATGCGATAAAATCCGCCGTCGAAGAGGATGAAAAGCACAGGAGCAAGCGCAGCATACTCTCAAAGGCAATTATAAACGCGAAGAAAGGCGGCTACAGGTTCACAATGCCGAATGGCGTTGAGTGTACAGTTGTACGAGACAGAGGCGAGGGGCCTATTGGTTCCGCTTCAAAGTAGCCGAAGAAGAAATAGGCATCCTGTACCGCCGCCGCGGCCCATGGCATGCTTTGGAAGCGTGGAGGGGCGGCTACGCGTCCAAATACGGAATCGACGCAGTGTCGTATAAAGGCAAAATTTACAACCCATACGCGGATGTTGCTGAAATGCTCATCAAGGCGGTTGAAGAAAACGTGAAGCCGGAAGTTTTGGCCACAGTAAACCTTTAAACGGTGGTTTCATGGCGAAAATCCTGATACGAGAGTTCGCGAAATGGCTTGAAGAGGATCTGAAAACCCTGATTGAGCAACAACCGTTGTGCCTGAAATCGTGGCCGCCGTGGACATTAAGGAAATCGGCGAACTGTGCACGGGAGCCAGAAGGCTTGCGTTGCAACAGTTCATCGCTGAAAACTCCTACGAGGAAAGGTTCAGGCGCTTGAAGCCCTACCAGCCTGAAACCCTCCGCCGCTTCGCCGACGCTCTCAAGCCATACGTAGACGAGGTTCTAATTAGAGCTTAAAGTTTCCCTTTAAAAAACTACACGGCAAACGCTTTTAGGTGAAGCTTGTGAAGCGCCCCGATTGTGGTTCAAAAATGGTTAAGCTGAAAAGCTGTTGGCAAAACCAAGCAGCAAGGGAAAAGCTGAAAACCTCTAACCCCAATTAAAAATATGGTGGCGTGTTGTGGAAGAGAAGGAAGTGAGGAGCTTCAAGGTTCCAAAGGGCGTTGAAAAGTACATGGGAATCGATCTTAAGCTCCTTCCAGGGGAGAATGTTGAAAGGATTGTTTCAATGTCCCCGGCTTCGAAGGCCAGAAGCTACGTGTTTTGCGGCCTTCTAGCGGTTTTAGGCTACTTGCTTTACATGTTGTTCAGCGGCCGCGAGATAACGGCTTCAGCGCTTGCGCCGCCAATCGCAGTTTTCCTGATTGCATATTTTGTCTGGAGCGCAGGCGTCACTAAGGACCTGAAGGGGCTGTTCTTCACCGCGGTTAAATATGTCGTAGGCCTGGTGCTTCTGAGCTACATTTTAGCCTTTGCCGTCCAGCTTTTCTCACCGCTTTTGAAGGTCGCTGAAGCTTTAGGATTCGCTGTCCCCGGCGACTTTAGGGTTTCATTTGACCCTGTTGAAAACATACGCGGCATACTGGCGTACCTGGCGAGTTTGGTTAACGCCTACGTAATGCCCTACGCGCATCTGCTGAGGCTTGCCTCGCTTGGGCTTGTGGCCTGCAGCGCGGTCGCAGCTGCGCTTGTCTACATGAGCTGTAGAGGCCAACTCTACTATGTTACTGACAGGCGCATCGTCGTTAGGCGCAAGTTCGGCACGGTGCAGGTGACCACGCTTCCGCTTGAAAGATGCAAACGCGGACTTAATTGTCGCTAACGATGTGAGCAGACCAGGTGCAGGGTTCGATGTTGACACTAACGAAGTATTCATCATCGATAGGAACAGGAAAGTCATACATGTACCCTTAACAACAAAACGAAAGGTCGCGGAAAAACTGATAGACATTGTGGTCCAAAAATTAGCATTATGCCCGTAGCGCTGCTTCAAGATGATGAATTTCGTCTATTTAACCCTCCAAAACTCGGCCTTTATTGATGGACAAAATTTATAAGGATACGTTATGTTTGCGGCGGAAAACAATTTATAACCATGTTAATGAGCAACTGATGTATTCGCGTGTCCTCGGTAAGTTCAGGATGAAAAGCGGTTCCAATAATATTGCCTTGCTGAGCGGCCACGGCAACGTTTCCCAATTTGGATAAAACCTTAACTTGGGATCCAGCTTCTCTTATGGCTGGGGCTCTAATAAACACTCCTGGAAACTTTTTATCTCCAATTATGGGTATTTCCAGTTCTGCCTCGAAGGATTCCCTTTGCCTTCCGAAGGCGTTTCTTTCAACTACAATGTCCATAACTCCAAGTGTGGGTTGACGGGTTTCTCCTAAAACCCTGTCATAAACCTTTTTGGCTAATAGGATAAGGCCTGCGCATGTGCCCAGAACAGGCATGCCGTCATAAATTCTCTGCTTAATCGCTTGCAGTGTCTGGTTAACGCTTGAAAGCCTGCCTATAACCGTGCTTTCTCCCCCAGGTATAATTAATCCTTGGACAGCCCTAACCTCCTCAACGGTCTTGACAGGCTTCACGGAGCCTTCAATGCCCATTTCTTTGAATGCAAGCTTTGTCATTGCCATGTGCTCTTCAATGGCACCTTGGAACGCGAGCACACCTATGGTTGGCGCTTTCAGGCTGTGCCCCGCTCCTGCATTTTCAGCTCTAAGGTTTTAAGGTCGAAGCCTGTCATAGACTTCTTTTCGTCAACCATTTCCTGGGCTTCTGCAACCTTTGCCGCATCGTCGTAGAATGCTGTGGCTAAA
Source organism: Candidatus Bathyarchaeota archaeon (assembly GCA_025057795.1). The sequence goes on along the minus strand of JANXEP010000014.1, from coordinate 6 downwards.
ACTATG
>JANXEP010000013.1 GCA_025057795.1 Candidatus Bathyarchaeota archaeon | reverse complement strand
GGGTGTATATAATGTTACAGTGTTCCTGAAAGGTCCATACAATAACGTCACAGTGCTTTTCCATAAAGATTTTAATCTTAAAATGTCGCTCACAGCAATAGTGGCTCCAGCCATATGGGATTCTTGGGAGGAAAATGTGACCATAAGAATAACTAACACGGGTGATGTTCCCGTAATTTTACAGGGCGTAGGTATGGAGCTGGCGGAAACTAGGAGGGTGATAGGCTGGGCCTATGCGCCTACTATGGAGGGCCGGATCTTAGTGGTTATGCCCGGCGAAGCTAAGACGTGGATTGGAATAACAACAATGGCTGGATATGCAAAAGAAGAGCTTGCTGGAAAAACGCTTCAAGTGGACTTCGTACTGGATATCGCTGGGGCGCCGAGACGATTCGCAGCAACATTAAACGTGAGTTTCCCGTAGAATTACCCGCTCAAGTCATGCACTTTCAACGGATTACAACAATAATAAATATTTACTTGAGAGAAAATAAAAATATAAGTTTATCTGGGTGTATAGAAAATTTCGGTGGCTATTTATGCCATCCGGGGGTAAGAATTTTAATTGAAAAGCTTTGGGCATCTAATCGGGTCTCTACTCCTAATAGCGGTGCTGTTTTTATTTCAATTGTTCATTCTCTTTGCCAGTTCAACCGTTAAAGGCGACCCTTGGCAGGTTTATTATGAATCCGAAGACGAGTCAGCCTATCGCTTCAGCCTCAACAAAGAAGTTTCAGGTGTTGAGGTTTGGCTTTACGTCAGCACTGTGGATGTGGATCAGCGGGCTTTTGATAACGATTGGATAGAGCTCACTTTCGTCGGCAAACCAACGTTAGTGGCTACATCATCAGGGCAATTCGTCGTTGAACCCATTATCGGCCTCGCAAGGATCGGCTATAAAGGTGACGGTGAAAAAAGCGCCGGCGGACTTCACGCAGTTTATTATGTCCTGCCGAAGAATAGTTTTGTATCATATGTAAACGTCACTCTGCACGCAATGCGCAGCAAGCCGCGTCTAAATCTGCCTCGCTCATATCTACGGGAATGGCGCCCCATAATGGATGTTGTCCAGCTTGAAACATGGCACAAGGGATGGCGCCAGTGCAACGTGACCCTGGACTGTATGGGGCGCGCGTCCATCATATCCTTCGGCGCTCCAGTCGGTGACCAGCCGATGAGCTCCGGCCTCAACTGGTACTTTGGCAGGAGAATTAAACCGCCAAGGCTTGCATGGAAACCAGACATATATGTGGAGGTGGGGTATGTCGGCGGAATAAACATCGCCCCAGAAAGCTTCGCCGGCACTGGAAACTACAGGTGCAAGATAAACGTAGGCGTGGGATGCGGCCGCACGCTGAACGAGGGAGTTGCAAATGGACTGCAGGAGACCATCTACATGGCTAGCAGAGGCAGCGGATCACAACTTATAATCGACGAAGCCGCAAGCGGATACATCGACATAGGGCTGGATATTCTTCAAAGAATCTCAGATTCGCCTGCTGCGAAAGCAGCTTTTGAATCCCTTGGCTACGCGTCTTTCGTATTAGACCTCATCAACATCATCCTTACTCTGGGCTTCGACGAGACCGTAGCTGGAAGTCGAATCCTCGCCTTCAAGGATCTCCCAATAGGCGAGGACTTCTTTGCCTACTTCAACTTTTATGCTGAAACAGCCTCAGCAGGGCTAAGCGGAGGAATAGTTAACTTCTGGGGGAAATGCCCCTTCGGCCAGTCAGTCTTTGATAACCTAGGCTTCAGCGTTGTAAGTCTTCCCAATGGCGGAATGCAGATAGGCGGAATCCTCTTTGATTATCATATTCCAGATCTTACACGCCTAAGCGGGCCAGTAATTATTAGAGATGACGGCTGTATAGACCCATTCACTGCGCCTCTAAAAACTGAGGATTACATCGTATATAAGCTTGAAGACGACTTAAATGTGAGCCTTACGGTTGAAAGAAGCAACATACTGCTGGATGGGGGCAATCACACAGTTTTCGGCCTAATAATAAGCCGAATAAGCAACTCCACCATAAGGTTTTTCAATGTGGTAAATAGCGACCCCGGAGTTGACGTGTCATGCTATAACACTGAGATTTATGGTATTCAGGTTATAGGATGCCGCAATGGCTTAAAAGCGGTCTCTCAACACAGCACGTTCCGCAATCTGATTATAGTCGGCGGCTCCATAAATGGCTTCGAGATCAGCGGATGGGAAAACAGAATCTGCAATGTTCACGTAAATGGGTTTGAACTCGGCTTTTACCTATGCTTCTTAGAGGATAGTGTTGTATCAGAAAACACCGTAGAAGACTGCAGAGTTGGCATATACCTATATTGCTCATGGAGGAACCGGATATCCAGCAACAAAATCTCGAACTGCAGTGAATGCGGCGTAAAATTGTTCGGGCAAACCGTTGAAAACAACGAGATCTGTGAAAACATTATCAACTGTTCAACGGACGGGATTCAATCACTTGGCGCTGCATCGAACAAGATCGAAGGCAACAGGATCCATGGCGGATCAAAGGTGCTGGAGCTTGCAGAGTCGATGCTTCCGCCTCCAACAGCCATCCTAATTCAAAGTTCAGCTGCCAACTCTGGATTCAAAATCTCCAAGAACGTCATCACCGCCTACCCTCATGGTATTCGCATGCATTTCACAGGCGGAAGCACGATATCGGCTAATGTCATAATGGACTGCCGTGTAGCTATCTACCTGGCAGGCTCGGAGCGTAACGAGATTCGCGAGAACAGCCTTATGAACAACAATTTAGATGTATACTTCGAGGTTTCCGGAAACAATATTCTATATCATAACAACTTCATCGACGGAGGATCCTCAAAAATTGGCGGTGAGCTGATTGAGGGCATCACACCCTATAACACTTGGGATAATGGATATCCCGCGGGCGGAAACTTCTGGGGGGATTATGCTGGAAATGATGGAAAGCATGGCCCCGGCCAAGACAACGAGGGAGCTGACGGCATTGGAGACCTGCCCTACCAGATTGACAAACATGGCGTGGACAGGTACCCGCTGATGGAACCCTATGGAGAGCTTCCGCCAGTAACCTACATATTTCAGCTTGGAAACGTCTCTATACGTTTAACATCAAACTCCATAGTAACGGGCTTCACATGCGACTTGGCGGATCGTAAAATCTTGTTTGAGGTTTATTGGAGAAACGGAACCAGAGGGTTCGTGGACATTTATGCTCCTAAGAATGCCTTTCAAGGCGAACCCACAGTGCTATTCGATGGCACATCAATACCCTTCAACAAAAGCGAGGACGATGTTTTCAAGCGCATCCAATTCACGTATGAACATTCAAGACATCTAATAGAAATACGCTTCAGAACCGAGAACACTTTGATTTTTACGATTGCGGCATTAATAGTAACGGCGGCAGCCTTAACCTCTATAATATGCCTTATAAGGCGAAGAACCAGATCAGCATCTGAATAGCCTATTCATCTATGCAACAGGCTTTGGCGTCTAAAATGGAATAAATTATTAAATAAAATCATTAACTAATAGGAATATTGGGGCTTGAGTAAATGAGGTTTCTTTTAATTGATAATTTGTCAACACTGTCAGAAAGCGGATGCTGTTTATATGAAGATATGTTCAAGCTGGCATACGCTTGTACATGTGACAGATGGGGGATCATGTTTGGAAAAAGTCAGTAGAGAACTAGGTTTATTGGAGAAGATGCTGAGGTATGTTCCTGGATATCGCGGATACAAGGAAAAGGAGATGCGGAGAGAGACAGATAGACTCGTCAGGATGGAGGTTGTCGATAGGATTAAATCAGCGAAGAACACTTTGAAGAGGGCTCTTTCAGATCCATTCTATTTGAGGCGTTTTTCAGAGGAGGATGCATGGAGACTTGACACGTTATTGTCTAGGCTGGACAGGGTTGAACAGCGCGTGGAGCACGCGGTGGCTGGTTATGCGGGGATGTTCGACTCGGTTAAGGTTAGGGAAGATAAGCTTGACGCGATTCTACAGCATGACCTAAGCCTAATAGAGAAGGTTGATGTTATAAGGGACGGCGTAGAAACTCTCGTCAAAAATGAAGTTGGAGCGGAATGGCGAGGCATGATTTTGAACCTGATCAGCAGAGTGGACGAATTGGATGCGCTAGTTAACAAGAGAGCCGAGATACTTATGGGGCTAACAGTCTAAAGTCATGAGGGGGATGCACTGTTGCCGAAGGTTATTGAGTGGATTGGAGCACGTGAGGGCGAAATCGTATGGCGTTACCCTCGAGAGGAGATAGCCTGGGGAGACACCTTAATAGTCCATGAGTACGAGGCTTCCGTCTTTTTACGTGATGGCAAAGCCTATGATGTCTTTCGCGCTGGGAGACACGTACTAACAAGCGCGAATCTTCCACTCATTACAAAGGTGCTTTCGGCTGTAGTGGGCTTCGATAAGGTTCCATTCAGAGCTACGGTAATATTTATCTCGCTGAAGCAGTTTCAGGGTAGGTTTGGAGCCCAGGGTCAGACCAAGGAACTTGCACCCATAAAGTTTTATGGATCCTTCTGGTTCAGGGTTGAAGATCCAAACCTTTTCGTAAACGAGGTTGTCGGCGGACAGGGAACCTACACCACCACAGGTCTTCAGGAGTTCATCAGAGGATATTTCAACGAGAGAATAATTGATGCTTTAAGCCAATACTCGCTTGTTGAAGTCTACGGGAAACTTGACGAAACAAGCTTTTTGGCTAAGAATGTCCTCTACGACGCCTTCAAAAGGATAGGCTTGGAGCTTATTGATGTGAAATTTGAAGGAATAGACACAACCCCAGAGTGGCGGGATAGAATCTTCTACATAAGGACTGGTGTTTCAGCCGAGGAGGTTCTCAGGATGCAGACTGTGCAGAAAACCGCTGAAAGCCTGTCTAAAAGCCCAGGAGCTGCTGTTGGCGCAGGAGTCGCCATCATCCCGCCGCTTTTCCAGCCATATACTCCAACCCAAGCCCCGCCGATGATTCTATGTTCAAGATGCGGCTTCCAAAACCCGCAGACGGCCAAATTCTGCAGTAACTGTGGAACCCAGCTCCGGGCTACAGGCCCAGCCTGTCCTAACTGCGGAACAATAAACCAGGCTGGTGCGAAGTTCTGCGCTAACTGCGGCCAGAAACTAGCCTAGCTGCTCAATGGAGTTAGGTTGTCCTTTTAGCTCCACAGTGTGGACATGTGATTTCAGTCTGCGGAAAGAGCGTACCGCAGTATTTGCATGGAACCATGACCACTTCACGTATCACCTCTTTAGTGATTGGTGCAGTAGGCGGCTGAGCCACTTGAACCTCAACCGTGCGGCTTGTCGCGTCTGGTCTTCCCTTGACGGCTACAACTCCCTTGATTGACCATGAAACTTTTCTGTCAACTCCCTTTAACGTAGGCTTCATTGTTACTGGGAGAGCTATGCTGAAGGGAAAGCTGCAGGTGAAACCTTTCGATACATGTATTGGTCCGCTGAGACACGGCTTGGCGGAATAAAGCGTCGCGGTCTCCCAAGTTTCAATCGGCATCTCATGTTTTAGGTTAGGGTTGTAGATTCTCTTCTGAACTTTCGCTGACTCTACGCAGGTCAATTCGCATCTTATCTCATCTGCATCAAAGTCATCGTCTGAGGATAAAACAAGTTCGCCCTCAAGTTTTTCCCCGAGATAGTAGAAGTCTTTTTTGAGATTTAATGTCAAGTTGACCTTGGGTGGGGTGACCTTCTCGGAAAGCTTCTTTAGAAATGACAAGATATCCTCTCCAGCTCCACACTGAATATATTTGTCATGCTGTGGAATAAAATTTTACTCCCCAAAGTTGTCGTATACGCTTTTAAATTACCCGCTAAGCCCAAGCTCCAAAAATGATGCCTCCCCCTTTATTAAGCGGCCATGAAATGTTCCGCCACAGACATATTGAGGATAAAAATTTACTTCATATTTTAATGATTCTGAGCCTTATGTATACCCTGCTTGCCACGTTAAATTTATGCAGGAGAGATTCTTGACCGTAAACTCTCGCAGGCTAATCCAGTTCTAAGTTTAAAAATGCTTTTATGAAGAACCCTATAATGAATGTTAAACCTGCTACGCTGAGGCTGATGGCAGTCATTTCCAGAAACCTCCTTTTGAAAGGCAAATCTTTTGCAACAGAAATATAGAAGGTGAACATGAAAATGACAGTGATCCCTGCTGTTATTGTTAAACCTAGACAAGCGTATGCATCCGAGATAAGCAAGTACGGGAATATTAAAAACAGAACTGTGAGAATATACGCGATTCCAGTGTATGTTGCTGCTTGAATCGGGTTTTTATTATTTCCCTCTGATTTAATCGATAGGTACTCTGAAGTCGCCATCGAAAGAGCCGCTGCCACTCCAGTAATAAGCCCCGTCATCGCCACTACGCGGGTATTTTGAAGGGCAAGCGTGAATCCGGCAAGGGCTCCAGTAAGCTCTACAAGTGCATCGTTAAGGCCTAAAACCATGGAGCCGACATACCTCAGCCTTTCCTCATCAATCAGATTCATAAGCTGCCTTTCATGTTCATCCTCGTCCTCCACAATATTTCTGGCGTCAGGAATCAACTTGGATATTTTTCCGTAGGTTGCTTGAGCCTTCTCTTCACCTCTCTCCATGATTTTTACTCCAAAGGTTATCCCGAAAATTTTTGAAATCAAAAAATACCCCCATACTTTAAGCCTGTTTGGCTTTACGTCTTTTTTGGTGATTTTTCTCCAAAACTCGTAATGTTTAAGCTCATCTTTTGAAATATTCCTCAAAACTTCACGGTTATTAAGATCCTTTATTGACTGTGCTAACTTTTCATATATAAAATGCTCAGTAAGCTCATTCATCTGAGCAGCCAATATCGCTTTTTCAGTTTTCTTATCCAACATTTTATTTGGTTATTGTTGATTTCTGGATTTAAAAAATATTTCAGCTGATTATTCCTTGAAAACTTGATTCCTCTTTATGACTTCGCTGACTTATGAGTCAGCGGGACGCTGAGTGGACTCTGAATAAGCTTTCCTCACCATCAACGGTTACAGTTCATTCTTTCCTCAACAATCATTCTGCATTTTGTAAGTGAGGCGGCTATGCCCCTAAAGCGGCAAGTCAGGACGCTA
>JANXEP010000073.1 GCA_025057795.1 Candidatus Bathyarchaeota archaeon | reverse complement strand
CTTCTTCAGAGGGGGGTGTCTGTGAAGTTTGAGAAATTGAGAAATTTGAGAAATTGAGAAAACATGCCTCACACCCGTTTTTGCAATGGGACAGAACCGACAAGCTTTCTCCCGTTTCTTTAAAACTTTCCATTGATTGCTTCATCGACGGTCGGCAAGCTTGGCAACCTTGGCAAAACAGCACAAAATGGACATTCTAACAAATCTTTAGAGACTGCCTCAGAAAGGTATTTTCTGCTTGTCCTTTCGGAAAAGACAAGCTGTTTTTGACTGTTCTGCTGGAGAAGCTTGGAATTGCCTCAGATGGCACTCTTGCCACATTGCCCTTTCGGAAGTGCATGGCAATATAATTTTTTAGGCGTTCAGTTTATGATATTATAAGTTGATGAATATGCCAAAAAAGGGGAAAGAATTAGGTATTTACGAACTGGTAAAAGGTGTGCGTGAAGAAATCAAAAAACTATTAGAAGACTCTGAAATTATGGAGGAACCATTCTTTGAACTTGACTCGCTTGATTTAGAGTTAAATGTAGTAATATCAGAGGCAACTAAAAATGGAATTAAATTCTTTGTTGTATCTGCTGGAGCGGAATACGAAAAAGAACAAGTAAGCAAAATAAAACTCAGTTTCAAACCTTTAGAAAAAGAAAAAGCGAGAATCATGAAGATGGAAATCGAACGTTCACAGATAGATTTGAGAAAAAGTAAGTCTGATGAAGTTGAAGCTAAAAACAACACCTAAGAAATCTTTGCCTGAATCTCTGTTATCGCCTTGAATGTTCTTTCCTTGAAATCCGCTATCAGCTTTGGGTTAAAGTAGTTTGCCATGAAAACGTTTGCGCTAACTCTTCCATGCAGAAAGTCTATCTCTGGCTGCGTTAAATAACGTGTCAATATAGTGGCATGTGCTTCCCTTATGTCTCCAAACCTACATTCAATGCCGCGTTTCTGTAACAGTTTCAAAACCGCATTTGCGCTTACTAAAGGTTCACTACAACTTATCTTTTCAACAAGTATCTTGGGAATGAAGGCAACGAAGCTCTTTTTTGTCCGCCTAATGAATATTTCCTTAAATTTGTAATTTTCCAAAGCGTTGGTTTCAGCATTATAGTATTCATGAAGTTTCCCCTCTCCCGCTAATTTTATAATCAAATTGTAGCTTTCCACCGCTTCAATCAGTCTTAAACCGCTAATCGCCATGAAATCCATGAAAACCGCTAAATCTGGAATCTTCGCCTTAACCAGTTTAACCCAACTGAAAATCTCATCTGCATCAACAACCTTAGTTAGGCGTTGAATCAAAAGCTGATCCTTCGCTTTACCACTCCACTTTAAACCGTAATCCCTGACCAACTGCTGAAACCTCTGATAAACGCCTAGATACTTTGAAAGAGCGCTTAACGCCTTAAGAACATGACCCCGCTTCTCTTCGCTTAAAACTTTCAAATCGCTAAAATTACCCTCAAACAAGCAACGCGCATACTGTCTTGCATAGTTAAACCGCTCCCTTGCCGTCTTAGGTTTATACGCCTTCACAAGATACGCCTCAAACTCATCCCAGTTTAAGGAAGGTATCGGAAACGCAGTTTCCGATTGCCTTGGTAAGGCGGTGGTCGCGGGTTCAAATCCCGCCCGAGGCTTCCTAAAAGAACTATGGGTTGAAAGCGGTTTCAAAATACAGTGTATTGTTTGGGTTCTTGAAATTTTTGGCCGTGTATGAAAAGGTATATTTACGTCTTTTGTTTATTGAGGGGAAACTATGAATGAATTGAACAGGGATGTTGCAGTTATTGCGCTGGTTTCCGCTGTTGTTGGTTTATGTAGCGGAATGTCTGGACTACTCTTCACTTTATATATTGATCATCTTCAAATTTCTCTCCCAATAATGGGGGTTATGTTTTCAGTTTCCGGACTTGTCGCCTTTTTTGTAATGATTTTCATCGGCGTGCAGTGTGACGTATGGCGAAGAAAAATAGTGTATTCTGCAGCACTGATTTTAAACTCGATATCTGCGTTTTTCACATCGTTTTTGAGGGGCGTTTGGGAGCTAACTGGGGCTAGGATCACAGATAACATTGGCGTTCATACAAGAATGACCATACATTCAACATTGATCTATGAGCATGTTAAGGCTGGCTACGCCAAAATTATTGCAAGAATTCAAGGTTTAGAGTTCACTTTCAGCGGTATTGGGTTCTTGGCAGCTGGCTCTTTGCTGCTTTACTTGGGTTTTCAAGGCTCTTTCATCTCTCTAGGCTTAATTTTGCTTGGGGCTCTTTTGCTGTTTCAGCTTATGAGAGAGCCTGTTAGACCAAAGGTTAACAGGAAAAGCATATGGGAAACATACAGGTTTGACATAAACAAGCAGCTGAAAATCCTATGCGTTTTCAACCTGCTGAATCAGTTTGGCTTCGCAATATGCCACACATTTTTCGTTTTCATACTTTTCTTCGCGAAAAAGTTCATGTTGGATCCCCAAACGCTTTCCATTATTTTAGCCGTGCACAACTTCACCTTTGGCGTGCCAATGCTCATGGCAAGCAAACTCTATGCAAGAAAAAACGTCAACTATAAAAAGTTGTTTATGGTAGGCAACGTCCTTATCGGACTGCCCCATATTTTAGCCGCTGTGGTTCCAAGCTTGATTCCGGCGGCGGTGATCTGGTATCTGCATGACATCATCGGCGCCTCAATCTCTACTCCAGCCCAGCAGACCCTCATGCAAGTTTACTCAAGGGATGATCAGAGGGCGAAGGATGTTAACATGACGTCGGTGTTTGGGTCCATCGGCATGATAATTGGTCCAGTTATAGGCGGATTTCTGGCAGGAATAGACATAAGCTTACCGTTCCTCGTCGGCGGCGCCATAGTAGTTGCATCAACCATATTTATAATACCGCTAAAAACAACAGACGCCCCCTGAGAAACGTTTCACATTGTTTAAAAAGGAAAGCGCATATTTAAAAGACGAGATATAAAGAAAGATGCGGGTTGCGTGACAGCTACTCTTTTACAATAGCTTTGGCTGGACACCAATACTCTTCTGAGACGCACACTCCGCAGTCATCACATTTCGACGGGTTTATACTTACGGGTTGAAGAACAAGTCCATCCTCATAGATTTTTTCGCCCGGTACAATTGCGCCGCGGGGGCACTTTTTAACGCATAACCCGCACTTAAGGCAAACTTCAGGTTTTATTTTATAGGGCAAGCACACCTTACCCCTATATTTGAAAATTGGCGAAATCTCTGCTTTAACAGTCTTTCCTTTAAAATCCCTCTTCTTTCCACATAGACCAGTTTACCCTGTCCCTCAACTCTTTTGGCAACACTTGCGGATAAAGTTTCTCCGTGTGGGCAGGCCCCTGATTAATTTCGATGAAAATCCAAGGCCTTACGGTCTTTATGGGTTTCCATGGGCCGTGTATGAAGTTTGGCGGTATGTAAACCGCCGTGGTTTTTGTTATGACGTGTCTCTCAAGCTCCGGTCCCATGTAAAACTCTACTTCTGCGCCTAAATCCATGGGGTTATTTGGGTCCGTCCCAATATGCATTAGAATTTCGGCGTCTTTGTGGATGTGAGGGGGATGCCCGACAAAGTCTGGAGGCGTTACACCCGGAAACATCCAGTGAACAAGGTAGAAATTGCTTCCTTTGACTATTCTGTCTTCTAAACGTATTATAACTGGGCGGCGTTCCTCAGGCCACTGTTCTGGGTCATAGGTTATAAAATATTTTCCATACTTTGTTTCAGTCATATTGCTTAACCCAAGACGCTAGGTGGAGGCGTTTTCTTTATAAACCTTATGTTCTTCTAAAGGTTCGTCGCATTTTTTGATGAGATTAAACGAAATGCGTTAAAACAAATGTTAAAAGATTAGAAAGGTTGCGCAGATATGAAATTAAATATTTCGCCATTTAAACCGTGAAATGTGGGATAGGCGTGGAGCGTGCGCCCGTTGCTAAAAGGGTTTCAACCTAAAGGGGTAGGCTCCACGGAATAAGCTGCATGCGCTTTGGAGATGCAAAATATTTATCGATGTAAAAAGAGGGGATCGTCTGAAAAGGCTTCTACTTTTTGGGTTCGTCAATCCCCCACATTTTGAAGTACTCGCGGTAGAAGGGCGGTTGAGGGAAGTCAGGTCTCATCACGTAGGTGAAACTTTTATAGTATATCAAACTTTTATAGTATATCTTCAAGTTCTCGAAGTGCTGAAGCCCAAACATTAAGTCTTCAAGCTTCCGCCTAGGTATTGAAAGTATCATTTCATCTTCGCCAGCTATAGCCCTTTCATAATCGCCGGGGTCTGGCACCGTTATGCAGCATTCTCCCGTTAGGAAAGGCGGGATAACTGAATGGACGCATGAGCCTATCGGGTCAAATTTGGACGCAACTTGATAGCCGTCTCTATATCTTAGGGCGAGAAGCAGATACCTCAACTGTGCAGTGTTGCAATAAATCATTACGATGTCGGGGTCGAAGCTCACTTTTTTAAGTGGCGCACATGTTAAGCCGACATACCTGCCAAAGGGTAAGCGCATAGCCTCTTTAACACGTTTTATTGCAGCTTCTTGGTTGGAGATGAAGAATGGGTAAGACGTTAAACCTTTCAAATAGGATTCTTGCGGTTCCACAAGCCCATAAGATATTAAGGGTTCAAAACACCAGTGGTCCTCCTTTAGCATTGTTATGCTTAGTCCTTGGCGGCGTGCCATGGCGAAGGCTTGGCACAGCGCTAAATGTTCGCCTCTATCCCTCTTTGGCCGAATAGAATCTGGAGGAATCTCCTCTTCATCTTTAAGGATTTTGATTGCTATGGGGTGAGTTCGCAGAAAAGCGAGTCTTTCAATGGTTTCTCCAAGGGCTTTCATCTTTTCAGAAAAATCCTCTGCTGCCATTTACCACACCCTGTTGAAATCATCCATACTCCTCACAACGATATAAAACTTCTAAAAAAGAAAGAATGCGAATTGCATCAAGCGCGGGGAAATCCTTCCGGACCTACTGTCCCAAGTGCCGGTAATATTTGTTGTTGGTTGACAAAAATAGCCCCTATCCAAGCTTATCGTATAGTTACCAACATATCTAGCCCGCTGTACTCTTTTGTCCGTCTGCGTTTAACAAATATTACTGTGACCACTACCGCTGCAACCACACAAACGGCGATTACAACCATTAAAATAGTGCTTGAAAAACCTACAGCCGACTTCTGAAGATAAACCTTCAAGGTTGTTGTTTGGTTCGCTTTAACCTTGGCGTCGACGGTCTGCGTATCGTAACCCTCTTTTTCAATTTCAAAAACGTATTCGCCTTCGTAAACGTCCGTGAAAGAGGCGACGCCGTTTTTGTCTGTGAAGCTGCTTAGGGTGCGCATTCCACTGGGCTTAGAGATTGTGCGCACATTCGCGTCCTGTATGGGCAGGCCGTTCTCCTCTATGACGTATATGGATATGTTACCCGTTCTAAAAACTGGGATGACCGTGATTTTTAGGCTTGCATTTCCGCTAACGTATCCTGTTTTAGACGCGTTTGCGGTGATGGTAACTGTTGTGGAAGAAACAACCTTAGGAGCGGTAAACATGGCAGTGTAATACCCAGTTTTCTCGTCTGTAACCTGCGAAAAGTTTCCACCCTTATTAGAGGAGAGTTTAACGGTTACGCCGGGTGCAGGCACCGTATTGTTGTAAGCAACGTACATGCGTATGCTTACATTTCCCCCGGAGTTAACCTCCTCGGCACTCGCCTCTATGGAAACGTTCAACACATAAACGTCGATAAGGTAGGTGGTCATTTTCGCCTTCGCCGACATGTAACCAGCGGTTTGAGCTGTTATCTCCGTTGAACCTGCTATTGGAGTTGAATAGAAACTGGCCACGGCGTAAGTTTCTCCGTAGGGTATAACCACCTTTGCGTCAACGGTTCCAACTTCAGGTTTTGAGGAAAACAGGTTCACGGAGACGTTGCCTTCCGGATCCTTAGCCGGTGTTCCCCCGGAATCTTGCAACTGCACTATCACAGCAGCGTAACGGTTGTTGTCTGCAGGTAGGCTTGAGGGCACACAGTAAACGGCGAGTTTTGAAGGTATAGGCCCAACCGTGGAGATGGTTTCCTTGCTGCTTTCAAGGTCTGCGGCGGCTGCCGTTATGGTGGTGCTTCCTGATCTATAGGTTGACTTGAAATCCGCCACGGCGTATGTTTCACCACTCGGTATTACAACCGTTTCGGAAATCGTGCCAACCGCAGTGTTGGACGAAGATAAGGAAATTGTCAAGTCGCTGTAGGTTTTGACTATTTTGTCCTTAGAATCCAGCAGCTGAACTGCAACTGCGCTGTATGTGATGCCCTCTGCAGGCACCTTGGAGGGCCCGATATAAACCTTAAGTTTTGTTGGGTCTTCGCCGCTGGGACTCTGCGTTTTAATTGTGACTTTGTCTGAAACGTACCCTGAAGCCATAGCAGTGATTTCCGTGGAGCCTTCAGCCTGTGAAGTTTTAAAACTGGCCACGGCGTACGTGGTTCCTCCTTCAATGTGTAGGTAGGGCTCCACTGCGCCGACTGTTATGTTAGACGAGGATAACGTTACCCGCACTCCGCCTATTGGAGCCCTCGCAGGCGTCCCGCTTGAATCTTGCAATTGAACCACTATGGCGGGATAGCTGCCACCGTCTGCTGGTAAAACGGGTGGCAAACAGTAAATCTCAAGCTTGTATGGAACAGGCCCAACAGTTGTTATTGTGACTTGTTCTGAGGTAAATCCCGACGCGGAGGCCGTTATGGTCGTGGATCAGGTGTGAATGTTGATTCAAACTTGGCCACAGCGTAGGTTTCTCCTGCGCGAATGGTGATTTCAGGCTCCACGGACCCTACATACGTGTTCGACGAGGACAAGCTTATTTTAATGTCCTGTTTAGCCCTCGCAGGCACCCCTTTAGCGTCTAGCAGCTGAACAAAAATGGCCTCGTAAACGTTGTTGTCTGCAGGCACATTAGGGGGTCCAACATAAATTTTAAGCTTAGAAGGCTCGGTGGCTGCAAAACCAACGTCAATGTTGGCTGCTGATTGAAAGCCTACGCATACAAGAAGAACCAGCATCATTATGGAGCATACTTTCTTCAACATATCCATACCTTACAAACTCTGTTTGAGACTCAATCTATTAAGATGTATGAATCTTCAATCCATATTACCCGTAAAATGCCCGCTTTGGGTAAGGGGTTGAGGCTAAGCCTTTATCTGATTAAAAGGCCTTTATTAAGACTGTTTGGGTTGAACCCTATGCCCGTTCAGTGTGGAAAATGCCGTTCAGCTTCAGCAGAGGTTTACATGCCCTATGCTAGGCTCAACCTATGCCCTGGCTGTTTCCTAGAGTTTTACATTTCTAGAGTTAAGCGCACTGTTGAGGAGTTCAAAATGTTCAAGGAAGGAGACACGGTTGGGGTGGCGGTTTCAGGTGGGAAGGATAGCATGGCGCTGCTTCACGCCTTAAGACAAGGCTTTCCAAGGCTTTCGCTTAAAGCTTTACACGTTAACCTTGGAATACCCGAATATTCAGTCCACTGTCAAGCTAAGGTGGAAAAGTTTACTGGCATGTTAGGTGTTGAGCTCCACGTTTTTGACTTGCAGAGGGAGCTCGGCATAACCATAGGCGACTTCAAGCGCACCGCCTTTAAGAGGAAGATATGTTCGGCTTGCGGGACCATAAAGCGGCGTGTCTTCGAGGGGCTAGCCGTGAAAGCAAACGTTCGGGTTATGGCAACAGGCCACAACATGGACGACGTGGTGGGCATAATGTTCAACAACTTCATCTATGGCCGGTGGGAACATTTTGTTAAGCTTAAGCCCGTGCTTCCGCCCTTAGCTGACGGCATGGCCTATAAGGTTAAACCCCTGATAAGATGCCCTGAAAACGAGAATCTTCTCTACTGCCTCTACATGGAGGTGCCCTTCCGCGAAATGGAATGCCCCTTCTCAGCTGGGACGGGCGTCCGAAAGAGAGCTAAACTTATTGAAGCCCTCGCGGGAGACAACCCCTATTTCAAAAATCAGCTCCTCAACAGGTTTTTGGAACTTATACCGTTGCTAGAGAAGGATCAGCCCAAGCCAAGCTTAAAAACTTGCCAGGTGTGCGGCTTCCCTTCTTCGGGCCAAATATGCGCATACTGCAAACGCGTAGCCCTGGCCCGAAAAGCCATGAGCAAAGTTTGAGCCGCAAGATGGATACCGTGGTTCACGAAGGCTTTCCCATTATGGCTAATGTCTTACATTCAACTGCCGTGTTAATGAGACTTTTCTAGAGGCGAAAGTGAAATCTCAAAATTACCATCGGATCTTCCTACCAATAAGCACGCTTGCATACGCGAGAAGCCTTATTGCAGCGTGTAATGCCCTATAAGGCATAATCAAGGGGGCTAAAACAGCGTTTTTTACCTCATCTTTTGTAGGCGTTATTAGGGTGGCTGAAACCAGTTGAACAGATTCTAAGGCTAGATAGAAAACCGTTAAGAGCAGCATAAGCCTAACGGCGTACATCATGGATGTTACAACTGGAAGGAAAATTATAGCTAACCAAATATATCTTATGATAAGCGCAACCATGTCCATGAATATGTTGTTTGGTGCCACCAGCATGCCAAAAATCCCAAACCTTCTTTTCAACAGCACGTTAGAATGTTTTAGGTAAACTTGGGCTTGACCTGAAGCCCACCTTATCCTCTGTCTTACCCAATCTCTCCAGCGTTCAGGGACATGCGTCCATGCTATAGCTTCAGAGGAAAAAGCAATTTTACCCCTAACCTTTTGAAGCATCACCGTCATGTCAAAGTCTTCAGTGATGGTGTCAGAGTGTATGCGGCCAAGGGAATCAAGAATGTCCCTCCTGACAGCCCCAAACGCGCCTGGAATAACCAGTAACCCGCCGAGAATGGCTTGCCAGCGCCTCCCCGTTTCCATGCTTATAAGGTACTCATAGGCTTGCAATCTTGTTAACAAATTCTTTTTATTAGCCACCTTGATGTTTCCAGCTACACCTATGACGTTCGAATCGTTTAAGATTGGCTCCACAAGCCTCTTGATGGCGTTTCTTTCAACGATTGTGTCTCCGTCAACGAATATTACTATGTTTCCTTTGGCGAACAAGAGTCCATGGTTGACTGCCCTAGCCTTAGCTCCACTGGGTTTTTCCCTCCTTACAACCGTCACCCTCGGATCCTTCGTAAACGCCGAAGCCTTAACGTAGGTTTTATCAGCAGACCCGTCGTCAACAACTATTATCTCCTTATTTGGGTAGGTGTCCTCGAGCAAGCTGGTCAACGTATCTCCAATGTATTGCTCTTCATTGTGTGCTGGAACTATAACCGAAACCTTTGGATATGCCGTGGAATTCCCGTCTTCTAACCTTTGACCGTGAAAGGCTTCATAGAAAAGAAGTAATAGCGCCCTCACTAATGTTTGAGGTACTTCAATGATGATGGCTACTGAAAGGATGCAGATAACTTGGAGAAAGGAAAATCCGAAAATTCCAATGTTGGCGGCTAATCCAAAGGATATTAGGCAAACACTTGCGGTTAAAAGGAGCGCGGACAAAAACAGCTTTAAATCATATCTAAGCTTCATTGAGCCCCACGGGTTTTTCCAAGGAATTTCCCTGCGCTTCAGCTTCGCCTTCCAACGCATCTACCCCTCGCAGCATGCTTCGAAGCATAGACTCCACCCGGGCTTGTAGCTCAATGCCATTTTCAGCTTCTATAACATGCATGCCGTAGCCTCTAGCAAGCGTTTTAGCCTTTTCATCAAGTCCTGGAACAGCCAAAATAATCTTTTCTTTCGCCTCTACATCATAGGATTTTGCCCAAAAAGCAAGTATAACCGTTGGATCAGCCTCCCCCTCAGAAAATACAAGCTCGCCAACAATGTCTGGAGGCTTTCCCTCCCAATCATTTTTGCTAGTCCAAACTGCGAAAGAAAACTCATGGTCCACGCCTGCTCTTCCACGAATAACTACAGGGCTTTCTACAAGCCAGCCCTTATCCACCAGGACCTGTAGTATGGATTCAAGGTCAAGGGTAGCTTTCTCCAACAAAGTCCGCCCAGCGGGGTTAAGCCTATAAGCCTTCACCTGAAATAAAGCAAGCTCATTTTCATCGAATGTATGCCCGTTATTGCACATGTATCTCGCTTTAGGAGTAGGAAATGGGTTCCGACAGTCCAAACACCTGTACAGTATGCCCGGCTTTCTGTAGTCGACTCCCACAGCCTTTAAGCGCTTCCCACATTTTTGGCATATGATGTCTCCGCCTCTCCTAAAACTTTCTTCAGCATCTATGTAGCCGCATAGTAAATGTTCTATTATTGCTCCTTTGCTAAGCCTTGTTGATCCACACGAGGGACAACTCAATTGAAAGAGCAGTTTATGGGATCCGCATTTGGGGCACGTTGCCATGTTGCTTAGCGTTTCGCTCGCAAGTATTCCAGCTTCACATAGATCTTTAAGGACGGATAAGGCTTCATCCCCGCCAAGCCCTAACTCTTTAAGTTTTAGATATTCCACTCCAAAATCATAACTTACAGTTGGCTCTAAAACATTCACCTCCCCTTTTTTCAAAGCTTTGAGCAGCTTCTGCACGGCACCTTTCTTGAAAACAGCGGTTTTTCCAGCCAAGATCGCGCCTCCCCCGCTCTATATGGCTCTCGAAGTCAAGCGGTCACCCTTTTCAAAGTCTCACGCCTTAACGAAACCCTCTTTTCTCTAATGTGATGATCCGTCATTAAAGTCGCCCAATTATAGGATTTCGCACCATTCAAGAATCTTTTCAGCCCTCTACCTTTATAAACACTGTGAATTTGAATTTCGCATCTCAACCTAAGAAATAGACATATCTAACTCGATAAAACTTAAAATCAAAAAGTATGCTGCTGAAAATTGACACCAGCAACTTATGTCAACGGCAACTAATGCCGGCTTGCTAAATATTTATTGAACCGCAGCCGTCAGGATATCCATCACCTTTCTCCTCCCCCTTGGATGTTATGTTCTCTCAGGGCACGCGTATACATGTTAGACGACACGCCGGCGACCAAACCGCCGATGGCATCATTAACGATAGGTCCAAGATTCTTCAAAATTCCAGGCTTAGCCTGATCGAACCTTATGAACTCAAAGATTCCTCTAACTCCGGCGATGTAGCAGGCTATAGCCATTCCTAACAATTCGTCAGCCACAAGCCCCGGTCGACCCATAAATCTCTCTCTTGACAAACCTGGAATTAGGCCTGAGTTGGCATCCTCTTCCGCCCTGAAACATGCGACAATCAAGCAGGAAACGTTTACATCTGATAAGGCATCCGTGAACTCTTCTCGAAGGATTTCAGCGGCTTTTTCTGTCGTTTCCACTCCCGGGTGGGGGACAAACAAATGTAGGGCTGTGTCTACTAGATCCTTCAATTTTATTCCCTTATCTTCTAGGAACCTTAATAGCGGCAATTCAGAATTCATGCATCTTCACCTTGCCTGTACACATTTTTCGATTTACCTGCATATATCCTACACTATCATCATAATCAAGATTTGAATAGGAACAGCTACTAGAAGCAAAAATAGAAACGCTGTAAGTTCCATAATATGTAAAGCTCGAAGAACATGTTTCGGTGAAAGCGCTTCTTTTTCCTCGCCTAGAACATAAAAGCCTGGTTTTTCAAGCTGAACTGTTAGGGCTCCGGCCATGGCTGACATGGGCCATCCTGCATTTATGCTTTCAGTCTTGTTTTTATTCCTTAGAAGGATTCTCCATGCGGATTTCCAGTTTTCATGTGAAAGCCATGCTGCTAAAACCATTAAAAGCGCCGTTAGCCTAGCTGGTATATAATTTGCCAGACTGTCCAGCTTGGCTGAAAACCAGCCGATGTTAATGTGTTTAAGATCCTTATATCCTACCATAGAATCTAAGGTGTTGATAGCTCGAAATGCAAATGCCCCTGGAACACCGAACAAGGCGAAATAGAAAAACGGGGAGGTTACCCCGTCAACCGTGCTTTCAGCTACCGATTCGATGGCGGCTGAAATAATGTGCTGCGGGTCAAGTTCTGCTGGATTGCGTCTAACAATGAAGGGTAGTAAACTTCGCGCTTTGTCAACATTCCCCTTTTCGATGGATTCCGATATTGGAAGCACGTATTGTTTCATGCATTTTATTGCAAATGTGGGCTTGAGTAGTAAAGCACCTACAACTATGTAAGCTGCTCGGCCAAGGTGAACTTGAACAATGAAAAGAATAAAGTAAATTGGGAGCGAGAAAAGCGCTATGACAAATAAGGCCATTAAAGCCCCTCCAAGTTTTTCAACCATAGCATTTTTGCTCCCCACCCTCTTTTTGAGGAAAGATATCACTTTACCCATCCAAACGGTGGGGTGAAGCTTCCTAGGCGGTTCTCCAAAGAGAAGATCTACAAAAACCGCCAAAAACAACATCATCAGACAGTCAATGAACAAGGATAAATTCATTTGAAAACACTCAGCATTCAGACCTTTGAGCGCCTAGAACCTCCCTTAAACTTGCTAAAAGCTTCTCGTTTTCCTCCCGCGTCCTTACAGACACTCTGAAGTAATATTCGTCGAGACCCCTAAATGAACTGCAGTCTCGGAGCAGTATACCGTGTGACAGCATTCTTTCTTTAAGCTGTGCAGCGGTTAACCCAAATTGCCTTATATTCATTAAAATGAAGTTCGCATCCGTGGGGAAAACTTTAAGACCCTTAATCTTTTCAAGCTCGCCCAGAAGAAATTTCCTCTCTTCGCTGATCAGCCTCTGGGTTCTCCTCAAATGCTCTTGATCTTCAAGGGCGCTTATCGCAGCAGATTGGGCTAGGCAGTTGACGCTCCATGGCATCTTAACCTTAGACAACACGTCAATCAAATTTTCACAAGCAATTCCATAGCCAACTCTAAGCCCTGTCAGCCCAAAGGCTTTTGTAAGCGACCTTAAAACAAACAAATTCTGATATTTTTTCACTTCTGCAGTTAGTGAGTAACGCTTTTCCTCTCTTACAAATTCTATGAAAGCCTCGTCGATGAGAACTGGCAGGTTTTCCCTTGCCGCCGTCTCAATAATTTCCATGATGTCTTCTCGCGGTGCTAACACACCTGTGGGGTTGTTGGGGTTACATAAGAAAACCGCCTTTATTGGCGGGGTGATCTTCTTTAGGAGGCGTTTTGCATCAACTCTGAAGTCGCTGCCCAAACTCACACATACTGGTTTACCGCCAACTTTTTTCACAGCCCTTTCATATTCTCCAAATGTTGGTTCTGGGATTAAGGCTAAATCGCCCCTCTCCATAAACACCTCGCAGAATAAGTATATTAGCTCCGTGGAACCATTCCCCACGATGACGTTGTCCACTCCAACTTCGCCTAAATATCGGGATATGGCTTCTCTCAGTTCAGTGTAATCTGGATCTGGGTAATAGGGGATTTTCCAAACGCTTTCGCAGATCGCTTCTATAACCCTTTTAGAAGGACCTAAAGGGTTCACGTTGGCGCTGAAATCTAAAATCTCCATAGCTTTTATATGGCATTTTTCCGCAGCCTTCCAAACGTCTCCACCATGCACACACGGCATAAGGTTTCTAATTTCCTCTTTGACTGACTCCCAAACACTTTTTTTATTCATAATCGCGCACCAGCGATCTTCAATCCCTAATAACCCATAAGACGGAGTATGGTGGGCATCAAGTCTTTATGTTGAATGCGTCTCAAGCCGCCTTTTGCGGCTGCCTTTTCGCTGTATCTGTAAACGCCATCATTGGCTATGTTTGCGCCCGCTATTGTTATCGGAGCGGGATCGCTGACGTGTCTTCTGAGCTTTGTGGATGTAACGTGATCTGCGAGCAGCGCCACACAAGTTTCTTCAAGGTTTATATGCTCTAAAATTAGCCCTATCATCGCGTCAATCTTCTTTATAATGGATATTTTTCCATAAACATCCCCGTCGTGGCTTGCTTCATCCGGCCCCCCTACGTGCACAAATACTACGTCGCTGCTTTTTAAAGCCTCTAGGGCAGCTTTAGCCTTCGCCATTGTGTCAGTGTCGATTTCCCCTGTGGCCCCGGGGACATCAACCACCGTCATACCCGCAAGCCTCGCCATGCCTTTAATAAGGCTTGCAGCGGCCACACACGCTGCCCTTAACTTATACTTTTCATGGAAAGGTTGAAGGCGAGGCAGCCTGCCTACGCCCCATGGAATTATTACGTTTGCCGCAGGCTTACCTGCAGATCTTCGCCTCATATTAATCGGATGATCTTTAAGAAGGGAGTACGACGCTTTCATGATTTCTTTTAGCGCCTCACAAGTTCTTTCAGTTTCAGCAGAATCGTCCAAGGGCTTTATTAAATCAGCCCGGCAGCCTAACCTAGGCGGATGCGTAATTACATTTGTTGATAACCTTTCCCCCCTAAGGATAAGAACTCCCTTAAACCCCAAAGTTTGCCTGAAAATAACTTCAATCTCTGGCAACGTTTTCAAATTTATATCATGAAGTGCCCTCGCAAGCTCCGCAGCCTCCTCCCTAATCCTGCCAGCTCTTTCATTAACTACTATGAAGCCTTCATTAACCGTGGCGAAGTCGCATCTGAAAGCCACATCTGTCTCCTTGAGCTGAATTCCAGCGCCTACAGCTTCAAACCCTCCCCTCCCAGTGTAGACTTCATAGGGGTTGTAGCCAAAGAGAGCTAAGTTTGCTGTATCGCTTTCAGGAACCGCGCCGGGCAGTGTTGAATATAATAACCCTGAAATTCCATTCGAAGCTAAATGATCCATATTCTTTACTCCAGCTGCCTCTATGGGGGTCATGTTGTTAAGCTCCTCTAACGGTTGGTCAGCCATTCCATCGCCAACTATAACAATAGCTTTCATAACTTCAACCATCAAACAATTTCATTCGATGTTTTGTACTAAAAATTTAAATAGCGATTTTTATAAATGTTTGGATGGATAATCCATCCAAAAGAGGTGAGACCATGCCAGTCAAGAAGAAAATAATAATATTAGCCCTAGTAGTGGTGGCCGTAATTGCGGGAATCTTGGGAGCAGTGGTTTGGCAAAGATCCCACATGCCTCCGAGGGGAGCTACTGGTCCAATAAGCGTTATAGATGACGCTGGAAGGAACGTTACAATAATTAATTATCCTCCCAAACGAATAGTGTCGCTGGCGCCTAGTTGCACTGAGATACTTTTTGCGCTGGATCTTGGAGATAAAGTCGTGGGCGTTGATACGTATTCCGACTACCCGCCCGATGTCAAAGCGAGGGTTGAAGCAGGCCAATTAACAACCGTTGGATCCTTTGCCGAAATCAGCGTGGAGCTTGTCATAGGATTGCGTCCGGATCTTATTTTGGCAACAGGGGGAGTTCAGCGCGCAGTGGTTGAAAGCCTTGCAGAGCGAGGGCAAACAGTTATTGTTCTATACCCTAAAAAGTTTGAGAATGTACTCGAAAATATACTCTTAGTTGGAAAAGCCACAGGCCAAATGAGTAAGGCAGAATCACTGGTGGCAGATATGCGGAAGAAAGCACAAGCGATAGCGGATAAAACAAAAAACGCGTCAAGGCCCCGAGTATATGTTGAATGCTTTTTTGATGGCGGCTACTGGAGTTTCGGAGCAGAATCCTATATCAGCGAACTCATATCAATGGCCGGGGGAATAAACGTTTTTGCTGGTTTTCCTGGAAACTATATGGCAGTATCCACAGAAGTTGTTGCTAAAGCTAACCCGGAAATCATAATAATCTCGAAGGGTGCCATGGCGATGGCTTGCGGACTTACACCGGAAACAATCAAAGCGCGGCCAGGTTGGGACGTGATCTCCGCAGTTAAAAATAACAGGATATACGAGGTTGAAGAGAGTATTATGGTTAGAGGTGGTCCAAGACTCGTTAAAGCCTTAGAGGAGATTGCCAAAATTATTCATCCAGAACTGTTCAGCTGAAACATGCGGGAATGAACAATGACTAACATATACAATATCACCTACTACTCCAATAACAACTCCCTTTATATACTGTTTAAGGGATGCAACTTTTATTGTAAAGGCTGCTACATAAAGGACACCGTGGTAGACTACCATCTTCCAGACCATGTTAAACGTCACCTTCAAAGGGCCAAAAACTTTAAACTTCTACCTTTAAACCAATTCAGGGAAGTTGTCAAGGATATTTTAGAAAAGCTTGATGTAAAAGAGGCTGTTTTAGGCGGGGAAGAACCCACCCTAGACGCCGAGCTGCCAGACGTAATTGACGTTCTCACCCAGTTTGGCATTAAAACCCTGCTAACTACGAATGGTTCGATTTTAAACGAAAAAACTATAGAAAAATTGGAGGAAGCTGGGCTCTCAAGCGTTCGTATGAGCGTTAAGGCATATGACGAAAACATTCACAAAATTTACACGGGACAAACCAACAAAACAGTTTTAAACAATTTCAAGCTTTTGGCCGAAAGTCAAATCAAACTTTCTGCAGAAAGTATCCTGATTCCAGGACTTGTCGAATATGACGAAATTGAGAGAATAGCCAAATTTATAGCTAGTATTGATCCCGCCATACCCTATAGAGTAGACGGTTTTGTGCCCTTCCATGGTGCACCATGGCGATCTCCAACTCCAGAAGAAGTGGTTGTGGCGGCGAAAGTCGCGAGGAAATATTTAAGAAACGTCCATTACCTCCACTGCAAAAGTGGTGGCGAAAAAAGAGAAGTAATCAACATCTACCCAGCAATAAGGGACGATAATTCCCCGCACATGCCAGTGAAAGTTGAGCCTGCGTAATAAAACGTTAGAAAGCAAAACGGGGCTTAAATGAACTTGGGCCAAACCGAAACCACGTATTTTAGGCGTTTTGCGAAATGGAGAATCATCGTTATCCTCTTAACTCTAGCCTTAATCCTAACAATCACATTTGCGGTGGCTATGGGTCCAACACCAATCCCGCCGCTAAACGTCTATAAAACAATAATCAAGCAAGTACCTCTCTTGGGAAACCTAGCTGGAAGCGAATCATCATTAACCGAGGAGGCAATTATTCTCCAAGTAAGGCTGCCCCGAGTTTTGGCAGCTGCAATTGTGGGAGTTGCCCTTGCAGTCGCGGGCGTTGTTTTACAAGGACTACTTAGGAACCCTATGGCCGACCCATACGTTATAGGTATTTCTTCCGGAGCTGGCCTTGGTGCCTCGCTTGCTATCGCTTTTGGAGCAGGGGTTTCATTTTTAGGAGTGTTGTACGCTATACCTCTAATGGCTTTTGTTTTCGGCCTCGGCACAGTCCTGCTAGTTTATCTCATTTCAAAGACGGGGGAGGGTGTACCCATGTTAACCCTGCTGCTGGTCGGTATAGCCGCCAATAGCTTTCTACTGGCTATAATATCCGTGATAAGGCTTTTCAGCGGCGAGGCGGTGCATGCCATAATGGCTTGGATGTTCGGCAGCCTCGCTGCAAGTAACTGGAACTACGTAAAAACGGCTTTACCTTTCGTGATTGTAGGCGTAGTCGTGATCTATGTTTTTGCCAGAGACCTAAACATAATGCTGCTCGGCGAAGAACAGGCGCACTATCTCGGCGTGGATGCTGAAAGGCTTAAGAAAATCATGATTGCTTCTGCAACGCTGATAACCGCAGCAGCGGTTTCAATTAGCGGCATAATCGGGTTCATTGGACTTATCATCCCACATATAGCAAGAATACTGGTAGGTCCAGATCATAGAATTCTAATTCCATCCTCTGCGTTGGGGGGAGCTATTGTGTTAATTTTATGCGATACCATAGGACGTATGATCGTTAGGCCTGCAGAGTTGCCTGTGGGCATAATTACTTCCCTGTTAGGCGTCCCCTTCTTCATTTATTTAATACGCAAGAAAAAGCGCTCAATATTCTGGTAGGATTTAGAAATGGTTACTCTGGAAATCGTTGACATAAATTGCTACTATGGCTCCATAAAAGCGTTGGAAAACATCACCTTCAAAGTTAGAGAGGGCGAATTTGTAGGCATTCTTGGCCCCAACGGTTCAGGCAAAACCACTTTGCTGAGAACAATCAGCAGAACTTTGAAGCCGAAAGTCGGAGCAGTTCTGTTGGATAATGTAAATGTTTACGACTTGAGTGTTAGGGATGCCGCAAAGAACATTGCCGTAGTACCCCAAGAAACCACATTCACGTTTGACTTCACAGCCTTAGATGTGGTTCTTATGGGGCGCCACCCCTACATAAACCGTTTTGGAATGGAAGGCAGAGAAGACTTAGCCATAGCGGAAAAGGCTATGGAGTTAACAAATACTTGGCACCTCGCTGACAGACCTATGAACGAGCTAAGCGGAGGAGAAAAACAACTTGTGCTCATCGCCCGCGCCTTAACTCAGGAGCCAAAAGTGCTCCTACTAGACGAGCCAACCACACACCTTGACATCAATCATCAAATAGAAATAATGGACTTGTTAAAGGAGATTTGCAAGGCTAAAGCGCTTGTCGTTCTTGCCGTCTTCCACGATTTCAACTTGGCCGCCAGATACTGTGACTCTGCAATCCTGCTAAACCGGGGAAAGATATATTCCATAGGATCCATGGACGCTGTCCTCACTGCGGAGAACATCAGAAAAGTTTTCCGAATAAATGCTGTTGTAAAGCGACATCCTCTAACTAATCAGCTCTATGTAGTTCCCCTATCAACCTTAAAACAAAACATTGACTTGGGGAGGAACATAACCATCCATATAATATGTGGAGGGGGAACTGGGGCATCGTTAATGAAAGAACTGTTAGAACACGGCTATTTTGTAACTGCAGGAGTACTTAACACGCTAGACACGGATCATGATGCAGCGTGCACATTAAACGTGCCTGTTGTGAGTGAAGCGCCATTTTCTCCGATAACTGAAGAAAACTATAGGGCAAACTTGGAGATGATGCTTAGTGCAAGCGCCATCGTCGTAGCTTCTGTTCCTTTCGGTTATGGTAACCTCCTAAACCTGAAAGCGGCAAAGGAAGCTTTAGAGAGGGGAATCCCCACTTTCGTTATAGACGAAACGCCGATTAAACAAAGGGATTTCACCAAGGGCGAGGCTGAAAAGCTTCTATCGGAACTGAAAAGAGAAGGCGCCGTGTTCGTAGGAAGCCAAAGCGAGCTGTTCTCTTTACTTGAAAATCTGACGGGGAAGCTCATCAAAAAGGTGCAATAATTAATGTACCAAGACGGTGACGCTATACCTGCAACGTCAAGCATCGTTAACGAAACATGTTCTAGGCTTAGGTCGCTGCTGGAGAGTTCCGTGAAAAGGAACATGGCTGAGGGCATTCTGTTGTCTGGCGGTTTAGACACGAGTGTTCTGGCGTTTATCGCTTCAAAATTTGCCTCTTTAAAGTCTTTTACAGTTGCCTTCGAAGGCGCCCCAGCGCCCGATGTTCAATACGCGTCTTTGATGGCTAGAAAATTGGGGCTGAAACATGTTGTTCACTACTTTGGTGAAAGGGAATTGTATGATGCTATCAGGGCCGTGGTGGCGACGGTTAAGTCGTTTGATCCCATGGAGGTACGCAACAGCGCGGCAATATATGAAGCTTTAAAGCTAGCGAGGCGGGAGGGGCTAAACTCAGTAATGACGGGCGACGGATGCGACGAACTTTTTGCTGGATACGACTTTCTGGTTAAAATGGAAGGGGAGAAGCTAAAACAGGAACTCGTAAGAATTTGGAACGTGATGTCTTTCTCATCTATCCCCTTGGCTCAAATATTAGAAATACAAGCTAAGCTTCCATATCTCGATCCAGAACTGAAAGACTTCGCCATGAAGCTCGATTTGCGATACAAGGTCAGAAGCGAAAAAGGGCAGGTGTGGGGGAAGTGGATTCTACGCAAAGCCTTTGAGGGAATATTGCCTGATGAAATTGTGTGGAGGGCTAAAGCTCCAATTGAGGCGGGTTCAGGAACCACCATTTTACCGAGCATTTTTAATCAAAAAATTTCGGATGAAGAATTTGAAGAGAAGAGAAGGAAATATCTCAAAGATGATGGGGTAACAATCAGGGACAAAGAGCAACTATTCTACTATGAAGTTTATAGGTCAACGGTAGGCGTTCCCCATCTCCTCAGCTCCCCAGGTAGACACTGCCCACTGTGCCATTCAAACGTGAATGAAACAGCCAAGTACTGCCGAACCTGCGGCGCTTACCCTATCTAGGTGACTTTTATGGTGAGAGCTGTAGTGTCATGGAGTGGCGGAAAAGACAGCTGCTTTGCCTATTATAAGGCTATACTAAATGGTTTCAAGGTTGTGTGCCTCCTGAACATCATATCAAAAGAGAATAGAGTCATGTCCCATGGACTAGACTCTAAATTGGTTGCGGCACAATCGGAAGCCATCGGAATCCCAATAGTTCAAAGAGAGACAACATGGGATACATACGAGAAAAATTTCAAAGAGGTCATGTCAGAGCTTAAAAGGGAAATGCGTGTAGAATATGCCATTTTCGGCGACATCCACGTCCAAGAACATCTAGACTGGGTGAACAGGGTCTGCCGGGAAGTCGGTATAGTTCCCGTAGAACCCCTTTGGCGTCTTGACTGCGAAACCATACTAACAGACTTCATAGATGCAGGCTTCGAAGCGATATTAGTTAACGTTAGAGCCGACATATTTGGAAAAGAATGGCTAGGCCGGAAAATTGACAGAAGCCTAATTGAAGACTTTAAAAAGCTTCAGGAGAGTTGCAACTTCGACTTATGCGGGGAGTTCGGCGAATATCACACGCTTGTCGTAGACGGGCCTATATTTGTCAAACGGCTGAAAATATTGGAAAGCGAAAAGATGCTTAAGGAAGGATATTGGAAGTGCTGGCTCCTAGACATCTCAAAATATGTACTGGAGGGAAAAAACGGGGATGACGAAGAAAAAGTACGATGTAATCCTATTTTATGAAGAAGCAAAAGGTAAAATTTTCTCGATGAAAAAGAGGGAAATTCGCTATTTGTTGCGTCATTGGAGCGAGGCAAAGTCGAGAAGAATTATTAGCGTTTAGCTGCCTCAAAGTGGTGGCGTTGCTTAGGGAAATAAAGAATCTAATGGCATTCTTAACGATAATCCCTGTGGGTATGGATCAAAACTGTTTAGTTGACGCAGCCAAAAACATGCATTTTTTCCCATTAATAGGTGCGTTTATAGGGTTGTTAGCCGGCGTATTCGCTTGGTTGCTTCTCAACTTTCTCGACGCGTTAATTGTTGGAATCTTAACTCTAGGCTTAATTTTACTGATCACGGGTTTACATCACGCAGACGGACTTCTTGACTTCGGCGACGGCTTGATGTATCAAGGGTCTGCAGAAGAAAAAATCAAAATAATGCGTGATCAGCAGACTGGCGTGGGCGGCTTCGCCCTTGGCATGATTACATTTTTAACAACGGCCCTATGTATAGCAAAACTTAACCAAAGTATCGCAGTCCAAGGCTTAGTCGCATGTGAAGCTTCCGCCAAACTTGCAATGGTGATTATGGCTAGGCTTGGAAAATCTGCACAAAAAGGAATGAACACACTTTTCATCGATGCCATGCACGGCAAAAACAGAAATATCCGTCTAATAGCCGCTTTACTCCTCACGTTTAGTCTAGCGTCGGCTCTTATGCGTTTAGCAGGACTAGCCGCGGCATCCGCAAGCATAGTTACAGCTTTAATTATAGTCAAAATTTCAGAGAGGCATTTTAATGGAGTTACTGGCGATGTCTTCGGAGCTTGCAACGAGCTTGCCCGTTTAAGCTCCCTTTTAGCGATTGTGGTGGGGTCTGGATGCTCGTAACAGCCCTTTTAATGGCTGGCGGCAGAGGCACCAGACTGAAAGCTCAATGCGAGAAACCACTGCTAGAAGTGTGTGGAAAGCCTATGATTCAATGGGTTATGGAAGCTCTGAAAGGCGCTAGAAAAGTTGAAGAAATAATTGTAGCAGTAAGCAGGCACACCCCTAAGACGGCAGAGTTTGCAAGGGAAAAAGCACTAAAGGTATTTCAAACCCCGGGAAAGGGCTTCTGTTATGATGCAAAATATGCCATAAGAAAGTTAGGGCTTGGAACCGTTTTGACAATATGTGCCGATCTCCCCCTAATCACAAGCGGATTCATAGATAGGGTGATAACACGTTACGAATTATCTAAAAAGCCAGCATTGACGGTTATGGCTCCACTGGAAGCTTACACGCGCCATGGGCTAAGCGCCGACTACGCCTTCGACATCAATGGGAGAAAACTAGTCCCGCTCGGCGTAAACGTTGTTGACGGAAAGAGAATAATGGAAAAAAGGCTGGACGAAGAAATCTTCATCGTAGATGATGTGGAATTCCTTGTTAACGTCAACACTTTGATGGACAAAAGAATCGCAGAACATACGTTGTGCGCACAAAATTCAAATCAAATACCCTTCCACAGACGTTCTGTTAATAACGCTGCACAAGTAGCCTAAAGTTCACGCTTTAAATCAGGAGCGTATGGCGGGCCCGCTGGGATTTAAACCAAAATGGTTCAAGTCCTTCAAACGGCATTTAAGTTTTGTGCTGTAGAAATGGGCGTTAATGAAGCGCAACTGTAATAAATTAACGGGAAGAATTCCAGAATTAACGTTAAGGTTGTAGTTGAATGAAATTCACAAGGCATGCGAAATCCAAGATTTCAGAAAGGGGTATAACCGAAGCCATGATTTTGGAGGCAATATCGCACCCCACTCAAACATATTATGATTTAAGCACCGGAGCAACCATCGTTTTTAAGAAGCTGGATAATAGGCATCTTTTGGTGGCCTACTCTAAGGAAGATGGTGAAATTAAAGTTGTAACAACGTTTATAACATCAGATGCTAAAAGAATTATTGGCAGAAAATTGGGCAGAGCATGTGTGAAAATCCGTTGAAAGTTGAATATGATAGGGAGTCGGATATACTCTACATAAAATTCAAAGACGCCCAAATCGTGGATACAAAAATGCTAAGCGAAGACGCCTACATAGACCTTGACAAGAACGGAAACCTTATTGGCATAGAAATATGGAAAGCATCCCAGAACGCCATACTCCCAATATCAAAGGACATAGCTGAAAAACTTAAGCTGATTTTGGAAAGCCCGGCGTAACACTATATCTATTTCATTGACTAGTTTCCCAATATGGGCTTGATTTGCCTTTCCTAACCATGCAGCAATATTTTGGAATAAACATTACTGAGAAAAGTGGCGTAGTTGCTATTCGCTTTCTAAAGTATGATTTGAAGAGGGTTGAAGCTTTGAGGGATTGCTTCCAGCCTTTCCTTCATGCTCTGGGTAAGAAACAAGGTCGGCGAGAAGCATCCTAAGCTCTTTCTCCCTTCCCAAGGAGCCTAAAGGTTCCGAACCCAAAAGGTGGCGGGCCCGAGGGGATTTGAACCCCTGCTCTCCGGCTGTCCCCTTTTATGCGCATCCGGAGGCCTGCGCATC
>JANXEP010000031.1 GCA_025057795.1 Candidatus Bathyarchaeota archaeon | reverse complement strand
ATTTTTGTTTTGCATCCCGTTAAAAAAGACAGCAAACCAAAACTAAAACCTTGCGCTTTCAATTCCCTTTATTGGGATTTTTGTTTTGCATCCAGCATCAGGCATAGTTTTTCCCATTCCAGCAGGTGGAATCTTTCAATTCCCTTTATTGGGATTTTTGTTTTGCATCCGTGGGCTTATTTTGGCGGGTTTGTATTTTGAGGCTGATTTTGTGTTTAGTTTTGATATGTATTTTCGATTATTATTAGAATGCAATTTAATTTATAAAGATAATCGAAAATAGCCTTTTTGATGGTTGAGTAAGGTTGTATTTCCTATCAGATGTTGAGCACAAGTATTTGCTTTATTATCTTTTGCCTACTGCCCGCGAGGTTGGCATCAGCAAAGAATTGCGAGGTTGGAGTTGGCATCAGCCTCCCTTAAAGCCCTATTATGATAATGTTAAGTTGCCCATGTATGCGGTTTGCTCAAAGTATTGCCCTACAAACCGCGATGTGTATCTACGTTATGTGGAGAAGATAGCGCCTATTCCTAGTGGTAAGGTGGCTTTGGGCAAAATTCTTCATGGAGTTGTCAGCGACTGTTTAAGGGCGTTTATTCAACGGCGCGGCATTAATTTTGAGTCTTGGTGGCAAACTATTCGATGGTCTGAGATCAACGAAAAGCCCGAAAACTTGAGGGAGCCGTCCAGAAAAGTCTGGGACTTTCTGCAAAAAATCTGTGAAGCACGTTTAGCTGAGGTTTCCAGTAGGCAACCGTATGCCTCTGAACTTGATTTGATAGCTTCTGCCGCCCCATTTCTGGTTGAGCATAAAATTTCCGGCGAATTGCTTGGCTTAAGCGGTATACTAAGCTTGGACTGTTATGATTATTTAAAGGCAATAATGTTTGATTTGAAAGTGGCAAGCGAACCGCAGGAATGGCATAGACTTTCGCCAGTCGGCTACGCGCTTGTTTTCGAAAGTGTCCACGAGGTCCCGGTTGATGTTTGCTGCAATGTCTATCTTGACGTCAAAGACGGGAAGGTTTTGGTTCATAAGGATTTGTTTTTTGCAAATGATGAATTAAGGCAATGGTGGATTGAGGAAAGAGACAAGAAGCTAGAGATTGTGGCTGAAGGCAAAGATCCAAGCAAACCTGAACGTTCTCAATGTCCCGAAGACTGCATGTACTTCAAAGTTTGCTACGAATAGACGCGGCGGTGGTTTTATGAGGATTTTCTTGGATGATTTCGGCATTTTCTTGGGAAGGAAGAGGAACCGCTTTATTGTTAAAAAGGAGGGCGAAGTTAAGGAAATAGTTGCGGATGATGTTGATTCTATAGTCTGCTGCTCGTCTGGCATTGCGTTTTCAGCGAGCGCTCTGGCTTTAGCTGTTCAAAACAATATTCAGGTGGTTTTTGCTCGTTATGGCGGTTGGCCCTACGCCGTTTTGATGCCGGCTTCGATGACGGGTTCTGTTAGAGTCCGCAGGGAACAGTTCACAGCATACAACGATGAAAGAGGCTTTATTTTAGCCAAAAAGTTTGTTTCCGGGAAGCTTGTGAATCAAGCGAATTTATTAAAGTTGATGGCGAAGAACAGACGCCAAACAGACCCTGCGCTCTCCGAGAGGCTTTACGAGGCTGGTAAAGCCATTGACCAAATCACCATGAAAGTTGACGAGGAGCATGGTTTAAGGATCGATGATAAACGCCAAGACTTGATGAATTTGGAGGCTGAAGCCGCACGTTTTTATTGGGAGGCCATACGCCAAATCCTACCAACCGAGTTAGGCTTTACTGGACGAGAAACAAGGGGCGCCCGTGACCCATTTAACGCTATGCTGAATTTTGGCTATCAAACAATCCTTTTTCCAGAAGTTTGGAAGGCTGTAAGCTATGCTGGCTTAGACTTTTATGCGGGGTATTTACATGCTGATAGGCCTGGTAAGCCTTCGCTTGTTTTGGATTTGATGGAAGAGTTTCGGCAACAGATTGTGGATAGAACTCTCATTGGCTTAATAACGAAGAATGTAATTAAGCCTAACAAGATTGTTGTTGCTGAAGTTGCTGAAGAGGGCAGAGTTTTAAGCAAAGAGGCAGTTAAAACATTACTTGAAAGTTTTCAAGAGCGCTTATATACAGAGGTTATGTTTGACGGGCAGAGAGGCTCCATTAAAGGTTTTATCCACCATCAAGCAAGGCGTGTGGCGCGTTTTCTTTTGCGTGAGGTTGATTATGTGCCGTTTACTTTGGGCTGGTGAAACGGAATGCGCTATTTAGTTATCTATGATATTACGGATGATAGTCTGCGGGCTTTGGTTGCTGAGACCTTGAAGGATTATGGATTGCAGAGGATTCAATATAGCGCGTTCATCGGTAGTTTACGCAGGGATGAGCTGAACAGTTTGCTTGTGGATTTGAAGAACCTTATTAAGGATTTAATTGAAAATGTTCAGCTTTATCCTGTCTGCGACACCTGTTTTAAGGGAAGACGAGAAGTAGGTAAACCTAAAAGGTATGAATTAAAGGAAGAAAAGGAGAAGGTGGCCTATTTTTAACGGAGCAACTTTTATGTATGCGTTTGATATCTTTTGTTTACGGTGGCGAAGTTGACGCTTAAACCCCTAGCTGTAAGAATCCCAGAAGAAATAGAGAAAGAAATTCAAGAAGTAATTGAACGAGAAGGTTTAGATAAGGCTACGGTTGTTAGGACTCTTCTTGAGTTGGGTATTAGTGAATGGCGTAAGCAAACAGCCCTCGAGCTGCTACGCAATGGAAAAGTTACCTTTGCTAAGGCTGCTGAGATGGCTAAGCTTTCCCTTTGGGAGTTTGCCGACTTAGTGAAGCAGCGTAACATAGAGTGGGTTAGATATTCGCCAGAAGAAATTGAGAAGGAGTTTAAAGAGGCTTCTGCAGCGGCAGAGTAGAATGAAGCCGCTTGTGTTCAATTCTACTCCTCTAATCTACATAACTAAAATCGGGTTGAGCCGAATTTTTGAAGAGTTGAAAGACGAGAAATTAACTTCTCCTAGTGTTAAACGGGAGGTTGTGGATGAAGGTAAACGCAAAGGTGTTGCAGACGCAGTAATTTTAGATAAATTATTCCAAAAAGACGTTTTCAAAGTTGTAAAGCCTAAGAACACAAGTTTTTTAGAAACCCTTTTGCAAACGAGAGGGCTTCATATAACTGACGCTGAGGTTTTAGCCATCGCAAGGGAGCGCGATGGAACAGCTATAATTGATGACGAAGTTGCGAGAAAGACGGCGAAAATCTATGGAATAGCCTACGCTGGAACTCCATACATTTTGGTAAGGGCGTTTTCTCAGGGGCTTATTGCAAAGGAAAGGGCGAGAAAGGCAATAAATGATATGGTTTTCTCTGGATGGAGATGTAGTGTTGAAACTTACGTGAAAATTATGGAAAGCCTAGAAAAGCTGGGAAAGAATAAGGAATGAGAGTGGCTGGGGAAAGGCGGAGTTTACCAGCTTCAGATGTTGCTGAGCCTATGGTTTCGGTTAC
>JANXEP010000004.1 GCA_025057795.1 Candidatus Bathyarchaeota archaeon | reverse complement strand
TGGCGCTTGTTGGATACGGGTTTAAACGACGCCTTCTATAACATGGCTTTGGACGAAGCCATAGTCATAGCGAGAGCCAAAAAGCTTGTGCCCAACACCCTAAGGTTTTTCAGGTGGGAGCCATCCGCGGTTTCCATAGGCTACTTCCAAAGCCTAGAAGAAGAGGTGGACATTGAGGCGTGCAGGCGCTTAGGCGTTGACTTCGTGAGGCGGCGAACAGGCGGCGGAGCCGTGTACCACGAAAGGGATGGGGAGCTAACCTACAGCATCATAATGAACGAAGACCATCCCATGGTTTCTAGGGATTTCCAGAAAACCTACGAAACGCTCTGCGCTGGCTTGGTGCGGGGTTTGAGGCTTATTGGGGTTCCAGCCGAGTTTAAACCCATAAACGACATAGTGGTGGAGGGCAAGAAAATCTCCGGAAATGCTCAAACCCGAGGCATGAACGTTGTCCACCAGCATGGCACCATACTCCGCGAAGTCAACCCCAAAGTCATGTTCACGGTGCTAAAGGTGCCCAGCGAGAAAATCCGAGACAAAATGATCAAATCCGTTGAAGAAAGGGTCACATCAATAAACAGGTATCTGAAAAGGGATGTAGGCTTCGAAGAGTTGAAACAAGCCCTAATAAAAGGCTTTAAGGAGTCGCTGCGCATAGAGCTCGAACCGGGAGAAACCACAAAATTCGAAGAGGAGACGGCGGACAAGCTTAAAAGAGAGAAGTATTCCACGCGGGAATGGAACTTTAAGCGATAGCAATGGACACTTCCTCAAACCTTTCCAGCTTAAGCCCGCCAATTCTGGCGGGTATAACCTTCAACAAAGGCTTGGACAAGTGAACATAAAAGCCCAACCTAACGGGCACGCCGTCCAAAGTGAAATTTACCCCGGAAAATTGGGCAACGCAGAAACCAGCGCAAACGGATTTCACCACCCCTATTTTTACCCCGCAAAGGGCGACCACGCCGCCCACCGAAGCATGGGCGTTCATGTGAACCCCAAACGTTTTATAATGGGGGATCCCCGCATCCAAAAAGCCCACATGACCGTCTACTTCCACGGGTATTCCCCCCTCCGGGTTTTCGTCTAAAGCCACAAGGGCGTACTCCGCTTTTGACTCAACAACCCACCCTGCAAGCTTCTCCAGCGCCGCCGCACCCTTTTTAGGCGCATGCAAACTTTTAACGGTGAACCCTCCCCTCGCGCGTATGGGATCTAAAGGTTTTCTCACCTCCACGTGGACGTGGGGTTCAGTCCAGAAATCAAAGAACCCTGACCTAATGAGAAAACCCAAAGCGTCTCCAGGCTCAACCACGTCGCCTACTTCAACGGTGGGCTCCACATGGAGAAGTTTAACCAACACTTGGGGGTTTTCCCCACTCCTCAAGAGAACAACATAGTCATAGTTTGAAGATTCAAACTCCCTTTTCTCTGGACATTTAACCCTCCTGATTTTGGCAACTTCGCCGTGGACAGGCGAGGGCGCCGGTTTACCAGGGCTTCCTCCGCAGAAAACATCAACCGCAGAGTAAGCCACATGCATAGGGTAGGGACTGTTAAAGAAGGAGAACTTTCCATTTTTCGGACAGTAAACCGTAACCCCTTCGGAAGAGGCAACAGGCTCCATGCCCTCAAAACCCATAAACATGAAAACACCGAGAGGCTAACGCAAACGTCCCTTCAACATTCCATAGCCCGCCACAATAGCCCAAACGGAGAAGGCCAGCGCTGAGAGGGCTTCCGGAATAGCCACATTAGCGCCGAATCCGACGGTCCACTGGAAAACCCAAACGGCAGCCGCAAACAAGGCCACTATAAACGTGAACAAGCCCATTCTCCTTTTCCCAGCCTGCGCAAAGGCCGCGCAGAGAACCAGAAGGGCTATTGGAGAAAGCGTAAAGAAAGCCACAGACACGTAGTAGTGGATGGGCCTAACGTTTTCCGGAAAAACCCCTATGGCCGTCAGGGACAAGGCTGCAAGGAAAAAGATTAAGGCTCCAGCTTTGCCAAGCGCTGAGGATTGGACTTTGAACAGGCCGGCGGCGAAAATTAGGGCTAAAACTCCGCCTGCAATCAATCCCGAATTGAACATGGCTGAGGTGAAGCCTTCAACGACGCCTAAATCGCTTAGGGCGTTGTCCGTCCAGCTGAACCTTGGGTAAGAGGCTATGGCAAGCAATATGAATGTGAAGGCAACAAGGGGCGCCAATATCCCGCAAACTCCGGAAAACCTAACCCAAACTTTGTCTCCAGCCATGCATTTTCCACCATACGCCATTTTCTCTAATGCCATTCAAGGCTATTAGTCTTTGCTGAAAAAGGCAAATGTTAAAAGTGGAAAACCCGCAAATCTTGTATTTGGGTTGATTAAATGCCCAAAGTAAAGGTTGATTTGAGCAAGTGCACAGGTGACGGCGTCTGCATTGAAGTTTGCCCAGTGAACGTTTTTGAACTCAAAAATCTGCCGGAACACCCGGACACGCCGAAATCTGTCCCAGTGCGGGAAAGCGAATGCATCATGTGCATGGCTTGCACGGCTTCATGTCCAACCCAAGCAATAACCGTTGAAGAATAAGCCGCCTCCCGTCAAACTGCAAAATAGAATGTTTCGAAGAAAAATGCAACTGCGGCAATAGCCAACATTGCCAGACTCCAAGCCTTCGTGACTTTGTGACCATAGCGACTCATCAAGAAGAGTATGAACGTCATTAGGAAAATGAAGGGCACTGTGAGCAAAATCTCCGAAAGAGATACCCTAAAAGACCTAATAAGCCCCACGACTCCAAAAACAAGAGTCATGGTTATTATGTTGTCTCCTATAACGTTTCCAATGGAGATTTCCTGCTCGCCGTGGAGGGCTGCTGCCACGGAGACAGCGGTCTCTGGAACAACGCAGCCCAACGCCATAATGGTGAGCCCAGCGTAAAAATGCATAAGTCCAAAGCTTTCAGCTATGGCTGTCACGCCATAAACTAGGAGAAATGTTCCGCATGTTAGGGCGACGCCGCCCAAAACCATAAAAACGGCCATTTTAGCCATGCCCCTTGGAGGCCTACTCAAGTAGCATCCATTGTTTCCCTTACGAATAGAGTAATATATGAATACGGGGTATAACGCCAAAAAGATTAGGGCAATCCACCATGTCACCATGCTCGTTGAGGCCGTCAAAACCCCCATGAGGGCGGCAAGGCCTATCATGAGGAGGCATTCCCTGCCCACAGCATGGTTCTCAATTTTAAACTCCTCTATCAGGCCGCATATGCCTATGATTAGGGGAATGTTGTATATGTTTGAGCCCAATATGTTACCCAAAGCCATATGGGAAGAGCCAAAAAGCGCAGCGATTACAGAGCTTAAAAATTCAGGGGCAGAAGTCACTGAGGCCACGAGAATTGTTCCCACCACGACTCGGTGAAGGTTTATACAGTCAGCTAGTCCACAAGCCGAAAGTACAAGTTTTTTCGACCCAACGTATATGAGCAAGATGCCTGCTATGAAGGCTGCTATGCCAAATGTTGTGGACATGCTATTCTCAACTAATTTCCGAGCATACTTTCGGAACTTTCATATAAACTTAACTGAACGGAAAGGGCGAAAACATGTTTAAAGGCGCGTGTTGGGAACAAAAGCCCTAAGCCTATCCAACGCGTTGAGTTTTTCCCTGTCCCCTATCTTGGCGTCTTCCACCGCTTCCCGCAGGAGCCGTATGGATTCGTCCATGGCTTTCCTATCCACGGGGTATGGCACCCCATCCTTCCCTCCATAGGCGAAAGAAAACTTAACAGGGTCTTTCCAGCTTGGCTTTTCCCCATAAATCAGCTCCGCGATTAGGGCTAAGCCCCTAACGGTTGCCGCGCCAACCCCTCGGAAGCCCAAAAGCTCCTCATAGTTTCTAGGCTTAAACTCGTAAACCTTCTGCAGGGCTTCCCAGTTAATATTGGCGGGCATGGATAAAACGTCTATGGGGTATTCCCTCCAACCTGTCTGAGCTGTTTTTGGAAGCCAATCTTCAAGGGAACGCTGATAGGCTGGCCTAACAGACATTATAAGCCTCATAATCTTTTTAGGCGGCTCGCAGGCCAAATCCACTGAGGCTTTTCTGCAGCCTTCGCTTTCTTTTGCAGTCATGTCTAGGGCTATTTCCCGCCTAGCGTCGCCCACTATGGCGTTGTGGGGCTCCACAACAAAGCTTTGAAGGTTTTCAGAAAGCCAATGGAAACGCCTAGCCGTGCGGTCTCTGATGCACATGCCCTGCTGAACCACAGCCCAACTTCCCCCTTCGTCTACGAAAAAGGCGTGATGATAAAGCTGGTAACCTGCCTGTATAGCCGCGCTATCAACCTTAGCGCTCATCCTACTCGCATAGCGAAGGCCCTCAACTTTATCTTCTGAAAAGTCGAAGGTTTCCCCGACCCTCCCAATTTCAAGGGGCGTCTGCCTCGAAACCCTGCCCTTCCCGCCGCAAACCGCAATGCCATGCTCCTCGGGAACTATTGCCTGCTTCAAAACTCCAGTAACAACCGTTGTCACGCCAGACGAATGCCAATCATAACCCAAAACACAGCCCAAAGCCTGAAACCAAAACGGGTCGGAAAGGCGTCTTAAAAACTCACCGCTACCATACTCATCAACAATAATCGTCACAATTTCCTTGGCGAGCTTCCGCATACGTACAACTAACCACTTAGGCGCCTTACCATCATGGAGCGGAAGCCTCGCCACACCAGTCCTCTGCATTAACCAAACCACCATGACTATAATCTCTACAATACTATTTCTGCCTTGGCAGTTATAATAAGAGAGCTTACGGGCTTCTTAAATTTGTGTAGGTTTAGGAAAACCTTATATTTATCGGACGGATAAACCATCCAATATGGCTGAGCGAAAAACAATAAAACCATCAAAAACACGCCTCATTTCTGAAATGGTTATTTTTTCTGCGTTAAGCGGTATAGGCGCCATGATGCCGATACCGAGCCCTGTGGGTTCAATAGCCCTAGATTCCTGCCCAGGCTATTTTATGGCTCTCTGGAGGGGCTTGCCTAGTGGAGCGCTGGTCTGCGCCATCGGACATGTGCTTTCATCGTTTAGAGCTGGTTTCCCTTTAGGCTACATTCACATAGCTGTAATGTTCCTAATGGCTCTTGTGGGGGCGGTCACAGCTCTATTAAACAAAAAGCTTGGGGTTGTTGCTGGCCTAGCGGGAGGCGTTGCGCTAAACACGGCGGGGGTTGTGCTGGCAGTTCCAACCTACGGATGGGGAATCATCCCGGTGCTAACACCGATACTGTTTGCGGCTTCAGCGGTTAACGCCGCCTTGGCAGGCATGGTTTTCACAGCCATTAACAAGGGGTTGAAAAGGGAGACTGTGAAAGGATGAAATGTCCATAAGAATAGCCCTTCCGAAACTTCCAGACAACTTCAGAGACATCATAATAAAGCCCATCTCTCAACGTAAGCTTCTAATTGTTGGATGCGACTCTTCAGGCGCCGTGGGTTCAAAAACTGGAGACGTAGTAAAAGTTGACGGAGAAACCGTTGGGAAATTCGCTGTTAGAACCGCTTTGATGGAGGTTATGGCTGTTAACGCAGAACCTTTATGCGTGGCATGCGGGCTTGCCGTGGAGCCAAAACCCGCGGGAGAGGATATACTGAAAGGCGTTCAAAGCGAGATGGTAAGGGCGGGGTTAAACCCTTCCAGAGACCTGGTGATAAGCACTGAAAAGAATTTTCCAACGATTCAGACAGGGGTCGGTGTCGCCGTCGTCGGGGTAGTTGGAAAGGATTCCTTGTTGATGGGAAAGTCAAAAGAGGGAGACATCATCGCGAGCGTCGGCATACCCTCTGTTGGAATGGAGGTTTTAGAAAACGAACGGAGGGGAGTCATAGCCGACCTTGAAGACCTCAACCAGTTGTTATCTCTGGAATTTGTGCATGGAGTAATACCTGTAGGCTCTAAGGGTGTACTCTACGAATCCAAAATCCTCGCCAAGGAATCAAAACTGGGCATAAAACTTCATAGAAACATCCCTATTGACACCGAAAAATCCGCCGGCCCAAGCACAGTTCTACTAGCCTCAATAGAAAGGGACAGTTTTGAACTGCTTAAGGCGTTTCTGAGAAAACCTGTCCACAAAATAGCCCTTTTAACCCGTTAAACTTAACCGGCCTTTTTCTCAATTCTCCATTTAACCCCTTGAGGCGTGTCCTCAATTATTATGCCCATGGCTCTGAGTTGAGCTCTGATTTTGTCCGCCGTAGCCCAGTCTTTTGCTTTTCTGGCTTCTTCCCTTTTGCGGATAAGCTCCTCAGCCTCTTTGGGCAGTTTTTCCTCGGCTTTCACTTCGCCTATCACGCCTAAAACCTTGTCGAAATGCATCATCAACGCGTAAACCCTTTCCGCTTCCTCTCTGCTTAGCGTGTTTTCGTCCATTAGCCTGTTCACTTCGCGGACAAAGTCGAATAGGGCGGCTAGGGCTACGCTTATGTTTAAGTCGTCGTCCATAGCCTCCTCAAAGCGCCTTTGCACTTCAGCCATCAAGGTGCCTATTTTTTCTCCGCATCCTTTCCCATCTGCCTCTAAAAGCCTGCGGGTGAAGGTTCTTAGGCGTTCCACCGCGTTTTTGGCTGCTTCCAACCCATCGAAGGTGAAGTTTAACTGTTGCCTGTAATGGGTTGACATGAGCAGAAACCGAATAGCCAATGGGTCATAGCCCTTAGCCATTAAATCCCTAAGGGTGTAGAAATTGCCTAGGCTTTTGGCCATGCGCCTGCCCTCAACAAGTAAATGCTCCGAATGCAGCCAGTAGCGGGCGAAAGGTTTGCCTGTTGCCGCCTCGCTCTGGGCTATTTCATTTTCATGATGGGGGAAGATTAGGTCTATGCCTCCGCTGTGGATGTCTATGGTTTCTCCCAAATACTTCATAGCCATGGTTGAACATTCAATGTGCCATCCAGGTCTGCCCTTGCCAATCTCCGTCTCCCAGTAAACGTCACCGTCCTCTTCGTCCCAAGCCTTCCAAAGGGCAAAATCGCGGGCTTCCTCTTTCCCATACTCGTCAACCTTAACTCGCGCTCCGGGCTTAAGCTCCTCAATTTTAAGTTTTGAAAGCTTCCCGTAATCCTTAAACTTTGAAATGTCGTAGTAAATGGAGCCGTCTTCGCCTCGGTAGGCGTAACCCTCCTCCATAAGCCTCCTAATCAAAGAAACCATTTCCGGGATGTGCTGCGTGGCCCTGGGATAATATTCAGCCTTCTCCATGTTTAAGGCAGCTATGTCCTCGAAAAACGCCTTCATGTAATATTCCGTGTACTTTTGCAGGGAAACTCCCCGCCTTCTGGCGCCCCTAATAGTTTTGTCGTCTACATCAGTAATATTCATGACTTGGATAACCCTAAAGCCGCGATACTCAAGCCACCGCCTCAACAAGTCTTGAAAGATGAAGGTTCTAAAGTTTCCAATGTGGGCGTAATCGTAAACCGTTGGGCCGCAAGTGTAGATTTTAACTTTCCCCTTTTCTAGGGGGACAAATTTCTCCTTCCTACGCGTTAAGGTATTGAAAAAGAAGACGTTTCTCTCCGGCGTTTCCATGAATTTCCGCCGAAAGAGGAATATGGCAAAAACCCTTAAAGGTTTTACCTTTGCCCTTAGTCGTATTTCCTAAGCCTAATCATCTTCCTAAAACTCTTCAGGTCGTTGGCGACAAGTTTTAGAAAGCGCAGCTCCTCCACTGTCCTCTCAAATCTTACAAACTCTTCAGAGAGCCTTTCCAAGCGCCTTGCACCTTCACTCATGACCGCTTCCTCGTCGCCATTGTTTTGTCTTGGGGTTTCATTGTTTTTTGGCCGAACCAACAGCTATTCCGTCATCGAGGAGAAAGGAGAAGGCTTCGAAAAACGGAAAAATTAGCTGCTCTGGTTCAGCCTTCAACCTCAACCCCCGTACAACATCTTAAGACTTAATATACATGGTTATATAAAAACATTGCTGAATACTAATCAACAACAGTCACAACCGCTACCCTATAGCCAAAATGCCCTCAAGAATGTTGCCTTCAGGAATGTCCAACTGTTTTGAAAGCCATGCCTTAAGAAGCGCCGTAATCTTTGGGGGTTCCCCGCTGTACGTTATTATCTGGTTGTTTTTAAGAGCGT
The DNA here is from genome assembly GCA_025057795.1 of Candidatus Bathyarchaeota archaeon. The sequence goes on along the minus strand of JANXEP010000004.1, from coordinate 90,795 downwards.
CCGCCTGAAAAGTTCTTTCCGCCTCCTTATACATGAAGGATAAGGTTTGAGCTTGTCGGGCTAAGTTTTGGAAGTCCTCCCAGTGCTTGCAACGCAAAATAACCGGAGGCCCCCTAATTTCAACAGAAACCTCAGACTTCTGAGCTTCAACGGGTCGCGTTGAAACTTTGGAAATTTCTTGGGATGTTGAAAGGTAGGAGATTAAATTGGCTATCTCATTTTGTAATTTTGTAAGCCTCTCTTCAACACTCTCTATTTTGCCGCTTAACTCGCCAGCTTCCCCAAGCCTATCAGTTATCTTGCCCAACTCGTTAATGAGGCGGTCTAAATCCTTTTCATGCTCCCTCAAAACATTTATTATAAAGTCTAAAGCTTCTAAGGCGTCATCCTTCGACGTGTCTTTATTAGACATGGATCATCTACCCTTTTCCAAGCTATCCAATACCCTTCTGCGTAAATAAAGGTAGCGAATTCTTAAAATGTATCCAAATAAATGGCCTAACATATTTATTTCCAATAATACCGAAACATATGCTTTCAAAAGCTAATTCGGATTTAACTTCGGATTTATACATGCTTGAGTGGCGCTGCAAAGTGCAACCTTTAAAAGCGGTTTAAATATAATAGTTCATGCTTTGCGGTGAATGAAATGCATATGCTGAGTCGACGGGAATGCCTCATAATGAGCGCTAAGGATAAAGACCTAGACGAAGTCATCAGAGAAGTGACAACCTTCCTAAGCAAGGCGAATATTCCAGAAGGGTACACCGTAAAAGTATATAAGGACACAGCGGCTTGCTGCGCGCCCATCCCTGTGGGGATTATTGTTGAAATAGAGGGGCCTAAAGAGCAAACTGTCAGGGAACTGGATTTAAAAGTGCACGCTGAGATTGCGGAAATCTGCGGAAGAATGGGGATAGAATATCCCGAGCATAAACAGTTCAACATTGTCTAACAGGTTTTAAATTGCGAAGATTGCTCTTTAGGCCTGTGCAGTTACTTTTATATAGTTAATCCGGAGAGCTCTAATAAGCCAAACGGGATATTTGGAAAGGGTGAAGAATGTATGCGGACCATTTATAAAGTCGCCATTTCAATAGTAGCAATCGCCACACTTGCAGCAAGTTTTTAGCCTATCTAAAAAAGAGGGTGAGTTAATGCCGTTGAAATATGCGAAAAACATCGTGACTGAAACTAAGCCTCTTCCCAGGGAGGTATTGGAGAGCCTGGCCAAACGGGGGCCTATTCGATCCACCGTAAAAATCGACCGCTTGATATATATAGACAAGGAGGTTGTTGAGGGAGCCTTCTACATGGAAGTCACCTTATGCCACGAAGGAACCTCGGAGGACTGGATAGAAGAACCCCACGTTCACGATGTTGACGAGATTTTAGCTTTCATTGGAACAGACTTTGATAATCCGCGGAACTTGGGCGGGGAAGTGGAGTTATGGCTCGACGACGAATTACATGTTCTCAAAAACAGCTGCCTTGTCTTTGTCCCTAAGGGGCTTAAACATTGCCCCGTGAGGTTCAAAAGGGTTGACAAACCCCACTGGTTTATGACCTTGTCGCCCATGAGCATGTACACGAGGAAAGCGGAGAAACAAGCTTCCTCGCCAAGCGGCGAGCTAAAATATTCAAAATACATAGTGACTGGTACGAAGAAGGGCCTTGAGCTTCCTCCACCGCCGCCAGGCATACCAGCCAACGCCTCTAAAACCATTCGTACATTATATTTGGATAACGAGGTTGTTGAGGGAGCCTTCTACATGGAGTGCGCCTGGTTTAGCAAGGGGGTTGGCGGCGGGGGTCCCCCAGCCCATGTCCACGACTTCGATGAGATTTTAGGCTTCCTCGGAAGCGATCCCAACAATCCCCGCGACTTGGGCGGGGAAGTCGAACTATGGATCGGCGATGAGGGTTACATCTTAACAAAAAGTTGCCTTGTCTTCGTTCCAAAGGGTGTTAAGCATTGCCCGCTGATAACCAGAAAAGCTGACAGGCCTATCTTCCACTTCTCAACGGGACCTGCAAGCAAGTATCAGAGGCAGTCTTAACACCAACCCAATTTTTTCTTGCATCAAAACCTTTTTGTAGCTACATGGGCTTTATATGGTTAGATTCTAGCCCATACTTACACGACCAAAAAATATGTATGCATCTATTACCAAAAATTGCGAGGGTACGGAGGTAGAGGGGGAGATGGTTGAGAAGAAAACTCCTGAAGAATTGTTGAAGGAAAGAAAAGAGAGGCTGGAAAGAGCTTATCTAAATAAAAGGCCGGATAGGGTTCCCTTCAGCTTCTTTTCATCCCTTGCATGGGCTGCAAAATATACTGGAGTGACAACGGCTGACTTATGTTTCAACAATGACGCCACGTTGAAGGCCAGTCTCAAGCTTCTCACAGATTTTAATGTCGACGGCGTGGATTCAGCGCCGCTTCCTTTGGCTGCTCTTGACCTTTCCTTGATGATAATTGCCTTTGTCGATTATCCCGATTTAGCTATGAACTTGAGCACTCTTACAGGACCTTTGCATGACATTTTAAGGGATAGATACTCCAGATGGCCTGGAAGGGAGCTTCCCCCAGATGCTGAGCCGCAGTTTCTCGGGGGCAAATTCATGGAGGCTGAGGAATATGGAAAACTGGCTGAAGACCCTGTGGGATTTTTGAATGAGACGGTGTTGCCGAGGGTGTTTGAGGCCATATCTAAGCCGGGTTCCCCCCAAGCCTACGCGGCATGGATAAGAACAGGCCTTGAACTCCAGAGACGCTCAGAAAACTCTCGAAAATCTGGTCAAGAATCTGCAAGGCTTGGGTGGGCTTCGTTCCCCATGTCCTTTAGCGTTAAGCCTCTAGACTACATAAGCGATCATCTTAGGCATCCGCCAAACATGATGCTGGACATTTTTAAACGTCCAGACGAGGTTCTGAGGGCGGTGGACGTAATCACGGAGCTTACAATAAAATTCCAGAGGGCTGCCATTCCGCCGCTTGTAGATATGGCTCAAAAAGCGCTAGGAACAAAAGTCGTGATGGTTGGATACCCACTGCACTTAAACTCTATGCTTTCGCCGAAACTATACAACGAGTTTTATTGGCCAAGCCTAAAGAAGGTTCTCATAGATGCAATAAACCTTGGCGCGGTGCCCTTCGTTTTCTTTGAAGGCGACCACACACCCCACTTGGAAACGATTCTTGAACTTCCAAAGGGCAAAATCTACGGGATGTTCGAAAAAGGAGATCTTAGAAAGATTCGAAAAGTGTTGGGAGACCACATAGTCATCGGCGGCGGCATTTCAACCTCAGTGTTCGCCTTCGCATCGAGGGAAAAAGTCTTTGAAGAAGTTTGCAAGCTGTTAAACGACGTCAAGGAGCCGGGGGGGTTCATATTCACGGGCACAGGCGCCGCCATACCGCCTGAAACAAAAATTGAGAATATATGGGCTGCTGTGGAAGCCGTCAAAAAATGCGGCCAATACTGAAAGTTTAAACGGCCTCTGAAAAGCCCCCATTTTTAAACGTCCCTTTTAAGACGCCTCTAAAGGGACATACTGCATAAAGTTGCTGGAAGGGTTGTCAAAAATAAAAAGGGGTGGGGTTTTCACTTTGCTATTTCGTTTTTCTTCTGGTTTTTACCGCGAGGTAAACGATTATTGCGATAATCACTATGACTACAACAGCTATTACTAGGATTTGCTCCGTCGGCATTCCCACAGGCGCGGCTGTAGGTGCGGCTGTTGGTGTTGGTGTCGGCGTCACAACAGGAGTAGGCGTAGGCGTAACAGTGGGCTTCGGTGTGGGCGTTGGAGTAGGCGTTGGTGTTGGTGGCGCCCAGCCTGGGGGTATGAGCTCATTGTAAATTAGTGGTCTTGAGGGCTGCGGGAACCCGAATGCGCGGGTTTTAGTTGAATGTTCAGGATGCCAGTTGGTTAACCTGTCTGTTCTGTAAGCCCAAATCCAGAAGGGATAGAATGCTATACAAATTGATGGTATATGATCCTTGTATATTCTGATTAATTGCTTGACATCCTCCACCAGTTCAGCATAGTTCAACCTCCGCAAAGCACTTTTAGCCAGTTCGCTGACCTTGGCAGCAGCCTCAGGCTCTGTCTGATCCCAGCCTGTTGCCATCACCTGAGACAAGCCCACGGGAGGTAGCAGGTAGGAATAAACCTGGTTGTACCATGGTTCGGGGTATTCAGCATATGTTCCCTCGGCGAAGCCCCAGTCCTTTACTGGGGCTAGGAAGGCGGCCATAAAGTAGTCCATTACATCCAGCGGCTGGTAGTGGCTAATCTCTATCCCTATCTCCCTCAAATATTCTATGATGGCTTCTGATGTTCTAAGCCTTACTGCCGTCAGAGGAGCCATCTGCAAAATGTACTTGTAGCTTAGGCGCGTTCCATTGGGTGTAACCCTTACCCCGTCAGGCCCTTTTGCGAAGCCCAAAGCGTCTAATATGCGGTTTGCCTCTGCAACGCATTCCTCGTGGGTTTTGCCCCAACCTTGCCAGGCAGCCTCAGGAACGTAAAATTCAGGGTAGGCTGCCATGTTGACCAGGGACCTGTTGCCAGGCATGCCGTAGCCCATAAAGTAGAATTGGGCGATGGTAACCTTGTCTATGGCTAAGTCGATGGCCTGCCTAACCTCTTTCATGTTAAGCGGATAAAGCCTAGTGTTAATGCCTAAAACCTCTGTGCCTGACGGGCCTGGCGGGAACCAGACAGCTATGTTGGGTTTTCCCACTATTTGCGGGATCAAATAGAACGGGTATGCTTCGGCTACGTCAGCTTCTCCTTTCTGGAGAAGCAGCGGAAACACTGATATGTCAGAGAAGGTTCGAATCATAATCCCGTCTATTTTTGGAGTGTGCTCTGTCTTCCAGTAGTTTTCCCTCTTCTTAAAGAACCACCATTCGCCCGTCTTGAATGAATCATATAGGAACGGCCCCGATGTGACATGCTTGCCGGGCTCGTTTATAAAATCGTAGCTTAGGGGATCCTCAAGCTTTGACCATATATGAGCCGGCAACGGGATAGAGTCGCCGAAGTCTAGGGACCATCTTGCCCAAGGCTGCGTCGTGATAAACTCAACAGTGTATTCGTCGACAGCCCTAACCTCTTGGAGCACCCCTGCCAAAGCTGAGGGCATAGCATATTGCATGGTTAGGTTCCAGGTGAACTCCACATCCCTAGCCGTTAACGGCGTGCCATCGCTCCACTTCGCCCTCTTATCTAGGTGAAACACGTATCTTTTGCCTTCGTCAAGCACTTCCCAGCGCTCAGCCAACCATGGCAATAGACTACCGTTGACCAGGTTCAAAACAAGCGGTTCCCCCAGTATATAAGCGAAAGTACCTGCTAGGCAGACGTCACGCATTGACATCAGCAGGTTAAACGTGCCCGGGGGGCAAGTTATAGCTATACGGAGTATCTTTGTTTCTTGAGCCTGCAAGTTGGGAGTTAAAGATGCAGCAAGCACAGCCAACGCCAGAATAAGTGCTATAGAATATTTTACTGAATTTTTACTCACGAATTCTCCCCCCGCATAATAATTTTGGTTGTGCGTTTATCAACTTTTTGCCCGCTTGAAAGATTAGCGTAGCCGCAGTTTGTTACAACGGCAAGTTTTTAATAACATTAGCAGAGGATAAAGAATGCTGAGGGAAATGTATGGACGCTTTGATAAGGTACTTTGAGAAGCCTGGACCTGAAAACACGGGCGTCTTACTAGAGCTTGTTAAGAAGAGGGCCCTTGAACGCGGCATAACCCATGTGGTTGTCGCCTCAAACACTGGAGACACGGGGTTGAAGGCCGCAGAAGTTTTCAAAAACACCAACGTCAAAGTTGTCGTCGTCACCCTTCAGGCGGGGGCGTGGGGTCTTCCTGAACTGTCTGAGGAGAACAAGCGAAGGCTTGAGGAGTTTGGCGTAAAAATAGTGAGGAGTACACACGCTTTCGGGGGAGTCGGTATGAGCACGGCGCGTTGGCCGCCGCCTCCCAAGCCGGGTGCGCCGCCGCCGTCACCGCCGGTGATACCGCCCTATATTCCTCCCATGGGCGAGTTAATTGCCAGCGTGCTAAGGCTGTTCGGCGCAGGCTTTAAGGTGTGTTTGGAAATCGCGGTGATGGCTGCAGACGCGGGAGCCATACCCGTAGACAGGGATATTATTGCAGTTGCGGGAACCCATAAAGGCGCGGACACGGCGCTCCTGCTAAAACCAGCCTATTCAACCAACTTCTTTGATATAGATGTGAAGGAGATCATAGCAAAACCTTACTCGAGGCCAGCTGAACGCTTTTGACGGATTAAAACGTGCCAGAGCATCCCTCTTTTTCCCATCTTTGACAGGGATGGGGAAAGGGCTTATATTTTCAATCAACAGAATGTTTAAGCGTGATGGGTGCGGCCGTCATGGTGAAAGTGCTTATTCTGTACTACTCCAGAACGGGCAACGTGGAGGCCTTGGCGAAGGCTATCGCAAGCGGAGTGGAAAGCGTAAAAGGAGCCTCAGCCGAGCTGAGACGCGTCGACTATGCAACAGTCGACGACTTAATCTCATGCGACGCCGTGGCCATAGGATCGCCAAACTATTTTGGCTATATGGCTGGACTTTTAAAGGACTTCTTTGACAGGGCGTGGAGCGTCCGCGATAAAATTTCAAGTAAGCCGGCCGCTGCCTTCACTTGCGGCGGCAGCCCAAGCAGGTCGGCGCTGTTAAGCATAGAAGGAATTTTCCCCGCCTTCAGACTTGAAAAAGTATGCGAGGGCATTGTTTGGGGGCTTAGGGACATGGGCTCGCCGAAGGAAAGGGACTTGCCGGAATGCAGGGCGCTTGGAAAAGCCCTAGCTGAGACTGCGTTAAAGAGAAAGGCTGAAGAGCCTAAAGACTAGGCTGTGTAGGCTTCCCCGTAGTTCCCCATTTTAATTGCCCTGTTTCTTATGGGTTAATTTTTAGGGTTTGGCTTCTGCTTTAATGTTTCGGGAATAGTTTGCAGTAGGGGCACTACTATTGTGAGTTCTGCCAAGACTGGTAATAGGAGGATGTGCTCCTTGAAACCTTGGTCCCATAGGATGCCTCCAAAAATGGATACGGGGATTCTGAAGGAGGCGGCTATTATGCCCTCCAACCCATACAGCTTGCCCCTGTTCTCCGCTGGAAAAGCCTCCCACCACATGGTTATGAGGGAGGTGTAGGCTGCCCCGCCTATGCCTCCAAGCCACCCCATCCCCAAAACGCTTGCCAAAAACAGGTATTCGGTGCTTGGGGCGAGAACCAACACAACTATTCCAAGACAGTAAAACATGGTTAAGAGGAAAAAGGCCTTTTTCCTTCCAAACTTGTCTGCGAATCTACCCGCTGGAACCTGCACCAGCATCGCGGAAGCCATGGCCACGGAAGACAATGAGCCTAAAACTGCGGGTGTGGCGCCTTTCACGTTAACGATCCATAAGGGGACAAATGTTGCAAAAAGAGATGTGAAACCGTCGCGGAAAAGTCTTATGACTATCCACCGCCGGAGATACTTCTCTCCCTTAAAGAGAGCTTTATAAGTGCTGATTAAACTGGTTTTCCCCGTGTTGCTGTTCGGAAGCCGAGTTCCATCCAAGCACCTGTATAAAACGATCAGAAGCGCCATGATAATGGCTAAAGCAACATAGTATAGTGGGCGGATTCCCTGAGCGTTTATCCCGCCGTAGTAGGTGACGGTGGCGGCTGCAGCCAGCGGCGCGGAAATTGCCGCTCCACCCCACAGCAGCCTTGCAAAACTCATAACCGTGGCTCTTTCGTGGGGGGCTGTGAAGGTTATGAATACTATGTCTGCAAGGGCCATCTGCCTCACAAGTTGGCCGTAAAGAATGAAGGCGGGTATGAGGAAACGCCAATCACTTGCAAAAATAAAAAACGCCATGGCTAAAGCGTCGAAGGTTAAACCTAGAATCATAACAGTTTTTACCGAGTACCTTTCAATCGCTAACCCTATGTAGGCTGAGGCGGCAACAATGGCTAAGGCGCTTATGGAGTTCATCAATCCTATGTCGGCGCCGCTTGCGCCTAAAGCTTGGGCAAAAAGTGTGTTGTACTGGGCTAGAAACTGCATGGAGAAGGCGTAGATTACCTGCGATGCGAGAACAACTTTGACCCTCTTGTCCAGCTTTCTTAGCAATCGGTGATCCCCGTTTTTGGCGTCTCAATTCTAAAAGTTTGTTAGATAAACTTTTCCCAACTGTTTTCTAGAAATTGGTAATTAGCTTTGCAGTGGAAGGGTTAAGGCAGCCTCATTTCAATCTCGTACAGCGTGAAACGTCTTCCCTCAAATATTATCGTCCCATTCGGGGTTGTGGTTGGTGGGAAAAGTTTGTCGATCAAGATTAATACGTGCCTATATTGCCAAATTGCGGGCGAAAACATAAACGTGGTGTCTGTTCGGGTTACATATTCAATCCAGTAACTGTATAGGGGGTTGGCGAATATCACGGAGTTTGGAGGTATATACTGCCCCATCTCCTCAATTTCACGGTAATCCGCCTCCCTAATGGTAGGCATCATGGTTTTTGACGCATTGACTGTTTGCATGATTATGGGTGAGAAGCAGAGGAAAAGCGCCGCGGCGAGAATCACGTTTTTCCTAGGGATTTTTGAAAAGCCGTAGCCCAAAACGAAGGCTATGGTGATGAACTCCATGTAGAGGAAACGCCACACCCACTCTATTGGGATGAACGGGGTTAGGAGCAAAATCCCGACAACCGTAACTGGGACAAGGGCTAAAACAGCCTCTTTTCTGCCAGTCCTCCACTCGTAAACCACCAAAATAATCCCAAAAATGATGGCTGCCAAAACCGTAGCCCCGCTCATGTAGTCTAAGAGGAAACGGCTTATGACGTCGGATGAGGTAACTGTTGGAGGTCTAAACCTGTAGAACGGGGATATGGCGAGGTCAAGCGCCTGATAATAGTCCTTGAAGAAGAATGGGAGAAATAGGGGCCCTATGATTATGAAGAAGAATGCCATAAACAGTAGGACTTCAAGGTTTCTCGTAATTTCTTTCTCGATGGTCCAAGTTAGTCGAAAAACTATGGCATACAGCGCCAAAAAAAGGAAGGCAACGAGAAAGACTATTGCATGGGTGGCCCCGGTTAAGACTAGGAAAATAACCGCCATAAGTAGTGTGTGAATGTTCCCTTTTTCGGCGATTATGCAGTGGAGATAGTATATGAAGCATAAGAGGAAGAAAGTTCCCACAACCATCTTGAGATAATTATTCATCAAAAGTAAATGCAGCGAGGATATAATGCAGGCAAGCGCGGCTAAATACCCGCAGAGTTGGGATTTCGCAGCCTTTTTCGTCCAGAAGTAGAGGGGGGCTGCTGAAAGCGCCGAGAAGAGGGCTGTCCCAACCTTTATCCCTAGGGTAATGTTGCCGCCGAAAAGCAGCGCGAAAAACGTGAATATGTAGAGGGCAAGGGGCGGGTCGTCATACTTTAACCGCCCCGTTTCCAGTATGCTTCTCACTTGAATAAGGTAGTAGGGGCCGTCCACCCCGTAAACCAGCGCATATCTGGTTAGGACGTACAAATAAAGGATGAAGCCAAAAACCACGATTAAAAACAAATATAACCGCTCGGGTTTAAGGAGACTTTTTATCTCTATTTTCGTCATCCCCTATGAGGCTTAAAGCTTAACTGCTTTTAGACGCCATAAGGTTATTAGTTTTTCTATGGGCAGTCTTTCAGAAATTCCTTAAAAAGGAAGGGAGATGGTTAAAGAGCATGAAGCCTTCCTAAACTTTCACACGGGAACCCTCAAAGGGTATAGAGCCGAAAGGCGCCGTTGCTTGCCCAGAGATTCTATCCCCTTCAACTTTACCCTTGAAAGTGACGGATATTGACCCCATTGGGCTTCTTACGTTCTCAACCCATTCAACTTCGTTATCTCTAACAGTGCCGGCAAAATTTATAGTTCCCATAGGGGTTTCGTGCATCCCGCTGAGGGCACCGCCAGACGTCCTAAGCGAAAGCTTACTCCTAAATTCTCCCATTGGTGTCTGCATGGTTATTTCATACGTGCCGTCTACTCCCATAACATTCCTCCATTAGCCTTAATATTTCTCGCTACCCGTATATGTCGCTTATGTAAAACGGCTCTGATAGGCTTCTCAAACCGATTTCAAAAAGGAGGGAGGGCGATTTTAACAGTGGCTTCCCTCGCGTGAGGGGCGTGCTAATGCTGACTGAACCTGCCAGCCCCCCTTTACGGGAAAATCGCCTTTAACCATGCATAAGCTTCTATGAGCTTAAGATTGCAATGTATATTCTCTTTTCGTCCAATGGGTATTCGTGCCACTTTGCCCCCGTCTCGGGCATGCTGGCGTGTAGGTAAACTTTCTCGGCGCGGACAAGCTCCGCCATCTCCTTCAAAAATGGCTGTAAAAGCTTAACGTTCTCGTCCTCTAATGCGGCTATATGGACGCTTTTAAGGATGTCTGTTGGAACATAACCAAGCTCCTTTCTTAAGGCTTGAACCCTTCTGGCTATGTCCCGCATTAAACCCTCGCCTAAAAGCCTCTCATCCCTGTAAACATCTAGGTAGACGCTTACGCCTTTTTCAGCTGCGTGAACCCATTTTCCCGCAGCAGTTTCAGCCTCAATTTTCTCCGGGACTTGCTGGAGGTATTCCGCCTCCTTGACGTTTGCAAGTTCCAGAAAAACTTCGTTGAGGCTTATAAGCGCCTTGCACACTTTTTCCGAAGCCACCACAACAGTCTTTCTCAGAGGCCATCTGCGTTTCAGTTTGGCTTTCTGCCTAGCCGAATAGACAATGGATAGGCACTCCATGAGGGTTTCAAAGTCCCTTTCCAAGGCTTTGTCGTGCATTTTCTCGTCTGGCTTAGGCCAGCTTTCAAAGTTCACGGATTCGGGCTGCGCTGGGTCAAGCCTCCTGTAGATTTTCTGGTGGAGGGCTTCGCTTAGGAAGGGTGTCACTGGGTTGAATAGGACGACGGCTGTCTTAAGCGTATGCCAAAGACACGCGTATATGGCTAACCTGCGGTTGAGGGTTTCAGGGTCGTCTGTCCAAAGCTCCCTTCTTATCATGGGCACGTAGAGGCGGCTTAAAATCTCTACAACAAAGTTTTCAAGCTCAGCCAACGCCGTGTTAAACTCGCATCTCTCCAGCCTGGCTGTGTACTCCCTGATGGTTTTCTGAAGTTTTGAAAGAACCCAAAAGTCCGGCTTTTTAAGTAAGCCGTTTTCCCTTGCCCATTCAAGCGTGTGCCTTGCAGGGTTAAAGTTGTCGTATTCAGCGTTTTGCACAAAAAACCTGTTTAGGTGGTATAATGTTGAAAGCACTTGGTATGGGCGGCGGTTCACCTCGTTCAGGTCGAAGTTCATGAACTCTATGGGGGAACACTTCCTTAGGAGGTAGAATCTGCAGACATCTGCTGAGGCTTTTCCGATGAGCTTGTTAACCTCTATAATGTTTCCAAGGCTTTTACTCATCTTTCGGCCTTTAGCGTCTTGGGTTAAGCCTTGGAAAAGGAAAGCCTTGTAGGGGGCTTCAGCCTTGCCCGTCAATATCACGTGGGCTAGAAGAAGCGAGTTCGCCCAGCCCCTTGTCTGGTCTATCCCCTCTGTGAGGAAGTCTGCGGGCACAAACTTCTCAAAATCTTCATCCGTAAATCTGGCGTACGGCGAAACTCCACTGTTGTGCCAAGTGTCCAAAACGAAGGGTTCCCTGTGCATGACGCCCCCGCATTTTTCGCATCTGATTTTTACGCGGTCTATCCATGGCTTATGGAGTTCGAAGTAGCCTTGAGGTTTTTCTATGGCTTTTTCTATAAGCTCCCTTTTGCTGGCTACTAGAGTTTTTGCGCCGCATTTTTCACAGACCCATATGGGGAGTGGTGTGCCCCAGACGCGTTCTCTGGATATGCACCAGGGCTTTCCCTCCTTGAGGAATGAGAGGAAACGATTCTTTGGAGCTTCAAAGTAATATTCAACCTTCTCCGCCGCCTCAACAATCTTGTCGTTAATCCTGTCCGTTCTTAGGAAGTATTCCCTTCGAGCAAGCCAAACCAGCTTGTGTTTGGAACGCCAACACGTGGGATACTCGTGTCTTATGGTTTTTACCCCCACAAGTAAGCCTCTTCTACGCAACTCTTCAATGACCATGGCGTCCGCGTCCCTTGCAAAAACCCCTTTAAAGGCTCCAGCCTCCTCTGTGAACTTAACCTCATCGTCAAAGGGAGCGAAAACTGGGACGCCCCGTTTCTGAGCCGCCACAAAGTCCTCCTCACCGTTTCCAGGCGAAAGGTGCACAACACCCGTGGCGGTGTTCACGTCGACAAAATCTTCGCATACAACTCTATGCACAAGGGGCTGCTTGTCCAACTCCGCCTGTTTTGGAATCAAATCCTTGAAGGGATAATCATACTTTAAGCCTTCAAGGCTCTTGCCTGAAATAACCTCCAATATTTCGTATTTTTCTATGCCCAGTTCCTTCATCGTCGGCTCAACGCGCTGCTTAACAATTATCCATTTTTCACCGCCTACCCGCACCTTTGCGTATTCGGCTTCCGGGTGGACGGCGAGCATCATATCCGTTATTATTGTGAAGGGCATGGTTGTCCAAACGAGGAAAACCTCATCTGGGCTTTCAGCCAGCCTAAACTTGAAGTAAAGCGATGGGTCTTCCACCTCTTTATAAGAGTCCTCATAGCCCACCTCTGCGCTGCTTAGGCTTGTTTGGCACCCGGGGCAATAGGCTACCACATAATAGCCTTCTTCCAGCAAGCCTTGCTCCCAAGCGCGTTTAAGGTACCGCCACTCCCGTTCAATGTACTCGTCGGTATATGTCCAATAAGCCCTCTTTTGATCTATGAATATGCCGAGCTTCCTGTCGGCTTCAACCCACTCCTTATGATAGCGCATAATCGCCCTCTTACACTCTTCTATGAAGCGTTCTTCGCCCACCCTCTCGATGAGTTCTCGCTTGTTCCGCACACCTAGAAGCTTCTCAACCTCCAACTCCACGGGCAAGCCCTGACAGTCCCATCCAGCCCAAAAGGGCATAAAATAGCCCTGCATAGTTTTCAATCTGTAACGCAGGTCCTTTATCACGCGGCCTCTAGCGTGGCCCACATGGGGTACACCGTTCAATGTGGGTGGGCCTTCAACATAACCCGCTAAACCCATGTTTTTTTCCCATCGGAGCTCCATGAGCTTTTCCTGTATGCGGTTCTTCTCCCAGAATTCGCGGATTTCATTTTCAATTTCAAGCGGGCGGTAGTCCATGCTCAACAACTTTTCAGGGTTGGCTTCGAATTTGGCGGTCACCTTTCATCACGTTGCACCCGCAAACACACACAATACAATTCCAGAAAATATAACCTTTACCATATGCGCATCCCCTCTTACCGTTAAACATTACCAACGACATTACCAACACGTAGAGGGAGGGGATATATCCACCTTTGGAATATACATTTTAAACCACAGCAGCGTTCTCTTCTCCAAGGTGGCTGTTTGAATAGGCGGCAAATTTACAAAATGCTTAGAAGCTGCGGCTATTCCGACAAGGCTGCAAGAGCAATAATTGCATGGTACAATTAAGGCTTCGCAAACACCCCTAACATTGTAAAACTGTCGCCATGAAAGACTTATTTTGCTTTAAAACCGCCTTAAAGTTGAATTTCAAAGTTTATATTTTCCTTCATCAAACGTATGGTTGGATCTAAGAGGCTTTCTCGATGGAACTGGCTATTGAAACCGTCGGGTTAACGAAGCGTTATGGAGCATTAACCGCCGTAAACAAGCTTAACCTGGAGGTTAAAAGAAACACTGTCCACGGCTTTTTAGGCCCTAATGGGGCGGGGAAAACCACCACAATAAAGGTTTTGGTGGGCTTACTTTGGGCGGATGAGGGCACCGTTAAGGTTCTCGGACAAGAAGTGCGTGGGGACGTGCCTAGCGTTAGACTCGGGATTGGATATATGCCTGAACTTCCAAAGTTCCCCAAACACTTGAAGGGCTGGGAGCTGCTGGACATTTATGGCAGAATGTATGGGATGAGCGAGCAAAAACGCAGGGAGCGCATACCCAAACTTCTGGAGATAGTCGGCCTTAAAGGCAGAGAAAAAGACCTCATTGGAAAATACAGCAAGGGCATGCAGCAGCGCCTCGGCATTGCACAAGCATTGTTAAACGAGCCTGAACTAGTCATTTTAGACGAGCCTAGTTTGGGTTTAGACCCTGTAGGCATGGTTGAGGTAAGGGAACTCGTTAAGGAAATATCTAGGGGAGGCATGACTGTTTTCCTTTCCTCTCACCTCCTATTTGAAGTTGAGCAGGTTTGCAGCCACGTAACAATCATCAATAAGGGAGTATCCCTAATCTCCGACACTGTCCAAAACATTTCAGGCAAACTTTCAGGCCGAGCCACCTTGCAGGTTGAGTTGGCTGAACCTTCCGAGGCTGTCGTTGAAGCTTTGGAAAAACTATCCTTTGTCTCCAAGGTTTCTCAAGAAGGCAAAACCCTATTCATAGAGTTGAAAACCAGCGACGATGTTAGGGCCCAAATTTCCCAAGAAATTACAAAGGCCGGAGGCGTCATAGTCTCCATGAACTTGAAGGGTCAAACCCTTGAGGAAGCCTTCATGCAGCTTATCATCAAACAGCATGGAGGAAAAAGGGAATGAGCCTAAAAACCGCGGCAAACTGGAAAACACGCTTCTGGGCCGTTGTCAAATACGAGCTTCTATGGAACATCCGAAAGAAGAAGTTTTTAGGCATGGTTGTCATCGCCTTCGTTTTTGCCACACTTGCATTATTCCTGCCCATCATTTTAAGCAACGTAAGCGGTCAACCATTCAGCCAAAACCCAGACTACGTGGTAAGAAGCGGGATACACATAGGCAATTTTGGCCTGTTTCTCTTCGCCGTTGTCACCGTAATGAACAGCATTTCAGGCGAGTTTGAAAGTGGCACCATAGTCCCCCTCTTAACGAAACCAGTTTCAAGAACCATGGTTTGGCTGGGCAAACTCCTTGCAGCTTTCATAACGCTGTTTTCAGCATACGGTGTCCTCGTCGTCTACATGACTGTTGTCGGAACACTTATCCACGGCCCCCAAAACAACCTTCACCTTGTCCCCTTATCCCTTCTAGGAAGCATCTTAAGCACATTCGTCTGGGTTTCCATCGTTCTAGCCATAGGCTCTATTTCAAAGAGTTCTATGATGGCTGCCCTTGGGGCCTTCGGCATTTTCATAGCTCTATCCATAAGTTCGCCAATAGTTTCAATGTTTTCGGAACAAGCTTGGGTTCTTAACTATGTGCCTGGAAGCGGAGCCCTAGGATTTTTGGATGTTACCCCTTCCGGTGACCAAATCACGTTATCCCTGTCCGTTTCGACGGGGACAGACGCCATCTCATCAAACCTTGTTAACTATGCCTTACACCCTTCAGCAAACGTGAAATACTTAAAAATAGGCTCATCTGGACAACTTCCAATATCAACACTTTATTCTGAAACCCTCTCGTTTGTTCTGGCTAGAGCCATCATCGTAGCTCTTGCTTATGTGGCCGTCTTCCTTTTCATATCTTGGTGGACGTTCAAACGGGCGCAAGTGCTTGAATAGGCGTTGTAAAAATCTACAGAATTTCTTTTGCCGCCTCTTTGTAAATTTCAAAGTCACGCTTGCTAAATAGGACCAGCACAACCTCATCAAGCTTATCCTTTCTCTCTAGAAACTCTTTAACCGTTGGGAGGGCCACTCTGCACGCCTTCTCAATGGGATAGCCGTACGCACCAGTGCTTATCGATGGAAAAGCTATGGTTTTCAAACCCTTTGAAACGGCCAGCTCCATCGAGTTTCGGTAGGCATCCGCCAAAAGTTCCGCTTCACCGCTTCCCCCACCGCGCCAAACAGGCCCAACAGTGTGGATGACATACTTCGCCTTTAAGTTTCCTCCAGTGGTTATAACAGCCTTGCCCGTTGGGAGGCCGTCAGGCCATTCAGTAGCTCTTATACGTTTGCATTCTTCGAGGATTTTTGGGCCGCCCTTCCTATGGATGGCCCCGTCTACGCCTCCGCCTCCCATAAGCGAGGGATTTGCGGCATTAACTATGGCGTCCGTCTCCATCTCAGTTATGTCGCCTTGAACTATGCGGATCCTAGCCTTGCCTATTTGAAATATACAAACGTTTTCGCTCACGATTTAGCCTCCATCTAATCCTCTGCGATTCTTTTCTTAAAAATTTTAAAAGTTATGGGTGTTCCCGCCTAAAGGAAGGCTGAAACAATAAACCATAAGCCGAAAAAGACTAGGATGGCGAAGCATAAAATGAAAACTACCTTAAACACTTTTGGAGTCCAGAAGCGGCGAGACTTAAAAACCGTTACAGAAACGAAAGTGCTCCAGAGAAGGTCGCATGACCAATGGGTTATAGCAAAAACCAAAACAGCCACTATGCCGAAAAAGGCTAAATTGTGCACAAGGGTGCTTCCAATTCCAACCCAAGTAATGAAAAAGAAAGGATTCATCCCCGTCGTAACTAAGCCCGCGACAAAGGAGGATTGATTAACATACTTTGACTGTTCATTGTTTTCCACCCCTTTTGCCCTAAATGTTTGCAAACCCAGGTAAATCATGATGAATCCTCCAATTAGGCTTATAACCTTGTGGATGACAGGGTTGTCTAAGAATTCTGAAAGTCCAAAATAGAACATGAAAATTAATGGGAATTCTATGGTTCCGTGTCCAAGTGCAATTAAAGCTCCCGCCATTTTGCTCCTATACCCTTTAGCTATTGTGACCGCCAAAACCGGGCCAGGAGAAAGAATCCAAGGCACGGTTATTAAGACGGATGAAGCTAAAAGAAGCAGCAGGTCCGTTTCCATCGTGTACTTGGCTCCTAAAGCTTGAAGTATGTTTTCTTCTACATTAGTTTTACGAACTGCTCCTGTACTCTCACAACTTCCGAGCTGTTTTTGGCCTTTGCATAGCTTTCCAGCCTTTCCCTGTTTAATTCTATAAACGTGGGTCCCCACTTAAAAATTGAAAGCAGCCTTTCAGCCTCCCCAATGAATCCGGCTATGTAAAGCGCCGCTGCTAAAGCTTCAACAGTGCTAAGCTTTGTGGGAACTCCAAAATTTACCGGATTTCCGGCAATCAAGTATGGAAGGCATCTGGATGTTCCCCTCACGCTTTTTAACAGCGGCTTTTCGGCATGTTCCCAGCTGAAATCCAACGCCGCCAAGCCGAACTCTTCAATACGCTTTTTATCAGCAGGTGAAAAGGCTATTTTTGAAAAAGGGTTTAAAACGACAGCCCTTTTTGGCAGAAACTTAATTTGGTTGACTAGGCGGATGAGGCCGTGGCGTTTAAGCTTCAAAGCTGTGCATTTCTTGGGGTCGCATTGCCCAGCGTGGTAGACAATAATCTTAATTGGTTTTTCCCGCTCCGTCATGGTTCACAGCACAGCGCCGTTGCCACTTTTTGAATACCCTTTAATAGTTTGTTGCCGTCGTATGATAGTCTTTCGTTCTAGCCGAGGAAGGGACGCTTTGGCTCTGTTGGACAATAAAATATTTTAATGCAGAAGACAACATAAATATGAGGAGGTTTAGATGCCGAAAGCCTTTGTGTTGATTAACACGGAGATTGGCTCTGAGGCGGATGTTCTAAAAGACTTGAGAAAGGTTGAAGGTGTTGAAGAAGCCTACTCTGTTTACGGCGTCTACGACATAATTGCAAAAGTGAATGCGGACACTATGGATAAGCTCAAGGAGATAGTGACTTGGCGCATAAGGAGACTTGACAAGGTTAGGTCAACATTAACAATGATAATAATTGAGGAACAGCCAAAGTAGCCTTCTCCCAACCCGTACCCACTTATTTTCAATTAAACCCTTTTCAACATCAAACGGTGTCGAAACATTAGGCGCAGTAAATGACCCTTAAAACCATGCATATAGGGCTGGATGACACTGACTCGCCGAGGAAAGGATGCACAACATACGTTGCCGCACTCCTAGTAGAGAAACTGCAAAAACTAAACGTTCAATTCATCGACTATCCCAATTTGGTTAGACTGAACCCTAACGTTCCATGGAAAACAAGGGGAAACGGAGCCTTATGCCTCCGACTGAAATGCAACGAAGACGATGTGGAAAAAATAAAAGAAATTGTTGTGGATGTTGTTGAAGAAAACTCGGATTTGGAATGGAAGGGTACAGACCCTGGAATAGTTTTCTTTACAAGGGCGAAAATTCCACGGGAGGCCAAAGTTTTTGCAAAAAACGCCATAACGGGAATCGTTGCCCTAAAAGAGGCTTTAAAAATTATAAAGCGTTTTAAGGCTGAGGCTGTAGGCTTTAAAAGGGCACGTGGAATAATTGGCGGTTTAGCGGCTGTTGGCGAAACCCTCCAAGGCGACTATACCTTTGAGATAATAGCGTACCGTACGCCTGAAAATTATGGCCAGAAGAGGAGAATCGACGAGGCGTCCATTGTGGAGATGGATAAGGCCACAGCTCCATACACCTTCAACAACATTGACCCTGAAACTGGCAGGATTCTAATTACTCCTCGAGGACCAGACCCCATCCTTTTCGGGATTAGAGGGGAAACCCCTGAGGCGGTTAAGAAAGCCTTCGAGATGGTTAAGCCCCTCGAGCCTATAGAACGGTGGGTTATCTTTCGGACAAACCACGGCACAGACGCGCATCTAAAACGCGTTGGGCGGCTTGACCAAGTGAAACCCTACCACCCCGTAATTGCCAGGGGAACCGTGGCTGCAGATCCTAAAATTGTTCCGAGGCGGCATGTGGTTTTTCCCATTAGGGACGAGTTCGCGTTTGTGGATTGCGCTGCTTATGAGCCAACTGGCACGCTTAGGAGAGCAGCTGCAAAACTGATGGAGGGGGATTACATTGAGGTTTATGGGGGTGTTCGCGCTCCTTCGCGAAACCGTCCGTTGACAATAAACCTTGAAAAGCTGCGGGTTTTAAAGGCTGCACCGAAAATCGTTTACCGTAATCCGCTTTGTCCCAAATGCGGTAAAAGATTGAAGTCTATGGGGAGAGGTAAAGGTTTCAGGTGTGAAAAGTGTGGCTCACGGTTCTCCAGCCTTAATAAAGTTGGGGTTAGGGTGAAACGCGAGCTGGTTAAGGGGCTATATGTCACTTCGCCTCGTTCTCAGAGGCATCTAACTAAGCCTCTTAAACGTTATGGGATGGAGAAACGCCGCGTCCCCGTCAAAGTGCTGATTGAGGGATGGCATAATCCGTAACCAGCCCTATGGAGTTTTAACATGCATATCTTGAGGGGTTCAAATTTGCATCCTAAGAAGTTTTATAAACAAGCAGCATTTAAATCAATGCTGGCCTTAGATGCTGGAGAGATTTCAATGACTGAAATTCTAACCCCGCCAGTCCACCAAGAAAGCGTAGGCAGCTCAGGCTTAAAACTTGGATAGCGAAATGATTTAAAGTAGCGCCAAAATCGTTAACAGAGAGGTGTTGGAGGGTTTGGAAAAGTTTCCAGCAGAGGAATACGCCCTACCGTTCTTTAAAGAGTCCGGATACGTTAGAAAGCTCTGCCCAAAATGCGGCTCATATTTTTGGACGCTGAACCCGAATCAGGAAACATGTGGGGAGGCCAGACCCGAAGGCTGCGCATACTACACTTTCATAGGGACGCCGCCGACCCGTAAAAGTTATAATCTGCGTGAAATGCGCGAGACTTTCCTATCATTTTTTGAAAAGCGTGGACACAAGCGGATAAAGCCTTACCCTGTTGTGGCAAGGTGGAGAGACGACATTTACCTAACCCACGCAAGCATAATTGACTTCCAACCATATGTCACCGAGGGGATTGCGCCGCCGCCCGCCAACCCCCTTGTAATCGCCCAGCCATGCATACGCCTCGTGGACATAACGAACACAGGGCCGACCTTCGGCAAATATATAACAATTTTTGAGATGGGCGGTCATCACGCCTTCAACTACCCCGACAAGGAAGTTTACTGGAAAGACCAGACCGTAAGGTATCACGACGAGTTCGTTAAGGAGTTGGGCATAAAACCCGAAGAAGTGGTTTACAAGGAGGAAATATGGTCTGGAGGCGGAAACGCGGGGCCATGCTTAGAATGCATAGTTAGGGGCTTGGAGGTTGCCACCCTTGTTTTCATGCAGTACAAGGTGGTTGGCGACAGGTTTGTTAAGCTGCCTATCAGAACCGTGGATACGGGCTATGGCATAGAACGTTACACTTGGCTTTCCCAAGGCGCACCGAGCGCTTTCCACGCCATCTACGACGACTTACTCGAAGAGATTTTTAGGATGGCTGGGATAGGCCGTGTTGACGAAGACCTGCTTTCAAGGGTGGCGAAGTTTTCAAGCTTAATGAGTTTGGACAAAACTGTTGGCAGACTCGAGGCTAGAAGGAAAATAGCGCAGCTAATAGGCATGGACGCCGAGGAACTTGACAGAAAACTGTTTCCCATTGAAAATGCTTTCGCCGTTGCGGACCATACTAAATGCTTAACTTTCATACTTTCTGAAGGGGTTGTCCCCTCAAACATTCAAGAGGGATACTTGGCAAGGCTTCTTTTCCGTAGGATTTACCGCCTTTTAAGGATGTTGGGCATTACGGATAGGCTCTATGACGTTGTGGAATTGCAAATCAACCGCTGGTCTAAGGATTACCCGCACATCCGCGAAATGCGAGACGAGATAATGGAGATGCTTTCCGTCGAGGAGGAAAAATTCAGGGAAACCATAACACGGGGCGAAAACTTAGTGAAGCGTATGGCTGGCGAACTCAAAACCACGGGCGCTCAGAAGGTTCCCGTTGAAACATTCATTGAACTTTATGATTCCCACGGCATTCCGCCAGAAATAGTCAAGGAAGTGGCTGAGAAAGAGGGTTTAACCGCTGATGTTCCTGAAAACTTTTACGCCCTCATCGCTGAGAGGCACATGCAAACGTCTAAGCTGACCGAGGAGGTCAAAGCTGAAGGGTGGATTGAAAACGAGGTGGCTGACCTTCCGGAAACAGAGGCGTTGTACTATAAGGACCAGTACATGAAGGAGTTCGAAGCCAAAGTCCTCAAGGTGGTTGGAAACGAATACGTTGTCCTTGACGGGACATGCTTCTATCCAGAGGGAGGGGGCCAACCCGCAGACAGCGGCTATCTAACGTTTGATGGAGGAAAAGCTGAAGTTGTCAACGTCCAAAAAGTTGGCAAAGTGATAGTTCACAAAATAGGCGGCGGGGCCGTTCCAAGGGAAGGCACATTCGTTAAAGGAGTAATA
Organism: Candidatus Bathyarchaeota archaeon; assembly: GCA_025057795.1. The sequence continues at coordinate 69,468 of JANXEP010000004.1, read as the reverse complement.
GATTGGGATAGGCGGTACAGCCTAATGAAGAGTCACACGGCAACCCACATAATCAACAGCGCTGCTAGGCGCGTTCTTGGACAGCACGTTTGGCAGTTTGGCACCCAGAAAGGCGTTGAGAGTTCCAGGCTTGACATTTCCCACTATCGTAGGCTTACGCGGGAGGAAGTGCAGAAAATAGAAGCCTTAGCCAATGAAGCAGTTTTGAGGAATATCCCTGTGGAAATTTCTTGGATGCCGAGAAGCGAAGCAGAAAGCCTATACGGTTTTAGGCTTTATCAAGGAGGGGCTGTTCCGGGCAGGGAAATCCGCGTTGTAAAGATTGGAGACTGGGAGGTTGAGGCTTGCGGTGGCACCCATGTCAAGAACACTGGGGAGATAGGCTTCATTAAAATAGTTCATTCGGAGAGAATTCAGGACGGCGTGGAGAGGCTTGTGTATGCCTTAGGCGTTCACGCGTTGAAGGCCGTGCAGAGGAACGAGGAACTTCTCTGGCGGGTTTCTGAGGTTTTGAACGCTCCGCTGGAAAAGTTGGGTGAAACAGCTGAGAAGCTTGTCAAAGAGTTGAAGGAGGCAAACGCGGAAAGGAGGAGGCTGATAAGGGAGATAGCAAGGCTGGAAAGCCTAGGCGCAGGCGCAAAGGTTGAAGTTGAAGCCGCCAGCGAAATTGATGGCGTTAAGCTTGTGAAGCGCGATTTTAAGGAAGACATAAATGTTGAGCGTATGGTTCAGACAGCAAGCGAAATGGTCAAAAAGGACGAGGCTACGGTTGCCCTGTTCTATGGGTCTGATGGGAAAACAGCGAGAATAATGGTTATGGCTGGGAAAGAGGCTTTGGAAAAAGGCGTAAACGCGGCTGAAATGGTGAAAGAGGCTTCAGCCTTAATCGGAGGCGGGGGCGGTGGAAGACCAGGCTTCGCTCAGGGCGGGGGAACCATAGTTGGAAAATTGCAAGAAGCCGTTATGAAGGCTGAGGAAACTCTTAGAAGGCAGGTTAAACGGCAAAGCTAGCATACCTTAGAAAGTCTTCGCCCCATATTTTGCATGGTTTTCGGTTGAGAAATCAGCCAATAGACGCCTATCTCCCTATAAGCATGGTCTCACTCTAATGAAGTCGCCTTTCGCTACTCCGAGGCTCTGCTGCACTTTATCCGGGACTTCAACGATTCTTTCTTTTAAGCCTTCTATGGGTGCAACTTTGCATATTTCTTTTCTCCCGTTTGCAGTTTCGAGTATGACCTCTTTTACTTTTCCACCCCATTTGGCGAGAATTTCTTTTGGGATGCGAACTGTGCTGGTCCACGTGGCGTACAGCATACCCATGTCTTTCACCATGAAGTGGTCCTCCGGGGGCTGTGCTTCAACCCGAGGTTGAATTTTGGCTTTAGGCTCAATTTTTTCCTCCACTTCCTCTTTTTTCTCTTCCACCGTTTCTTCTGTGACTTGCGCCAAGCTTTCCACCATTTCCTCTCTTGTCACTTTCACTTGTTCCATTGCGGGTTTTTGTTGAGGGCTTTTTAATTCATGGAGCATGCACTCCACGACTTTTTTGCATGCTAAGCATTCCTCGGGGATACTTCCCCATTTTGCGCGTTCCCTAAGGTAGCCAAAATAGTGTGGACAACTGGAGTCTATGCTTGCAAAGCCTTGCTCGTTGGTTTCCGCCCTTTCTTCTATAGCCAAAATCTTTCCTCGCCCTAAAAGGGAATACCCAAAAACACACGTTTATTTTTAATGAATCAGAACTAAATACGCAAGATTAAACGCTTAAATGTGGATTAACGTTATGGAAGAGAGCATCCGTCAAGAAAGCGTTGAAAAGCGAGACCGTTAAGATAACCAAACGGGTTTAGACTGGTTCGCTTATCTTTTTCCCATGCTTTTCCATCCAGTCTTTGACAGATATGGCGAACTGTTTCTCAACTTGACTTCTGTATATGCTGTTATATGTGCAGAAGGACCTTACTTTGCCGTCTGGTGTTGCATAGTGGATTACGCATTTTTGGGCGCGGTCTAAGTCGAAGTTCCAAACATCCATAAAGTGCATGATTCCAATCATAACTATCTTGCGCATAAACTTCCCCAAGGCTTTATAGCTTCCCTTGGTTACCACATCCTTCAGTAGATCCCTTACTATGGGCGACTTAACCATGGGCAAAAACTCGAGCATTCTCATTTTAGCCATAGTCCTTTTGCCTTTTACACCCGAGTAGTAAATGTTCCAGAAAATTTCCGCAAACCTGTCCACGTCCACATACTGCGTTATGGGCTTGTATACACCGTCTTTTTCAACCACGATGAAAGTTGCTGCCCCACACATAGGATGCATTGTGAACTCGGGGTAAACCCTATTCTTTAGAATCTCCATGCCCTTAGATATGGGAACCGGCCAATCTACGGGCCTCCAATCCCGCCTTGTAATGTTTCCATTAGTTTGCTCCTCTATGAGTTTGATGGCGTCGGGCACTGTTATGCGCATTTCCCGCATTTCCTCTTTTCTGGCCCTTCCAGCCATGGATATGGGTTGAATGTTGATGCACCTCACCACGTCATGGTTTTCTACAGCATAGCGTATTATGTTTCCAAGCTCTTGGTCGTTTACTCCCCGCGCCAAGGTAACCACAAGAACTATTGACTCTAAGCCCAGTTTTCTGGCGTTTTCCAAAACCTTATGCTTTATGGGAACGAGGTCTGTCCTAGCCCTTGTTTTCCTATAAATTTCTTCGTTTAAACCGTCAAATTGAAGGTAGAGGGTGCTCACCCCAGCGTCTAGAAGCCTCTTAAAATAGTCTGTGTCTTCGGCGAGGCGCAGGCCGTTGGTGTTAACCTCCACATGCTTTATTCCAGCCTTCTTCGCTTCTGCGACAAGTTCTGGCAAGTCGTTTCTCAAGGTGGGTTCTCCACCGCTGAACTGAAGAGCGTTACATGCCCAAGGCTTATTATCCCTTAACAGCTTAATCATGTCCAAAATCTGCGAGTAGGACGGCTCGTAAACGTAGTTCAATATTCCAGCGTGGGCGAAACACACTGGGCAAGCCATGTTGCACCTGTTCGTCACGTCGATTATGCCGAGAACGGTGTGAGACTTGTGTTGGGTGCATAAGCCACAATCAAAGGGGCAGCCCCTAACCGCCTTAGTATGGGGGTTTTCTAATCCGCCACCCCCGTATTTCGCGTTGTACCATCCGCTGTAAAACCACTTGAAAAGTTCAGCGTCTCCCCAATAAACGTCTTCAAACTTTCCATGCTCCGGACAAGTCTTCTCAAGGTAAATTACTCCATCCTCCTCGTAAATCCTCATGGGAATCTTCCTTAAGCATTCGGGGCATAGGCTTGTTGAATAAGTTTCAAACATCGCCTTTTCTTCTTGAAGGCTTGCCATTTCCATCCCATTGCCATGAGGGCCGGTCGAGATTCGGCTATGAATTTTGCGGGTATATTAAAATTTCCATAATTTTAATAGGGTGAAAAGAGTTACTTTTTTCACCAGTATGAACTCCAAGATTGGCATGCTTCTCAAAAAGATTGGACTAACAGACTATGAGGCAGACGCTTACCTGCTTCTCCTGGAAAAGGGCGCACTAACAGCCAAGCAGATCAGCTACGGGGCGCAAATACCCTATTCAAAAGTTTATCAAGTCCTCAACAGCCTAGAAAAGAAGGGCTGGATAGAATCTTCAAGGAAAAGGCCCAGCAAGTATTTTCCAAAATCTCCGGAAACAGCTTTAAAAGCCGCGAAAAACGCTATGGAAAACGAGTGGTTGCAAATTGAGAAAACTTTAGCTGATGAGCTTGTCCCCCTCTACGAGAAAATTAAAACAAGGGAAAAATATGATATATGGATTTTGAGAGGCATCCTGAATATTGTTTCAAAGTTTAGAGAGATGGCTAAAAAGTGTAGGCGGGAAATGGCTGTAGCCTTCCCATCCATCAGGGAGGATTTTCTGCTAGAATTTTATCCATTGCTCCATTCCCTCGTCGGGGAGACTTTACAGGTTCGCTTCATGGTTTCAGAGGGGCTAAATGAAAATGTTTACAAGGCGCTTTCAAAAATTGGCGAAGTGAGATGCAGAATCAAAATGTTCGGCGGCGGAGCCATATCCGACAACGGGGAGGTTCTGCTGCTTTTCACAGATGAAAGGGGCGAAATCACCGCCATATGGTCTGACCATCCGGGCTTAGCTGGATTAGCCAAAGACTACTTTAACTATTTATGGAAAGAATCTGAAAGCAAGCCTTAGCGTGTTCCTTACAGCCGATTTCGCTTTCGTATGCACACCCGCTAGGGTTGCCTCATAAACTCAATGAACTCTTCCATGGTGCGCTTTTCAAGCGTATAATTCGTTTTTCTCTCCCTGCCTATCGTCGAGTATGGGTGGGCGCCATAATCATGGCCGGGATACACTTCAATGTCGTCGTCAAGTTTCAAAATTTTGTTAAAGAGGCTGTCATACATGTCTTTAGGGCTTCCGCCAGACAGGTCTGTTCTTCCACAATCCCCGACAAAGAGCGTGTCGCCAGTAAGCAGTTTACCCTCCACCAGTAGGCATATGCTGTCTTGCGTGTGCCCAGGCGTGTGAATGACTTTTATGGTTGTTTTTCCAAGCTTTAAAACATCCCCGTCTTCCACGCTTATGTTCTTTTTGATTTTGGCAAGCTTATGGGCTACTATTTTTGCGTTGAAGATTTTTTGAAGTTCCCGGTTTCCAGCCGTGTGGTCTCCATGCCCATGCGTGTTTATGATGAACTTCAGTTTTAGGTTCTGTTCTTTCAGGATTTTGGTTATGACGTCTGCGTTAAAACTTGGGTCAACCACAGCAGCCTCCTTTGCCGATTCGTCTGCTATGATGTAGGAGAAGTTGTCTCCATGATGCTTTATCTGCCTAAAAAACATGCTTATGCGCCTCGGCGGGGGCTGAGATGTTCGATGCGCATTCCCATTTTCGCTAAATCCTCTAGGTTTTCAACGCAGCCTATGCTCGCATCTATGTTTCGGTGTACTGGATGCACCCACATGTATTGGGGTGACAAGTTAAATTGCAGTGGGATTTTAAAGGAAACCCCATAAGCTTCCAAATTTCTAATCAACGCGCCGCTTGAGCAAGCCGCGCGGATTGAAATGTAGCTGTTCAAAAGCTCTTCTGCGCCGTAAGCCCCTATGCCATGCCATAGGGCTGCATTTTCCGCGGAAGCAAGCGAGTATATGAAGAACTGCGGGGAAGACGGCGTTTCTTTGAAGTTGTAATTCGTAAGAGCTTCTGCTTCAACCATAAACTCGTCTTCTGCTTTTGCTATGCTTACATCTTCGGGGTCTATTGCGTTGGGGTAAAGGGGCGTTGTGCGGTAGCTTACCTTTACGCTTTTCAGTTTTTCACCTTCAAAGTATATTCTGCCCCTTGCTGCGCGTTTGGAACCGTAGCCCTTGGGAGAGTGGGGAACCGTTAAAAGGGTTGTGCGCTTCTTCATGCTTCGCCCCATGCAGCGGTAGGCGCCCTCTATTGAGTGGTAATCCCTATGGGTTTCCCTTATGATGTGGTGTAGCAGCCCATGGGAGTCTTCCATCCTTAACGTTTCGATGGGCATGCGCATCGAGTATAGGCACAGATTTATTCCAAAAAGTTCTGAAAGCCTCTGCATCTGCTCATATTTTACCGCGTCAACCATGTCAACATAACTGTCGTTGCCGCTTTCCAAGTAGAGCCTTATCAACTCCAATTCGCCTTCAGATATTAAAGTTCCAAGATACTTCCTCGTAAAATTTTCATCAATCTTCAACCCGTCAGTTTTAACGTAGGCTGAGGGAAAAGCGCTTTGTCCACTTTGAACGATGGATCCCCTCAACGGGTTCATCGAATACCTGTCTGGTTCCGTGTCGTCCGTGTTGAGGAGGAAAGGCACAATGGGGCCTTCTTTTGGGTTCTGCAGCATTTCACAAATCTCGTCTATATCGCCCCGCTTAGTCTCGTTTAAACCATACTGGTAAAAATAGTTTCCGCAGACTTCAAGCAGACGGGCTGCGATTATTCCTTGAACTTCTTCCACCGTCAACTGCGGGTTAGAATATTCAACAGAACTCCTTAAAAAGAAGTGCCCACCGCCGAGCTTGACCTCACGTTTTTCTCCGTTCTTGAAATAGTAGAAAGTGAACTCTCTCCCTTCCTTCGCCTCAAACTCGACAAGAGCCTTGACTAGAATTTCTATGCATTGCCAAGAATTTTCTAGAAAATCTTCAAGGATGACCTTCGCAAGGTTCTGGGACAATATCCTTCAACCCCTCTCCAGCGACTCTGCAATGTAAATGCAGTCTTTAAAAGCTGGTGGCCCAGAAAACATTCTCACCACGGGGAATTCCTCCCTAAACCCAGCATTCAACAGCATTTCCACAATGTTTTTCTCCCTCTTTGGCAGGCAAAGGGAAACCTCAAAATCCTTAAGCCTATTCAAAACCGCTTTTAGGAGGGCTACTGCGACGTCGCCCCGTCCCCTTCGGCATACGAGGGGGCCCAACTCAACGTATCGACCATAAACCTTAGCCATGATGTAACCGGAAACTCCCTCATGCTCACTGTAGTAGTAACATAGATTTTCCTTCGTGTTGACGATCTTCTTAAGTAATTTTTCCCTCGACGCGCCGAAGTAAAAGCCGTCAAAATCTATTATCTTTTGGATAGTGCCATCTCCCAAGCTTGGTACTTTAACTTCTTCGCCGATTGAGGAAAAGGCTTCACCCCTTAAAACCGTAAATTCCGATTCGCTTCTAAAACCAAGTTGAGTGTAAAAGTCAACCTTTTCCTTGTATGAGTATAAACCAATAGTTTCCACTCCTCTGCTTTTCAGGAAAGCCATCGCGTGCCTCAGCAGTGTGCCTCCAGCCCCCTTCCTTCGGTATTTCTCATCCACAATAACGTTTCCAATCCATCCAACCTTGCCGAAACTCACGGTTGTTGCCACACCGATTCTTTCTGAATTGTGCAAGAGGATAAAGCATCCTTCGGGCTCTAGACTCATCATAAGCTCAAAGTCTTTTTCCGTTAGGTTCCAGTCCATCGTGTCGGTTATTTGGACGGCGAATTCTATGTCTTCCTTAGACATCGCTTTTACTTTAAACATCAGAGTATACCTTCAAAGGAGCGCATTTTATTAAGCTCTCTGCTGGCATAAACTTTACTAGTTAAAATGGCGAAGTATGGTGCAAAGGGGGTTTGGACCATAATCGAATCGCAGTTGAAGGTTAAGATATGCCGCGACGTCAAGGTTGCAACCTACCCTTTTACGGACTTCTTTAAAGGCTTCGAGAAAGTTGAAGCTGTTAGGCGCATTTTCGGAGAAAAAACCGAAGAGGTTCTCAGCAACCTTCGAGTGGAGTTTTCAAGTTTTAGGGGTTACATGGGCGTAAGCGACGTGGACGGCCACATAATAATCAGCGCAAACTACCTAAAGAACGGCGATTTAATAGACATATACTTGGACATAATCCACGAACTTGTCCATGTGAAACAGTTCATGGAGGGAAAAAAGCTCTTCGATGATAGATACAGCTATGTGGGGCGACCCACAGAAATCGAGGCTTACCGCCATGCGGTGGAGGAGGCAAAGAGGCTTGGCTTGGATGACGCAAGAATCTGCCAATATCTCAAAACAGAGTGGATGAGCGAGAAAGATTTGGAAAAGCTTACGAAAGCCCTCAATATTAAGTATGTCCCCGTCGTCTAGGACGAAAACGCTTTAAAGGCGCTAGGCTGGTGCATTTAAAGCATTTTTACGCGCTTAGCATGCAAATTAATATAGTTCTAGCTAACATAAAACAAAGGTATATTTAGAGAGCTTTCTAGTACAGTCGTGTCCCCCATGAATAGCATGTCAAGCTTACCACATGACGCATCCAATTCAATTAATGCCGGAAACAGGTTTGATTATGGCGTAAACGCGTCTGGTGCAAGAAAAATCAGTGTTTTTATACCCGTGTATAGAGGTTCAGATTTGCTGGATGGGCTTCTGCAAGAGTTGACAAACTGCCGTTATGAAGACAAGGAGATATTTGTTGCTATAGACGAGCCTGACGAAAAATCTTTAAAAGTTGTCAAAAAATATGAGGGCAAAGTTAGCTTCATTTTAAGCGGCGAAAGAAGGGGGAAAGTGGAAGCCCTAAACAGCGCCATAAAGATTTCCAGAGGGGAAATTCTGGTTTTTCTGGACGCGGACGTTCAACTCAGAGGCGGAGACTTTTTTGAATCCATAGCCACGGCGATGGAGGAAGCTGAAATTCTGGACTTTAAAAAGGAGATTATACAGGATTCGTTCATTTCAAGAATGGTTCACTATGAATTTTTAAGCTGCAACCTTGTGAGTTACCTTTACTCGAAACTTGTGCGGAAGTGTATTGGCATTAATGGGGTTGCCTTTGCCATAACCAGAAAAGCCTTCGAAGAGGTTGGAGGATTTTCAAAGGTGATTTCAGAAGACTTCGACCTTGCAGTAAAAACTCTTCTTAAAAATAAAAGGTTCAGGTACACTGAGAAAGTGTCGGTTCGCACTAAGGCGCCATCCGATTGGAGGGGCTGGTTTAACCAGCGGAAGAGGTGGGGTGTAGGCGTTGGTTTATGGCTTAAAGACTACTGGAAAAAGCTTTTGAGGTATTTGGCGAAATACCCCCACGTCATAATCCCAACTTTTATCATACTTTTCCCAACATTTATCCCCGTACTTTTAAACTATGCTTTCACAAATTTTCCACCCGATAAAATCCCCAATTTTCTCCCGTCATTTTTTGTGATGCGCTTCAACATTTTATTTCCCCTTATCCGCCACGTGGGCGATTTCCTCCCAACACTTTTGGCGACTTTTTTCGCAAGTTTTCTATTATTTTCCGCCTTGTTTTGTTCGGCTTCAAGGAAGCTGAAGTTTCACTTCAATTTCGCAGAATTCCTAATATACTTCTTTTTCTACCAGCCCATGGCCTCCATCATACTTTTCGCATATATAATCACGGCGTTTTTCTCCGCAAATCATAAATTGGAATGGAAAGTTTAATGGGATTATGGATTTTCGGCTTACGGTTTATGAAAATGTTTAAATTTGCAGGCTACCGGATAATTCGTAGTTGTGATTTCTCATGAGTTTGGCGATAGAAGCCTCCAATATCACGAAGGTTTTCGGAAGCACACACGCCTTAGACGGATTAAGTTTTAATGTAAAGCCCGGAGAAGTTTTTGGGCTTATAGGTCCTAATGGCGCTGGAAAAACAACAGCCCTGCGGATTGTCTCCACCCTGCTTTTGCCAACTTCCGGCACCGTGAGGGTTTTCGGGTTTGACGTTGTTGGAAACGCTGTTGAGGTGCGCAAAGTCATATCTTATCTTCCAGAAGAGGCGGGAGCCTACAGGTACCTTTCTGGACTGGAATATTTGGAGTTTATGGCGAAGTTTTACACAAAAGACAAAGATGAAGCTCAAAAAATGATCAGGGAGGCTGCTGAAATATCCGGTCTAGGCGAAAGATTGAAGGACAAAACTAAAGAGTACAGTAAGGGAATGAAACGCCGCCTACTAGTTGCAAGGGCCCTCATGATTAAGCCTAAACTGGCTATTCTCGATGAGCCGACAAGCGGCTTGGATGTCATTCACGCTTATCATGTTCGGGACATAATTAAAAGGTATGTTAAAGAACATGGGATAACGGTGCTTCTTTCAAGCCACAACATGTTGGAAGTGGAACACTTGTGCGACAGAGTTGCCCTCATAAATAGGGGAAGGTTGGTTGCTGAAGGCGAACCTCAAGGGCTTAAGGAAAAGTTTGAGAGTGCAAACTTGGAAGAGGTTTTCGCGAAGGTGGTTAAAATTGCTTAAAGGCTTTGGAAACTTTCTGTTGAAGGAGCTTAAGGAACTTGTCAGAGACCCGAAGATTCTCTTGGGCATGATAATAGTGCCCTTAATAATGTTTCCAGTTTTAGGCGCGGTTATGGGATATGCTGTGCAGTCCGCGCAGGAAAAAGCCGTAAAAGCAACCCTTGTGGTGGTGAACAATGACGGCGGAGAATGGTCCCACGCCTTTATAAGTTTCCTTCAAAAAGCAGGGGTTAACGTTTTAGTTGAGAACAATACTGCTCTTGAAAATGGTAAAGTTTTGGGGTTAGTGAACAAATACAATACTACGCAGATTCTTGAAATTCCAAAAGGATTCAGTGAAAACGTTACGGCCCACCTTAGCAACCCAAGCGTAAAGGCGTCTCTGAAGTTTTATGGAGTATTTCTCGGAACAGGCGTCTTTGAAAGCGTAAGCTCTTCTGTAGTTGACGCGCTTGTAAGCCAGTTTAACAGGGCAATAGCCCCTGACGTTTTGTACACGGAGAAATCCGCGATTGTTAAGGGTGAGATTAAACACGGCGTTGACCCCGCTGTGCTTTCAGGCTTGATGACGTCTCAGTCCATTGCTTTGCCAATCACAATTATGATTTTGTTAACTTATTCTGTGCAGATAGCTGCAACTTCTGTGGCTGTGGAGAAAGAAGAGAAAACCCTTGAAACACTGTTAACTATGCCTATGGACCGCCTCGCCATACTCTTAGGGAAGCTTTCCAGCTCAATTGTTGTCGCCGCAGTAGGCGCCATAGCCTATATGGCTGGCTACGGCTATCTCATGGGTTCAGTTTTGTCGGGAATTCCTGCCAACATAAACGTTGATTTGGCTTCTCTTGGGCTTGCCCCGTCATTTTTGGGTTATATTCTCCTGGGTTTATCCCTCTTCGTAACTATGCTTTCAGCCTTAGCCTTAGCCGTCATCTTGTCTGCTTTTGCAGAAGACGTGAGAAGCGCCCAGTCTTTCGTCGGCTACATTTACCCATTCATTTTCCTTCCAGCCTTCGCCCTAATGTATATAGACATTAACACGTTGCCTTACGCCATTAGGCTGATTTTGTATGCTATACCATACAGCCATCCCGTTATCGCTTCAAGAGCCGTAACAATGGGTGATCACTTAACTGCGGTGGTGGGCATAGTCTACGTCTCACTGTTCACGGTGATTGTCATGTATGCAGCTTCAAGGCTTTTCGCCACAGAAAAAATCCTCACAGCAAAATTGAAGTTTAAAGGGCTTAAAAAACGCGGCGAAAAACCCGCTGAAGAGCTTTGAGGAAAGCATTATGAGATAAAGTTTAAGCCGAAACCAGACATTTATCGGCTGTTGTAACGTTAAGAGGTGGCTTCCCTCTAGATTTTGGCAAGCAAATAACGTCAATTTTACGTTTGTCACCATCCGTTAAATTGATAGCCCCCTCTAGATTTTTATTTAGCCCTTAATTTTACCGTGTGAGATTTTATTAGGTGAAATAGCTTGGCATGGCTTTCTATGTCTAAGTGCCAAACGTGGAAGCGCCAATGAAAGGAAAGAGGCAGGTAGACTTGAAGGAGCACTGACAATAATGAAGCCTATCGCTGGCTGAGCAAAGCCTCAAAAATTAGGTTGCACTTGCGCATCACGTGGTCTATGTTGCTCAGCGTGTCAGTTCCAATAGCCCCAAATCCCTCATCCAAAATTTTCAAGACAAGAGTTGAAAGATCCCTGGGAAGGTGGTGGATGCTTTCTTCCATGCGCTGTCTTATGTCAGCGCCGAGTTTTTCGTCAGCAAGAAAGGGCGCGGCGCATCCCAAAGCTTTCAGGTGAGATATTAGGCATAGGGCTTCTAAAAGCGGCTTACCCCTGGAAAGCTTCCATGAAAAGACATCTTCCTCGGATGTTTTCAGCAAAAACTTTGCAAAGGCTTCTTGATCTTCCACATAACCCCGCTGATAAAGGAGGCGTGTCACTTCATAATCCTTCACGGCGATGGATACAAGGTAAAGGATGTTTCTAGAATACTCGGCGGGAAGACTGAACCGTTTAGCCATTTCAAGAAGCGAAGGCGGAAAAGGAAGAAGGTAATATTGTAGGCTTCCATGCAAAACTGTGTGACCCACCTCATGGCGAATTCCGCCGACTTTAACCAGTTCAGGCAGCTTCATCAGCTTTTCAAGGCATAAGACGATTCGAGGCGTTCCCCTCCAAGCGTCATGCCTAGCGAAAAACAATTCATCGAAGGGCGCCATTGAAACGCCCAACTCGCCGCGTTCTTCTGCGAGGAAAGCTTCAGCAGACGAAGCTCGCTCAAACACGTACAAGTCAACAAGGGAAACATCATGGGGCGCGAGCCTACTATAACACTCTTCAATAATCCCGACAATAGAGGCTACCTCGTAATTGCAAACATTGCCGAACTTTGAAACAATAATCCGCACCAACAGCATCCCGGGTAACTAATTAATGGGGCTGCCCGGATTTGAACCGGGGTCTAGAGCGCCCGAGGCTCCAAGCCTAGACCAAGCTAGCCGACAGCCCCTTTTTAGTTATGTGTGTGGCAAAAGGGTAATAAGTGTTGTTTCCCCAATTCTTAAAACCCCAAGGTTGTGGCTACTTTACATTCGGCGGGGTTTAAGGCTTGTCTGTCCAGCATCGGCTGCGGGGAATTAGGGTCTTGAAGGCTGTTTCCTCATCTGTTAGACTTCATATTTTAAATATGCTTTTTGATCGCGGGCCCCTCTCCTATACTGAGTTGATGACGTTGTTGAAGATGAACCCAAGCAGGGATGCTGGAAGATTTGCATATCACCTAAAGTTTCTGCTCAAGGCAGACTTAGTCGAGGCGGATGTAGAGTCTAAAAAATACTATTTGACAGAGCTTGGAAAGATGGTTATCAGCGTTGCTGAAGAAATTGAGAAGAAAAGTTTGAAAGCCCAGAAGGTGCTTGTCCGCACATCTCGTTACGCCCTAGAGGAGTTTGACGCTAACAAAATTGCGGACTCCTTGATAAAGGAGGCTGACATGCCCCCGGAGCTTGCCCAAAAAATCGCCAAGGAGGCGGAGAAACGCCTCTTTAAGGCTAAGACGAAATATTTAACCGCGCCGCTCATAAGGGAGGTTGTAAACGCTATCATCATCGAAAAGGGGCTTGAGGAATACCGACACAAGCTCACGCGTTTAGGCCTTCCAGTGTATGACGTTTCATCCCTCATGGCGAAGCATGGAGCGTACTCCATCGAGGAAGCTGGCAAAAACGTTTTGGAAGAGTACACCCTTCTAAGCGTGCTTCCAAGGGATATTGCGGACGCGCATCTTTCGGGTGCGATTCACCTGCACGACCTAAGCTGCTGGGTTCTAAAACCAAGCGAGGTAATTCACGATTTGAGATTTTTCCTTAAAAACGGTTTAAACCTTGAGAAGGTGAGCGTCCTTCAACCTTCTCTGCCTCCCCCAAAAACTTTGGCATCGGCTTTAACCCTAATCTCTAATGTTATTATGCAGTCTGCAAAAGAAATTGGAGGGGCGCAGACCCTTGAATACTTCAACGTTTTTCTAGCCCCCTTCTTAAAGGGTGTGGAGCCCGCTAAGGCTAAAGAGGCGTTAAGGCATTTCGTCTTCAGCATAAACCAATTTGCAAAAGTCTCCTTAAACATGGAACTCACGGTTCCAAAATTTTTAGCCGACAAGCCCGTTTCCACAGCCCAAGAACATTCAAGCCACTATGAAGATTTCATTGAGGAAAGCCTTCTCTTAGCTTCGCTTTTGCTTGAAGTTTTGAATGGGGATGACGTCCCCAAACCGCTTTTAAACATCCAATTAACCTTTAAAATGCGTCCGGAAACATTTTCAAACGACAAAACAGTGTCGATGCTTCTTGAAGCACACCGCTTAGTATCAGAGAAAGGTTCTGTTTACTTTGCCAACATTCCAGAAAAAAATGGCGGGTGGACAGTGTTCTCCGCGTCTGGATGCAGGCTGGATGCGGATTTTAATGGCGACTGGGAAATAGACACTTTGCGGACGGGCGTTTTAGGCTGCGCCACTATAAATCTACCGCGAGTAGCCCAAGAGTGCGGTAATGAGAAGACGAAATTTTTCGAAATTTTAAGGGATAGGCTTGAAATGGCTGCGCAAGCTCTCGAAATTAAGTATAGGTGGCTTAAAACGAGGGATAAGGTTCTGACGCCTTTTCTTGCGCACAGCGCTAATGGCGACCAGTATTTGAGGCTTGAAAGCTCCGTGCACCTAATAAGCCTCGCAGGGTTACGGGAGGCGGCGGAGACGCTGAACGGAAAAAGCATATATGAAGATGAAAATGCCTTTAATTTTGCTGCTGAAACCTTAAAATATGTTTCAGAATTTACCCTCAAAGCTGAAAGGAAACGCGAAAAACGTTTGCTCTCATCAATCTTGCCCTTTCCAGAGGCCTCTGAAAGGCTGGCTGGGCTTGACATTGAGAGGTACGGTGTCTCAAAAGTTCGATTCCACGGAACCCGAGAGAAACCATACTACTCAACTTTCAGCAGAATAACCCTTCAAGACGGAGAAAAATTCTTGAAACCTTTAATGGTTGAGAAGGACCTGCACAAGCTACTCGATGGGGGAAGCCTCACAGTCTTAGAGCTCGGCGACGCCGAATACGAGCCTCAAGAGCTCCTATCCACGACCAGAAAGCTTATTGAAAATTATGGAATAGGCTTCTTCACATACGCCCGCAGCTTAACCTACTGCCTCCAGTGCAGAAAAAGCTGGTTTGGACGGTTACCTAAATGTCCCTCATGCGGGGCTGTTAGCCCATTGACTTTTTTCAACACATATCCATGACAAAGTTTGCAGCCTATGTCACTGCGCCCAGTATTAATGCTAGAATTGCCATCCTCGTTACCATGCCGTTCCAGACCTGTTGAAAGTAACGGGCGTGGGGGGTCCAATCCACCTCATGGGCAACCTCGTCGGTGCGGGGGAGAGGATGCAAAACTATTAGGTCTTTTCGGGCTTTTTCCAAAGTTTCCAAGCTTATTCTATAGGAGCCCTTTACCTTTATGTATTCAGCTGGGTCTGGAAAACGCTCCTTCTGTATTCTTGTAACATATAAAACATCAACAAGGGGAATTATCCTATCTAAGTTTGGCTCCTCCACCACAGGAATTTCCCCTTTTATTTCTTCAAGAACCTCCCGGCGCATTTTCAGCGATTCAGGCGAAACCAGATAAAGTTCAACGTCATATTTTGAAAGGGCATAGGCTAGGGAGTGGACTGTTCTGCCGTACCTCAAGTCTCCAACAAGGGCTATTTTCAAACCATCAATCCCGCCTTTCTCCTTCATAATAGTGTAAAGGTCTAGCAGCGCTTGGGTTGGGTGCTCCTCAGCGCCGCTTCCACCGTTGATCACGGGCACTTTTGCAAGCTCTGCGGCAAGGCGCGCCGCGCCTTCAAGGGGATGCCTTAAGGCAATAACATCCACATAGTTTTCAACGGTGCGTATGGTGTCCGCTAGGTTTTCCCCCTTTCTTACAGAGGCCATTTCTGCCTCTGCGAATCCTATAGTGGAGCCGCCGAGCTTGTGCATGGCAGCTTCAAAGCTTAAACGTGTGCGTGTGCTTGGTTCAAAAAATAGCGTTGCAAGAATCTTCCCCTTAAGCATGTCTGAACCTTTTAGGGCTAGGGGTTCCATGGTTTTGGCAATCGTTAAAATATAGTCGATTTCTTGGCGGGAAAAATCTCGAATAGATATTATGTCTCTACCTTCAAACTTCAAGCAAACACCAAAACAAGGCTCCCCTTAACTCCTAAATAACTTTTTTCAATCATGCAGGTTGATGGTTACATTTCATCCGACAACGCAGCCTTCCGTTTCTGTGTAAAAACCTTTATTTTTGGTGGTGAGGAATAGCCTTTTGAGGAATCGTAGAATGAGTGAAACCATGCTTTACGTTTCTAAAATTAAGGATGGCACTGTTATAGATCATATTACTGGCGGACACGCTCTCGACGTTGTCAAGATTTTGGGCATAACTGGAAAGGAAAAACGCATAATCACTATCGCGGTGAATGTGCCGAGTAAAAGGTTTAAGGTTAAGGATATAGTTAAGATTGAAGGCAGGGAATTGGAACCTCAAGAGGTGCATAAAATCGCCCTGGTGGCGCCTCATGCAACTATAAATATAATTCGCGACTATAACGTTGTTGAAAAGCAGAGGGTTAAACTGCCAAACGTCATCGAGAACATTATTAAGTGCGCCAATCCCGCATGTGTGAGCAACAGCAACGAGCCTGTTAAGGCTAAGTTCTACGTGAAAAGCGAGGAACCCCTTTTGCTTAAGTGCCACTACTGCGGCTACATTATGGAGAAGAGCGACGTGCTTAAGCAGTTCTAGTATGTTTAGTTTCTTTCCATAAAGCTTATATCGTAGGATTTCATATTCAACAGATATATGTCGTATAACTGACATATGCACACACACGTAGAACAAAAACACACACGGTGGGAAAATGATAGAAATAATCGCGCCCATAATATGGGCTGGCTTAATAATCTACATCGTCTGGTATTTTGTGGGAGCAAAACACTACGCCCCACTCACACACGACGAAGCAAAAATATTGTGGAAAATCCACAAACAAAACGCCAGGTGTCCCTCAAAAATGTGGAAGGAAATACGCCGCGGCAAAAAAATAATAGGTTTTGAATGTGAATGTGGATACAGGCACATACAAAAGCGCCCCATAAAATCAAACACTCCAAATCCAGCAATTAACGATCAAGTCTCAATACTCCGCGAACTGCATAAGGCATAACGCTTCCACGAAATCCTCAAAACTAAATCATCTCACCTCACCAATTCATATTTATTTTTGCTTTCAACCTCAAGGCAACAGCTATTTACCCAGAATAACGTTACATATACTCTAAATTAGCTGAAAAAGGGTGTATATGATGGATGTAATTGAAGCTATAAAATCGCGCAGATCCATAAGAAAGTTTAAGCCAGACCCCGTGGAAAAGGAAAAGCTGGAGGCGGTTTTAGAGGCTGCCAGATGGGCTCCTTCATGGGCTAACACTCAATGCTGGGAATTCATAATTGTTAAGGACTCGGAAACTAAGCGGAGGCTGGCGGAGACATTAACTCCCTGGAACCCAGCCGTCGACGCTGTTAAAAAAGCTCCCATAGTTATAGTTGCGTGTGCAAAGCTTGGGGTTTCAGGCTTTTTCGGCGGGAAACCCGTAACCGACAAGGGTGACTTCTTCATGTTTGACGTGGCATTAGCCCTTCAAAACCTTGCCCTCGCAGCCCACAGCCTCGGACTAGGAACCCTTCATGTGGGAGCCTTTGACGCAGGTAAGGTGGCTGAAATCCTCAGCGTCCCCAGCGGGGTTAGCGTTGTAGAACTGATGCCTTTAGGTTATCCTATGGAGGCTCCTAAGGCTACTCGCAGAAAGGAGCTTAGAGACTTCG
Organism: Candidatus Bathyarchaeota archaeon; assembly: GCA_025057795.1. Next base: position 52,177 of record JANXEP010000004.1, on the reverse strand, counting down.
TATACTTTGAAAGATATGGTCAAAAAGTTAACGTTTGTTAATAGCCGCGGGGATCTGCCTATGGAAAGTTTTGCGAAAACATCATAAATCAAACACTTATATAACATAATATTGTGTGCAGTATGCTAGCTGAAGAGGAGATTCGCAAAGTTTCAAACATATTTGGCGCAATCGGGAACACCGTTAGGTTCAAGATACTCATGCTTGTAAATGAAAGTGAAAGACCTCTACACATAAAAGCCGTGGCAAAAATCTTGAAAAAAGATTACGCCGCAGTTTACCGCCACGTGAAAGTTCTCGAAAAAAGCGGACTTATCAGAATCTATGAGGTTGGACGCTCTCGTGTGCTCCAAGCACAAAATGCAGAGGCTATAAAAAAACTAGTTGAAGTGGCAAAAACAGTTAGATGAAATCCCATCATGATAAGTTTGCTCCTCTGCGGACCAGTATATTCCAATATATGCAAGCTTGATCAACATGAGCCTGTATACGCGATCTAAAAGCGAATGACTGGTGACATTTATCCCGCCAAGTTGACATAAAAGTTATTAGCTTGTCGGATGCATTTCTAAACACTAATGGTGACCTCCATAAGTGTCCTTTGAAATCCAAGAATTGCCCGATGTCATAAAAGTAGTTGCTTTGTTAAACTTGAAAAAGAAGGAGAAAGTACAGAAGACAGTGCTTAAAAAACGGCTGGACAAGGTGTGCGCTGGGCGCGTCTGCGTTGAAATGGGCGACCTTGAAAAAGCCTTAACGGAAATGGCTTCTGAGGGCTTAATTATATATGAGGGAGACACAGTTCAGCTAACTCCTCAAGGTTTAAGGTTAAGCAAGGAATGGGAAAGCCTACTTTTGAAAAAAGATCCAATAATTGAGGTTGTAGCAGGCTTGGTTGACGGCTCCATAACAGGACTCGTCGTTGTCCTTTCAGCTTTCGTAGCCGGGCTAGCTGCCAAAACAGCGGTCTTCGCCGCCTTTCTAACGTTAACCGCTGTGGCCGTGACAAACTTTTCAAGTTTCCTCTTAGGCGGCATAACCGAGGACTTAGCTGACATAAGAACCCTTCAAACGTTAATCAATTTCAGCTTAAGCGACATCCCAGACAGAAAAGAAAGAGACAAATCTTTCATGCTAGTGAAAAACCTGTTTGTCGTACTTCAAAGGGAGGTTAGCCGAGCCAACATATATGCTGCCCTAATCTGTGGCGCTACAACTTTCCTAGCGGGAAGCCTCCCCATTGCGGCTTATTTAATCCTCCCTGAACCCTTTAACACCCTCACAGCTTTAGGAATAGTGGGCGCCGTGGTGGGCATATTCCTCGTTCGTTATCGTTCTAGGAAAACCCGCATAAACTGGAAAATAACCCTCCTTGAAACCCTTACAATAGTTACAATTGCGGCTGTAGCATCATTACTGTTAGGCGGCATGGCTTAACAATCTGTAAAATTACCCGGTGTCACACAACCAGCTGAATTATTATTAGGGCTAGTATTAGTGGTGCCAAAAGTTTCAACGCTTTTTTGTTGAATTTTTGAGCTTCCTCCGTCTTTTTCGCGTCTACAAGCTTCATGATGTATACGGAAGCGGAAAGGTTGTAGAGGAAAATTGCGTATACTGAGAGCATTATTCTGTCCGCCAAAGTTAAGTAGCCCACTGGGGGTATGCCGCTCAGCAGTGATAGGTGAAAGGCTGTTGCAGACATCAGGGTTGTAACACCCAAGCCTATTCTTTGGCTGAAGTTTTGAGGCGAAATGAAAAAGGCGAGAAGCGATATGGTTGTTATAACCGCCACGGGCAGAACACTTTTAACAAAGGCTGACAGCGGCGGCCGCTTTAGGGTTATGCTGAAAACAAATCTGGAAAAAGCTTGGTCGCCGTACGAGTGCTCGGTTACGCCTACCCCAAAATCTCCTATGTCCCAACCCGCAACATTGACATTCTTGTCAATACCTGACGTGGGGTCTTCTCTAAATCTCATGTAAGAGGCGTTGAGGTTTTTGTGTTCAAGCTCCACGGTAAGCTTATGTGCTTCGTATGGGTACCTTGTAAAGTCAAAGGTTTTTATGAAGTCGCCTCTAACACGGTACTCTAAATATCCCCGCTCCTCGTCCACTCCAACCTCATATTTCGCGGGGAAACCGTTAACAAACTCAAACTCCTTCAACTCTTTCAGGCTTATTTCAGAAGGGTTGAATTTGAACCATAAATAGAAGTCTAGACGGTAGCTGCTTGCGGCTAAGTCTATTTTTTCTACATTCACCAGCCAAACCCCAACCTTAACATCAGCAGAATCCGCCGGAGAACCTTCAGCCTTCGCATTAGACACAAAGGCAAACATGAGCAAGGAGGCTGACAATAAAGCGAACAACAATAGTGAGCGCCTCATTCTCATGTGAATCTCACCGTCCAAACTTCTGCCATCATAACCAGCCCAAATATATAAAAATTCCGTGCAAACAAACCCCAAAAGCTCCAACAACGTCAATACCCAACGCAGCCAGCAAAACCCTTAATAAATGTCTCTGCACGTTTACATTTTGGGCCGGTAGATCAGTCTGGAATGATCGCAGCGTTGGCATCGCTGAGGTCGCGGGTTCAAATCCCGCCCGGTCCACTCTTTAAATTGTTTCGGCAGAAAGCTTCAAATAGCGTCTTAAAGGGTGATTTCAATGAATGTAATAGTTTTGGGAACAGCGGGATCTGGTAAAAGCCTTTTAACCGCAGAGTTCGGCAGATATTTGAAGGCGGAAGGCTACACTATAAAGTTTACGAATCTGGATCCTGGATGCATAGCGCAACCCTATGAATGCGACTTTGATATAAGAAGTAAATTTACGCTGAATTCTATAATGCGCACTGAGGGTTTAGGGCCGAACGGCGCCCTTCTCAGGGCTATGGAGAAGCTGGGAAGGGTTAAGATTCCCATATTCCAGGCAGACTTCAACCTTATAGACACACCGGGCCAGCTTGAGGTTTTCGCATTTCATCCTTCCGGGCCAAAAGTCGTAAGCAAATTTAACGAGCTTGTAGGCTTATTCCTCATCGACGCGACCATAGGCCTTAAAGATCTTCCAGCAGCATATATGTATTCGCTGGCTGTAAGGTATAGGCTTGGAATAGACACGATCACGTTGGTTAGCAAGTCTGACTTACTCGGCAGCGGGGAAGCTGAAAGGATTAGACGCTTTTTAATGAATCCCGCTTCTCAGAGGAGAAGCCTAAAAAGGGCCGGGGTGCTTGCCGACATTTACGTGCCATTATCGGAAATGCTGAAGAAGATAATTCCAGCCCAGCGCATACCCATGGTTTCAGCCAAGACAAGAGAAGGTTTCAGAGACCTCCTAGACATGCTTCATGAGGTTAAATGCGCATGCGGCGATCTAACATAAAACCCTATAGCATACTGTTACCAGCAAACATTACCAAAACTGTTACCGCCTTCGAGAGGGGATATCGAAAAACCTATGAGAATGCTTTAACTTTGATAAGAGAACGGCCGGGGTGAAGGATGTGGAGCGAAAAGAAAGGGTAAAGATAACTTTTGAATCTGGAATAACAATAACATGCGAGATAAGGTTTAATGAAAACAGGAAGACCGCCGAAGCCCTTATGAAGGCTTTACCCTTCGAGGCGCGGGCTGAGTTTTGGGGGAAAGAAATCTACTTCGCCGCGCCCTTCAAAGTGGGCTTAGAAAAAGCCAAAGACATAGTGGAGTATGGCGATGTAGCCTACTGGCCTGAAGGCCCAGCCCTATGCCTCTTCTTCGGGCCCACCCTTTCAAGCCCATCCCCAAACATAATAAAGCCCTACAGTCCAGTGAATGTGATAGGCAAGATCATAGAAGACCCAAAAATTCTTGAAAAAGTGGAAGAAGGCGAAAAGCTCAAAGTTGAAAAAGCTTAAGCGGCCGCTGGCTGCAAGCTTCCCGCGGTAAAGAGGTTAAAGATAGCTTCTCCCCTTTCGGCGTAGCTTGAAGAGGATCTTCCTCCCCTTCAGGACTGGTTTCACCATCCGAAAGCTCTAAATTCCTCGGTGAAGCCCCTTTTCAAAAGAGGCTATGGGCCGGTAGTTCAGCTGGTATGAACGCCGCCCTCGCACGGCGGAAGTCGCGGGTTCAAATCCCGCCCGGTCCACATTTGTGGGTTTAGTTTTATGTTTGGGGGTAAGTGTAAAAACCATAACAGTCATATGAGAAAAGCACCGAAGTTTAGTTAAATATATGACGAAATATATGACGGGGGTTTCCTTTAATTGGTAAACTTTGAAAAAACTGTTAAACAAGCTAAAATTTTAAGTCCTCTTAAAAACTTTGAAGAGACTGCCGTAACTTTTGAGTATAGGACAGATCCGCTGACTGGCCGCAACACAACAGTGATACGGGGGATGCTGGACTATGTTGGCAAGTTCTTAACTTCAGACTTGGCGCTCCTTAACACTATCGTTGAAAAAACGAGGGCAACATGCCCCTTTTGTCCCGTAAGCGTCAAATCAAAAACACCCATGTTTCCCAAAAACTTCATTCCGGAGGGAAGAATTTTCGTAGGCGATGCTGTCGTAATTCCTAACATTCTGGGCCATGCGGAGCAAAGCGTCTTGGCCATCCTATCAAGCGAGCATCATTTGAGGCTTGGGGATTTCACGCCAAAAATGCTTTTTGACGGCTTTAAGGGCGGCGTTGAATACCTTAAAAGATTGCGGGAGGCGGATCCTTCAGTGCGTTTTCCAGTCTTTGTCCTAAACTATTTAACGCCTGCGGGTTCCTCCATTTTCCATCCACACATGCAGATACTGGCCAGAGACAGGCCCTTCTATTTGGTGAATTTGCTTATTGAAAAAAGCAGGGCTTACTATGAAAAAAGTGGGGTTAGCTACTGGAAAAGTTTGATAGCTGAGGAAAAGGGCGGCGTAAGATACCTTTTTGAATCTAATGGCGTAGATTGGCTTGTCCCCTTCGCTCCCCTAAGGGGTTTAAATGAGGTTCAAGCCATAGTGGAGGGAAAATCGAATCTTCTGGAGCTGGAAGACCAGGAGTGGCTTGGACTGGCGGAGGGTATAGTGAAAATTCTTAAATTCTACGATAAGCAAGGCTACGTGAGTTTCAACTTCATCCTCACTTCTGGGCCCTTGGATGAGCATTTAGGCTATTTCAGCGTAAACCTCACGATGATAAGCAGGGTTGGCATACAGTTCCTGAACTTCACAGACGCTTGGGCTGTCCCGTATCTCCTCTGGGACGGCGAGGCCATCGAGGAGCCTGAAGCGTTTGCTGAAAAGCTTAAGGCTTTTCTAAAGCGTGAGGCGAACGCCTAAAATTTCCAAATTGGAAACGTAATCACAACCGATAATTTTAATTCCAAAAGCGGAGCATTCAAAGTTTAGCTGAAAGGTGTGTTAATCTTGACTTTAATGGATAGGTACGGCCCGCCGAGGGAGGCTTGGCCTAAACTTAAATTTGACTTTCCCGAAGCTAAGCTTTGGCCAGCCAAGCTTAACGTCGCGGAGTTTTTGGTTGACAGAAACGTTGAGAAAGGTTTAGGCGGGAAAACTGCGGTTCTGCATGAAGATAGACGCATCACATATGGCGAGTTGCAAAAACTGGTTAACAGTTTCGGCCACGCCCTAAAAAGCCTAGGCGTTGGGATAGGCGACCGTGTGATGTTAAGGTTGCCTAACATCCCAGAGTTTCTAATAAGCCACTTGGCGGTTCAAAAAATTGGGGCTGTAAGCGTTCCAGTCCACCCCCTCTTGAGGGCTAAGGAGATTTCCTACATAGCTGCTGACTGCGAGGCTAAAGTTCTCATAACAACCGCCCAGATGGTTGAGGAAGTTGAAAAAGCAAGGGAAGAGCTTAAAACCGTCAATCAAATAGTTGTTGCGAGCGGCGAAGCCGGCTTCCCCCACCTGAACTTTGAAGATTTAATGGAAAAGTTTAAGGATTCCGCCAAACTGGAAGCGGTTCGTGTAGACCCAGACGAGATAGCCCTTTTACAGTATACTTCAGGCACAACTGGTCCGCCGAAGGGCTGCATACACACGCATAGGGATTATTTAGCTGTGGGCGAATGCTACGCCCGTAAAGTGATGCTGTCCAACGAAAGCGACGTTTGGGGCGGCCCTGCAAGCATAGTTTTCTCCCTGGGGCATAACGCGCTAATATCCGACCCCTTTTACTGCGGCGCGGCTTCCTCCCTTGCTGGAGATAAACGGTTCGACCCCTCTTACATGCTCGAGCTCATCGAAAAACATAGGATAACTGTTTTCTGCGCCGTTCCAACCGCCTATAGGGCAATAGTGGCGGAAAAGAAGGAGCGGGAAAAATACGACCTCAGCTCCCTCAGGGTCTGTGTAACCGGCGGGGAGCATTGTCCCCCCTCCCTCTACCATGAAATAAAGGAGTTTTTCGGCTGCGAAGTCTTAAACCATATTGGCTGCACGGAGATGCATCATGCCTTCATATCAGCTAGGTTCGGCCAAGTCAAGCCCGGCTCCCTTGGCATACCAGTTCCAGGCTACGATGTAAGGGTGGTTGATGAAGATGGGAGGGAACTGCCTCCAAACGAGGCTGGCCATTTGGCTGTGGTAGGCCCCACGGGAACGAGATATTGGAGAAAACCCGAAAAGCAAATTGAGTCCGTTAAGGGCGGATGGAATTACACGGGCGATGTGGTTTACAGAGACGGGGACGGCTTTTTATGGTATGTGGGCAGAAGCGACGACATAATAAAGACGGCGGCATACAGGGTTTCACCCCACGAGGTTGAGGAAACCCTAACGAAGCATCCGGCCGTTGCGGAAGCCGCAGTGGTTGGGCTGCCTGACCCTGAACGAGGCCAAGTGGTAGCGGCGTTTGTGGTTTTGAAGCCGAACTTTAAACCCGGCGATGAACTGGAAGAGGCGATAAGAAACTTTGTCAAGACGAGTTTAGCGCCTTACAAGGCTCCTCGGCTAATTAAATTCGTCGCTGAGTTGCCCAAAACTGAAACTGGAAAAATTAAACGCAGCGCATTGAGAAAATAGCCAACATGCGTTACCTTTTTATTTTGACACCCTAATTAAGTATGGGCTAAAATGGTGGTTTGAGGATTCGAAATGCTGTCTCAACTTCCCATAATAATGGATAAAATTCGCGGAAAAACTCTGGACATGGAAATTTTGAGGGCTGCTATAATTGCGGAGTTGGACGCCATAAACCTTTACGAACAGTTTGCAGCAGCAACCGAAAACGGAGATTTGAAGAAGGTTCTGCTTGAAGTTGCCAAAGAAGAGAAAACCCATGTTGGCGAGTTTCAAACATTACTTTTGAAACTGGACAAGGAGCAGGTTGAAGAGCTGGAAAAAGGCAGAAGGGAGGTTGAAGAGTTAACACAACCCTGAAAAAGGATGGAATAAAGCCATGTTAGATGCGCTTATGCAAGCCCTTCAAAATCCAACGGTCTTAACAGTTTTGGCTGTTCAGTTTCTTTTGGGAGTAGGCCTAGGCTACATTGCTGTGAAGGCGTTAAAGTATGTTCTAGCATTCATAATAATACTGGTTCTCGGGGTGGTTTTGAACGTTTGGAGCTTAGGCTTTAGCATTGAGAGCTTGGCGTCGGAGCTTGGCGAGCATGCTGCACAGGCAAAAGATCTGCTTTTCAGCATGGCGGGCACGTTGGGGCTTTTAACCGTGGGGCCAGCAGCGGTCGGCTTCCTAGTTGGAGTGCTTATTTCGTGGCTGAAAAAGTAGCTGAAGAGTTAGGCGAACCCGACCTTCGCATCGGCGTTGCCCCTCCCCTATGAGGGATAATAACAGCTTTGGTAACGTTGATAATATATAAATAGGTTAATGTGCCAAATTGTTTTGGGGGCGCGTATGAGCCTGCTTGAGGATTTAAACAATTTGTTGCAGGAGTTTCTGTATCCTTCTGTGGGTTTTTACGCGTTGACTGTGGAACGGGTTTTGTTAAGCTTAATCGTAACATTCATTTTAACAATGTTTATTTACTACGTATATCGGAAGGCTTTCAGAGGCGTCATCTACACTAAGAATTTCAATTTTACGTTGGTGCTTGTCGGCCTCGTGGTCACGTTGGTTACCATACCTATAAGCTCAAGCGTGGCCCTTTCGCTGGGGATGATTGGCGCCTTAAGCATAATACGCTTTAGAACAGCGATTAAGGATCCTGCGGAAATTGCCTTCACATTTTGGGCTATAGCCGTCGGAATAGCCAGCGGTGCAGCCTTATACATGGTAGCCATAATAGGTTCACCGATCATCGGTCTGTTTCTGTTGGCGCTAAGCAGAGCAAGGGTTCACAGCAGCGATCCTTACTTGCTGGTTGTGCACTACTCAAGCGATGTGGAAAAAGCTGTTCAGCAAGCCCTTCCAAAGGGCAAGATCAGGTCTAGAACCGTAACCCACGACGGCGTAGAACTGATGCTTGAAGTTCGAATGAAAGATAAGGAGACAAGCCAAATAGACGATCTCCTTAGGATTAAAGGCGTCAAAGATGCATCGTTAGTCAGCTACAGCGCCGACACCGCTCCCTAGCGTAACCCGGGTAGAAAGGAATGTTAAACATATTCAAAATCTATTCAAAAAGCGTTTTGATAACGTTTCTTTCCCTTGCCTTGTTATCCGCCACCTTTGTTAACATTGGGCTGGCAGATACTACCCCAACTAAACGATGGAGCGGTGAAAACCAGTCAATCGATGAAGCTTCCGTTTTCTTCGATGACAGTTACGTTCATGAAATTCGCCTGTATTTTGATGATCCTAACTGGTATGAAACCCTCTACGCAGCCCACGACAAAGACCGCAACACTAAGGATCCCTACTTTCCAGCCCGCTTCGTCTCCCATGGAATTGAAATTAACCGTGTCGGCGTCCGTTTTAAAGGATTTTCAACTTTCGGTTTCGGAGTAGAGGGTTGGGTTAAGAAGTCGTTTAGAATAGATTTTAACTACTATGATAACGGAACCCGTCCTGAAACAACTTTCCTAGGGCTTAAAAAATTAGACCTTAACAATTTGGCGTTAGACACCACGCTTATGCGGGAAAAGCTTTTCATGGATTTCGCCCGCAAATACGTGCCCGCACCCCGCTCCGTCTACACACGTCTATACATTAACGACGAGTATTATGGCCTTTACTTGGCTGTGGAACACATAGACAACACCTTCATTGAAACCCACTTCGGAGATTATAAGCACGGCAACATCTACAAGGCTGAAATGCTGGCAACCCTTTCATACTTCGGCCCAGACCCTGAACTGTACTACGGTTTTTACGAACTCAAAAATAATGAAGCTATAAACGACTGGACAGACCTAATCGAGTTGACAAGAACCCTCACATTAACACCCCTGGAGGAGTTGCCAGCCAAACTTGAACCCCTTATGGACGTTAAATCAGTTCTATACACGCTTGCGCTTCTAGACCTGTTTGTAAGCCTAGACTCATACATAGGGAATGCGCGCAACTATTACCTCTATAGAAATGGCAATACTGGAAAGTTCACCATGCTTTTGTGGGATGCCAACCTTGCCTTTGGAACGTTTTGGATAATGATGCCTAGAAACGTAAGAGACCCTGCAAGATACGATGTTTTTCCACCAGCAACCCTGCAGCCCATCAGGTTTGAATTCATACCCGGCGGAAACCTTTCACTGCCCCCGCCGCCGCCTGCAATAAGCAAGATTGACCCCTCGGCTTTGGTTAATCTGGTGTTGATACAGAGGGTTTTGGCTGTAGACTCCTACAAGAAGATTTATCTCCGCGCACTTGCTCAAATGCTTCGGGAAGGCTTCGACGCAGAAACCATAAGCGCAAGAATCCAAGAACTTGCATCGCTTATTAAGGAGTACGTCTACAGCGACCCGTACCTGTTGACACCTGTTTCAATGTTTGAGCCATCCCTTAAAGAGACTATAAGCTTTGTGGAGAGAAGAGCAGCCTATCTAAACTCTCGGTTAAACCAGTTTGCAGAGAAGACGGACTTAAAAATTAACGAATTGGTGACGGTTAACCGCGGCACAGCAGCCGACAACCATGGGGATTACGATCCATGGGTGGAAATTTACAATTTAGGCCCGGGTGCGGTGAAGACTCCCAGCACGCTGGTTAAAGGCGGATCAGTAATGGATTCACGCCTCTTCTTAACAGACGATCCCTCAGTTCCAAACAAGTGGGAGCTTCCCCAAAGGAGTATAGAAGACGGCGAATTCCTCGTATTATGGCTTGACGGTGAACCCAACGAGGGGGACGACCACGCCCCCTTCACCCTAAACCCGGCTGGCGGCAACCTCTACCTATACACGAACGACTTTTCTGGTTACATACTAGTTGACAGCGTGTCTTATCCAAACATTGAGGCGAATATCTCCTTCGGCCGATATCCCGACGGCGAGGGAAGCTGGCGCATATTAAAAGATGGGCCAACCTATGCAAAACCAAACTTGTTTGTAGATCCCCCTCCGACAGGCTTGGTTATAAACGAGTTTATGGCTAGAAACAGAAGAACCCTCAGAGGCCCCGATGGTACATACCCCGACTGGATAGAGCTCTACAACGGCGGCGACACGCCAGTAGACCTCAGCGGTATGTACTTAACGGATAACTTGAACAGGCCGAGGAGATTCCGCTTCCCAGACGGCGTGGTTCTAGGCCCAGGCGAGTTCATGGTTATATGGGCAGATGCATCCCTAGATCAAACAGGGATTCACACAGGCTTCGCCCTAAAAGGCGACTTTGAAGAGATAGGGCTTTTTGCCAGGGACGGACGAACATTAATAGACTCCGTGGTTTTTGGAAAGCAGAGGCCTGATGTTTCGTATGGCAGATACCCCGACGGCAGCCCGAATTGGGAGTACCTCATACAACCCACGCCTGGCAAACCAAACGTAAAAGTCACAAATGTGGGGAAATCCTCCATCTGGTCCATCACATTGCTTATAGGAGTGGCTGTCGCCGTATGCTTGCCCTTTATTGTCAAGGGAAAAACTGAAAAGAAAAGTGGCGGTCGCGGCGAAGATGCAGAGCAAACCCCTAAGGCATGAATTGAAATACCCCCTCAGCTTTGCACATTACCAGATGCTTCGGAGAAAACTGAGGGCTGTGTTGAAGATTGACCCCCACGCTGAACCCGAAGGGCATTACCATGTTCGAACCCTATACTTCGACGACATTAAAAACTCAGCATACTTCGAGAAAATGTCAGGTGTGGGAAACAGGCAAAAATACCGTCTCCGAATATACAACCTTCGAGACAACCCAGTAAAGTTTGAGCGGAAATCAAGAATTTACAATTATGTGTTCAAGGAAAGCGAGGTTATCCAGAGGGAGGAGGCTGAAAAAATCATAAACGGGGATATTCGTTTTCTGGCAGACTCTAAAAGCCCCCTTCTCAGACGCTTTTACAATGAATGCCGCCTCAACCTCATGCGTCCAGCAGTACTCTCAGAGTACCTCCGCGAACCATACGTTTACCCCGTTGGCAATGTAAGGGTAACCTTCGACTTCGACCTTAGGACAAGCCTGGTTACCCAACCCGTGAAATTCTTTGAAAACCCCATACCAACCCTCAGGGTTGACAGTGAAGCGGCGGTCATAATGGAAGTAAAATACAGCGACGTTCTTCCAGAAGTTGTTAGGGGACTACTTTCAGAAGAGGTCAGCTTAAGAAGAGCCCTTGGAAAATTCGCGCTGTGCAGAGCCGCAAGGGGAATTCTAGCTATTTAAAAGGGTTAAAAGGAAAAACTGAATTTTTCCGTTAGCGATGATTAAAGGAATTGCTATGCTGCGTAAACCGTCAAAATCTAGTATTTTTTAGGTGTTTGTTCCAAATGACGGCTACAAGGTAGCCGGCTACGGCGCCACTGAGGGTTCCTGTGGCTAGTACGCTAACCTCTAGTGCAAAGTTTCTTGGAAGTAGCTCAAACAAAACTGACACGTGGTAGCTGAGAAAACCAGTGAAGCCTGTGCTTAAAGTCATGGAAGTCATAAGCCTTCCTGTTTTGACGGTTCCTTGGCCAAGGTTAACCTTAAAAATAAAGAAGAGGAAGTCGACAAACAACCCGTATAAAAGAGCAAAGAAGAGTGTAAAAGGGAAGAAGGCTGGCCGGAAAAGGGCTGTTAGAAAACCTCCAACCATCGCGACATACGCGGCACCTATTCTTCTTAATATAAGCGATCCCAACCCAAGCAAAACTGCCTGCACAATGATGAGCATTTTGTCAAACGGGGAGGGTAAAAAGGCCTTAGACACAAATATGACCGCTCCAAAAAGGGTGGCGATGGCTAACCTTTTTGTCGAAAGCCCCAACCAACCACCAATCCCTTACAATAAATGCCCTTTTATTTAAAATACTCTCGTCGCAGAACATACGGCGAAGTTTTGAAATTTGAGCGAATTTGACGCTGCAGAGTTGGTGCAGGGGGTGGGATTTGAACCCACGAACCCCTATGGGACGGGATCTTGAGTCCCGCGCATTTAGTCCCATCTTTTGCTTAGTGCGGTTTGACCATGCTCTGCCACCCCTGCACCTTTTTGGTGCATCATAGCCAATTTTTAACTTCTCCTTTTGGTTTCTATTATCTTTTTCCAATGTTGATAATGCTGTAGATATGAGTTTCTTATTGAGCCATTCTTCAATCCATCTATAACCTGCCCCTCCGTGTGGCATAAGTGACATGTTAATGGAGCTTTATCCTTTATTTATGTGGGAAGATGCGCATACAAGCGGGTGAGAAGCAAACCCACCGGCCAAATTGGTGGAGTTGCCTCCTAGTTTTTCGCTTTTGACTTGATTCCCAATACGGAGACCATGGTCAACTGAAAACTAGAGCAACTGTGCTGAACAGGTCACGCAAGAAAGCTTTGATTAAGGAACTTGGCGAACTTAGGTTTTTGGTTTGATTTATTGGCGGTGTGCATTCAAGTTTCGTGGAGTTATATGAAAAAGTTTATTAGTGAGCTGTGTAGTTTACGTGTTTAGCTCTATATCCTATGGAGACTTTTTAAACCGGATGATCCAGATAGGCTGGAGGAGATTGAAGGTTTGAGGAAGCCTGCATCGCCAAGTATCCTTCATCGTTTAATCAAATTTGTAGTTGCGGGGTTGGTTTTGGTTGGTTAAGTTCTCAAAGGAAAGTTCAAATATACTGTTAAACGCTTTCTTCAGGGAGAAGGGTTTAGTTCGCCAACACTTGGACTCTTACAACGAGTTTATAGACCACGGCTTGCAGGAAATCATAGATGAGGTTGGCGAAATCCCCATAGAGGTTCCGGAATGCCCATACAAAGTGAAGTTGGGGCAAGTTTGGATAATTGACCCCCAGACAAGGATCAGCGGCCCATACGTGACAGAGGTTGACGGGACAAAACATGAGATTTACCCCATTGAGGCTAGGCTCCGCAACCTAACTTATGCTGCTCCCATAGCCCTAGAAATGACTCCCGTTGTGGACGGCAGGGAACAAGACACGGAGCTTGTATACATTGGCAATATTCCAGTGATGTTAAAGTCGAAGCTTTGCTTTCTGTCGCAGCTTTCCCGTGAAGAGTTAATTGCATGCGGCGAAGACCCGGACGACCCTGGAGGCTACTTCATTGTTAACGGTTCTGAAAGGGTCATAGTGGCCATGGAGGACTTGGCTCCGAACAGGATTATTGTTGATGTAGACGAAAAGGGAGCAACGCCCATTTACCAAGCGAAGCTTTTCTCCACAACAGTTGGTTTCAGAGCCAGAATAGAGTTGAAAATGAAGTCGGATGGAGCTATATACGCTTCCATGCCCGGTGTGCCCACAGAAATCCCCTTCGTCGTACTAATGAGGGCTCTGGGGTTAGAGTCGGACAAGGAAATCGCCGAAGCCGTTTCAACAGATGAGGAAATACAAAGGGAGCTTGAACCTTCCTTTGAAAAGGCTGTGGGCGTCGACACCGTTAAGGAGGCTATCCTATTCATCGGGAACCGTGTGGCCCACGGGCAGGTTGAGGAGTACCGCATACAGAAGGCGGAAACGGCCATAGACAAAAACTTCCTACCCCACATAGGCAGGACAAGCCAAAGCCGGAGGGACAAAGCCCTATTCCTGGGAGAAATGGCTTGCAGGGTTATTGAGCTGAAGCTTGGAAGGAGGAAACCCGACGACAAGGACCACTTCAAAAACAAGCGTTTGAGGCTTGCAGGCCCGCTTCTGGCAGACCTTTTCAGGGTAGCCTTCAGAAACCTAATCAGAGACATAAAATACCAGCTGGAGAGGATAGGGGTCAAAGGTCCAATAATAACGGTTTCGGCGGCTGTGCGTCCGGGAATAATAACTGAAAGGCTTCAGCATGCCCTTGCAACTGGAAACTGGGGGAGGGGCCGCGTCGGCGTAACTCAGCTTTTGGACAGGACAAATTATCTTTCAACTTTAAGCCACCTGCGAAGGCTGCAGTCCCCACTTAGCAGAAGCCAGCCCAACTTCGAAGCTAGAGACCTGCATCCAACCCACTGGGGCCGCCTATGCCCCAACGAAACCCCTGAAGGTTCAAACTGTGGCCTTGTTAAAAACCTTGCCTTGTCAGCATGCATTTCTGTGGGGACAAACCCTGAAAAGGTTAAACAGATATTGTTCAGCATGGGAGTCACCTCCGTCTACGAGGCAAACAAAACGTTGAAGAGTGTTGGGGCCAAGGTTTTCGTCGATGGAAACATTGTCGGCTACTGCACCCAGCCTGAAAAGCTTGTGAAAGATTTTAGGCAAAAGCGAAGGGCTGGAGAAATATCCACAGAGGTTAACATAGCCTACTACTCAAAGGTTGAGGGCGAAAGGGAGGAGGTTTACGTTAACTGTGATGAGGGAAGGGTTAGGCGCCCCCTGATAATAGTTGAAGGGGGAGTTTCTAAACTTCAACCAGAACATATTGAAAAAATCGTTAATGGAGATTGGACATGGGAGGACCTTGTTAAAAACGGCATAATTGAATATTTAGACGCGGAAGAAGAGGAGAACGCCTATATCGCCCTAAGCCCTGAGGAAGTGACCCCGGAACACACCCACATGGAGATTGCAACCCACACCATTCTTGGAATATGCGCTTCAACAATACCTTACGCGGAGCACAACCAGTCGCCACGTAACTCCTACCAGGCGGCAATGGCTAAGCAAGCCCTAGGAATGTTCGCTACAAACTTTCCATTGAGGGTGGATTCCAGGGCACACTTACTTCATTACCCCCAGACGCCCCTTGTGGAAACCGCTCTAATGGAGACCATGGGATATAAGCTTCGACCCTCAGGCCAGAACTGTGTGGTTGCAGTTATCTCCTTCGAAGGCTACAACATGGAGGACGCCCTCATCTTCAACAAATCCTCCATAGAAAGAGGGTTAGCCCGTTCAACCTTTTACCGGATATATGAGGCCGAATGCCGCCAGTACATGGGCGGGTTAAAGGACAAATTCGTGATACCTGAGCCTGGAACCAGAGGGTTCAGGGGAGAACACTACTACAGGCTTCTTGAGCCCGACGGAATAATCAGCTTAGAAGCACAGGTGGCAGGCGGAGACGTCCTAATAGGGAGGACAAGTCCGCCGAGGTTCCTCGAAGAATATAAAGAGTTTGAAGTCAGGGGGCCTTCAATGCGCGATACATCTGTGGACATGCGTCCCTCAGAAACGGGCATTGTGGACGCAGTTTTCTTAACGGAATCAGGTGAGGGAAGCAAACTCGTCAAAGTGAGGGTTCGAGACCAGAGGATTCCAGAGCTAGGCGACAAGTTTGCGTCCCGCCACGGCCAGAAAGGTGTTATAGGGTTAATTGTACCCCAGGAAGATATGCCTTTCACAGAAGACGGCATAGTTCCAGACATAATAATAAACCCCCACGCCATCCCATCAAGGATGACTATTGGACAGTTCGTTGAATCCTTAGCAGGCAAGGTTGCAGCTATGGAAGGAAAAACTGTTGACGGAACCCCATTCTCCAACGAAAAACCAGAAAATCTAATGAAGGCTCTGTTAAAGCTTGGCTTCAGCCACACTGGCAGAGAAGTTTTCTACAACGGCGTAACAGGCGAAAAATTCGTCGCAGACATTTTTGTTGGAATTGTGTACTACCAGAAGCTCCACCACATGGTTGCGGACAAAATGCATGCGAGGGCGCGAGGGCAAGTGCAGATGCTTACAAGGCAGCCCACGGAAGGGCGGGCTAGGGGCGGCGGCCTAAGGTTCGGCGAAATGGAGAGGGACTGTTTGATTGGGCATGGGGCGGCTATGCTTCTCCATGACAGGCTATTGGAAGAGTCGGACAAGTACACGTTGTACATTTGTAAGAACTGTGGCTATATAGCCTACTACGACATGAAGCTACGGAAATACGTCTGCAGGTTATGTGAAGATAAGGCGAAAATTTCCCCGGTTACGGTCTCTTACGCTTTTAAACTTCTCCTGCAGGAGCTAATGAGCCTCTGCATAGCGCCCAAATTAAAGCTTAAGGAGAGGGCCTAAAATGGCGGCTGAAGAGGTTGCCCACGAGGTTGTAGACGAAATCAGTTTCGGCTTGTTCTCGCCGCAGGAGATAAGGAAACTTTCCGTTGTCGAAATTCAAACCCCAGACACTTACGATGAAGACGGCGCGCCGATAACCGCTGGGCTTATGGACGGCAGACTTGGAACCCTTGAGCCTAGACAGAGATGTAAAACGTGTGGAAACACGGCGGCCCGTTGTCCAGGACATTTCGGACACATTGAACTTGCAGTTCCAATAATCCACATTGAATTTGCAAGGATAATCTACGACCTTTTAAGGGTAACATGCAGAAACTGCGGGCGAGTTTTGCTTTCAGAAGACTCGATAAAAAAGCTGCGGGCAAGAATTGAAAGGACACGTCACCTTTTAGGCGTAATTCCCGACGAAGTTTTCAAGAGGGTGATGCAGGAAACGAAGACCAAAACGTGTCCCCACTGCAACACTCCCCAATATAAGATATCCTTTGAAAAACCTACAAAGTTCAGCGAGGAAATTCCAGGAAGCGGCTCCCAGCCTTTAACGCCCAGCATGATTCGAGAGAGGCTTGAGCGTATACCCAACGACGACTTGAGGCTTTTAGGCTTCGACCCTGAAAAAGCCCGCCCGGAATGGATGGTTCTGCAAGTTTTACCCGTGCCGCCGGTTTATGTGAGGCCCTCCATAACCTTAGAGTCTGGAATCCGCTCAGAAGACGACTTGACACACAAGCTTGTGGACATAATCCGCATCAATCAGAGGCTTAAGGAAAACATGGAGGCTGGAGCCCCAACCCTCATAATTCAGGACTTGTCTGAGCTTCTCCAATATCACGTAACCACGTACTTCAACAATGAGGCCTCAGGGATACCCCCAGCCAGGCACCGGTCAGGCAGAGCCCTAAAGACGCTTTCCCAGAGGCTTAAGGGGAAAGAGGGAAGGTTTAGAAGCAACCTTTCCGGAAAAAGGGTTGACTTTTCAGCCCGCACGGTAATATCTCCAGACCCAAACCTGGACATCAGCGAGGTAGGAGTGCCCCTTGAAGTTGGCATGCGGCTTTCAGTGCCTGAAAAAGTAACCCCGTGGAACATTGAGGAAATGCGAAAACTAGTCATAAACGGTCCTGAAAAATATCCGGGAGCCCTTTACATTATACGTCCCGACGGCAAACGCATAAGGCTGGAGTTTGTTACGGACAGGGATAAAATCGCTGAAGCCCTGGCGCCCGGCTTCATTGTTGAGAGACATCTTAAAGACGGCGACATAGCCATCTTCAACCGTCAACCATCTCTCCACAGAATGTCGATTATGGCGCATTACGTGCGGGTTCTCCCATACAAGACTTTTAGGCTTCACCTATGCGTTTGCCCGCCCTACAACGCGGACTTCGACGGGGACGAAATGAACCTCCACATACCCCAAAGCGAGGAAGCCCAAACAGAAGCCCGCCTGCTGATGCAGGTTCAAGATCAGATACTCTCTCCAAGGTTTGGAGGCCCCATAATTGGGGCGATCCGAGACTTCATAACAGCTGCTTATCTTTTCACGAGAAAATCTAACTACCTCACGAAAAACGAGGTTTGCAGACTACTTGTTGCAGCGGGATATGAAGGACCCCTGCCTGAACCGCAAATTAAGGAGCCGCAGCCTATGTGGAGCGGCAAACAAATTTTCAGCCTATTTCTCCCCAAAGACTTGAACTATGTTTTAAAGGCGAACACTTGCCGCGGATGCGCCAAATGTTTGAAGGAGGAATGCCCATACGACGCCTATGTTGTGGTTAAAAACGGAGAGCTCAAATGCGGCGTCATAGATAGGCGCGCCATAGGAGCTGAGCAGTCTGAAAGTCTCCTCCACAGGATCATTAAAGATTATGGAACAGAGGCAGGCCGCGCCTTCATAAACAAATTTACAAGACTTTTGAAACTCTTCATAACCATGAGGGGTTTCACCTACTCTTATGATGAACTTTTGCTTTCGCCGCAGGCAGAAAACAGGATAAAAAAGGTCATGGATAGGGTTGAGAAGCGAATAATGGAGCTTATAGAAAGCTATCGGAACGGCACGTTGCAGAGGCTTCCCGGACAAACCCTTGAAGACTCCTTTGAAATTTACGTTATGAACGAGTTGGCTAAAGCCCGAGACGAGTCGGGAAAAGTTGCCGACGAAGAGTTCACCCTTGAAAACTCAGGCATAGTGATGACGCGCACAGGGGCTAGAGGCTCAAGCCTTAACATAGGACAGATGAGTGCATGCGTTGGGCAGCAGGCAGTGCGTGGAAAGCGAATAATGAGGGGTTACATGGGACGCGCCCTACCCCACTTCAAGATGGGAGACTCAACGCCTAAAGCAAGGGGTTTTGTTTATTCCTCGTACCGTAAGGGGTTGGACGCCGTTGAATTCTTCTTCCATGCCATGGGAGGAAGAGAAGGCCTGGTGGACACGGCTGTTAGGACACAGCAGAGCGGTTACATGCAGAGGCGGCTGATCAACGCGCTTGAACATCTCCGCCTAGAATATGATGGAACCGTGAGAAGCTCAGCTGGAGACATAATCCAGTTTAAGTATGGCGAGGACGGCGTTGACCCGGCGAAAAGCGACCATGGAAAAGCTGTGAACGTCAGCCGCCTAATCGAACAGATAAAAATCGCCATGGAGAAGGGTAAGCCGGCTCCGCCAGAGTACATTAAGGAGAAGCTGAAGGAAGTTGAAGACCAGCTGACCCCCATGCTTATAAGCGAGCTTAAGCAGGGCTTGGCCGAGGCAGAGCTAAGCATGGAAGGTGTCGAGAAGGCTGTAGAGTTAACCGTGGAACAATATAAGCGCGCTCTAATGGAGCCGGGAGAGGCGGTAGGCATAGTCTCCGCCCAGTCAATAGGCGAGCCGGGAACCCAGATGACCCTTAGGACTTTTCACTACGCAGGAGTTAGAGAACAGAACGTAACCCTCGGTTTGCCTAGGCTCATTGAGATTGTTGACGCGAGAAGAATCCCGTCAACGCCCATCATGGTTATTTACCTAGACGAGAAGTATAGGAAAAGCAGGGAGGCCGCCGTAAAAATCGCCCAGAAAATCCTTTACACAACATTGGAAAATTTGGCTCAGACAATCTACCAGGATCCGGTGCGGGAAGAAATAGTTGTGGAGCTTAACAGGGCTATGATGGAGGATAGGGGCGTAACCTTGGAAGAGCTTAAGGATAGGGTTAAGTTGGCAAACTGTACGGTGAAGATAAGCGGCGACAGCATACACATAAAGCCCAAAAAAGTTGAGACTCTCAAAAAATTGTTAGATAAGGTTTCATCCATATATGTTAAGGGTATTCCAGGCATAAAGCGTGTCTTGATCACAGAAGAGCATGGTGAATGGGTGATAAGAACTGACGGTTCAAACCTTCCGAAAGTTTTGGAGGTTTACGGAGTGGACGCCTCCAGAACCGTGACAAATAATGTTCATGAAATTGCCAGAACCTTGGGAATAGAGGCTGCTAGAAACGTTCTCATACAAGAGGCTAAAAGCGTGCTGGAGGAGCAGGGCTTAGATGTGGACATACGCCATGTAATGCTTGTGGCGGACATGATGACAGCCACAGGCGAGGTGCAGCAGATTGGAAGGCACGGTGTAAGCGGCAAAAAGTCAAGTGTTTTGGCTAGGGCAGCCTTCGAGATAACTGTTCCAAACATTGTTGACGCGGCTGTTAAGGGGGAAAGCGACCCCCTTGAAGGCGTGACTGAAAACGTTATAGTTGGTCAGTCCATACCGGTAGGCACAGGGTTAGTGGAACTATACATGTCTGCATCTGAGCTTAGGAGGGATGAAAAACGGTAGATATGGATAAGGCAATTGCAACCGCAGTGAAAACGGGGAAAGTTTTATTTGGCTCAAATTCAACCGTGAAGAGCGTCAAGACTGGAAGGGCTAAAATGGTAGTTTTATCTTCCAACTGTCCAGAGGGAATACGAAGAGACATCGAGTACTACTGCAAGCTTTCAAACATACCCCTAATCACCTATAAGGGTTCATCGTTGGATTTGGCAGCGGTTTGCGGTAAACCCTTCCCCCTTTCAGCGTTAACTATAAGAGAACCCGGCGACTCAGAAATTCTTAAGTTAACGGAAAAAGAGGAATCAGAAGAGCTTGGTGGAGAAAGCGGATGAGCGGCGGCATAAAACTCACAGACACAGAGATGAAGCACATAGCGCTCTTCGAAAGCATAAGCGGTGCAACCGTTAAAGACTGCATAGTCGACGAAGAAAACGGGCGTGTAATCTGCGTTGTTAAGGAGGGGGATTTAGGCGCAGCCATAGGCAAGGGCGGAAGAAACATTAGGCTTTTAGAGAAGATAACGGGCAAAAAACACGAGATAATTGAATATTCAGAAGACCCTGTCAATTTCATCAAAAATGTTTTAAAGCCAGCGGAGGTTAAAGAGGTTAGAATAAGTGAAAGGCCCGATGGGAAAACAATAGCCGTTGTAACCGTTAATCCGAAGGATAAAGGAGTCGCCATAGGCAAAAATGGTAGAAACGCTGAACGTTTACGCTTTCTGGTGAAGAGGTATTTCCAAATTCAAAACGTCAGCATAGTGTAACGTGAAAAAGCGCTTAATTATCAAGGTCGGAAGGCGAGTTAGGCTTTGTTTTGGCGCCTAAAAGAAGGTCTATTAGTGCTTTTTGGTCTACTTCCGCGCAGGTTCTCCAGTCCAGATATAACTGTTCATTTTCGTCTTGCGCCAAATATCCATAGCGTATGTAACGGTCTATGTTTAGGCTGACTTTCCATCCCGGCAGCTTTTCACGGAGAAGTTCCTCCACCTCCTTGCGCGGCGCCTTCCCCTTGTTGGATATTATGTGAGTTATGGCTATGGCTAATCCAGCCAAGTCGTCTATACGCCAGCCAACCATCTTAGCCTCTTTAGGCGTTAATTCGCCCCTTAGGGTTATGTAAAACCTCGCTTTATCCAACTCCTCCAAGGGTGGATTCTCGGAAGGCTTTTCCTCTTCAAAAACTGTTTTAACCTGCAAGTCCAAAGCCTTCAAATAATCGTCTAAAATGCTTAAAACCTTCGGATAGTCTGAGCCTAGGGCTTTGCGGAGCTCCCAGCCCTTAACCCCTGGCTTTTTATGCCTTCTATAGAAAAGTATGTGCACTGCCCGTTTTATTTTACTCGCATAGTAGGCTTTCTTTTTACTGCCCATGGTGTTTCACGGCTAATAGTTTTCAATGCAAAACTTAAACGTTGTTAGAGGGCAAGGTTTTAAATTGCATAGCCTTAACAAGTTGAAAGGATGAAGGAAACTTCATGTGGAACGCACCGTGAGGTTGAGTTCCAGAATGCTTTTTTACTTGTATATTCATTTTTCCTAAAAGTCTAGTTTAAGCGAGCTTGCAGAGATGTTAGAGATGAAAGCTTTGCCTAAAGAGTTTGACATAATCGCTGTTGAACGCAAATGGCAAAAGTTCTGGGAAGAAAGGGGCGTCTACCGTTTTGACTGGAAAGATCATAAACGCCCAAGCTTCAGCATTGATACTCCGCCGCCCTACCCATCAGGCGAGTTCCACATGGGAAACGTTTTAAACTGGACCTATTTCGACATTGTAGCCCGCTACAAACGCATGAGGGGCTACAACGTCTATTTTCCCCAGGGCTGGGACTGCCACGGTCTGGGCATAGAGGTGCAGGTGGAAAAAGAGCATAAGGTTAGGAAGCGCGACCTACCTCCGGACAAGTTTCGAAGCCTGTGCATGCAGCTTGTGGAGAAATACATCGCCATGATGAAGGAGGGCATTACGCGTTTAGGCTGCAGCGTGGACTGGACAACGGAATACCGGACCATGGACCCGGACTATTGGAGGCGCACCCAGCTCAGCTTCATAATCCTCCACCGTAAAGGATACATTTATCAGGGCACCCACCCAGTGAACTGGTGTCCCAGATGCGAAACCGCCATCGCAGACGCTGAGGTGGAATACGAAGAGCGAGGGGGCAAACTCCACTATATTCGTTTTCCCCTTGAAGGTGTCAGCGGCGAACACTTGCTTATAGCCACAACCCGTCCAGAATTTATACCTGCCTGCGTCGCTGTGGCTGTGAACCCCACGGACGACAGATACAACAAGTATGTTGGAAGAAAAATAACTGTTCCACTGGTAAACCGCACTGTGGAAATAATGGCGGACGAAGATGTTGAGCCGTCTTTCGGCACGGGGGTTGTCATGATATGCACCTACGGCGACAAGGAAGACGTTAGAACCGTCAAGAGACACAGCCTCCCAGTGATAACGCTTTTGGCTGAAAATGGAAGGATAAACGAGAACGGCGGGAAATATGAGGGATTAACAGTTGAAGAGGCGAGGCAAGCCGTTGTTAGAGACCTTGAAGCGGCTGGATTACTGGAGAAGGTTGAGGAGTTAACCCAGCAGATTGGCGTTTGCGAAAGATGCAAAACCCCCATAGAGATTTTGGAGCGCAAACAGTGGTTCATGAAAACCCGCATCCTAACCGACAGGGTGGAAAAGGAGGCCAACGAAATCGTCTGGTATCCGGATTACATGAAAACCCGCCTTATAGACTGGGCGCGCTCCCTTGACTGGGACTGGGTTATAAGCCGCCAAAGGGTTTTCGCCACACCCATACCCGCATGGTACTGCAAAAACTGCGGAGAAACAATAATCGCCAAAGAAGAATGGGTTCCCATAGACCCGAAACTCGAAAACCCAAAGATAGACAGATGCCCAAAATGCGGTGGGAAAGAGTTTACTCCGGAACGGGACGTTTTAGACACTTGGATGGACTCATCTATTACATGCGCGGTGCACGCAGGCTGGCCTGACCGGGAAGACTGGCGTAGACTTTTCCCTGCGGACTTGCATCCTTCAGGAGTGGACATAATTAGGACTTGGGCGTACTATTTAATGGTTAGGCACATCGCTCTTTTCAACGAGAAGCCCTTCAAAAGCTGCCTCATAAACGGCATGGTTTTGGGCTCCGACGGCAGGAAAATGAGCAAATCTCTCAAAAACTACGTGGCAACGCCAGAAGTTCTAGAAAGGTTTGGCGCGGATGCTGCTCGACAGTGGGCTGCGGGAGGCGGCGCAACAGGCTCAGATATTCCCTTCCGATGGCCTGACGTGGAATATGGAAGACGCTTTTTGACAAAGCTTTGGAATGCAGCCCGCTTCGTCAGCAGCCAGCTAGCGGACTACGCCCCAGGCGAAAATTTCGAGCTTCAACTTTTAGATAGGTGGATTCTGAGCAAGGCTGAAAAGGTTACGCAGCGGGTAACCGAAGCCTTGGAAGAATGCCAGTTCAACATAGCCCTCGAAGAAGCCCGGAATTTCACGTGGCATGTTTTCTGCGACCAGTACATCGAAGCCGTTAAAGACCGCCTCTACAAGCCTCAAATCTATGGAGAATCCAAAAGAAAAGCCGCCCAACAAACGCTTTACAAGGTTCTTTATCGTATAATCCAGCTTTTAGCGCCCATAACGCCCCATATGTGCGAAGAAATCTACCAAACCATGTATGCAGAAAATGTAGGCGTAAAAAGCATACATTTGACATCGTGGCCAACAGTTGACCCCGGTAGGGTTGACGAGGCTGCGGAGAAAGAAGGCGACCTCGTAATGGCATTAATAGCTGAAATCAGGCGGGAAAAGGCTGAAAAAAGGAAACCCCTAAACGCGCCCATAAAGAAGGTTAAAGTCTACAGCGGAAATAACGAATACGCAAGCATTCTAACCAGAAACAAAGAGGATATCCTTGGCACATGCAAAATTTTACAGATAGAGATTTTGCCGGAAAAAGGCGGAGGAAGACAACTCCCCCAATATGCTGAAGTAAGCTTCACAAGCGAATATAAATAACCTGTTGAACAACTTATTACTGTGCCCCATGAATTGTCTTAATTATATGACAACATAAGGTAGTGAAAAGATAAAAGAGACTATGAGTAAATTATGATTGAAGTAACGGAAATAAGAAAGAACCGAAGAGGTGAAGAATCAGACGAATTCTATTGGAGATTATAAAACAGTATCCAGGGCTTTCTAAATATGACTCGGGGAAAAGTTGGGATGGAAGACTGCCTGCATTGATGGTTCAACGAGGAGGCTTTTGAACGAAGGAAAAATTGAAATTAAAGTCCTGGAAAGAAATGGCAGACGAGTAAACCTTGTCTATTCAAAAGAGGAAAAGCCGTTTTGGCAGCCACAACCCACACGGACCTGCTGGAAGACCTAAACCCTTCAGTGCATATTCACAAACGGTTAGGCAAAGAAATAACAGTCAACTATTACCCAAACACGCCAGCCAAAGAATGCAGCCTCGTCAAGGAAATGCGCATAGCGGAAGGCTCAACTGAAGATTGGCGAAGGCTTGCGGGATTCCATTACCGAAGCCACAAAATAGCCGGACCACGCAAAATTTTCTGTCTAAAACGAGGTAGAGAACTATGCGGAGTCATAGTTTACGCTCATCCACCACCAACATGCTTTGGACGCAGGCTTGTCTTACCAAAAATGACTATGAAAGAACTGAACGAGAAGCTAAGCATAATCAGCCGAGTTGTTGTCCACCCAAAGTATCGAACAATAGGATTAGGCACAAAACTTGTAAAAGAAACACTGCCCTTAGCAGGAACACCCTATGTAGAAATGCCAGCAGTAATGGCAAAATACAACCCATTCGCAGAAAAAGCAGGAATGCAAAAAATAGCAGAACAGCCTCCACCAAAAGAAGCCATAAAAATCATAGAAATATTGCAAAACCTCGGCTTTAACGTTCAGCTTTTAGGAAGCCAAAAAATACGTTTTGAACAAATTGCTAAGCTTAAGCGAAAAAGAAATTCAAATAGTTAAAGAGGCATTCATCAAAAACTGCCATGCACGGTTTATGAAATATTTTTTCTGCCACATACCCTTCGGGAGAAAGGAAGCATATTCAAAAAAGGTAGAGAAAGTAAGTCTTGAAAGGCTTGCACACTTAATAAAAGTGTACAGTTTTCTTCTGCATAGAAAAGTTTACCTTTTCTGGTCGCCAAGATAAAATATTAACTAAAAGAATTAAAAGCAAAGGGATGATTAAGCGTATTCCATAGGAGATTTCATTATCTTTAAAGATGTAATTGAAATAATTTGTAAGATAGCGAGTTATTTTCGCGAAAAATTTTATTTCCTCTAAAATGGGCTTTTGGGAAAACCGATTTAAGGACAATACTCGAAAGATTAGAAAATTCAGACAAAAGACTATCGGCACAGATGCCTACAGTTCAAGCACCTACGGATATAGAATATTACAGAATTGCAACCGAATATGTTAAAGAAATTTACAAGCGGCATAAATCCCTGATTAATTTCATCAACAATCGATTTTTTAGAAAACTGCTTTTCAGAGGAATAAAAGTTTATCCGATTCTAAATGTTAATATTAGCTCCGATTTACGTCGCATAGACTTTTATTACAATGAACAGCATCATATAGCTACTATCGATCAAAAATTGCTGTGGCCTTGCATTTGTAGGGTTCCTTCTGAATATAGGAATACTGATATTAAATGTCCAATTCACTCAGAAAAATCAGGAGAGATTATTCAAAACGCGTTTGGTCACGGTATTGTTAAGATAAATTTTGGAGACGTAGAAGTATATTACAAAGATAATGACACATTATGGCCTCCATCCATTGACAGTTTGTTCTTTGCAGTCCTTTTGCAACAGCATTTTAAAGATAGAAAAGATTTAAGGAAAATATGTGATATAGGTTCTGGAACAGGTTTCCTTGGAATATGGCTCAGCAAAATTAATAACAGCGTTAAGGAAATAGTTTTTACTGATATATTTATTAGCCCTGTATTTTTAAGCGCCTTTAATTGCTATAGAAACTGTCAAACTATTGATGTTCGATATCGTAGTTTTGCTTCAAATGCTTTTGACGACTTTAAGGAGGAAAAATACGACTTAATTATTTGCAATCCCCCTTACTTGCCTCTTTTAGGCGTAAAAGATGTCGCGGGAATCAATGCAGTCTCAGGCACGTATTTACTCAAAAGGATTGTAATTGAGGCAGGTAAGTTTACCAATGAATTAGTCATAGGAGCGTCAGACATCGTCAAACCAGAACTCAAAGAGTTTTTTGAAGAGGCAAAGAAATTATATAGCAGGCTTCAAATAAGAGAACTGGGCTTCATAGAGGTACCGTTTACAGTTACTCACGCCTTTCAAGTAAGCGGATATATGCGAATACTGATTAGAAACCGGAAGAAATATTTTAGCTTCAAACAGCAAACACCAATCAGAATTTGGCATACCGTAAGGTTCTATCACCTTACATACAGATGATAAGTTTGAACCAAATAAATTAATGTTTTTACCGTATTCGATGATATCCACCGAGCCTGAAGTTTCCTTCGCGTTAATCCTGTTTTTCCTTTACCGTATAGCATTGCGATTACGTAACACATAAACTCCTTGAAAGTACGACTTAACGCAGACGAATTTACCTTTTATGACGAAAAGAAAAGGGGGAAGTTTAAATTATTAATCCAGCCTTTCGCCTCAATTGTGTAATAATATCCTGCGTATCTTGGGTGGAAGTGTATGGCTTTGCGTTTCAGTTTCATTTAGTGTCTGGTCACCCTGCTTTTAGGTATCCGCCTTTTGATAAAGTCAGATACGCTCTCCGGAACGGAGCTTTTATCATTTGCGTTTTCTGAAGATTTTGGCTCCGTCCATTTCTGTAACGTATTCGAATCCGGCTTCTATCAGTTGGCAGGCTTCTTCGAGGCTGGTTGCCACTTTGGCTATGTATTCGTCGCTTTCAAAGTTGACAAGGTGAATATAAACAAGCGTGTTCTTAATATTCTTATGCCCAAGAACCCTCTGCGTGTAAACAATATCCTTCGTCTTATAATAAGTCATCGTCCCCTTAAAATGCCTAAAAGTCTTCAACGTTATCTTCCGAATATTCGGGTTTCCAAGCTTTTCGGCTATTCGGTTTCTAACTTCTGTAAAGGTTCTGCGAATCTTCTTAGGCTTAGAAGCCCAAACCCGACTGTTAAACGGCGTATCCACCAATAAAGGCTTCATCATAGCCACAAGCTTTATCCGACATCTTCGCCTACCTCGGCTCGCTCCTCTTGGCAGGATCATTTAAAGTGACTATCTGCCTTTCCAAATCGAAATCCGCTGGCGTCAGCCTAAAAATTTCCACAGGCCTCCAACCCGTTTCCTTTGCCAACTGCAGCATAGCCGCGTAACGCTTAGCCTTAGAACCAGCAAAACCGCAAATTAACTGGTCAATTTCCTTCTCAAGCGGAACATATGGCAGTTTTGCATTCACATAGTAAGGCTCAAACTTATATTCGAAGCCGTGGAACCGAAGCCAATCTTGATACGCATAAAGCACACGGTTCTTGTAGGCGTTACTCCAGTTAGGCGTTTCTCTAACAACGTCTTCAACAGCCTCGCTGTCCCACAAGTCAACACGCTTAGCCAAATTCCTTAGGCACTCAAGCTTACCCGCGATAGTGGCTTCTGCCAAACGCTTAGTCCTTTTAAGCCACAAAACAAAGTTTACGGTTTCCTCAGCCGTCAAAGGGGGCTGGTTTATGCCGTGGTGGGGCCGGCCGGATTTGAACCGACGACCTTTACCCGGAGGCAGCGCTCGGCTGCTCCTACGGGTTTCTCTTTGACCGCTCCAGAACTTCTTCATTCCGCTTGGGCGGTCCGCAAACCCGTTTTGGGTTCTGGAGCCCGTCGTCATGCCTGCCTAGACTACGGCCCCGTTATTTGCTGAGTTTATTTGCAAAGATAATGGATATATATGTTATTCTGTGCCGTGGGGCGTTTATGGCGTAAAACTTATTATCTTCTTTTATGGTATTATGTGGGTTCGGGAGAAGCTGCTAAAAGGGTTTACATTGAAAGTTTAAAGGAGAACGTTATGGAAGTGGGTGTTGAGGGAAGCGTAAGCGCTGGAGCATCTGGACGGTTTGTGCTCTATCGGGATTTAGATGGAACCTCATACGAGGTTGATTTGCCCTTAACATCGGCTGTAGACTCGGCGCAGCTACGGGATGAGCTTGGCCTACCCTCTTACATAGAATTGAAGTATTTTCCCATGCGGAGCGCCGTTGTCACTTTATGGGCTGCTCTCAACGCGCATAGGCTTCATGAGTTGTATCCTAAGGCTTTTGAAAAGAGAATCAGCAAAAATCCCATCCCCGCTTTGCTGTTCGGCGGAGCAGCGGTTAAATTTCACTGTAAAAGTGCAAACTCGAACGGGCCTTTAGCCAGGGAAATAAAGGACACAGACTTTATTGTTCCGAAGAAGCAGGGAGTGGAGTTTTATAGGCTTCTTTTAAGCATGGATAAGGCTTTTGGGACTCACTACAAGTCTTTTGCCACGGCCAACGACAGGCGTTTTAACGCTTGGAGGCACGGCGAAAGATACCGTGTCACCACGATTAACGGGGTG
Source organism: Candidatus Bathyarchaeota archaeon (assembly GCA_025057795.1). The sequence continues at coordinate 23,230 of JANXEP010000004.1, read as the reverse complement.
AACGGAGAGGGGTTCCCCACAATAACTGTTTTGGACATTTTCTGCGACCGTATAGATTTGAGGCATAGAGTGGATGTTAACAGCGAGTTTGAAAGGTATAAGGAAAACCTTTACACGATAGGATTAGAGCAGCTGCTGCTTTCTAAGGCTCAGTTCATTTTTGACGCGCCCAAAGAAGCCGCTGAGGAACTTAAACAGCAAGGACAAGATTACAGGGTGCTTCCATATCCCTACTACGATAAGGACAAGATTATAGTGGGAATGGAGGAAAAAGATGTTAAGGACGTGTGCGCCATTTTTCTGGATCACGAAGTTGGAAAGGGAGCAGAGGCTATAGATCCCCAGAAAATGCGGAGAATATTAGAGAAAGACAAGAAACTTGCGCTGACGATCACCTTGAATCTTAGAAATATTGTGGAAAAGCAGGATGTTCTCCTGAAATGGCTTTCAAAAAGCGAGGTAGCCAGAGCAACCGAGAATATTCAACTCCTCCTCAAAGAACTGCCCTTAATAGATAAGAAATGGGACAAGCCATGGTGGAATACAGCCGTTGAAACACCGCCAATAAAGTGATGTTATTTCCTTTCTATCAACTGCTTAATAATGTTGTAAGCGTCTTTCCTTGAAATGCCAACCCTCGAAATTGGCAGGTCGATAGTTGCTCCTTCCTTTAGGTACAGTCTGAGACACGTTTCTTTTTTCGGTGTAATATAAAACGCCAAATCTGTAAAGCTAGACCATTTTTCCTCTATAACCTTGTTGCTGCCTTCTTGGAGCTTAAATCCTTCATTATTCAAGGTTAAAGTCATGTGATAACGTTTTTTGTAAATTCTGTGACCCACTATAACCGAGAGGAAGGCTAAAATTAAAAGGGTTAAAGGTTGAACCGCTGTGGAAGTTTTGGCTAGAAAGGCTATTGTGATAAGTGCCAATGTACCTAAAGAGAATGTTATGGTGAAGCTTTTGAGGTAGCTTGGTAAGTCAAAAGCCTCAAATTTTGCCTCGGCTAATCTCAATTGCCTTTGAAGAGCTTTCCCCAAGACGTTTTTTGACGAAACTTCAGTTTTTGAGGCAAGACTGCAGACGGTCACACCTATTCTGTCGTCAGCTATGCTTTCTATAGCGTCTTTTAAAGCCTTGCCGATTGGCTTGCTCTGAACGATTCCAATAAATATCCAGTCATCGCCAACAAACTTATCTTTAGATAATGTTATGAGCTTTCTTAAAAGTTTAACATCAACCTCTGGATAGGCGTAAAATAAAAAATGAATTTTAAATTTAGGCGTTACAAAATACGAGAATATTCTTGACAGAATGAATCCCTTCTCTTCTAGGCTTCCAGTGGCATAAATGGGAATTGTCAATTCGCCCATTTTGTAATCTTTATGGATTTCTTTAAAGTTGGCTATCCATCGCAGGTTCCCTTTTGCCAGCCGCTCTTCCACTAAGTCTATTATAAAGTTTAGCTCATGCACCTAGAACACCTTGCGTTCAATAAAAATAAAAAGAGAGTATTTTAAGGTTATTCGGGTGGGATGCTGAGGTAAAGCGTTCTCACGTCTACGCCGCGCACAGTGTTTTTGTAGTGGTGGTAGACATACAGTAGCAGCCCAATTACGATGCAGAGGAAGAAGCCGATAGTGCTGTAAATTTCCTCGCCTCTGGGGTTCAAAATCCACGGCGACTCTCTTATGAATATGTAGAGGCAGAAGCCCGCTAGCAGCGTTGCTACGAAGCCCAACGTTACCACGGTGCCTGTTGAGTGTCTAACTGCTGCCCTATCGTAGATATCTTTTCTCTCGAGCGGAAGCAGCATGCATGAGAGGCAGAACAGTGTGAGGAAAAACGCGTCGAATATGTCTGTTCCTACGACACCTGCGAAGGCGAAATACGTGGTTAAATTCGCAACGTTTGATTCGGCTATGCATCCCAAAACTCCAGCGGCACCTGTGGCTACGATTGACCAAACTGGCGCATGCCACCTTTCACTGACATATGCGAAGCTCTCAGGCATCATTCTGTCGAAGGACATGGCAAACAGGGTTCTAGATCCAACCAGCAGGAATGGCGGTATGTCGTTTGCAAGCCAGAGCACGCCTGCCAAGGCGATTAGCCATGAAAGCCAACCTAACCCCATGCCTCTAGCGATGAGGGAGGCTATCCCCGTGCTCCAAGCAGACTGGAAGTTGGGAATGACAGCTGCCGCCTGTTTTCCTGCGCTTGAATAGCTCAGCCAAGCGTAGGCTTGGTAGAAGCTCCAAGTGTGTCCCCCATAACGAGTTACAGCAGTATTCATTGCTGCAGCTGATGAAAGCGCTGAAGCTGCCAAATAAATTATCATTACAAGTAGGCCGGCTGACACGACCACAAGGGGAAGTTTTTTATTCGCCTCTTTCACCTCGCCGGCTACGAAGGTGGTTGCATACCAGCCCATGTAAGCCCAGAATGCTCCCGGCAGCGCGAAAGAGAAAGCGTCAAAAAGGCTTGGTATGTTCTCAGCCATTCCTTTTTCCAGCGCAAGGTTCACCATTTGTTGTGGCGTCCAGCCTCCCATAACTTCGCTTACTCCGGTTATGAGCGGGTCGGGGTTCATTACTCCGATAATCCACATGGCGAAGAATCCAATAGTGATCACAGCAGGGATCCAAAACATCACTTCCAAGATTCGACCGTACATCTTCGTGCCCAACAGAGCGAGCGCCACGAACACCCAGACGACGATGAGGCCTCCTATGAATAATGTCGTTGCATCAAACACTATGACCGTGGGCGCAAGTGCGATGTTGTAGAATATCATGACAGCCTCAAAGCAGGCCACGCCGATGAGTCCGTAGGAGAAGGCTTCTGCAAGGAACATCAACCATCCTCCCATATACCCTATTATTGGATGAATGACCCTTGAAATGGTGACATACCCTCCGCCAGACCTGGGCATGGCTGCTGTTACGTAGCCGACGGCGTAACCCGTTACGAGTACGACTATTCCGCCGAACACGAAGGCCCAGAACATCGCTGGAAGCCCTAGGGGAAGCATGTCATTGGGAATTGGCATGGGACCTGCAAATTGGAAGGCTCTTTTCTGCCAGCCTAAACCGACAACATGGGCCATTATTATGATTACGCCAAGCATAAAGCCTATTTCTCTCACTAGTCCCGTTGCCTCTCTTGCAAAAAGTTCAGGCTTTTTTGAGCTCATTTTATCATAACACCCAATTTCCCATTTTTTAACTCTAACCAAATTTAAGCTTTTTCATTTATGGCATAATTTAAATAGCTCCGCTGTGTCAAGTTATGTAAAACTAACGGTGAAACAGGTGAGCTTTCTATTCAAAAGGGAGAAAAGCGAAAACACGCGGATACTTTTCGCCACCGACATGCACGGGTCAGAGGGGACGTGGCGGAAATTTCTAAACGCCTCGGCTATGCTTAAGGTTAATGTGGCTATTTGCGGCGGAGACCTGACTGGAAAGATGATTGTGCCGATAGTTAAGGGAAAGGATGGCAAATACACTTATTATCATCTTAAAAAAACCCACACAATTGATTCAAGCGAGCTGGAGAAAGCCATTAAAGATGTAAAGGGGATAGGCTATTATCCCTACGTGACAAATGAAAGCGAATATGAGGAGTTGTGTAAAAACCCAGAAAAGGTTGATGAAGTTTTCCAAAAAGTTATGCTTTCAACCCTTGAGGAATGGTTTAACCTAATCCCCAAGAAACTCCCAAGCGAAACAAGAGTGGTTGTGTGTCCCGGAAACGACGACAGACTCGTGGTGGACAAAATAATTAACCAACACAAGCACGTCATAAATGGGGAAGGCAAAGTGATAGAAATCGACGACACACACGAGATGGTTAGCTGCGGCTGGGTTAACCCAACTCCGTGGAAGACAGCCCGCGAAGAGGAGGAAGACAAGCTTGAGGAAAGGCTTGAAAGATACATATCCCAGCTTAAAAACGTGGAATCCGCCATATTCAACTTTCACGCGCCGCCATACCAGTCTAAAATCGACGAGGCACCACTACTCGACGAAAACTTAAACCCCGTTATTCAAGGCGGGAATGTCGTAATGGTTCCCGTGGGCTCTAAGGCGGTTAGAAAGATGATTGAGAAGCACCAGCCGTTCCTCGGGCTTCACGGCCACATCCACGAGTCTTCAGGTTCATTAAAGATTGGAAGAACCTACTGTGTTAATCCCGGAAGCGAATATGCAGAGGGAATATTGCGCGCCTTCCTAATAGAGTTTAAAGGCAACAAAATAATTAGGCTCCAGCGAATAGAGGGTTAAGCGGAATGGCTTGGCTTCTTGAGAGGGAAATTAAACGGGAACTGCCAGAAGAGTGGGGAGGTGTAGTTCCCACAGAAGTCTTCCTAAAAGAGGCTCATGAAATAGTGGAGAAAGCCATGCGGGAAGGCTTAACCCTGAGAATTCTAGGCGGATTAGCCGTAGCAATCCACAGCCAAAACCAGAAGGACTTCGCCAGAAAGCTTGGCAGGACAGGCACGGGCATGGTTAAGGGCCAGGAGTACAGCGACATAGACTTTATTGCCTACAGCGGCCAAAGAAACCGTATAAAAGAGTTCTTTGAGAAACTCGGCTATGCCAAGAGAAGGGCAACCCTTTCCACAGCAGCCTCTGAAAGGCAAATATACTATCACCCGCAAGGCTGGTTTTACGTGGACGTATTCTTCGACAAGCTTCTTGTGGCAAATCACCCCATCGATTTTCGCGGAAGGCTTGAGCTTGACTATCCCACAATAACGGTTACGGACATGCTTCTTGAAAAGATACAGATGTGGGAGGCCTTCAGCTTAAAAGACTTGAAAGACTGCTTACTGCTTTTAAAAGCCCACAGCGTCGGCGAGGGAAAAGAGAAGGAGCAAATAGACGCCTCATACATAGCAAAACTTTTGGCCCAAGACTGGGGATTCTGGTACACCGCCACAACCAATCTCAAAAAACTCCGAAAATTCATATCTGAGCTGGACACTCTGGGCAAGGAAGCAGAAATAGACCCCGCTGGAATTGACGTAAACGATAGGGAAGAATTAATGCAAAAGCTGAATGTGCTGCTCGAAAGGATAGAGAAGGAGCCTAAAACCATCGGGTGGAAAATGAGGGCGAAAATAGGCACAAAGAAGAAGTGGTACAACCCAGTTGAAAGACCTGAAACCGTAGGCGGATTCGGGATATGGGAAGCGTTATTGAAAGGGGAGAGTTGAAAGCGAAAAGTTAATGAGGGATGGTTCCGCGTGTATTTTGGGGTTTGCCGGCCATAGGGCGCGGGACCCACCCGATCCCATTCCGAACTCGGAAGTTAAACCGCGCTCCGTTCCCGGCAGTAGTGTGGTCTTCGGCCACGCGAACCCGGGAAAGCTGGCAGCCCCGCCTTCCTTATTAACGGCGTGGTTTTAACGTAAAGCTTAAAACTTTTCTAATGAAATATTAATTGACAACTTTAGTTAAAGGTATTTATGTGGGGTTGTTATGGGGATAGTTGTCACTGTTAAGAGTGTTATGACTAAAAACATCATAGCTGTGGAAAAAGGCGACCCTGTAATTAAGGCAATCAACCTTATGGTTAAAAACAACATAGGATCCGTGGTGGTTAACGACGGCGGGAAACCTGTGGGCATTTTAACTGAGAGGGATATCATGAAAAGGGTTTGTCCCCAAGAGTTGTGCACTAAGAAAGTCTCTGTTGGGGAGGTTATGAGTCACCCCCTAATCACCATTGAGGCAGATTCAAGGCTCGGCGAAGCTGCCCTTCTAATGCTTGAGAAAAACATTAGGAGACTGCTTGTTGTGGAGAAGGGCAAGGTTGTGGGCATAGTCACGCAAAAAGACATTATGAGGGGAACTCTGGAAACTTTCATGGCGCTGAGCATGATACGATGACTCTGATCTTAAACGTTTAAAGGGACACGCTTCGTAAAGTTTGCAAAATATCGTCGGGGCTCTGCACGAGCATGTAGTGGATTTACTTAAAACTTATAACCAAGCATTTTATAGTTACTCGAAGGTGAGTTTGTGCAGATTACGGCGGTAACGGCGGTAATAGCCCAGCAAAACCAACAGTTCCAGTTTCCAGGAGGGGACGTGTTCTCGCAGATTTTCACTATTGTTATTTACGCCTTCATTTTCATCTCCCTGTTCTATGGACAGAAAATTCAGTTACACGTTATGCTTAGGGAGGTTGAAGGCTCCCTTTACAAGCTTAAGTATATTCGGGATGAGGGGCGAAGAATAGCCATAGAAACCATTAAGGAGCTTGGCAAGCCTCAGACAGACCCAACGGCTAGGGTTGACCGTTTCCTCGAGTATTTCACGATATCGCCCCAGAGCCTTGACCCCGCGGGCATCGTTTGGAAGCTTGAGCATATCCTCGATGTCAGGGACGCCCGTTTCAAGGATGAAGTGCGGTTGCTGGCGCCATCTGCTGACGAGACGCAGGTTAACAATTTGGAGAACACCCTTGAAGCAGCTATGGCTCTTAACTACATTTACAGGGTTATAAGGCACTATTACCTGCTTGGCAAGAAAACCCTAAGCCTCTACATCATAATGCAGATACAGATGATTTTGCCCATGGTTATGCGGGAAGCCGAAGCGTACGCCAGCGCGTTGAAGGCTTTCGCCTACGGCCAACCCATAGGCGACGGAGTAGGCGCATTGGTGGCAGCCAAGCTCATGCACGGGCACCCCGTTAGAAAAATAGCCAAAGATTGCGTTGTTGCAATGGTGCCCTTCGAGGGGCGCACCGCCTACGTTATAAAGGCTGAAGGCCCAGGCGGAAACGTTGGCAAGCCCGGGGATGCCATTAAAACGGTTATAGAGGAAAATGAGGGGAAAATAGCCAACATAATCATGATTGACGCTGCCTTAAAGCTTGAGGGTGAAGAGGTTGGCGAAGTGGCTGAGGGCGTGGGCGCCGCCATAGGCGGCCCCGGAGTCGACCAATTCAAAATTGAAGAGACCATTTTGAAGTACCGTATACCAATAAACGCCGTGATAATTAAGGAGGATATTGGCGATGCTGTTTCGCCCATGCGCAGGGAGGTTTTCGAGTCGGTGGACAAAGCCATTGAGAGGATTAGGCAGGTTGTTTTGGAGAGGACTAGGGAGGGCGACAAGATTATTATCGTTGGCGTGGGCAACACTATAGGCATAGGTCAGTAGGAGGCGTTGGAAATGAGCACAGCGTCAACGGCGGCAAACAAGATTTCCTCAATGATGCTTCTGATAATTTTCTTGGCTTTAGCCGTGTCCTTATCCGCCTTGGTTCTTGCAATTCCAGCCTACAGCCAAGGAAACGACGTTGTTGCAGCATACCTGCTCGTTATAGGCTTGTTAGGTCTTGCCTCATGCACCTACGTGCTTTTACAGACGAGGAAACGTATTATGCGCCTAAGAATTGAGGTTCCGCCTGTTACAACGACCATTGAGTGTAGAAAGTGCGGCTTCAAAAACGTCAGGGAGTTTCAGCGCGGCGACTACATATTTAAGGAAGTTGAACCCTGCCAGAAATGCAACGAGAAAATGTTGATAACCGCCATTTACAGGGAAGTCCGCGAGAAGAAAAAAGAGGTTTTTACTTTCTAGGTTAAAACGAGGCAGCCGTCTTCAACTATTAGAACCGTGTGCTCCGCCTGCGCCACGGGTTTTCCGCTTGCTTCGATAAAAACCGGATAGCCCATAACAGCCTTCGCCTCTAAAAGCTCTTTGAAGGCGTCTCTGAAGTGTTCTTTTGGCAGCACGCCTTGAAGCCACCGCAAAGCGAAGGGCAATGTTTTAAAGTTTTCTTCAACATACTGCAAAAGCATCTTTGCATGGGGGTTTTTAAGCGGTTTGCGTTTGACAAAGCGGAAAATGGTGACCTCCAGGCTGTTCACCACTCGAGCGGCGGCGTTTTGGAGGGTTGTGAAGGGTTCAATGGCGTAGGCTCCGCCAAGCTTCAATTTTGATGTGGAAATGTGGGCGATGTTGGGCAGCGACATTCCCGCGTGCACAAGATATCTTCCAACCTGATGGCCTGTTAGGTTTGAGATGGGTTTGAAGCCCCGGGATTTTACGGCTTTTTCAATTAGGGCTCCAAGCTTCGATGTGGGCATTTCGGGGCGGATGGCGTCTATCGCCGTCTCCAGGGCGTGCTCCGCCGCGTTTACAAGGTCCACGTATTCTTGGTTGAAACAGACGGTCACAGCCGTGTCCGTTAAGTAGCCATCTACGTGAGCCCCTATGTCGACTTTCACAAGGGATTTTTCGGGAATTACTCTCCTGTCGTTTGGAGGCGAAGTGTAGTGGGCTGCTATTTCGTTTATTGAAACGTTGCATGGAAAGGCTGGCTTTGCGCCCTTTTCCCTTATCAGCCCCTCAGCTTTTTCGCAGACTTCGATTATGGGCATGTTTTCTCGGACGAAGCCTTTAATCTCCTCACGGACTTCACGGAGGATTCTCCCTGAAAGCTGAATCTTCTTGAGGGCTTCCTCGTCGAAACCTTCCAAGGCGAATACACTTTAAACCTTTTAACCTTAATCAACTATTTATTACTTAAAAGTTGATTGGCGGAGTGGATTTAGATGGCTACTGTAACGTGGTTTGGACACGCTGCCTTTAAAATTGAAATGACGGGAAAAACAATTTTTATCGACCCTTGGCTTAACGGAAACCCAGCCTCGCCCATAAAAGCCTCCGACGTGGGCAAGGCTGAAATCGTTTATGTTACCCACGACCACTTCGACCACTTAGGCGCAGCCTTTGAAATTTGCAAGCGCACTGATGCAGCCTTCGTGGCAACCTTCGAGCTTGGAAACTACGCCAAGGAAAACGGCGTTAAAAGGGTTTTCGGGCTAAACATCGGCGGAAGCGTGGAAATCGAAGGAGTAAAGCTTCACATGGTTCAAGCTTTTCACACAGCTTCCAGGGGTGTTCCCACGGGGGTTGTTTTGGAGGGAGAGCAAAAAAGGGTTTACCACGCTGGCGACACCGGAGTTTTTGGGGACATGCGCCTCATTGGGGAGCTTTACCCCCTTGATTTGGCGTTAATCCCCATAGGGGGACACTTCACCATGGACGCTTCGGAGGCTGCTGAGGCGGTTAGACTGCTTAAGCCTAAGGCGGTTATTCCCATGCACTATGGCACTTTTCCTGTTTTGGCGCAGTCCGCCCAAGAGTTTGTGGAAAAAGTTGAAAAAAGGGCTTCTGGGGTGAGGGTTATAGTTTTGAAACCCGGAGAGAGCTATACTTTTTAGGTTTTAGGCGCTAATGGTTTAGGCTTAAAAATTTTAGGCTCAAGGGTTGCAAACTCGTCGAAGCCCACGTGGTAAACCATCCTAGCCTTTTCCAAGTTGTACTTCTCGCCTATTAGGGCGTCTTTGTTCGCGTAGGCCTCAACTATTTCGCCTACGAAAACCGTGTGGTCTCCGGTGGTGAATTGGCTGTGAAGCCTGCACTCCAAGTGGGCGATGCACTCCTTTATTATGGGAGGCTTAACCCTTTTCGCCGGTAAAGGCGTTAAACGTGCCTCCTTGAACTTGTCGTGGTCTCTTCCGCTTACCACACCGCAGTGAAAAGTTGCGTCAAGGATGTCTATTGTTGGAATGTTAACTACAAACTCCCTTGTCTCTTCGATAAGCCTGTGGGAATGCCTCCTTTGCGCTATGCTTACGGCGACTAGGGGCGGGTTTATGGATGTGGGCATAGCCCAAGCCAACGTTATGATGTTTGGTCTGTCAGTCTTGCCCACGCATGAGACGAGCACTGTGTGCATGGGATGCACAAACCTATGGGCTGAAAGTAGGGGAACACTAACCGTTTCCTTATTCAACATGCAACCTCCAAAACCCTTTAGAAATATTGGTTAACGTTTAATATAGAATTTTTCCACTATGTCCCTTGCCCTTTCCCGTCTGCGCCTATGCTCCTCAAGGAATCTGTTCACCCTTTCAGTTAGCTCCGCCTTGCACTCGCCGCACAGCAGCTCGCCGTTTCTGCAGCGCCTCTCCCTTTCCGCCAACTTCTTGTCGTCTTCTTCAAAAAGGTAATAGTAGTACTGGAACACGGTGCATATGCTTGGGTCTCCGCCGAGCCTCCGCTGCTCCTCAACAGTCGGCCTTCCCCCCGTGAAGGCGTTCCAAAGCTTCCGTTTAACCACGTCCGGCGGGTCTATGGTGAAAATGGATGTTTCAGGCTCAGAGGCGCTCATTTTTCCGCCCACGCCGAGGCCGGGCAGGAACCGGCAGTGGAGCTGGGCTGGCTTATAATAGCCTATTTTTGAGGCGATATCTCGGGTTACCCTCCAGTATGGGTCTTGGTCTACTGCGGCTGGAATCAAGGCTGGAACGTTTTCTCCCGTTAACTTGGCGTGGATGAAGCATGGCACGGCTTGGATGGCTGGCCAGAAAACCCAGCCTATGTTTGTGCTCTCCTGAAAGCCGAACGTGGCTCTGGCCGTTGAAAAGGTTATGCGTTTCGCAACCTCAAGCGCTATTTCATAGAGCAGGTCTATGTCTTTAACGTCGAAGATTATGAAAGTTTTTTCAGGCTTAAAGCCTAAAGCGATGAGGTCTAGGGCGTTTTCGTAGGCGAATCGCCTTGTGTCCCTAAGTTCAAGCTCGTCGTCCACCAGAAACTTTTCGTCGTCCGTCATCTGGAAATAAAGCCTCGTGTCAAACTTCTCTTGAAAATGCAGTGTGAAAATCCACGGGATTAGGTGGCCAATGTGCACAGGGCCGGACGGCCCCCGGCCAGTGTATAGGACAAATTTTACACCCTTATCGTATAGGTCTAGAACCGCGTCTAGGTCGCGGTGGGAGAAGAATATCCCCCTTCTAAGCTGAAGGTGAACCTCGCCTGTGTATTTGGCTATTCTTTGGAGAAGCTCCTCTGTTATGGGTTGGGTGCCGAACTCGCGTATGAGGCGTTCATAGTCAATTTTGCCCCTAACCTCCCAAGGGGTGACAACCATCTCGTTTTTCTCTTGTCCAGCCAAAGAGCAATCGCCATCCTGTTGGCGTGATAACTTCCCATTATACAGTTCGCGAAAACATATTAAGGTTTACTTGGGCGTCCGGCGAAAAGCTCACTTTTTGGAATAAACGCATAAATACTATTTCTGCATGTCTACTTGGCGGTGAAGGGATGCTCCGCCAATTTATTTAACATCCGCCAACAAGCATTTTCAAGGCGGAAAGGCAAACAGCTTAAAAACCTTCCAAGCGCTTTTAAGTCTAAAACGCCAAATCCTTAAGCCATCCGCACCCCAACGGGAAAGGGAGAATGTCAAATGAGCGAGCTGCGCTTGCATGAAAGGAAAATCCTGCTGGCTCTAGAGGAACTGAATGGAAAAGCCTCCGTTGACGAGGTTGCCGCCAAAAGCGGCTTGGCGCATGCCACGCTGATGCGCGCCGCCTTAACATTATCCGAAAAGAAAATGATAGAGGTTCATGAACAAAAAAGAACTATAGCCACGTTAAACGATGAAGGATTAACCTATGCGAGGTTTGGTCTGCCGGAACGGCGCCTTCTGAGGGCTGTTTTAAAGCTTGGGGGGCGAGCCTCCATAGAAGAGGCTGCCAAAGAGGCTGGAATCGAGAGCGAATTTGTACCCATTGCTTTAGGCTGGTTGGCGAGGAAAAACTGGGCGGCAGTGGAAGGCAAAACATGCGTTTTGAAGGTGAACGTGGAGCCACCCCTTGGAAACGACGAGGCTCTGCTGAAAACGTTGGCGGAAAAAGGCGTGGTTGTCGTTGAGGAGCTAGGCGGGGAGCAGCTGGAAGCCCTAAACCTGCTGAAGAGGCGTAAACTGTTAAGGCTGGAGGAAAAGGCGCTGCGCATTCTTGAGCTTACGCCTGAAGGCTGGAGCACAGTTCGGGAAGGGCTGAAACTTGTTGAGGAGGTAACCCAGCTCACTCCCCAAATCATAGTGTCTGGAAAGTGGCGGCGGCTAAAAATCGCAAAGTTTGATGTGACGGCGCCCACGCCTCCGGTTTACCCGGGCAAGCCGCACCCCCTCCAGCAGATAATAAAACGCGCCCGCGAAATCTTCCTCGAGATGGGTTTCACGGAAATCCGTGGTCCCATAGTGGAAACTGCTTTTTGGAATTTTGACGCCCTATTTCAGCCCCAAGATCATCCGGCTCGAGAAATGATGGACACCTTCTATTTGGCTAACCCCAAGGTTGGGAGGCTCCCGCGGCCGTCCATAGTAGAGGGGGTGGCTAAAACCCATGAAAACGGCTGGATCACGGGTTCTAAGGGTTGGGGCTACAAGTGGAGCTCTGAAGAAGCCAGAAAGCTCGTTTTGCGGACGCATACGACGGCTGAAACCATAAAGTATTTGGCAACCCACAAGAAGCCTCCCATAAAGGTTTTCTCCGTGGACAGGGTTTACAGGAACGAGCAGGTCACCTACAAGCATCTGGCCGAATTCCACCAGATTGAGGGCATAGTTGTAGACAGGAAAGCGACGCTGCGGGATTTGATGGGCACTTTGAAAACTTTTTACACGAAGTTCGGCATTGAAAAGATAGAGTTTTGGCCCAGCTATTTCCCCTACACGGAGCCTTCAGCCCAAGCGGTAGCCTACCACCCAAAGCTCAACCGGTGGATAGAGCTCTGTGGAATGGGCATGTTCCGGCCTGAAGTTTTAGCGCCCATGGGCATAAAGTGTCCAGTGCTCGCCTGGGGCGGGGGCCTAGAACGCCTAGCCATGATCGAGCTGGGCTTGGATGACATAAGGATGCTTTACGCCAACAATTTAGGCTGGCTTAGGAGGACCCCGCTATGCCAGTGATCACATTAAACGTGGAGAGATTTTCAAGATTCGTTGGTAGACCGCTGACTGCCGAAGAGCTAGCAAAACAGCTTCCATGGATGGGCTTCGACATAGAGGAGAAAAGCTTAGACTATGTGAAGGCGGAGTATAACCCAAACCGCATAGACTTCTGCAGCTACGCCGGGGTGGCGAGAGCCCTAAAAGGTTTCATGGAGCTGGAGGCTGGACTGCCAAAATACGAGGCGAAAGACCCGGCGGCAACGCTTATAATTGATGAGGCTGTGGCGGACGTTAGGCCTTACATGCTTGCCGCCATAGTCCGTGACATAACGCTCGACGACGAGGCTGTGGCCGAGCTTATGGAGATGCAGGAAGACCTCCATTGGGGTATAGGCCGCGACAGGAAAAAAGCTTCTATAGGCATTCACAACCTAGACGTGGTTAACCCGCCTTTCAGGTACACGGCTGTGGAGCCTACAAGCGTGAAGTTTGTCCCCTTGGGAAAAAGCGAGGAAATGACTCCAAAAGAGATTCTGGAAAGGCATGAGAAAGGCGTAGGCTACAGGCATTTGGTGGACTGGGCGCCCCGCTACCCCATTCTAATGGACAGGGATGGAAAGGTGCTTTCAATGCCGCCTATAATAAATGGGGAGCTAACCCGTGTTACGGCTGACACCCGAAACCTTTTTTTGGACGTTACGGGCCCAAGCTACGAGGCTGTGGAAAAAAGCCTAAAAGTTTTGGCCACAGCCCTAGCCGACATGGGAGGCACCTTGGAAAAAGTTTATGTGCAATATCCCGACCGCATGGTAGTTTCCCCAAACCTTGAACCTGAAAAAATGAAGCTTAGGGTGAAATATGCTAGTCGCCTCTTGGGGTTGAAAATTTCAGCCGACGAGGCTTTAAGATGCTTGAGGAAATGCCGCCTTGGCGCGGATAAGCTTTCGGAAGACCTTTTGGAGGTTGCTATACCGCCCTACCGCATTGACATACTGCACGAAATTGACCTTGTTGAGGAAGTAGCCATAGGCTACGGCTATTTTAGGCTTAAGCCCACCATCCCCAAAGCCGTAACCGTTGGCAGAAAACATCCAGTGTACGCCGTTGCGGACGTGGTGCGGCAGATAATGACGGGTTTAGGCTTCACAGAAGTCATGAACTTCACATTAATCAACGAACGCATCCACTACGAGTACATGCGCCTCAAACCAGAAAATCCCGTGAAGCTGGCAAACCCGGTCTCCCTAGAATACACCATAGTGAGGCAGATGCTTCTGCCGGGGCTCATGAAAAACTTGTCTGAAAACAAGCATGAAAGTTTCCCTCAGAGACTTTTCGAGGTTTCAGACGTAGCTAAAATCAACAAGCGCCAAGAAACCATGTGCGAAAGAATACTCCGCCTAGCCGCAGTCACATCCCACGCAACAGCAAACTTCACAGAAATAAAGTCAGCCTGCGAAGCTTTACTTGCTAACATGCGCGTGGAAAACTGGCAGATAAAAGAGACAAAACACCCCAGCTTCCTAGAGGGCAGAACAGCCGCAATCATCACCAAAAACAGGCGCGTAGGCGTTTTAGGCGAAATCCACCCAGAAGTCCTAAACAAATTTGAAATTGAAAACCCAACAGCAGCCCTAGAAATAGACTTGGAACCACTTATAACCAAATATCGCAAGTAATCAAGATTTTAATCAAACGCGTTCACGAAATCCTCCCGTCAACGTTTCTAACTGAAACTGTTGCGGATTAAGCTTGCAGGTTTGTAAAAAAGAGTTTTATGATGGGACATATCTGTTAGAGTGGAGAAGCCCAGCCTAGGGGTTGTTCGCCGAGAATGGACGGGGTAAGTGATGGTGAGCCAGGATTTAGAAAGGTCAGGTGTCGGCAAGGGTTTAGGCTGGGCTCTGCCGAGCGCTGACGAAGTTTTAACTTTGCCTTTTGAGGAGCTTCTTTCGCGTTTAAAGTCTTCCATGGATGGGCTTTCCTCTGAGGAAGTGAAGAGACGTATTGAAGTTTTCGGCTATAACGAGCTTGTTAGGAGAAAGAAGAGAGCAGTCATCATTGATTTCCTTTCCCATTTCAAAAGCCCGTTGATAATAATTCTCCTTATCGCTGGGCTGATTTCCGGCTTTTTTGGAGAGGTTACAAACACAGCTATTATATTTGTTATAGTGATGTTTAGTGTAGTCTTAGACTTTTATCAAGAATCTAAAGCTGAAAAGGCCGCTGAAATGCTGAAGCATAGAGTGGCGACAACAGCCACCGTTTTGAGGGATGGAGTTAAAAGGGAGGTCAGGCTTGAGGAGATAGTTCCCGGAGACGTTATATTTCTTTCAGCAGGCGATATTGTGCCAGCGGACGCCCGGGTTATAAGTGCAAAAGACCTGTTCATAAATCAGTCTGCGTTGACTGGCGAATCTTTTCCCGTGGAGAAGACCAGTTTGCCGCTGAAATCTTTTGACCCTTCGATAACAGAGTGGAGCAACTATCTTTTTATGGGCACTTCTGTTGTAAGCGGGACGGCGACAGCTGTTGTGGTGAAAACCGGTAGCCTAACAGAGTATGGGAAAATTGCAAGGAGCCTTGTTGAAAGGGAGCCGGAGACAGAGTTCCAGAGGGGTATTCGAAGCTTTGGCTACATGATAATGCAAGTGACTTTTCTGCTGGTCATATTTGTGTTTTTCATTAACGCCCTTTACATGCGAAGCGTGCTTGATTCGCTCCTTTTTGCTGTGGCTTTGGCTGTGGGCTTAACGCCGGAGCTTCTGCCAATGATAATCTCAGTGAACCTCTCTAAAGGGGCAGTGGCGATGGCTAAGAAGGGCGTGATTGTGAAACGCTTGGCAGCTATACAAAATTTTGGAAGCATGGACGTTTTATGCACGGACAAAACTGGAACATTGACGGAAAACCGGATAAAACTTGTCCTCCATGTGGACCTTAGCGGCAGCGAAAGCGACAAGGTTCTGCTTTACTCCTACCTCAACAGCTATTTTCAGACTGGGCTTAAAAGCCCCTTAGACGAGGCCATTCTAAGATTTAGAGATGTGGATGTTAAGGATTATAGGAAAGTTGATGAGGTGCCCTTCGATTTTGTCCGTAAACGCCTCTCCATAGTTGTTGAATATCAAAATCAACGGTTCATGATCACCAAGGGCGCTCCTGAAGAGGTTGCTAAAGTCTGCGCTTTTTACGAAGCTGACGGGGTTGTAGCTGACATAACGGATGAAGTTCACAGAAAAATTGGGCAAAAGTATGTTGAGCTCAGCGCTGAGGGCTATAGGGTTCTAGCCGTAGCCTACAAGCGTTTAAGAGAAGACAAGCCCATTTATACGGCAGGCGACGAAACCGAAATGGTGTTTTTGGGCTTCGTAGCTTTCCTCGACCCGCCGAAAGAAACAGCCAGAGAAGCCCTGCAGCTTCTAAAAAATGCAAGCATAGAGTTGAAAATTCTCACAGGCGACAATGAACTGGTGACTAGAAAGGTTTGCGAGCATCTGGGCTTTGATATAAAAGGGGTTGTCACTGGAAGCGAAATTGCCCAAATGCAGGAGGATGCCCTCGTAAGAGTTGTCGAGGAAGCTAATGTTTTCTGCAGAGTTACACCAGCCCAAAAAGACAGGATAATAAACGCTTTAAAAAACAATGGGCATGTTGTTGGATTCTTGGGGGATGGAATAAATGATGCACCTTCCATGAAAACGGCGGATGTTGGCATATCCGTTGAAAACGCTGTTGACGTGGCGAAAGAATCCGCGGACATAATTCTTTTGCAGAACGATTTGACTGTGCTTCATGACGGGGTTTTAGAGGGTAGGAAAACCTTCGGCAACACCATGAAGTATATCATGATGGGTGTAAGCTCAAACTTTGGAAACATGTTCAGCGTTGCTGGAGCATCATTGTTTCTGCCTTTCCTGCCGATGCTGCCTATACAGATACTGCTTAACAACATGCTTTATGACTTTTCCCAGTCAACAATACCTACGGATGAAGTTGACAAGGAATATCTAAAGAAGCCAAAAAGGTGGGACATACACTTCGTTAGACGGTTCATGGTGTGCCTTGGGCCCGTCAGCTCCCTCTTCGACTTTCTAACATTCTTTGTGATGCTTTTCATCTTTAATGCGTCTGAGCCGCTGTTCCAGACTGCTTGGTTTATTGAGTCCCTAACTTCGCAGACTCTCGTAATCTTTGCCATTAGAACAAAGAGGTCGCCTTTTTGGAAAAGCAAGCCGAGCAAACTTTTGTTGCTCAGCAGCATAGCAATAATAATATCTGCGTTGATGCTTCCCTACACGCCGTTGGGGGAAATTTTCAAGTTCGCAAGGCCTCCAGCAGCTTTCTTCGTGGCTTTGGCTACAATTCTCGCCGCTTATGTGACGTTGGCTGAAATCATTAAAAAATGGTTTTACAGAAGATATGGCTACCGACTAGAACAAACCCTCATCCCGCCCAAAAAGATTGGGATATACCTCACCAAGACCACAAGGCTCATTCAAAACGTTATAGCCGTTATTTGTCTACGACCAGAAGACGAAATAACAGCTGACTCCCTACTAGAAGATTTGGAAAGAAGCGGAAAATATCCACCCGATTACCATAAAATCGGCCACGCAATTCAATACTTGAAACGCGCAGGGCTCATAAGCTTCGACTGGCGGCAGAGAACGATTAAACGGGAAAAACCATTAAAAGAGTACGTAAAAAAGCAGTTAATGACCAGCGAGCTATGGCCAAAAATAGCCCAAGAGTGGCATAAAGTCGGCAAAATCGTTAAAGAAAAATATGGAAAAGTAAACCAGGAATACCAAGGGTTCCTATCTCGAAGTCCAGAATAGCCCCCTACATTTAAAAACCTATGCGGCACCCCTCGAAATATACTTAGAAGGGCTCATCACCAAAAATCACAAGTGATCAAAATCTTAATCAGATGAGAATGTGGGCGATGAAGTTAAGGAATTGTGTATGGTGGACTAATTTACTTTCTCTTTTCCACCAATAGGCCCTTGATTATATTAAGGATTTCTTGGTGTCTCTTTTCATCTTCAGCGATCCATTCAAGAACTTTTTTAAAATGTCCTAGATCTGTTTTCCTCCCTTCTGCCATCAACTCGACTAATTTTACATGCAGCATTGTCAAATATTCCTCGGCGACAAAGCTTTCAATCTTCATTAACCCACTTATCAGGAGAACTAGGTCCCCGCTGCGCATTTCACGTTTACTTAGAAAATTTTCAGCATCAACAACGATGGTTTTCCAAGTTTCACCCCAGACTTGCTCGCATATCTCAAAATCAGCTCCAATGTTGCCTGACAACCATTTGCCAATAAGATTAAAACATTCAGCATGTTTGGAGGAGTCGCGGGCGATAAAACCTAGAAGGCAGCTGATAAGCTCGTCATCCACCAATTTAGCGATGTGTTCATAGGCCTTTGAAATTTTTCCTCGAGAAATCCTGAACAATAAAGAAACTTCCCCAAGTCCTTTCTTAACGTTGACCCAGCCATATGGACCACAACAGACTAATTTTCACTGTGACGTAAAGCATTTATTAACTAGAAATATGGACTTTAAATCTAAGTAGCCGGATGCAGCGACAAAATATACTTCTTAAGCATAGAACAAAACAATCCCGTCACGTTATACAGCGGGGTTACTTCCCATGAGGTTGTGGTCGATTCACCCCAAATACCTTGATGCCAAAGGTTTAGTTGCCCTTTGGAGAGAAGGCCTTCTAGCAAAAAATATTTTAGATGGTCACGTTAGAGGCTACGCAAACCACCCTCAACTAGTAAGGTTTAAAATGCATAAAAAGCCAAGCATCATGATAAACGCTTATTTATACCAGGTCTACCTTGAGGCAAAAAGAAGGGGTTACAAATTCAGCATATCCAAAATAGAACCCATAACCTTAAAAGAAGAGATAACAGTCACGAAGGGACAGTTGGAATTTGAATTTTTCCACTTTCTTAAAAAGCTTGAGAAAAGGAACAGGAAAAAGTTTGAAGAGCTAAAAGATTTGACCGTCAGCAACATAGAGCCAAACCCGATTTTTAAAATAGTAGACGGCGGAAAAGAAGCGTGGGAAAAATCTAAATGATCGGCATTACAATTTTAGGGCAGTCATCGATCAAAAGAAAATGCGGAAGGCTTAACCGCCAGAAACCGGGGTACTGTATTTGTGGCTGAAAAAGCCCCAAATATGCCTTTTGCTGGACAGCAACATTTAATTTCACAAAAGCCTTAGGACTATTTTGGCTATGAGCCAGCCCTCTGCGAGCCTTTTAATCCCACCGGCAAATCCATGCTGACGGACCCAACAGAGCGGCAAGCACCCTCTGGAGGCTTGTTGCCGTGAAGGCGGGTTTACCCAGGCATGGGACACGGTGGGCGCGGGCGCAAACCCCACGCTGGAGAGAGCTTAACCGAGGGGAGCGCATGGCTCCGCGGTGAAGTTAAGTGATAGGTATCGTGGGGAACAGTTGGGCGCCCGCGAAACAATTTTTAAGTTTCACCTTTGCATACAATGTAGAAGGCTTGACCAGAATTGGACGTAGAAACAAAAATTGAGCTGATCAAGAGGCCGCCCACAGAAGAAATACTGGTTGAGAGCGAGTTACGGGAGCTTCTGGAAACCAACGAGCATCCAGGCCACTACATAGGCTTCGAGATTTCAGGCCTTCTTCATCTTGGAAACCTCGTCGTGGCGGGTTTCAAAATAAACGATTTATTGAAGGCTGGCGTAAGGTGTCAAGTCTATTTGGCGGATTGGCACAGCTACATAAACAACAAGTTCGGCGGAGACTGGGACAAAATCCTAATGGCAACAAAATATTATGAAAAAGCTTTCCAGTTCTTCTGCCCCGGCGCAAAAATCGTCGTAGGCTCAGAACTCTACCGCAACAACGACGAGTATTGGCGCAACCTCTTAAGGTTCGCCAAGCACATGACCCTGAGCAGAACCCTGCGCTGCCTCACAATAATGGGCAGAAGCGAAAAAGAAAGGCTTGACCTATCCCAGTACTTCTATCCGCCCATGCAAGCCGTAGACATAAAAACCATTGGGGCAGATATACCCCACGGCGGCATGGACCAAAGAAAAGCCCACGTCCTAGCCAGAGAAATTTTCCCAAAAATGGGCTGGAAAAAACCCGTGGCAGTCCACCACCACCTGTTAATGGGGCTGACAGAGCCCGTAAAACTTGAAACAAGGGATAAGTTGGAGCAGGTGATTGCAAGCAAAATGAGCAAGTCAAAGCCTTGGACAGCCATATTCATCCACGACAATGAAGAACAGATAAAAGCCAAGCTCAAAAGGGCGTGGTGCCCAGAAAGACAGACGGAAATGAACCCTGTGCTCGAAATAGTCAAATACATAATTTTCCACGAAGAAAAGGCTTTCACCGTGGAGCGTCCATCAAAATATGGGGGAACCATAACCTTCGAAAGCTACGAGGAGCTTGAAAAAGCTTACAGAAACGGCCAACTTCATCCCCAAGACTTAAAAAACGCTGTGGCAAGGGCTGTCGCGAAAATCCTTGAGCCCGTAAGGCGATACTTTGAAAGCGACAGCGAAGCAAGAAAAAGCCTTGAAATCGTGGAAAAAGCTCAAATAACAAGGTAAAAGCCTTGTTGGCCAAGTTTAAAGAGAAAGAAGAGAAAATACAGCTTATTTTGGAATATCTAGCCGAAGAATCGGCGAAGGGAACCCCGATAATTGTTGAGGGCAGAAAGGACGTGGAAGCCTTAAAGGCTTTGGGCGTAACAGGTCGAATAATAGCGGCAAAAACGGGCGGAAAAAGCCTCCTAGACGTAATCATAGAGGCAGAAGAGTGCGGAGCAAGCGAGGTCATCCTCCTCCTAGACTTTGACAGGAGGGGGAGGGAGCTAACCCGCCGCCTAAAGCAGCGCCTCGAGAAGACAGGCCCCCGCCCCAACATTGAATATTGGAGTCAACTCCTACAACTTGTCTGGAGAGAAGTAAAGGATATTGAAGGCCTAGCCACTTACATGGAAACCCTGAAACGCAAAACAGCCCAAACCTGAAAAGCACAAAATTTATTTATCTTTGGGAAGCGGCAAGGCGGGAATATTGAAGCGTTTTTTAATCTCCTTCGCTAACGCTTCAGCATAGCCAACGCGGAAATTGTCCGTGATCACAAGCTTCGGTTTGGAAAGCCCGACATACTCCATAAGTCCGTCAAAATCGGAGTGGTCGCTGAAAGCTATAACATACTCGTTTTCTCCTATTCGGCGGCATGGAGAATTAAACTCCCAACCGCTAAGATATATGCGCAGCCCTCCGCCGCCAACCTTACCTCTCGAACCCATATGGTAAAAAACCACGCAGGAACCGTTTTTCTCAAGCAGTTCCTCAGCTTCCTTTTCCTCAAGCCTAATTAGGCGCCCAAAACGCATACCATGCTTTTCACAAACCTTTGAAACTTGAAAAACCTTTTGGGGAACAATAAAGGGCACAGTCACGCCTGCACCGCGGAGGATTTGCATAACCTCTTGAAGTTTTCCATGATAGCCGAAAACATAGACAGACCCGTTTTTAAGCCCTTCTTGGGCAATGGAGACAAGCAAGCCTTCAACATCCTCGAAGGGGCGTCTACACGCTGGACTCCCATAGGTAGCTTCAATAACAAGCACGTCAACATCCAAAACTGGTGTATTCTCAACTCTAAAATCTCCAGTGTACGCAACCCTTACGCCTTCGGCATCTTCCACAAGAACCTGCGCCGCGCCGAGGATGTGGTTTGCTGGTAAAAGGGTTATAGTTTCATCAGCATAACGCATCGCCTTGCCGTACTCAAGGGGTTCCACATGCCCGCCCATAAGAAAAAGCGGCCCCATCATAACATCAATCAAATTCTTTGTGGCGCATGTCATCAAAACCTTCTTGCATGCCGCCAAGCTTTGCTTTAAACCCATCATGTGATCCGCATGGGCGTGGGTTACAACCCTCAAAGGCATTGATGCTTCGAAAGCGTCGCAGGAAACATGCTTGCCCAGCAGAACAGCGCCCTTTGCAGTTATTGACGCCTTAGTGGATAAATCCGACAAGCCTAAACCCACAAAATCTAAAAGTTAGGGGTTCATGCGGTTTTCGGGGCAAGCCAGTCGATAAGCTGCCTAGGATCATCGCATTTTATCTGAACCCTTATCGGGCCTAGGGGCGACTCTGCCACGGCTTTAGAAAACGAAACGTGCCCGGCAAAGGCAACTTGCTTGTTCAAAAAGAAGGTTATAGTGTTGCCACTGACTCCTTCAAAGAGAGCCCCTCTAGCCGCGTCGCGGATACGTTCCCTGCGTAACAAATTATAAATTTTCGTCAAAGACTCAATCCCCTTCGCGTCTATCACCAGAAGCTTTCTATCTGCCAAGGGCTTTAGTTGTGCTGGCAAGCTGCCAAAAATGTTTTCCACAGCCCTTTTCACTTTTTCCTCAGACTCTGTGGGGTTTATCTCAACCTCAACATGAACTTCTACCTCATCCATTTCTTCTCAACCCTCTCCAAAACCCGTTCAGCCTCCCTTTTCGCCGCCTCTAAATCGCCCTCATTAACTATCATGTATTCGGCCATGGCTATTGCGCAACCCAAGCCAACGCTTAGCTCCCGCAAATCTCTTTCTCGGAAAATCTCCCAGTCTTCTGGGTCGTCGCTTCGACGGCGATGAAAAAGCCTCTTAAACCTTGTTTCAGGAGAAGAATGCACCGCAACCAAGACAAAGCATTTAAAATTTTTCCTAAACTCCTCAACCTCAGCTAGACTTCTAACCCCATCAACAATAATTTTCTCTTTGCCTTCGCCTAGGATTTTTGGAATGCACCTCTTCGCTATGGAGGCTTCCCCCTCAAGCCTTCTAAGCTCAAGCATGATGTGGCCTATGTTCTCTGGAGTTGGCTCCAACCCCCTCCTGCGGGCTTCCTCGCGAACCTCATCGCCCATGACGACAACACCATAATTCCTTCCCCTTGCAACATTAACCACCACGGATTTTCCCGCTCCAGGCATGCCCGTCAAACCCACAACAAGCTTCGCAGCGCACATCCCGAAATCCTTCTGTCAGATGCCCCTAATAGAGCATCCTCTTTAATATAAAAGGTTATTATGCGTGAGCGCAGCGTTCCCCAACCCATTAATGAATTCAACAAGATAAGGATAAACGCAAGATTTACTTAGAAGTTTAAAATAACATATCATTGATGCGCCGTTCCAAAATAGTTCTAATATGCTTACTCCTCATCACAGCGGGGTTTGTATGGCTCCTTATCGCTAACTATGGTTTTTTGGTGTGCAGGTTAATGCCGGAGAGGGGAAAGCGGTTTAATTCCCTAGCCGAATTAGAAGCTTTTCTTAGGGATGATGACTTAAACGAACGCGAACCCTCTGCTGGCTATACGTGCGCCGAGTTCGTAAGAGACTTCATCAATAGGGCGCAG
>JANXEP010000036.1 GCA_025057795.1 Candidatus Bathyarchaeota archaeon | reverse complement strand
TTTCTTTTTCCACTGTGGCCAAGGTTTGCACCGCCCTGCCAAGGGCGGTGGAATCTCGCCCACAAGGCTCATTGTTCCCTTGGCATTTATAGTCTAAGCTGTTTTCGGGATTTAAGCTGAATGGAGGATTCTTCCATTGAGTGGGCCTTTTGCAGGTTGGGTCTGTGAAGCGGTAGCCGCAGTCTCTACATAGCCAACGCTGGACGCCTGTTCCGTCCGTCAAATAGC
This sequence comes from Candidatus Bathyarchaeota archaeon, assembly GCA_025057795.1. The sequence continues at coordinate 27,802 of JANXEP010000036.1, read as the reverse complement.
GGAGCCCGTCCCTGAAAAGGCTTATCGAACCGCATTGGGGGCGTTCGGTAGCCTTATCTGCCAATCTTTAGCCTCCTTTTTGGGAAGGACGTCCGCCCGGACTGATATTGCCTTGTCAATTCTGCCGAAAACGCTTGAATGCTTGAGCGCCGGGCGGTTCCCTCAATGTTTGGATGTTATGCTTAATTTAGGACATATCCATGTTTGTAATATGGATTTATGAAATGATGTGAGCATCTTTATTTGGTGGGGTTTTGGTTTGGATAGGCGGCGGCTTCGTAGAATGTTGAAAGAGATGGGTTATTCTGAAAAGGCTGTTAAGGCTGTTCTCAAGTGGTATGAGTAGGCGTGTGTTTTAGGTTTGTTTTTTTTCGCCGATTATTTCTATGAAGAATTCCTTGACTGGTTTTGTGAAGGTTTCCCGCACTTTTCCGAGGAGCTCCTCCCCATTTCTTGTTAGAGTGTAATGTTTAACTTTGCGCTTGCCTTTGACCAGCCATTGGCTGCTCGCGAAGCCCTCCCTTTCAAGTCTATGTAAAAAGGGGTAAACTATGCTTGGTTTTAGCCGCCGTCCAGTTAACCGTCTGAATTCGGCTATTAACTCGTATCCATGCCTCGGTTTGCGGGATAGAAGCCAGAGGATTACGGGTTTTTCAAGACTGCGAAGGAAGCTTTCACCGATTTTAACCATGGGTTTTCAGTGAAATGGTTCAAATTGCGGTATATCAAACTTTCGCAACGTGAAAGCCCTTATATCCGCGTTGTGTGTTAAAATGCCGAAAGTGGAAGGTTTATGTATGGCTGAGTTGGAGAAGGCCCTTATCAAAGCCACCGTCAGAGGTTTCAGCAGAGTCCTAATTCTCTGGCTTTTAAGCAGAACCTCCATGTCCGGGTACTCCCTCTCAAAGGAGTTGAAGAGGTTAACGGGATGGAGTTTTCACTCAGGGATTGTCTACCCACTGCTTTATGAGCTTGAGGAAAACGGCTTGATAGAGGGGAAGTGGGTGGAGAGGGGGAGACGTCGTATAAAGTATTATTCAACGACGAACAGCGGTGTTGAACTCTTAAACCGTGTGAGGGGGCTTCTGGAAGCACCCGTTAAAGAGGTTTTAAAAGACCTGATATCAGAGCCCCCAAGCCTTTAGACTTGCGTTTTCATGTTTCGTTCAGAAAACTGTATATTTTAGTGTTCACTAATTTGTGAAGTCTGCGAGGAGTAGTTTTGAAAAAAATCGTTGAAATTAGGTGGCATGGCAGAGGTGGACAGGGGGCGTGGACAGCCAGCGAGCTTCTTGCAAGAGCCGCTGTTTACGAGGGGAAATACATTCAGTCTTTTCCAGAGTTTGGCCCTGAAAGAATGGGGGCACCTGTTTCGGCTTTTACGAGAATAAGTACAGAGCCCATTAGGCTGCATTGTGCAGTTTACAATCCAGACGTCGTTGTGGTTTTGGACCCCACTTTACTGAAAGCTGTGCCTGTAACAGAGGGGATAAGCAAAAACGGGAAGCTCATAGTAAACTCGAAAGACAGCCCAAGCGATCTCAAACGGGCTTTGAACGTAGATGGCGTGGAGTTTTGGGCGGTTCCAGCTACTGAAATAGCCATAAAGATTTTAGGCTCGCCCATAACAAGTACGGCTATGCTTGGAGCCGTTGCGCGGGCAACAGGCATAGTCAGCTTGGAAAGCATAAAGAAAACCATTAAGGAACGTTTCAGAAGCGGCATAGCTGAGAAAAATTTTGCAGTTATAGAAGAAGCCTACAAGGAGGCGCGTTCTGCTTGACTTTTGGAGAAAAGGAGAAGGGCTGGAAGGAAATTTCCATAGCTGCGGTGTGCTGGAAGCCTAGCACCGAATTTTTAACTGGCGACTGGAAAACCTACAAGCCCGTTAGGGACTTGGAGAAGTGCACCCGCTGTCTTTTATGCGTCATTTTCTGTCCAGATGGCGCCATACGTTGGAGGGCTGAGAAGGGCGACATAGAATTTGACTACAATTATTGTAAGGGTTGTGGAATTTGCGCCAACGAATGCCCCGTTAAGGCGATAGAAATGAAACTTGAATAGAGGGGTGAACGGCGTTTATGAAAAGTTTTGTCGAACAGAAGGTTTTGGCTTTAAATGGAGACGAGGCTGTTGCTTATGCAGTTAAACAGTGCGACGTGGATGTGGTGGCTGCTTACCCCATAACGCCCCAGACAATTATTGTTGAAAGGTTCAGTGAATATGTGGCTAACGGCGAAGTTGAAACGGCTTTTGTCTGCACAGAATCTGAACACAGCGCTTTAACCGCTTGTTTGGCTGCTTCGCTGACTGGTGCAAGAACTTTTACGGCTTCGGCTTCTGCCGGTTTAGCCTTAATGCATGAAATGCTTTTCGTGACTTCTGGGTGCCGTGCGCCGGTGGTTATGGCTATTGCAAATCGTGCTTTATCTGCGCCCATAAACATCCACGGTGACCAGTCTGACACCATGGCGCAGAGGGACAGCGGCTGGATACAAATTTACGCTGAAAACGCGCAGGAGGTTTACGACTCAGTTATTCAAGCTTTTCGGATAGCGGAGCACCCAGAGGTCTTGTTGCCAGCTATGGTTTGCCTCGACGGTTTCCAGCTAAGCCACTCCGTGGAAAACGTGAACGCGTTGCCAGACAACGTCGTCAAAAAGTTTGTTGGAACCCGCCAGTTTCCAAAAGTTTTAACCCACGAGGGGAAGTTTGCGCCTTTAAGGCTTGACCCCCACAACCCCATGACCCTTGGACCTTTAGCCTTTCCAAACTACTATTTCGAGTTTAAACGCCAACAAGAGGAAGCCATGAAAAAAGCGCTTGAAGTCATTAGACAAGTGCATGACGAGTACGCCGAAATAAGCGGGAGAAGCTACGGCGACGGGCTGCTGGACCCCTACTATCTTGAGGACGCTGAAATCGCCACGGTTTGTCTGGGCTCAACAGCTGGCACTGTTAAGACGGTTGTTGACGAACTGCGCGCTGAAGGAGTCAAGGCTGGACTTTTGAGGATTCGCACTTTCAGACCATTGCCGGTGGAAAACATTCGAAAGGCCTTGGAGAACGTGAAAGCCGTAGCCGTCATGGACAAAAGCATGAGTTTCGGGGGACATGGCGGAGCCGTCTTCCATGAGGTTCGCCACGCGCTTTACGATTCCGACAAACGCCCATTCGTTGTCAATTATATCTATGGGCTTGGCGGGAGAGACACAAGTCCAATGCAGATCCGCGCCGTTTACAAGGACCTTCAAGAGATTGCCCAGAGAGGACGCACTGAACCCCCGATAAGGTATATTGGTTTAAGGGAGTAGGAGGTCGGTGACAAAATGCAAAGCGAAGAGTGGAAGTTCACGGCTAAGGACATAGCTGAAAAACCAGACTTGTTCATGTCTGGGCATAGGGCTTGTGCGGGATGCGCTCCAGCAACGGTTATGAGGCTTGTTTTGAAGGCTGTTAGAGGCCCTACTATTGTGACTATGGCTACGGGCTGCATGGAAGTGGTTTCAACCATTTACCCCTACACGTCTTGGGCTGTGCCATGGCTTCACACAGCCTTCGAAAACGCTGCCGCCAACGCTTCGGGCATAGAAACCGCCATAAAAGTGATGCGGAAGAAGGGTAGAGTAAAAGATGAACACGTGGACGTTATAGCCATAGCTGGGGACGGAGGCACCTACGACATAGGCATCCAAGCCCTGTCCGGCGCCGTTGAAAGAGGCCACGATTTTCTGTTCGTGCTTTACGACAACGAGGCGTACATGAACACGGGTATACAGCGGAGCGGAGGCACACCCATAGGCGCCTCTACAACCACGTCGCCGGCGGGCGAAGTCCTACCGGGCAAGCTTGAACCCAAAAAGCCCATAGCCGACATTATGGTGGCACATGAAATTCCATATGTGGCCACGGCATCGCCGTATTATTGGCGAGACTTAATAGCAAAAGTGCGCAAAGGCTTGGAGGTGGAGGGCCCTGCCTTTCTACATGTTTTTGCGCCGTGTCCCCGCGGTTGGAGAAGCGATCAAGCGAAGTCTATAGAACTTTCCCGCTTAGCCGTGGAGACGTGTGTCTTCCCGTTGTGGGAATGTGTAAACGGCGAGTATCAGCTTTCAGCACCCAGCAAAGCCATAGCCATGGCGCCTCAAAAGAAAAAGCCAGTAAAAGAATACTTGGCAGTGCAGGGGCGCTTCCGGCATTTGTTTACACCCAAATACGAGAAGTTTATAGACGAAGTTCAGCGAATAACAGACTTGAGGTGGCAGAGACTCCTCAAAAAATGCGGCATCACCCAACCTTAGAGCTTCAGCCCCCCTTTGTTTTTATTGCTAAATTTGCTTAACCCCATTTCTGGGCGATTTCAGCCCTTTAAATTCTGATTCTCCGGCGTCAAGTTTTTATTCAACCTCTTAATACGCCGTTGGAAATACATGTGGCTGTCTACTGTCAAACAAGGCCTTAACGTGTGGGAGGCGTTGGCTCGTTGACCTACCCCTCTATTGTTAGTTTGCTTGCCTTTGGAGCAACAATCCTCCTAACTTTCAAAAGCCCTCGGATTAAGCTTCCATTTGGGCGTGTTTTCATTCACTTAGATTATGGTTTAGCCCCAATTTTGTGTGTGGCTGTTCTTTGGGCGACATCCGTTATAGACGTCAACTTTATTGTGAAGGGTGTTATTGGCTGCGGAACCATAAAACCCTACTCGGTGATAGTTCTGATATTGTCTTTGGCTTACATTTGCATCTCTCTAGACTTAACGGGATTGTTCGAGTACGTGGCGTTGCAGACTGTTAGGTTGGCCGGCTGCTCTTGCAAAAGGCTTTTCATATACCTTTTTCTGCTGACGTCGTTCTTAACTCTATTTACAAGCAATGACGTCGTTATTCTTACAATCACTCCGATAATTCTTTACATGTGTAGAAGCGTGAAGGTTTCGCCCATCCCCTTTCTTTTTGCCCAGTTTTTCGCCGCCAACATTTCAGGCATGGGCCTTTACATTGGAAACCCAACCAACATCGTGATTGCGGAAGCTTACGGGCTTTCCTTTGCTGAATTCGCCCGATGGATGCTTCTGCCAGCAGTCTCGGCTACCCTTACATGTCTCCTAATGCTTTGGCTGGTTTTCAGTCGAAAGCTGCCAAGCAAAATGCAACCGCCAAAAGTTAACCCCCAACAAGCCCTTAAAGATAAAAGAGGCGCCATCTTAGGTTTAACGGTGCTCGGCGGCACCATATTCCTTCTGAGTCTGCCTTCCTCATGGATTGGAGGTGTTGAACCCTGCACTATTGCTTTTGCGTCAGCGTTCATAATGCTTCTCTATAACTTGCTGCTGGCGCGTTCAGGAATTCCAGCGGTTTTGAGGAGGATGCCGTGGAAAATAGCCCCTTTCCTTATAGGGTTATTTGTTATAGTTGAAGGTATGGCTTCCTCTGGATGGGCGGACATGCTTGCCCTCCAGCTTTCAAAGGTTTCCATAAACCCCATGACGGCAGTGCTGAGCGTGGGTTTAGCATCTTCGCTTGCTGCTGGTTTAATGAACAACCATCCAATGACGATCTTTTTTGTTAAAGCCCTTCAAGCTCCAACCTTTTCAGCTCCACAAACCGTTAAGGTTGGCTCTATGCTGGCGCTTGTCGTTGGAAGCAATCTCGGCGCCAACTTCATGCTGACCGGGGCGCTTGCGGGGTTGATGTGGGCGAAAATCCTTTCAAACCACGGATACGCAATCTCGTTTTCAGAGTTCTCCAAATACGGCTTTCTGGTAATGCCCGTGGTTGTTGCTGTAGCATGTCTAACATTGGTTGGCATGCTAACTTTCTCGGGCGTAATTTAATGGCTAAACAGCATTTTTAAGGAATTTTTCTATTTCGTTCTCCGCGTTGTCCGCTTTTATGAATATAGGCACGTTTTCTATGCCTGTGGCTATATAACTGGACAGCAGCCACTCGCCCGGCGCGAACTCAAGGGTCTTTTCCAGTATGCCTTTATCTATCATGAAGGTGTCGCTTATCAAGGTGCGGTCATAGGGGCGGGGCAATGTTCCCACAAAGTAGGTGTGAAGCTGTTGCAGGGCGTTTGTGTTCAGGTAAGCGATGCGTTGAGTGGCTATGCAGACGCCCAAGCCATACTTGCGGCCCTGTCTCAGCAGAGTCTCCACCTGTCTGCTGCATTTCTTATCTATGCCCGCCGCGCTTGAAAGTTCTGGGATGAATTCTTGGGCTTCGTCGAAGACTAAGAGAATGTAAGGCTTAACTTGGAACATGCGTTTTCTTCGGATGAGCAAGTCTTGGGTTAATGTTATGACCAACTCTTTTATCGTTGTGGGATCCGATATGGAGATGCATACAAGCCTTGTCTCGCCCTCCAGCAGCTCCCGGATTTTTTCAGCTGTCAGCCCACCCGTCTCCTTCTTTATCTCTTCTTGGCGCTTCCTTATCTGGTTGAGGACTGTTGTTCTTGTCGTCGCCCAACCGTAGAGGCCGCTTTTGTCGTGAACTTTAAACTCTTCCACGGTGGATCTGCAAACGTTGTCTATGTATTTGATGAAGTCTTCGCTTACCTCTTGGTTTTCGCCGAGCCCGTGGGCTTCCATATAATCCAGTATGGCGTCGTGGATTCGGTCTATGGCATTTAAATAGTGGGGTCTGTCGGCGGCGCCTTTTCTCTGGTCGTTTAGCTCCTCCAAAAACTGGGCGTAGGTTGGAATTTTTTGTTTAGGTCTCGTGTAGAATCCAAGCTTGCCTTGTTCCATTATGCGTTTAAGCCCAAACTTTATTCGCTCGTCAGTTTCATACTCTCTTGGTTTAACGACGGAGTTGAAGAACTGTTCAAGGGAGTCTATCCGATGCTCAAGAATGACTTTTGAGGGGATCTTCTCGTCTGCCAACAGATCCAGCAATAGGAACACGTACTCGCAGCTTATGTCGAAAACCACAACTTTAATGTCGTTTGCGTGGAGCAGGATTCGCCTCAAAATGTTGGACATGAGGTTGCTTTTTCCTCCGCCTGTAAAAGCGAAAACGCCGAAATGGTAGCGTACAAGCTTTTCGAAATCTACGTATATGGGGATAACGTTGTTGCTTGTTTGGAACATTTTCACGACGCCAAGCCTTGGGTCAAGCCTGGCGTCTTCCACGGTTTTGGACGGGTCTACGCCAAGCTTTTGGGTTATTTTCTGGTTATACATGCGGTTTATCATTTCACTGTTTAAAATGTAGACGGGGCTGCCCACCACCGGGTAAGAGAAGCCCTTCACAAACTTGTAGTCGCAGTTCTTGCCAATCACCAAATCATAATTTATGGGCACAGCGTCTATCTGAATCATCATGGTTGAACGGTCGTCCGTGAGCCAGTCCGCCTCCGACTGCTCGATGATTTCAAACTGCATGGGGTAATAGCCGTGATCTGATAATCCTTTAAGCCCGAAGTGTTCAGGCCAGACTCGGCTTATTTCCATAAGCGTGTAGCGTTCCTCGCCTAGAAACGCTTGCTTAAAGTTTTTCACGGCTAAAAGCATGCCTTCCTCTAACAATCCCATCAAGTCTTTTTGGTATTCTACTTTTATGCGGCAAGTGTAGCGGGCGCTAGTTCCCGCCAGTTTAGTTTCTTCTGCTCCGCCGAAAAAACGGGGCGCAACCGTGGCTAGTCTAGCCCTAAATCTTCCGTCGAAGTCTGTAAAGCACATGCGGTTAAATTTGTTCTCTTCTCGCGGCTTCAATGGCTGTCCGCCTCTCCCTAAAAGTGCTCATATAAAATATGAACTTTCTCAATTTATGGTTATTGAGAATCCACTCGGCGGTGGTGTCCACGACCCGCTTGAACTGGCTGTAATTCCACTTGGCGATTTTGTCCGCAATGAAAAGGGGTGTGTTGTGCCCGAAGGCTTCTGGAATGTTGGAGGGCGCCATAGCCACGAGAACGTTCATGGCTAGGTTTTGCAACGGGTTTGGCACGTCTTTGTCCACGAAGAGGATTACTTCTACGGGTTCCTTTGCTCCGTTGCTGAGCTCGTTCCAAAACTCCACAGTGGTTTCAGGCCTATAATCGTATTCGGGGTGAACGAGGCGATCTACGAGGAGCACGTTGCTTCTGAGCATGGGGTCTGTTTTGGCTTGGCTCAACTGCACGTAGGTTTTAAGGAAAACCTTTTCCAAGCCTATCTTATTCTTTATGGCGCCTGAAACGTAGCCCTTCCGTTTCTTTTTATCCAAAACCATAGTTCTGAAGGCGGAATCATACTCTATGAGGCTCCACGGCGGCGTTATCTTGTCTACGTTTAGGATGCTTGCGGACTGGAGGATCATGCGGTCCGTGTTGGGCAGCTTCTCCAACAACTCTTGGGAAACATTCACTTTCAACAAGTCGTTGCTGCACATTATCGGAATAAGTTGCCGTTTGAAGTCCCTAGCAGCTGTATCCTTCGTCACGCCTATTAGGAGGATACGCCTATTCCAGCTTTCCTCCATCAGCATGTGTAAAGTGAAAAGCGTCAAGAAAGCGATGTCAAGGGTTGTGAGCCAATGTTCCTCCCCGCCTTTAACAATCTTCATTAGGTTGCTGCCTTCGGGGTTTTCTGCAAAAAAGAACCTGTCGCCTATGCTTGTCACCAACTTTTTAATGCGTTCCCAAGTCCTCGTATATTTTTGATTTAGGATGTAAAGTTCGCCTTTCTCTGCTAAAACTTCCTTTTTCACGAGGTTGTTTAGAGCTCGTTCAACCCTTTTGGCTCTTTTCTCGTCTTTTATGTCGAACTCTTTAAGAATCTGTTTCTTTGTTAATGCTCCTTTCCGCTTAAGCAAGTCTATTATGGCGTAGCGTAAATAGTCTGCCCTTGGAGGGGGCAAACTCAAACGTTGGTTGCAGACGAGGTGTCGCGCTATGGTTAATTCATTGACGTCTATGGGTTCTCCTTCAACCTCATAGCCTAAAATGTTGCTTTTCGCTTCCCACAAGGCATGCTTCGAAGTATCGTAGAGGAGGCTTGCCCTTTCAATGGATAGGCTTCTGTCCAAGATGATTATTCGAACGTTTTGTTCGATGTCTGAGGCTAGCTTGTAAGCCAAATAGTATTCGGCGAAGGTCATAATCCAGTTGGCAACCGTTGCATTGTTGATGATGGATTCCTCGGTAAGCGGTTTTCCAAGGCTGACCTCCTCTGGCTGGGAGACCTCAAAAAAGGTTTGGTCCACGTCTGGGATTTCGTTGATGTAAATGGGCACCACGCTGGAAATGCCAGCGCCGTGTTTGGCTGTTCGCTCATCATACTCAACCGTGGGCGGCTTATCCTCGTGGAAGGTTATTGTCCCCGTTGAGGCGTAGGCGCCTCCAAAGAAAACCACAAGGTCGAAGAGCGGCCGCGAATACATGGTTCCATCTATGCCGGCAAACCGCACAGAAGGCGTTCCAAAAAACTTTATCGCGGTTTGGTAAGCTTCTTTCGTGTCGAAGCCCATTTTAACAAGGCTTGAAAGGAGGCTTTCGTAAAAGTTCCTTAATGAAGAAAAGCGTTGCTCATAGTCTAAAACTTGCATGGAAGCTCCAATTTTAAGCACGTTGCACGTCCGCTTTATGGCGTTGCTTAAAGGCGAAAGCTGCACGATTCCACCCAGCCAACAATTAAACACCTAAAGGTAAAAACATTTTTTGGAACTAAAACAGCCAACACGAACAGCTCTCCTATAGGTTTTTCAGAATGTTTTATATGATTTACACGCGCAAAATCTAGTCTCATAAGAGCAGAATGGGCTGGAAAAGCGGCCTTGAAGCGTAAACATGCAAAAGGGCGGCCGATTGAAATCGAAATTAGACAGATGACCCTTGACGATTTGCCAGAGGTTTGGCGCTTAAGCGAAACGATTTTTACGTCCGAGCAGCTGCAGTTCACCTACCGCACGTGGAACATTAACGAGCTGTTATCGCTTTTCCAAGGAGATCCAGAACTATGCCTTGTAGCCGAGGACACAAACACGAAGAGGATTGTAGGATTCGCCTTAGGCACCATTTTAAAGCGGCCTTTCAGCCCGTGGACCTACGGCTACTTTCTATGGATAGGCGTTAAAAAGATGAAGCGCCGCCAAGGCGTGGGCAAAAGGCTTTACCGAGAACTCGAAAAACGTTTCAGAGAAAAAGGCGCCCGCATAGCCATAGTGGATGTGGAAGGCACGAACTTGGCGGGAATGCGTTTCATGGAAAACCTTGGATTCAAAAAGAGCCAAACCTACATATGGTATAGCAAGCTTCTCGATTGATCTGACGCATAAAAGGGGTCCATCATGCAAGGAAATGATTTCAAAACTTTGGGCGTTGCTTCATGCATTTACTTCTTTTCCAGCAATTTGACAAGCATGTTCCTTCCACTCCACTATTTGAAGCTTGGGCTCGGCGTAGGCGACATATCCTTGCTTTTGCTAGCCACATTCTTGATTATAGGGCTTTTACCCATCACTTTGTTGAAGTTTGTTAGGAATTTTGAGCGGGTAATATGTTTCGGCGTCCTATTCAACATGGTTTTTTACACGCTTCTAATTTTTGTTAAAAACCCCGTTACGCTGGGCGTCGCCTACGGTTTAAGCATAGCCACTTTTTGGCCAAGTTTCAACCTTCTCCAGTTTAGGCTCAGCGAATCTAATGTTAGGGCGCGTTCCGTAAGCCTATTCTCCATAATAATTCCATCCGTCGCCAGCATAGCCGGTCCAGCGGCTGGAGGTCTAATCATAGAAAACTTTGGTTTCCCCGTGGTTTTGGGTTTGGCCGTGGCGCTTCATTTTGTTGCTTTAACCTTTTTCATGCAGGTGAAATTTGAACGGGAGACCATCGGCTTAAAAGTCCCCCGAAGCAGAAAGCTTCCCATATTCCTCACAACTTTCATGATTTTTGGGCTGTGTGAGGCTTATTGGCTGGCCTACCCATTGTTTGTTAGTAGGGTTTCTGAAACAGTTTCTAGGATGGGGTTTGTCTTGGCCCTAACAAGCCTTGTGGTTTCTGCCATAACTTTTTTGGTGAACTGGCTTTCAGACATCAAAATGAGACGCGCTGAATTCGCCGCCATTGGTGTGTTGCTACACGCCACATGGTTTTTCCTGTTAAAGTATGCCACGGCCCCCCAGCATATAGTGTTTTTATCCGCTTTGTCCGGCTTGGCGGGCGCCTTCACCATTTCATGGTTCGCCCATTACGGGGATTCCTTCAGCCGGGAAAACTACGCAAGCATCTTAGTTCTAATGGAGGTTGGCTTAATGATTGGGAGGCTAATCAACCTTGCGCCAACATACGTTTTCATTTCAAAAACAGACTATCAAGGCTACTTCACCCTCATGGGTGCGCTTATTTTATTGGTTATCCCTTTTGCGGCTTACATTAAACACGTCGAAAAAAGAACGCAACAGAAAGAATAATCCCGTTTGAAAGCGCCTTAATGGCCTAAAAGAATGGAAAATTATTTATCTATCATCATGAGAAAACCATGGTTATCGAGGACTTTGGAGGAAAAATTAATGGCTAAATGTCCGAAATGCGGAACCCAAGTTGCAACGCCTAAAAAGAAGTGGACCATGGCGGGGCGTCCCGACAAGTCTGGAAAGAGAATGCAGCTGGAAATAGGGCTTTTTGACTGCCCCAAATGCAAGAAACCCTTCCGAGAAGTATTAAGCAAGAAAAAGGTTTAGCCAATAACCACTCCCACAGCTGGCTTCAACCATGTCGAAGACAAAGCAAAACACTTGCCCCGAATGCGGAGCAGAAGTTAAAGATCCGTACAAGACATGGGAGCTTATCGCGCCTTTCCCAGACAAGAAAATGCGAATAACCATGACCGTCTTCGGCATGTACGAATGTCCAAAATGCGGAAAGAAGTTTAAAGGCATAGTAAGCAAAGTTAAACTCGGCGCTGAAGGCATAGAAATATAGCCCGCAAGCCCGTTCACCAGTCTCCCCCTTTATTTCCTTATTCTTGGGGCGTTAAATTTTAAAACTTGGAAGAAGAATTCAACAAGAACAATCCAGCCCCTAGAAGGCGAGAAATTGGCCGCTGAAACCATCAAAAGACTCTGGAAAAACGAATACTTCCAAACGGTAGTGACTGTAGCCCTACTTTTCCTCATAGTTTTAGGACTTTATTTTGGCGCTCAAGCAACGTTGGGCACACCCTACCCAGCCTTGGCAGTGGCTTCTGGAAGCATGCTCCCAACCCTAAACATTGGCGACCTAATCATAGTCCAAAAAATAGATCCAGCCCAAATAAACGCTGACCCAAACGGCTTGACAGGCGATGTTCTCGTCTACAAAAGAGATGACGAGCTAATCGTCCACCGAGCAGTTAAAATAGAAAACAGAGCCGGCGTCTATTATATAACAACCCGCGGGGACAACAGCGGCGTGAATGACCCTCCATGGCCCTCAACAAACCTCGTGGGCAAGGTTATAATGAGGATACCTTACATTGGGAATCTCCCGTTATTCCTCCACTCAGAAAGAAACATGTACCTCTTATTCCTCGTCTTCCTTGTGCTTCTAATAATAATTTTAATGCTGCCTTCAAACTCCCGCGAAGGAGAAAAAACCGCCGAAAACACGGAGGAAAAATCAGTCCATGAAAATAAAACGTTTAAGATTCGCCTAAACCACGTCTTCTACATAATCTTAAATGGGTTAGTCATTGGGCTAATAATTTTCAGTTTATGGGGTTCCTGCACTTTTTGGCAGCCCGGTGCTTCCCCGCCAAGCGCGACTGTCCGCGGAATGTACGTCGACCAGCAATATCATAAAAGCTTCCCGAATGTTTATGATGCCGTCCTTTCGCAGGGTTTCCTAACCTACCGCATTGACTGTGAATTAGGCAGCGGGACACGTTTGGGGGTCCCCACCTTCGCATGGTACCAGTTTTTCATCCTCGTCTTAATTCTCTTCCACGTCCAGAAAATTTACGATTTTTGGAAGAAGCGAACTGCTGGAAAAAGAATCGTAACCGCTGGTGTAGAAGCATCTAAAACAAGTGTTTGACTCGAAGGGCCTTAAACCCAAGCTTTATAAAGGGTATTTAAAGACTTCATATGTAGTGGTGTTTCATGCCTAAGGTTAAAGCTGTAATAAGCATAGAAAACGTTGTTGCCTCTGCAACTCTAAATCAGAAGGTGGACTTAAACGCTGTTGTTAAGGGCTATCCAGGCGTCGAGTATCGTCCAGAACAGTTTCCGGGGCTGGTGTTTAGGCTTAAAAGGCCTAAAACGGCGACTTTGATCTTCAATTCTGGTAAGATGGTTTGCACCGGGGCTAAATCTGAAAAGGAAGCTAAAAGGGCTGTTATGAAGGTTATCAAGGAGTTGAAGAGGGGTGGTATCATAATCATTAGTAAGCCTGAACTGAAGATCCAGAACATTGTGGCTTCCGCTAGTTTGGGCGGCATGATAGACTTGGAGAAGGCGGCCTACACTCTTGGAAAAACTATGTATGAGCCTGAACAGTTTCCAGGGTTGATTTACCGCATGGATAATCCAAAGGTGGTTATACTGCTCTTTGCCAGCGGCAAACTTGTCTGCACTGGAGCGAAAAGAGAACAAGACGTTTACGACGCCGTCAACAAGCTTCACGAAATTTTGGAGGAGAAAGAGCTGATATTTTACGAGTAAAGGTTGTCTATCTTTAACGCCTTTTTATCCCTTTTTAACTTGTTTCAAGATCGTCTTTAACTGCTCATCGTTTATTGCTCCCGCCTCGTAGAGCATGTGGGCTGCCTCGCTTATCTTGACGATTGAATGAAGCCTCATCCCGCTTTTTCGGAGTTTTTCTTCACCGCCCTCCTCTCTATCAAGGAGAACAACAGCATCATTTACAACTCCGCCTTCAGCGATTATGGCTTTTGCTGCTCGTCTAAGGGATAGCCCCGTCGTGATGAGGTCGTCCACAAGCAGAACCCGGTCGCCAGGCGCTAAAACCCCTTCAACTCTCCTTTGTCTCCCGTGGAGGCGGACGCCTTTCCGAATGTATATGAAAGGCTTCTTCATGTTGTAGGCGATTAAGGTGGCGAAAGGCATGCCCGCCATAGGTGTTCCAGCAACCCTCTCAAAGTTTTCCACGCCTATCTCTTCTCTCACAAAACTCGTGTAAATGTCGCATATTCGTTTAAAAGCGTCTGGAAAGCTTGGAACCACTCGGAGGTCTATGTAGTAGGGGCTTATCTTGCCGCTTGTAAGCTTGAAGGTTCCAAATTGTAACGCGCCAATTTTATTCAGAATTTTGCAGACTTCAATTTTCACGTTTTCCCGCTGCATCCACGCTACACCCTTTTGGAGACTTGGTAAATCTTGCCCATTTCAGGGATTATACAAGTGGTTTTAGGCATCTCCCTCTTTAAAAGTTCACTAAACCTTTTCAAGTCGGCGCTGGAGCCCGTGTGATATGGAACAGCCACCTTAGGCTTTGTGAGCCTCGCTATTTCAAAGCCCGTTTCCGGCGAAGCGCCGGGGGCAATCCCAACAGTGCAGAAGGCCACATCCAGTTTTTCTTTTTCACCTATAGCTGCCATCTCTGGGAATGGAAGACTGTCCGCCGTATGGAAAACTTTGACACCGTCCTCGCTTGTGATTACGTAGGAGACTGGTGTGGATGCGGGCGGATGATTGCATTTCTCGGCTTTAACGGAGACGTCGCCTACTTTAACCTCCATGCCTGGCTGAACTTCTTGGAGTTTCTCCGTTGGAAGGGCGTTTCGCAGCCTTTTCGCCGAAGTTGGGTCGGCTATGACCATGCACTGGAAAAGTTTGTGAATTTCCGCCACAAGCGACGGGTCTAAATGGTCGTAGTGTTCATGGGTTATGAGCACTGCGTCCACCTTTTGAAAGTTTTTAGCCTTAACATCCACGGGGTCTACAACAAGGGTTTTCGAGGGAGTTTTTATGGTTACTCCGGCATACCGATTAAACCAGACGAATAAAACCTCGTTTTTTCCAGGGGTTTTTTCAATTGCCATAAGGGTTCCTCGTGTCTATATAATGCTGCCCATATCCTTAAAGAGCTTGTGCTGTACGGTTGCGGCTAAAACTTAATAGTTTGCCGTGCTACCTTTTTGAGAGTTGATGAGAAATGAGCGCTGACGAAGTTTTTGAAAGGATTGTAAACGAGGGCTTAAACAGGTTTTTTGAGAAAAACCCCGACTTCGCCACCTATCTAGGGCTTCACGAACCCTATGACTACATGCTTCCAAAAGGATCCACAGAGAGGTTTCTGGAAAACCTTCAGCTTCTAGAGAATCTGCTTAGACAACTTGATGAAAAAGTGAACCGCGAAAAGCTAAGTTTTGAGCGTCAGATAGACTGGGAAGTTCTGGAAAAAGCTTACGAGCGATGGAAGTTCGACTTTTATGAATGGCGGATACACGAGTTAAACCCCGATGTTTCAGAGGAGCTTGGTAGCCTAATTTTCATAATGTTCGCAAGGGACTACGCGCCATTAGAGAAGAGGGTAGACGCCATGGCTGCCCGAATGGAAAAGATGCCAAAATACTTAGAAGAGTTCCGCTCAAGATTTGAGAAATCGCAACCAGTTAAGCTTTGGACAAAGCTTGCCATAGAAAAAGCCGAAAACATGATGGGCTTGTTCACCTTCATATCGCAAGCTGTTAAGGGAAAGGTATCAGACAAGGTTTATGAAAGGCTCCAGAAAGCTGTGGAAAGGCTTCAGCCAGAGTTAAAGGCACACTTGGAATGGCTTAACGGCTTGCTAAACAAGGCAAGCGAGGAGTGGGCTTTGGGCAGAGAAAAATTCGAGAAGCTGCTTCGGCTCCGCGAACTTGGCATGAGTTCAGAGGAAATTCTCCAGCTCGGCATAAAATACCTTGACGAGTTGAAGGCTGAAAGGGAAAAACTTGCGCGGCAAATAGCTCCCGGAAAAACCGTCGACGAAGTTTTAAAGATGATAGAAAGTAAAGCGCCCAAAACTTTTGAAGAAGCATTGGAATACACCAGAAAAGTTATGGAGGAGGCGCGGCGTTTCATCCAGGAAAAAGGGATTGCAACCGTCTACCCGGAAGACGTTCTGCTCGTTGAAGAAACACCAGCTTTTATGGCTCCGCTTTTACCCTTCGCCGCCATGATAATGCCCGCAAAATACGACAAGCCACAGATAGGGATATACATAGTTACAAGGCCGAAAGATCCGGCGAACCTAGGGAAGCATTTAAACTATTCCTCAATAAGGAACACGGCAGTCCATGAGGCGTTTCCGGGGCACTTTTTGCAAGGGGCTATTTCAAACCGTGGAAGCGTTGTCCGCCTTCTGGCCGACGGAGCTGAAACTGTAGAGGGATGGGCCCATTACTGCGAGGAGCTCCTGTGGGAAAAAGGCTTCATAACGGATTTGGAAACCCGCCTTGTGCAGGTCAACGACATGATTTGGAGAGCCGTACGAATAATTGTAGATGTTAAGCTTTCAAGGGGTGAAATGACATTCGAGGAAGCCGTTGAAGTACTCATGAAAGAGGCTGGAATGTCCAGAGAAGCAGCGACGGCAGAAGTCAACCGTTACACACAGACCCCTGGCTATCCGCTTTCCTATCTTCTCGGAAAACACTTAATCTTGAAGCTTAAGGAAGAAGTTAAACAGAAGATGGGCAGCAAATTCAACGAAAAATTCTTTCACGACACAATACTGGCAAACGGATACCTGCCTCTTTCAATGCTCCGTAAAATCTTCGACCAAAAAATACGGGGGCTTCAAGCTTCTTAAACCTCCTCCACAATCCTTTATTGATTTTGGACAAAGATTTAATAGCGACTGTCATAAGCGTCTCCTATCAGCGTCAGTGATGCTGAATGGTTGAAGTTCGGTATAGTAGCTACACATGGACTTCTCCCGCATAACCCCATAATTTTTCTGCGCTACTTTTGCACGTTTAAAGTCCACAAAGCTATTTTGCTCTGCTACATACACGATATAATCAAGGGCAAAAGAGGGTTGGCGCCAAGCATACCGCGTGAACAGCAGAAGCCTCTCTTTAAAGGTTTTAATTAGTGTTCATGCATCATACTTGTTTTTAGGGAGTGGTGTCCCCCCATTGCGGGAGTGATTGGATTGCCTGTTGAGGTCGGTTTGGAGTTGTACGGTGAGAAGGGCGTGGTTTTGCCGTTTTTTACTGGGCATGTGGCTAGGGGTTTGTTATTGCATATTGTCAGGCAAGTGGATCCGAGCGCAGCTGATGTTTTACATGAACTGAATGTTTCCAAACCCTATAGCGTTACGCCTCTTCGTTTCCGCAGTGTTTCGCGAGTTGAGAATGGTTTTGTTTTGGATCCCGCCCACCCTTGTCGAGTAGGTTTTAGGTTTTTGAGGGATGATTTGGCGGGCTACGTGCTAAGGTTTTTTGAACAGCAAAACAGCGTCATGATATTTGACACAGTTTTTCGAGTAGCCTCTTTAAGCATTAATGGCAAAAGCTATAAGGATCTGCAACGTGAAGCAAGTGCGACTAAGAGGTTTAGGCTTGTTTTTAAAACACCCACCTATCTGCCGTGTTTGGGCAGCAGTTACCGCTGGATGTTCCCAGACGCGATAAGAGTTTTCTCAGGGCTGATGCGCCTCTGGAATAAATTCAGCGATAGTAGACGATTTAGTAAGGAGGAGTTTTTAGCCTATAAAAAGTGGTTAGGAGAAAATGTCGGAGTTTGCGGATACAGGCTTGGGACGAAGTTGACTGTTATGCGTGATAGAAAAGCAGTAGGCTTTTTAGGGTGGTGTGCCTACGAGATGAGGGACATGGAAAGCGAATGGAACAAGGTGACAGTAATGCTGGCCAAATATGCAGAGTACTCAAACATAGGAGGAAATAAAACAGCAGGGTATGGGGTAACAATGATGATATTAGCCTAAACTTTCTTTAGCCAAACATCTTACACCAAGCGTTTCGAGGCACTCAATAACTGCTTTCCTCATGTAGCTTGACATTCTACCACCTATTGTTTCGTAAACATCCCAGCAGTCCGCTATCATTAAGCAGGCCGTTATTACTCTACTCAGCTGTATTTGAGTGAGGTCATTCAAGTTATAGAGCTGCTGTACAGCGTTTGGATTGATGAATGTTGCCATGCGACTGACGTCCTGTCTCGCGACGCTCAACAAGGTTTTTACAGGCTCATAGTTGGCACTGTCTTTCTCAACCCTTTGGATTACAGCCTGAAGGTTTTGAGCTGATTTGGAGGGTTCTTCGTTTATGATTCTGCTAAGTCTATTGCTGTAAAGCATCTCCATGGTGATTGGCCTTAGACCTTGATGGTGTAAAATGATTGCTTGCATCACCAAGCTGGTGAGCCATGGCTGTATAAATGGGAACTGGCACGTGTTCTCACGATACTTTAGGCATGTAAATGCGTAAAAGTTTGCTGAGACCACTTCATGAAGGCTAAAGCCTATACTCCTACGCTTGCCCTCACATACCTCAATCTTCTGCCTCTGATAGTGATGAACCGCCTTCCCGAGGTCGTGAAATAAAGCTGCTGTTTTCGCTGCTCGAGTCACGTCTTCGAAGCTTACGTTAGCATCTGATGCAAGCCTAAGTATTATGTGCTTTATATGATGTGAGGATAGAATCTTTTCTATCTTCTTCTCGGCTCCGTTAAGGTGCTCGTGGAGCATTTGCTCCCTACAACCATCATACCTAGCGTAAATCATCATGGGATATATCCCTCATCAACGTTGAACTCAAGATGTGGACATGCCTTAAGGCCTAGGAAAAGCACCCGTGGCATTTCACCTTCATCCTCTTTGAGCTTTTTTCTTATCTTGGTAATTGAAGCATGAAGGCTGGAAAGTGGATATTTTACAAGGTCACTCAGCAGGGGGCCTCCATGAACTTCCATCCTGCTATCATCTATAATTAATGTAAGTTTAACCCTTCTTTTACCTTTATCGTTCTCGAGCTCGAGCACTTCATCTCCATGCTTTAAGAGGTAATGCACATCCACCGTGACGGTGTATTTAGCCACCAATTGGTTGAGCTGCTCCCCGTTTTCAATTAAGCTCACTATGGGGCCAAGGTATATGGACATTAAGGTTGACGACCTGATGAAGCTTCCTCGAAGCAGCTTGTCCAAGTCCTCAAGCGTTTTCTTAAGCGTTGTGGTCGCTGCTGCCCTCCACCTTGTAAGATGATCGAGGAAACTCACTATGTTCGTAGCCTCAGTAGCTAGTTCTTGAGGCTCCACAGAAACTGCCAAAAGTTTTAGATAATCAAGCGTTTTATCCTCTAGAGGTAACCTCCAGTTAATGCGAACTTCTCGGCAGAGTTCTCCAGCTGAGATTGTCTGCCCTTCTAGATACTGCATGGTGGCTATTGATAACCCAACATCGTAAATACCCTCACACAGCTCGCTTACTCCCGCTACAAGATCCTCTCTTCCTATCACTATGTGTGCGGAGTAACTCTGTCCTTCTTGAATGCCATGTCTAGCCACTCTTCCAAACCGTTGAATCAATGCATGCGGAGGCGCAGCTTCGGTAATTAGGTCATTAAAGTCTAGGTTAGCACCAGCTTCAACAACTTGGGTTGAGAAAAGAACAGCCCTCTCAGAGTGCTTCAAGGTCTTGAGAGATTTCTCACGCCCATATGGCGACATCCGTCCATGTAGAATGGTGACATCGTATCCATGCTCACTGAAGCGCTCGCGATGATTCCTATAGGCTTCAACGCACCTCCTGACGCTGTTAAACATTATGGCAACTTTATTACCCAGGTTGCCATGTTCTAGGTGCTTGCTTAGAAACTCATCCATGGATACGTAGTGTAGTCGTGTAGGGATCTTAGAAGAGTAATCTCTAAATCTTAGGAAGAATTCGTCCCCTTCATTCCACACAAGCTTTAACTCCACGTTTTGACCACAGATTTCTCTGATTCTCTGAGTGTACTCATGGTTCTTAGGTGCGTAAAGGAGGAGCGCAGCCTTATTATTGGCTTCTCTAGGTAAAATATGTTTGAATATCCACGGGTAAAAAGTTGCTGTTAGTATTACACTCTTTAATCCGGCTTTCATGTTCCACCTTACAAGATCTCTTAGGACCGAGGTTATTTTGATGAACTCTTCATTGGCCCGGTCTATTTCATCAGGTGTCGCTACAAGGTGCACTTCGTCCAGAATCGAGTGAGAGATTCTTGAGAGCATGAACGCCATGTCACTGTGCCACACCGATCTCCATAGCTCTGATACAGGTATGCCATAAAAGTTCATGAAAAAGCTGTCAAACGTTACCACGGTGTACATTCTTGATAGAAATGGTGTTTTATCAACACTCTCAATACACAGTCCAGCTTGGTAGCCTACCCTATCATGAAAGCAGGTATTCAAGTCACTTGCAAGCTCAGATACGATAGCTCTTAGTGGGAGTATATGCACCACCTTTCCGAGTTTCTCAACTAGTCTTGTATGGTATTGGAAGAATCTGGACTTACCGTAGCCCGTAGGCAGCAAGGCAATTGTTATGGGATACTCCTCAATCAACTTCTCCAGAACTGGCAGGGCCTTTCTCACAAACACTCCTCAGCAGCTCACCAGCCAAAAATTTGCACGATTCGTCTCGTCTCTCAAGCTCTTTTAAGATGCGCACCGCCATGTAGAGGGATTCAGCATATGGTGTTCCAGTTAACAGATTGCTTATGAAAGCTCGTATGTGCGGTATTGCGGCCTCTATAGCCGTAAGTTCCTCCTTGACTTGAGCCCGCTGCACTATTGCGCCTAAATACTGTATAGCCTTGTTTATGTGATTTATCATGTCAGACGTCCGCTTTACTCCATGAACGCCCCTCAACGTCGAGTATACTCCTTGCAAATAGTTGTTAGAGCATGTAAAGTGTACAAGAAAGCTCTTACTTTCGTCAAATCGGCCGCCTGCGAACACGTAGATGCTTACTAGCGGGAGCCTACTAATGTCTATTTGCCCTTGAACGTAACTTTTTACGAGGCCTAGTATGAAGTTATGATAAAGGAGATCCGGGGCCTCCATCAACAAGCCTAGAGCTTCATGCGGGTGGATGTATTTAATTACGTCTTCATTTAAACTTATTTTCGTTTTTTCCTTATTGTCGACCTTGTAGAAAGCTTTAGAAACTGTAAATGCATCATCAACCGTTCTTGGAGGTGCCCCTACTAGTAACATTAATGTGTATCGCTCTTTCATTACGGTTCTTTCTATTGAGGAGAATCTTATCACTTTATGGAGTAAACTTACCATCGAATTGTCAAAACCCAGTTTCAGGTGGCCCTTAACAGGCCTCTGCCCGGCTGCTTCATCCCTCACCGAAATATATTTCCAGCCCTTACCAAAAAGGTAGCACTGCCTTCTGATGACGTTTCGGATATTCCTTCCAATATTCATTTTTGACCATGGAAACTTTTTCCCGCCCATATAGAGACTTATCGAGTCCTTTTCCGCCACATAACACCAATCAGTTATAGCGATGTGGCTGGATGGCTTAAGTTTAGGCGTTCCAAAAAGCTCATCAAATTTTTGAAGAAAGACGTTTACATTTCCTTCAATAATGACCTTACTTAAACCTTTTTGATGGTCGTATTCCACCGAAAGGCTATTGATGTATTCCGATCCTGTTTCGGCGATTGCAATATTAAGGGCCGTACATATTGCATCGTGAAATATAGGCAGTGTTACAGGAGGTAATGCTACTTCAAGTTTGGTTCCTATAGTTTAATCCTCCTCAATGAGAGGGGTCAATATTGTGAGGTTCCTTCCATCCACTTTAACATCGGTCTTAAGACATGGTCGTTTAACTTTTGCCGCTGTGAACAACTCTGGTAGAGGTATCACAAGGTTCCTCTCTATAGCTGGAGGATGAAATTTAAACGAGTACCATCGAAGCCATTCTTCCTTAGTGATGGGCGACGGTGCTCTTTCAATAAGGCAATTTCCTGGTGGTTGAGGCTGCGCAAGTTCAGCATAAAAGCTTGTATTTACAAAATGAATAACCTCACCTTCAGGCGCCTGCATCAGATGGGCCTCACTTTGATGTACTGCCTGCACGTAAACAAATGATTCCCTTGAGCCGATTCTTGTGATGGACCAAGCAGCCGCCTTTGGTATGGGTCTTCTGCTCAAGATAATGAGGGTGAGGGCCTGTTGCGGACATGCCACGTAGCCTATTTGCACAGGCCCAAACATCTCAGCTATCCTTAATGTGTTTGAAAATCGCTGAACATCTGAGTCGGGTGCTTGTACAGGCATGGTGAAGTACCTTATTGTTTGTAAATTGTGCTCATTAATTGCCTCAGGCAGATGTATTGCAGTGTGCTTTATACCGAATTGTTCAACAAACTCCGCAGTGTAAGTTGTAAAGGGCTGCTCTATATTGCTGTACTCTCGGTTTACTCCGCTTACCAGGGCATAAGCTTGGGCCAACGCCCCTACAATGGTGGTCGGAGGAGGTATTGTGAAGCTTTTCTGCGTGGCTGATGCCGGGAACGTTCTTACACTATAACCCCAGTGAATTCTAATAGTCACTATTGTTGCGTGAAGCTTTATGGTTTGCATCGTTATCGAACGACTTGTTTTTTGATTTCACTAAACAAGTCGCGAATACTACTAGTTTTTAGCACTTTAGCTTTGCCTTGAGCGGCTTTTTTAATCTCTTCTTCTACGGTGGTATCCCTACACCAAGCTAATAGGCTTATCTCAGCCTCTTTGACGTCCTGCTTGGCCTTTTCAGCCCTCTCAACAGTATCTTTAATGAAGTCTTCAAGGGCTAATGTCGGAGAGCTTACGGCGAACTTTACCCCGCCAGATATGGCTGCGAGCACTGCCTCGAATTCTATGAATGGCATAAACCTTGTTAGCTTTGCTCCAAATAGTTTGCTGTCGAGCATCTCCGCGAGGGCATCTAGAGACAGCTCTCTTCTACACTTCATCTCATCAGCAGTTAGAATTTCATGACCAGCAACGCTACTGACACCTATCCCTCCCAAGTCTAGGTTGAAGACCCACGCATATAGCGCTGAACCCACTTGCGGGTAATAGGGCGCTTGCGCTGCAGGTATCTGGTTTTGCTTGTTTTGCTTAAATTCTCCCCTTCTAAGTTCCGCCTCTGGCGCGTGTCTAACCATGAACTGGTGGTCTAGCGCTACAATGCCTTCCTTAACCGTATCGTATGTCGGGATAGCGTAGGAAACGTAGAACCTAGCTGTCCTCTTCGTTGGCCCTTGCGTCGTTAGGAAGCCACCGATGTCCTCAACAGCACAACATTTGACAATGAGCTCTTCAATATCCCTTACATCATCTAATGTTAGGTTCTCTTTGTTAAGATAAGTTATAAACTTGTTTTCTTCCAAACTATAACTGATTTTGTTTTTCGTAAGGTTGTAGAAGTTGAGATCGAAATGCTTTATGAACTCGTTTCTTGCGCACCAGTAGCATACGTTAATGCCGCGCTTTTGTGCCAGGTCTGCCAGAAAGCTTTGGTAAGCGTGTGCCAGACATTCGCCGCTTATTGCTGGAACCCACCTCATTATATACTGCCCAGAGTTTTTCCTAACAATGATCGGAACAGTTCGATGTCTTACAACGTTACCTACGCTTTCGACCATATTTAGAGCCTCAACATTGACCAGCATCCTTAAACCAAAACTTATAAATGGCGTCAAACTCGCTCTTCCTCCCTTTTTTGTTCTCTTTTAAATCTCATGTTTTAAATCTCATGGAAAGAGCATGAAGGGCAATATTCCTACAAAGATTTAAAGCATGTTCCCTGTGGACTTCGCAGTCCAGTCCTGATAATAGGTTCGTCACAGCATAGTAAACGTTTTGGTATTGTTGATTCCTTTCAGCCACTCTGATAGTCTCGTAAAGGGCAAACTTAGCAACTTCATGGCTCACTGTAGTTGCCAGGCGGTCTACAACTGAGAAGCTTTCTTTTTCAGGGTTTTTTAGCCACTCATCATAAACCATTAAGGCTATCTTAGTAATGTCGTTGCTCCCAACCTCATCAACTTTACAACATCCTAACGTTGGCTCCGACAAACAAGCCCCTTACTTTTGGTAATTGCTGTAATCTTATAAGCTTTTGGGTTTTGCGCATTATGCAAATTGCAAATTATATGTAAAAACTCTCGTGTACGGCACTTCCATTCTTTCCGAACAACATCAAAAAATTAATCTGCGAAAATCTGCAAGATTTACAGTCTTTGGCATATTTGTTTATGCCCACACCCTCCACCGCACTTGTGTGGCGCCACTCTTATTGGCGGGAGTCTTTCGTCCTTGATTATCTTTTTGATTTGTTCAACAACTCTCTTTACGTAATTCTTCATTGTGGGTGTTATATCCACCTTCAGAATCAGCCGCTCAGGGATGTAGTTAACGAAGCCTCGCTTCACTAGCGTGTCAAAGTTTTCTTCCACAAGTAATGCATAGGCTACAAGCTGATACTTATGATCCACGTAGGCTTTTCCCCTATTAGCGTTCATGTTCTTATATTCAACTGGAATATACTCGCCCTTAACAGTCCTTACTATGCAGTCCACCACGCCTTGAAGCTGCAAAGCCCTTGAAACAAGTGGAACAAAAAGAAGTTTCTCGGCGCCGACGAATTCAGGTGAATAGTAAACGGCGTCTTTCCGCCTAAGCTCTTTGCGCACATACTCCATGTGCAGTTCTTGGCTTTCCTCTTGCTGAGAGCCAAAAATAGGTTGGGCATGCAAAACACGATCAAAATACACGAGCCGTGGACAATAAACGTAATGCTTAACATCGGTAACTGAAACCAAAGGCTCGGCTACATCAGAGATGGGCAAACCTTGTCGTTTTCCAGCCTTGATCATTCTTTTGCTCCCTTAGCGGCTTTTCTAAACTTTCCGCGATTTCACGTAGGTTTCAACGTTGCATTTCCTTGAGCAAACCGTATTGTGTTGCCCTATAGATTTTCGCCATCAAAAATAGGCCACCTTCTTCTTTTCTTCTTTTAATTCATACCTCTTGGGTCTACCCACTTCTCGTCTTCCTTTAAAACAAGTATCGCATACGGGATAAAGATGAACATTTTCAATTGAATCCTTAATCAAATTTTTCAAATCCACTATTAGGCTGTTTAGCTCATCACGGCGTAGACTACCAATAAACGCGCTATATTGAATTCTCTGCAATCCATAGTCTTTCAGTGTTTCAGCGACTAAAGCTCGCAGATTATCATCCGTAATATCATAAATCACCAAGTAACGCATTCCGTTTCACCAGCCCAAAGTAAAGGGTGTATAATCCGCCTCCCGTAAAAGAAAACGCGCCACGCGTCTTGCTTGGTGGTGGATAAAGCCTTTAATAGAGCTCTTTTGTCCGTCAAACATAACCTCTGTATCTAAGCGCTCTTGAAGGCTTTCAAGTAATGTTTTAACTACATCTTTGCTTAAAACTCTGCTTTCTTCAGCAACCTTAGCAACAACAATCTCGTCGGGCTTAATTATGTTCTTTGTTATTAAGCCGATAAGGGTTCTATCTACAACTTGTTGCCGAAACTCTTCCATCAAGTCCAAAACAAGTGAGGGCTTACCGGGCCTATCAGCATGCAAATAACCTGCATAAAAGTCCAAGCCAGCATAACTTACCGCTTTCCAAACTTCTGGAAACAAGATTGTTTGATAGCCAAAATTTAGCATGGCATTAAATGGGTCACGGGCGCCTTTTGTTTCGCGTCCAGTGAAGCCCAACTCGGCTGGAAGGATTTGACGTATGGCCTCCCAGTATGAACGTGCAGCTTCAGCCTCTAAATTCATAAGATCTTGACGTTTATCATCGATTCTTAAACCGTGCTCTTTTTCAACTTTCATGTTGATTTGGTCGATAACTTTACCTGCTTCGTAAAGGTTCTCAGAAAGCTTTGGGTCTGACTGCCGCCTGTTTTTCGCCATTAACTTTAACAAGTTCGCTTGATTGGTAAGCTTTCCAGAAACAAACCTTTTGGCTAAAGTGAATCCTCTCTCATCGTTGTAGGCTGTGAACTGTTCTCTGCGGGCTCTAACGGAACCTGTCATCGAAGCGGACATCAGAACGGCGTATGGCCAGCCGCTATAACGGGCAAAAACTACTTGAATATTGTTTTGAACAGCTAAAGCCAACGCGCTTGCTGAAAACGCGACGCCTGATGAACAGCAAATTATAGAGTCCACGTCATTTGCAACTATCTCTTTAACTTCGCCCTTCTTTTTAATAGTAAAACGGTTCCTTTTTCTCCCAAGGAAAATGCCGAAGTCGTCTAGAAAAATCCTCATAGACTCGTCTCCACCGCTATTCGTAGCAAACTTTAAAGTACATGCAGTCTTTTGGGCATTGGGAGATGTTTGGTTTGCCGGGGTCTTTTCCTTCAGCTACGATCTCAAGTTTTTTGTCGCGCTCTTCGATCCACCATTGTCTTAATTCATCACTTGCGAAAAACAGATCTCTACGCACCAAAACTTTTCCGTCTTCAACGTTAAGGTATACGTTGCAACAAATGTCGACTGGAACTTCGTGGACGCTTTCGAAAACGACCGCGTAGCCTACTGGTGAAAGTCTATGCCACTCTTGCGGTTCGCTTGCCACTTTCAAATCGAACATTATTGCTTTTAAGTAGTCATAACAGTCTAAGCTGAGTATGCCGCTTAATCCAAGCAGTTCCCCAGAAATCTTATGTTCAACGAGAAGCGGTGCCGCCGATGCAATTAAGTCCAATTCAGAGGCATATGGTTGTCGACTGGAAACATCGGCTAAACGCGCTTCGCAAATTTTCTGCACGAAATCCCAAACTTTTTTAGCTGGGTTCCTTAAGTTTTCGGGTTTTTCAGGGATTTCAGACCATCGAATAGTTTGCCACCAAGAGTCAAAATTGACGCTGCGTTGTTGAATGAAGGCTCTTAGACAGTCGCTGACTACTCCGTGGAGAATTTTGCCCAATGCCGCCTTACCGCTAGGAATAGGCGCTATTTTTTCAACATAACGTAGATATACGTCGCGGTTTGTAGGGCAATACTTTGAGCAAACTGCATACATAGGTAATTTAATATGATCGTAGTAGGGTTTCAATGGGGGTTGATGCCAGCTCCAACCGCGCAGTTCCTTGCTGACACCAACCTCGCGGGCATTGGGCAAGAGCTGATAAAGCAAATACTTGTGTTCCACGTCTGATAGGAAATACAACCTCTTACCCATCAGAAAGGCTATTTTTCGATTATCTTTATAAATTAAACTGCATTCTAATAATAATCGAAAATACGTATCCAAAATAAACCCAAAATCAACCTCAAAAGGCAAACCCGCCAAAAGAAGCCCTCGGATGCAAAACAAAAATCCCAATAAAGGGAATTGAAAGGTTTTATTCCGCTGGTACGGCTGAGTCCACGACGTGTAACAGAATACGCATTTATACGGGCATCCTTTTGATGCGAGGTAGTAGAAGTTCTTTTTTGACGTCTGCCCTACGCAAACCTCATCCCAGTTGATTTTATATGATGGCTTAACATCCTCGTCGCGTTTATCAGGCGTCAACACGTAATCCTGCTCGTGCATCATCCTCATCAAATCATGGACGTTTTTAGGCCTCTTATCCTTGAGGGCAACAAAGAACTCGAAGCCCTCACCCACCACGAAGGCATCGGCAAGGCTTAGGTAGGACTCAGCCGCGTATGATTCACATCCGCCCACGACGATGGGCTTCTTACACCTCTTATACCTCAAGAGGCGGCGGGCATTAAGCGGATAATTCAACGAGTAAAAAATGACGTCCGCGGATGAGGCATCACCCGTTAACTCTACACCATCAACCTTCCCGATTAGGTGCCGTAACGTTATGCTTGTG
>JANXEP010000070.1 GCA_025057795.1 Candidatus Bathyarchaeota archaeon | reverse complement strand
GGCCCTTTTCATTTTTATTTTAACCCAATTTTGCTTGAGATTTAGGGTTTTCGGATCTTAATGTAGATTGGAGCATATCCATTAATTGGTGTATCAACGAAGAAAATGATATATCAAGGAAATAATAACCTTCCCTTTTATGTTTTAATCCTTTTTCCCTTTTGGTTTTTCAACAATTTTCATATTAATTTGAACTATATCCTCTGTTATTGTGTTTCCGCGAACTTTTTTCCTTCTTCTTTCTCCCTTCTTTTCTGGATTAAACCCGATCCCGCCACTTAGCACGACGCTTCTTCGTACGCCTCCGTGGACGTTCGGTCTCATTGGGAATCCATCCTTGTCAGAGCCCCCTGTTATTTGCGCCTTGCACCCCTGTAAACCCAATATTGATCCATCTATTATGTCGCCTATCTTCTTACCAATCAATGGGGCGGCGTGGGCCCCCTCCAGTTCGACAGTTTTTGACGCACCCTCTTCTGGATCTGACACTATTACCTTAAACTTAGCCATTAAAGTATACTCTCCAGGTGAGGATAATGAAAAATCTTACCTCTAACTTTTAAGGGTTATGAAAACCCTTGCATAAAGAATTCAATCTTCTTACGAAATTTCAAAGATAAACATTTTGGCGTAGCGGTAAGTTTTCCTACTTTGTGTTGCGGTGCCTCCACTGGTCTACCTGTGTTGATCAGTTCATATGATGGTAGTGGTTTATTCCACGTGAACTCTGTATACGTCTATGTCTTCTCGCATTTCAGGCGTTAGTTCTAGGAACTCCCTCACGGATCGTTCAATATCCTTGGATTGAGTTACATACCTTCCAACAACAATTATATCTGCTCCCTTTTCAAGAGCTTCTTTTGCCGTCTCCGGAATTATCCCGCCAGCTACGGCTATTAGGAATTTCCTATCTTTAAATGTTTGTTTAAGTTCCTGAATAAGTTCCAACCCAATAGTTTTACCCGTTTCTTGGTCTATTCCTCTATGAATTATGACTACGTCTGGAAAATCTTTGAGAGCTTTAAGCTTCCTAATAGGATCTTCAACATTAAGCATATCCACGGCAGCATATATCCCCAGCCTTTTTGCTTCATAAATAAAAGCGTCAAGTGTTTCCACCGGTGCCAACCCTGCGGCTATAACCCCGTCAGCTGTCTCTTCATAGGCGATGTCCACTTCAACTTTCCCAACATCTAAAGTTTTTAAATCCGCCATGAAGAATATGTCCCTAGCCGTTTCCCTTAAATCGCTTATCACTTTTGTTCCATAACGTTTTATGAGTGGCGTGCCCGCCTCCAGTATTATCCTGTCACTTTTTGGAATCTGCGCTATGATTTTCTTAGTTCTTTCTAGATCAGGTATGTCAAGTGATATTTGTAGGTATGGCGGTCTCCATAAGCGGGGTACTCTGTAACCCATTATTGGATGTTTTGCTCTGTCCTTATCGTATAATACCTTTTCAAGGGGCGGGTATTTCGCCATGGCCCTTTTCAATGCTAACTTTGTTGCTCCGTAATTGTAATGATAAATCTTACGGTAATCTTTTGCTTCTGGATGCAGAAATACGCTGCAAATGATAACCCAATCATCAAC
Source organism: Candidatus Bathyarchaeota archaeon (assembly GCA_025057795.1). The sequence goes on along the minus strand of JANXEP010000070.1, from coordinate 52,438 downwards.
TTTATCCTTCGGAATTATCCCCTCCTCCACAGCGTCCGCAACAGCCTTGGCTACAGCTGCTTGTGCCGGACCAAAAATTTTGTTAGCGTCCTCCATGTTCTTAACTGTAACCTTTGGTACGAGTAGTGTATGCGGCTTAGGCGGGAGATTCGGTCTTATCACGGCCAAAAGGGGCGTATGACCCATAGAAAGATGAGCTAAACCATTTGCAAATGCTTCACCCACAGGTCCATCTTTGTCGCCAATCAAAAGATCTATATGGGCAACCTCGTTTCCTTCTCCGACAAACGCCTCCCCAATTAAGTACGTATATCCCTTGAAAAGCTTGGCAGTCTCCGACAGTTCTGTGGCAGAAACGCTTTCAACAATTTCTTTGAAGTCGACATTAAACTCCTTAAGCCAAGAATATAGAGTGTCTCTGTGCACTCCAAGCATCTTCGCTGTGCCAGAAATTGTGGGCTTAGCCCGTCTTCCCGACAAGATGCCACGGGTTTCAGCTTCGCTTCTCGCAGCATCCGTCAACATTCTGATGAATTCCTCTTTAGATTCAGGCCTCTTAACATTCTTTTCCGACATTTTAAATTCACAACAACACAGTTTTGGTCAAAGTCCTATATAAGCCTGTCGGATTAATTAGCACGCATCGAGCGCAACGTTGCAGAATATCTATGTAAATACTTGATGATACGGTATTTGCGAAAGTCTGCAGGTTTTATTTTTGAGAAATTTAAAGTCTTCCACACTTAATTTAAAAGTCAAATTGTAAAAAAGAAACCAAACGGTTATTTCATAAATTAGTTGAGTGCTCCGGGCGGGATTTGAACCCGCGTCTCCGGCTCGAAAGGCCGGAATACTTGACCGGGCTATACTACCGGAGCCTTAGATCGTAATGCAGATTTTTCCTTCCAATAAACTTTTATTCCGTGAGGGCTGTTTTTAAGCATTCCCTAAGCGGAGCTAATATAGTCCTTGCTTTGTTAAGTGTAGGCGCGTAGTGTGCTGTTTTAGCCGAGTTTGTCATTATCGTTTTTATTCCAAGTTTTTCCGTCCATGTCACTACTGCACATGTGTCTGTTAAGACTTTGGCTCCGCTTTTCTCTATCTTTTGTACATGCTCGGCGGCTTTTTCTTTAATGAAACGTGAAGTGCAAACCCAAAACTCCACATTATTTTTAATTTTTCTGCTGCCCACATGATCTGCAACATGCTTAATTTCGTTTATTGAGCAGTGGGGACACCCTACAAAAATTAGGTCTGGTTTCCCACTCGGATCCGTTGTTGATTCTTCAATAGTTTTTCTAATGTCTCTTGCTTCCACAGTTATTTTTTCCAGGTTTTCTCTATTCACCCCGTCCTTATAATGGAACATGTTTGTCATACCTGTTGAGGCTAGTGCGGCACCAAGCTGTTTCAGTTTTTCTCCAGAAACATCCCTTAAACCTTTAATTATTGGAACTTTATCCTTCAAAAGTTTCCCCAAAAATATTCCTAAAGCCCCGTATTCCACTTCTTCCTTAATTGGCGCCTGCAACTCGACAAGGATGTTAGGTTTGCGGCCTTCAACTCTATGCACTCCGTAATCCGGCGTTTTTCCAATAATTGCTGCCGCAAGGGCACTTGGGCCTCCTTCACGGTTTGTCCACGCTCCTAAAACAGAGTTCGCGTAAACTACCGCTGAGGATTCAGCCCAAGCTAGATGCGAATTTTTTTCAGGTTCCCTTATATAGTATGGTGTGCAAGTGTAGGAGTTTTTAAAGCCCATTTTTTCAAAAACTTTAAGAACGCTCAGTTGTTTCTCAAGGAGCTTCTGCGGCAAGCGTTTGCTTAAATGCTCCGGATCGAAGCTTTGGGGATTTAAAGTGGCTTCAACTTTAATTCTTTCGCCAGACTTTGCCAGTGTTTCTAAGAAGTCTGTTGGTGCTTCGCCAAGCGTTTTATACGAAACTCCAGAGACGTGAGCCGAGTCTATTGGAATCAATCTTTCCGCCCCAAAGAGTTCGCCGAGTTTAACAAGGATCCGCATGCAAACCTGTTTCATCCAACCATACTCGCCATCGTAAATGCGTTCTTCCTCCCTAGTTAAATACATATGTCCAAATTTCCCCCCTTTCTCAAAATTCTGGCTACGCCAGTGTAGGCGTCAACTTCGACTATGTCACCTGTTCTTATTTGGCTAATGTCAACTTGGTCAATCATAGGTATATTAGCTATGACTGCTCCCACGACGATAACGGGTTCCGCCTTCTCGTTGACTATGGCTTTAGGCGCTACTTTGTTTATAGCTAGAGCATATATTACGTAGCTGCCAACCGTCGAGCCGTGTCCATGGGGAAAGCATAAAACTTTGTCTTTTACGCATTTGCCGTAGAGATCATGTTTTCGTTCTATAACCTTTCCCGTTTTTGGATCTATATCCCCCAGAAAGCTTATGGGTTTTAAGGACACGAGCGCTTCAGCTTTAGAGTACCCCTCCACTATTCGCCGTCCATTTAACGTTATGTGCTTCATTTTTAGCGCCCTTTTTCAGTAAGATATTTTTGCCGAGTATGGTATTTCGCCTAAAACTTCCGAGGCCGCCTTGCTGACGCTTTCTCTATACTTTTCGTCGGTATATACCCGCAGTATATTTATGAATCCCTTTAAAACTTCAAAAATGCTTGAAATTTCGCTTAGACGTTTCAGCTCTTTTTTTCCATCGTGGGTTCTGCTGAACACGGGGATTTCCATGGGCTCCATTATCATCGAATGGTGATACGGCACGGAGGGTACGGTGGGGACGTCTATCACTATAACTTCCGGATCCACTTTCGCGTTCTTCGCTATTCTATTCCTTATCTGATTGCGGAATTCTTCAGCACTGAAAATGTTTGAGACAGTCTTATCTTTTACGTAGAAGGTTTGCTCGTAAGCACATTTTAGCATTCTTCGCTTTTCAAGGTTTTTGATGATGTGACTTGATTTCTTGCAGTTTTTAAGCATAGTCCAAACCGTGTAGTCATCCATGGCGAGGTATTCTTCAGGGGTTTTAAAGTTTGTGAGGCTAAGTTCTTCATTTGCCTTCTCAAGGGCTGTGGCCAACATTATTTGGGCCGCCCTGCCCACACGGTGGAAATATATACTCTTAAAGGATTCGATGCGGGCTATTATGAAGGCTTCTAGGGTTGACAGGGCCCCTATGTCCACCGCTAAGTTTCCGTCTAAAACGTCAAATGTGTGGATTAAACGAAAAACATCTACAAAACCATACTCAGCGCCGGTATGATAAGTATCTCTGACCACAAAGTCTAACTTGTCAACATCTATGGAGCTGCTGATTATCTGACCCAAAAAGGTCTTCTCGCCCCTGCTAGGGTAGCCCACCGCGAGACTGGCTATGTCTTCTGCTTTGTATCCTAAACTGCTCAAAATGTCTTTCAATTCACTGTTTTTAATTATCCACTCGGTCATATCTTCATGGGTTTTATTAAGTTCCTTTATTAGCAAATGCTCAAAAACGTGAGAAAAAGGGCCGTGTCCAACATCGTGAAGCAAAGCCGCAATTTTCACCTTCTCGGCTTCTTCTTTGCTAATAAGTTGTGAAATGTTGTAGTTCTCAGTAACTTTGCCAGCCAAATACATGACACCCACCGAATGCTCAAAACGCGTGTGATTTGCCCCTGGATAGACGTATTCTGCACCAGCCAACTGGCGTAACCTGCGGAGCCTCTGAACTGGGTAGGAGTCTATGATTTCCTTCTCACTCCCGGTTATGTAGACGTATCCGTAAACTGGATCCTTTATTTCACCCCAATAACCCTTAATCATCGATTATTCTCCAAGTCCCTGTGAAATTATTAATCTATGCTCGTACTTATAATGTCTGATGCCCAAGTGCAGGTGACTTGATGTGGGAAAAAGAGGTTTTTTCATATGTGTTGAGGGGTTAGATGGCTGTGGAAAAACAACGCAGGCAAAGATGCTTGTGAGCAAGTTGAAGAAAATAGGTTATGACGCAATCTACACTGCTGAGCCGAGCCGTGGGAAAATAGGGATTTTCATACGAAAGTACTGTTTGCATGGGGAAAAACGTGTTCCCAGCGTAGTTGAAGTGTTGCTTTTTGCTGCAGACCGTTTTGAGCATGTGGAAAAGGAAATAAAACCTGCTTTGGCTGAAGGGAAAATTGTTGTTTCTGACCGTTACCTTTATTCTTCACTAGCTTACCAAGGTGCAGCAGGCCTTGACTTGGAATGGATCAAAAAGGTAAATGAGTATGCATTAAACCCAAATTTGGCAATTTTCATAGATGCCAAGCCGGAAATTGTTGTTCAAAGGTTAAAGCCTAAAAAATCGGTGATGGAAGACCTTGAAACGCAGCGGAAAGTTCGGGAAGTTTACTTAGGGCTTGTGGAAAATGGAGTGCTCGTTAAAGTGGATGGAAACAAGGGAAAAGAAGAGGTTGCCGGCGAAATTTTATCTATTGTGCTGCGTTCCATAGAAGAATCAACTCTTAGAGTTTAAATTGCTCTCAAGGCTTTCTTTGAAAAGGATTCATTTATTTTTTTGATGACCAAGTTAATGATGTCTTCGGGTATTACATGTCTAGGACCCCTTTCATGAAAAATTTGCACTTCCACAAAGTCCTCATCAAAGATGAATCTAAGCATGTAATAGTCAAACTTTAATGGAGTGTTTTTCTCACCTTTTACCTTGTAGTATCTTATTGCACAGAAGAAGTCTATTATTTGGAGAGGTTTTCTACGTAGGCTTTCTAGCACTTTCTCCACCTCTTCGTGGTCTAAATAATTAAAGCTCTCTGCTTCAGCTATTCCAAATTCGAATATGCTGGTACATTGGGGTATTGAGGGTTTTGCAACTTCGTTTAAGTTGAAGCTTTCGTTGTTTATTTTGTGCAAAGTTTGGATTATGGTTTGTTGTAGTTTCCTGTTTGAAATGGATGTGGAGAGGCGCACAATCTTGTGCACATGTTGTGGAAAGTTTTTGTAAAATCCCAGCATTTAGACTCGCCCCTTAACCTCTTTTGGCCCTCCTTATCTTTTCTAAACTTTCCAATAGTTCAGACAGGGTTGTGCTGAGTTTCTGCAGTTCGCTGACATTATTTTCCTGTTGAATCTTATTTTGGATTTCTTGAATTTTTTCAAGTAATGTAGCCTCTAAGTTTTCAAGGGCCATTGCGCTTTTAATCCTTGCCAACTCCTTCTCTTCTTTCACAACTATCACTTTCTTTTCGCATTTTGCACACCATAGATCGCCGCTTTTCAGCCTAAAAATGGGCGATGCGCAAACCGGGCAAGCTAATTCCGTAAGGGTTTGACCTTGGCGAAGTAAATCGGCCATACGCCTAATTGTTCGCTCTTCGCTGTCTTCTCTCTCATATGGCATTTTAAACCCTTAAAGTAAAATAGGTATAAAAGCCTATATAACTTGACTATCTTGAATTAGATATGGTGGCCTTTATGGTGCGGAAGAAGAAGATAGAAGAGTATGAAGAAAGAATGAGGCAAGCGATTGCTGTTCTAACTGAGGTTTCAGAAGACACGACAACTCCCCGTAATATAAGGAGAGCAGCGAAAGACTCTATTGACACGTTGCAGTCAACTGATTTCACTCCCGCGGTGAGAGCATCTAACGCCATATCCATTCTAGACGAGATTTTGCAAGATCCTAACATGCCGCCTTATACACGTGTGAAGTTATGGAACGTGATGAGCCTATTAGAGGCGATAAAAGACTGACTGAAATGTAGAGATAAACATGTATTTACATGTATTTTGCTTATTTAATGAGTGGTGGTCGCATGAAAATCATGCATTATAGTGAGGTTAAAGCCGAAAGTGTTGAGGAAGGGGCTTCTAAATTAAAGGTTAGGTGGCTTATCACAAAGGATGTGGGCGCTGAAAACTTCGCCATGAGATTGTTTGAACTTGAACCAGGAGGATACAGCCCCCTCCATAGTCATCCGTGGGAGCATGAAGTCTTCATTTTAGAAGGTGAAGGCGTAGTCTTAGGCGACTATGGACAGAGAGAATTTAAGCCTGGGGACGCCATCTTCATTCCTCCTAATGAAAAGCATCAATTTAGAAATAATGGAGGCAAAACTTTAAAGTTCCTATGCATGGTTCCAACAAAAACAAAGTAAAAACACTTACAAGTTTTTTCAACAACATGGCCATTACCAAAATTCCTTTAATTTCGCGCTTCTTACACGGAAAGTTTGGGATTCGTTAAAAATATATTCACGTTGTTACATCTAGTTTTGGGTCTCAAAAGGAGAAAAATCCTTTGAAGTACGACGTAATAATTGTTGGGGCAGGTCCCGCGGGCATATTCTCAGCGTTAGAAATGGTTGAAAAGGCAAAGCTCAATATTCTACTCATTGACAGAGGCCCTGACATAGGGCAAAGAAAATGTCCGGCAAGCCGTGGGTTTGGGTGCATGAACTGTGAGCCATGCGGACTGCTTTCGGGATGGGGGGGAGCCGGAGCCTTTAGCGATGGTAAGTTGACGCTGTCCACAGAGGTCGGTGGTTGGCTAAACCAGTATATTTCAGAGAAAGAACTTGATGAACTGATAAATTACGTGGATAGTATCTACATGAAATACGGCGCGCCAGAGCACGTTTATGGCGGGGACATTGAAAAGGTAGAGGAAATCGAGAGGAAAGCCTCCCTAGCTGGGTTGAAGCTGGTTCAGCAGAAAATTCGCCACATGGGCACTGAAAGGTGTGCTCAAACTTTAAGGAAAATGCGCCAGGAACTGAATGGCAAAGTCGAGATTCTAATGCGAAAGGATGTCAAAGGGCTCATAGTGAAAAATAATGTTGTTGAGGGTGTTGAAACGTTTAATGGCGAAAAGTATTTCGGAAAATATGTTATTGTTGCGCCTGGAAGAAGCGGAGCAGAGTGGCTTCAAACGGAAGCTCAGGCATTAGGTTTAAAAACGCTTAACAATCCCGTAGATGTTGGCGTAAGAGTTGAGGTCTTGGCTTCGGTTATGGAGGAACTTACAAGCGTCCTCTACGAACCTAAATTCATTTACTACTCAAAGTTCTTCGACGACCAAGTTAGAACTTTCTGCGTTGCGCCTTATGGCGAGGTAATATCTGAATCCTACAACGGAGTTTTGACGGTTAATGGGCAAAGCTATGCGGAAAGGAAAACTGAAAACACAAACTTCGCAATTTTGGTTAGCACATCCTTCACCGAGCCTTTCAGAGAGCCTATAGCCTACGGAAAGTATTTGGCAAGGCTTTCAAACCTTCTCAGCGGTGGTATACTCATACAGCGCTTAGGCGACCTAGAAGCGGGAAGGCGCTCAACACCTGAAAGAATTGCCAGAAGTGTTGTAATACCAACTTTGAAGAACGCTACTCCAGGGGACTTAAGCTTTGTTTTGCCTTACCGTTATCTCGCAGACATAAGGGAAATGTTGGAGGCGCTAGATAAAATAGCTCCTGGAATCCATTCAAGGGACACCCTACTGTACGGTGTTGAAGTGAAATTCTACTCTTCACGGCTGGAGCTAAGCAATACGCTTGAAACAAAGATACGCAACCTTTTCACAATCGGAGATGGCGCTGGTGTCACAAGGGGCCTTGTCCAAGCTTCAGCCTCGGGTGTCATCGTTGCTAGGGAAATAATCAGACGGGAAAAACAGAAGGCTGCCTGAAATGGCAATTGTTAAAGAGTTGAGGTGTTCCAACTGCGGCGCGCTAATATCCTTTGAACCAGGCGAAATAATAGCAACATGCGGGTATTGCGGCTACACCGTCGTAATAGAAACCGGAAAGGCTTCCACCTTCGAACACTCCATGCTACTTAACAAGTGTAATCCCCCGCAAATGGAGGAAATTGTCAGGGAATGGATGCGCTTGGGTTTTCTGAAACCTCCAGACCTTGCTAGAAAATCCAAAATCGCCGAGAAGAGCCTAACTTACCTGCCTTTTTGGGTCATATCCGTAGATGCTGAAACCATCTATAAAGGGATTTTTGAACGCTTAAGCCCACCTTTGATTAAAGAGGGAAAAATAGCGAATAAATATGATTGGCTTGTTCTCGCGAGAAAGGCAGCAAATTTCCCAACGAGGGAATATGATGTACCTTTGGAAGGCAAGATTCCCTATGACTTTAGGAAGATTGAGGGCTTTGCCAAAATTTTGAAAAGCGAATTAGACAGAGATGAAGCGGTGACTATAGCGAGGCAGGCGATTGAAACGCACCATCGCTACTTAGCCCAGCAAGATGCCGACAGGATTATTGAGATTAAAAACGATATTAAAATAAACCAGACAGTTTACCTTCATGCTCCCATATGGCTTGTAAGATACGAGTATGATGGCAAAAATTATTTTCTGTGGGTGGATGGAGCCACTGGAACAGTTATAAAGGGCGACATACCTCCTGCAAAGTTTAGAATTTTTTAGGTTATGCTTCCGTTTTGACTAGCGTTTCTCTAAACATTTTTTTATTTTGAGCGGGATTTCCTTTTGAAAAAGAGGCGTGAACGTGCGATGGGCGAAAAAATAATTGGTCGGGGTACATGGTACGATAAAATGGCTGCAAAAATTATTGAAAGGGAGAAGAAGCTAGGTCGAGGCTTGGATTTGTTGAGAACTGAGATGGGGCTTGGGGCTTCAGGTTTCCCGCACATTGGAAGTTTAGGCGATGCTGCCCGTTCATATGCCGTGACTTTAGCTTTAAGGGAGCAGGGATACCGCTCGGAACTCATCGCCTTTTGTGATGACAAAGACGGACTGCGCAAAGTTCCGGCGGGGCTGCCTAAATCCTTGGAGAAGTATTTGGGTTTTCCAGTTACAAACATTCCAGATCCCTTTGGGTGTCATGAAAGTTATGGTACGCACATGAGTTCTCTTCTGCTTGAGGCTTTGGATAAATGCGGCATAGAGTATCGTTACATATCGGCGAAAGACGCCTATGAAAAAGGTATGCTGAACAATGAGATTCACATGTTACTTTTAAACGCAAAGAAGGTTGGGGAAATAGTGAAGGAAGAGGTTGGACAGGAGAGGTACATTGAGGTTCTGCCATACTTTCCTATATGCGAAAACTGCGGACGAATATATACCACAAAAGCCGTGGAATACGCACCCAAGGAAAATAAGGTTCTTTATGTATGCGAGGGAATGGAGATTAAGGGCAAATGGATTGAGGGTTGCGGTCATAAAGGTGAAGTTAACGTCACTCGGGGTGAGGGCAAATTAAGCTGGAAAGGAGAGTTTGCAGCGAGATGGAGAGCCCTAGACATAAGATTTGAGGCTTACGGCAAGGACATAGCTGACTCTGTTCGAGTCAACGACAGGATTTGCCGTGAAATATTAGGGCATGAACCCCCGTCCCACTCTAGGTATGAAATGTTTCTAGATAAAAGTGGACGGAAAATTTCAAAGTCAACAGGCAACGTGTTCACGCCGCAGGTTTGGTTCAAATATGGCTCTCCTCAGTCGCTGCTTTTGCTTATGCTTAAACGATTTGTTGGCACTCGCACTTTGGACGTGACCGACATACCGCTTTACATGAACGAAATGGACTACTTGGAGGACTTGTACTTTGGAAGGAAAACGCTTCCAGACAAGAAGGAAATGGCTAAACTTCGCGGCCTCTATGAATACTGCTGGGTTCTTAAGCCGCCGAAAAAGCCAAGCATCCATGTACCCTACAACCTCCTCACCTTTTTAGCTAAGATTGCGCCCAAGGGTAAAGAAACAGAATTTATTGTCGAAAAGCTTCAAAATTATGGGTACCTAAAGAAAGGGCAGCAAATATGTGAAGACTTAAAGAAAAGAATGGAATATGCGCTGAACTGGGTAAGGGATTTTGAAGAAATAAAGGAAACGGCGGTAAGCCTAAAAGCAGAAGAGAAAAACGCAATAATTGAGTTTATTGAGGTCTTAAAAAGTACAGAAGAGGCTGAAAAAATACAAAATGCCATATTCAATATCGCCAAAAAACATGGCTTACAGTCAGCAGAATTCTTTAAAACCTTGTATCTGATTCTGATAGGGGCGCCGCAGGGACCAAGGCTTGGGCCTTACATTTTGGCCATGGGTAGACAAAATGTTATTGAGGCGTTGAAAAGATGTATAAGCGGCTAAAACTTATATTTGAAAAGATTTCCCATAAGCGCACTCAGGTTCTATTGTCAATGTACTGCTTAAAAGTTTAATTTGTCTTCTTATGGGTGCTGAAAGAGCCTACACGGCGACGAGAATTAAAGGATGAAAAAATGTTTGGAAGTGAGAATTATTCAAGTTTGGCTCCGCATCGTAGACAGTATCTTGATTGTTCCGGTAGGTATTCGGCTCCGCATTTTGCGCATTTGCGCAGATATGGGCCGTAAGGGACTCTCGGGTCTCCTCCTGTTGCGATGAAACTGCGTATTTTTTCCATTTCTGTTTTTCTTTTTTCCTTGAATGCCCATAGTCCTTCTGAAGGTTCCATTGCTCCAATGTTAAGTGAGAACCATGCTTTACCGTGTTCCCACGTTGGGCGCCAGACGAGTTCTCTCCACCAGTTGAGGTGGACTTTGTAGTACCATAGGCTTGAGGGAGAGAGCTTCTTCATTCTGTCAATGTATTCCTTTACTTTCTCGTCTAGTTTATCTTTAGGCACCACCGCGTTGACTACGCCATGTTTCAAGGCTTCTTCCGCGTTCATTTCTGTGCTCAGCAAGACCATTTCTGCAGCTTTCTTTATGCTCATATGCAGTGGAAGCCACTGTGAAAGTCCTCCTATTGAGGTCATGCCGACCCGTGGACCTGGAGAAATGAACCTTGCATAGTCAACCGCGATGGCCATGTCGCAGGCTGAAACGAACTCCCAACCTCCTCCTGCAACTGCTCCGTTTACCCTTGCAATTACTGGCTTTCCACAGTGGAATATTAAGTCAAACACCCTTGCATAGTATTCTCCCCACTCCCAGAATTTCCAAGGTTTCCTATTGTATATCTGAGCGTATTCATGTACGTTTCCGCCTGTGCAGAATGCTTTGTCTCCGACACCCGTCATTACTATGAACTGTACTGAATCGTCGCCCATTGCTTTCTCATAGGCTGCGCATAGCTCTTTTAGGGTTCCTAAAACGTATGAGTTCATTTCGTCAGGGTTGTTGATTGCAATACACGCTGTATAGTCGTACCATTTCGGGTCGTATATTACTGTGCGCCATTTTTTGGGGTCTTTGTCGGGTTGCCAATCAAATTCTCTCTGCATATGCAACCTCACCTCGAGTTAGGGAGTTTTAATATCAATGGCTTGATATTTAAAAGTTGTTCAGCCATTTTTGCCTCTTGTGATTGGCGAGCAGGGTTGCACAGCGAACTGCAAACTCAAAAGTCTAATAAGCGAGAAATGTTACGTCTAATCCGGGTGGAAATTCCATGAGTTTGCCTGATAAAATAAAAGCGTGGATGATGGTGCAGCCTTGGACGAAAGACCCGCAAACTGGTAAGGTGATTGAGGGTAAACTTGAAAAAACCGAAATTCCAGTGCCTCAACTTAAACCCGGAGAAGTGCTGGTCGAGGTAGCGGGTTGTGGGGTATGCCACACTGACATAAGCTACTTCTATGACGGTGTTCCCACGGTGACTAAGCCTCCGCTCATTCTTGGACACGAGATAAGCGGCACGGTGGTTGCCGGCGACAGCCGCCTTTTAGGCAAGGAAGTCATTGTACCCGCTGTCATGCCATGTAACAAGTGTGAGATTTGCGCTGCCGGAAGAGGAAACAGGTGTTTAGCTCAGAAAATGCCTGGAAACAGCCTCGGCATTTATGGTGGTTTCGCAAGTCACATTCCCGTTCCCGCTGAAGACCTATGTGTGGTTAAAGATCGTGGAGATTTCCAGTTGGCTGAACTTGCGGTTATAGCCGATGCGGTAACCACACCGTATCAGGCTTGTGTCAAAGCTGGACTTAAGCCCGGAGACAATGTGGTTGTGGTCGGCGTTACTGGCGGTGTGGGGTGTTATGTGGCTCAGATGGCGAAGGCTTTCGGGGCAAAAACTGTTGTTGGTATTGGGCGCAACCCGGAGAAGCTTGAAAGGGCCCTCAAGTACGGCGCGGATTTTGTCATAAACTCTGCTGGCAAGAACGAGAACGATGTTCGCAACGAGTTTAGAGAAATCTGTAAAGCCCACGGCCTTCCAAGCCACTACGGTTGGATAATCTTCGAGTCTACAGGTTCACCTGCTGGCCAAGCAATAGCCCTCAACCTTTTGTCCTTTGTAGGAAAGCTTGTTGTGATAGGCTATGGCACGCAGAAAAACGAGTTCAGCCTTTCGAGGCTTATGGCTTTTGATGCGGACATACTGGGCACATGGGGCTGCCTGCCAAAATATTATCCTAAAGTTTTGGAGATGGTACTAAACAGGACAATTCAAATAAGGCCTTTCACTGAACTTAGGCCAATGAGCCAGATTAAAGAGGCTTTTGAAGAGTCGCATCAAGGGAAACTATCAAAACGGGTTGTTTTGACGCCGGACTTTTAAAGTATCCCCCTTCTCTTTTTGTTGTTGAAAATGGTAATGTTGGGTGGTAATGTTACTTTCCTTTCCAGACTGGTTTTCTTTTCTCTAGAAATGCTTTCAAGCCCTCTAGAGCGTCTTCTGTTTGCATGAGCGTTTTGAGGTAGATTTCTGTAACTTTTTCTAGGGCTTTGCTGAATTCTAAGTCGAATCCCTCGTATAGGGCTTTGCGTGCGATTTTAAGCACCGCTGGACTTTTGCTTTTTAGCTTCTCGATAAGGACTTTCACGGTTTCTTCGAGCTTTTCCGCTGGCGCTACTGCGTTAACTAAGCCTATTTGTTTGGCTTCAACCGCGCTTATTGTGTCGCCAGTCAATATTAATTCAAACGCTTTTTTCCTTCCAATTAAGCGTGGCAAAAGAGCAATTGCCACCGGGGGCATAACCCCCACGGTTATTTCTGGAAGCCCGAACTGAGCGTTTTCTGAAGCCACAATCATGTCGCATCCAATAGCTAGTTCGCATCCTCCGCCTAACGCATAGCCCTTGACAACAGCCAAAGTGGGTTTGTCAACATCCCTTAACATGTAGAAGACCTTGTTGAACGCGTTGAGCGCTTCGCTGATTTTGTCTGGAAGATGGTCTTTTACGTCTAGCCCGGCGCTGAACGCTTTTTCCCCGGCGCTTGTAATTATTACAACGGCTGCTGAGGGGTCTTTTTTTGCTTTTTCCAGGGCTGCGTCCAACTCAATCAGTGTTTCTATGTTAACGATGTTTAATGGGGGCCTGTTAATCGTGATTCTGGCGCATCCGCCGACGCTTTCATAAATGATGTTCTTATAGCTCAACCATATTACCATCCGTTAAACACTGTTATCCTTTATCTCTGGTTAAAGCTTTCTTATTCTGCAGCGCAGTGCCTTAAGCTCTGGATATCCTGATATTGGATCGCGGGCTTCTAAGTCGGTTAAGAAGTTCACGTTTGCTTGTTCCCATCCATGGGGGATGGAGACCACTCCGGGCATGATATCCTCAGAACACTTGACTTTGATCTTTATTCTGCCCTTTTTCGTCTCCACAATGACGGTTTCTCCGTCTACTATTCCATATTGTGAAGCGGTGCTTGGATGAATTTCGGCGAGGGGGTCAGGCACTCTTGCCCGCAGTTCAGGAATGTTTCGCATTTGGGTATGGGTATACTCCAAAACACGCGCTCCGGTGGTTAGAATTAGCGGGTATTCCTTAGCAAGTTCGCTTTTGCCATGTGGGCTGTAGGGGGATTTTCTCGGGGTTGGCAGCGGATCATATCCGTACTTCTCTAACGTGTCGGAGTAAATCTCTACCTTTCCAGAGGGTGTTCCGAAACCTTTCACACCGTACTCCTTGGGAGTGAAGAAGAAACCAGAAGGCTCCGCCTTAAGCTGCTCCAGAGTTATGCCTGTTCCCTCCAACTGGTAATTGACAACGTCTTCGTCCGTTTTCCATGGGAACTTTTCCGCATATCCCATTTTCTTGCCGAGCTCTGTCCAAAACTTCCATTCGGGCCAACATTCTCCTATAGGCTCTATAGCTTTCTTGCGTAACAGGACATAGGGGAGGCCGTGGCAGACCCCATAGTCGTAGGCTATGCCGGTTTTTTCAAGAAAGCTGCATGCTGGAAGCACAATATTGGCAAGCTCTGCCGTCTCGCTCATGAAAAGATCCATGACGACGAGGAAATCCAACCTTTTAAGGGCCTCTCTAAACTTTTCAGACTCAGGCATTGTGAGCGCCGGGTTGCCGCCTGTCACTATGAGCGCTTTGACGGGGTATGGTTTGCCGGAAATCACCATGTCTGGAAAGAGCATCGCTTGACCAAAGGCTGCTTTTCTCCCCCAAATTTCATAAAACAATGGGTACTCGTCGGCTCCCATGGGTTTATCTACAAGGGAAAGCTTTATGCCGAAGCGCAGTCTTGGAACTCTGGTCCATCCGCCTGGAACCTGAATGTTGCCAGTAATTGTTTGCAAAATTGCCAGGGCGCGGGAGTTCTGAATTCCGTTAACTGACTGGTCAAGCGTATTAATGCCTTGAACGATGCACGCTGGCTTTGTTGTTGCATATATTCTGGCGAACTTTTTGACGTCGCTTGCGGGCACTCCGCATATTTCCTCCACTTTTTCCGGAGTGTAGTTTTTCACGTGTTCCCTAAGCCTGTCAAAACCCAAAGTCCACTTATTCACGAATTCTTCGTCATAAAGTCCCTCATTTATGATGACGTTTATGGCGGCCAGAGCCAAGAAAAGGTCAGTGCCTGGCCTGATCTGAAGGTGTAACCCTTTATTAGCTATGGGTATACGTCTAGGATCAATAACTATAATTTTGACGCCTTTTTCATTCACCGCCTTGTACAAGTATTTGGCAAGGGGCATGTTGGAGCTGTCGGGGTTGTGGCCCCAAAGCACGACGCAGCTTGCTTTTTCGGGCTCCTCAACGGGATACATTCCAAAGGTCATCATTCTGGCGAGGATTCTGGCACGGAAACAAATGCTCTCAACAGAGATGAAGTTTGGTGAGCCGTAGGCGGCGAGGAATTCATGTGCAAAGGTTGAAAGTTCTAGGTTCTCAACTCCCACTGAACCGCAGAAAACCGCCAAAGCATTAGGCCCATACTTCTCCTTAATCTCCGTCAGTTTGGCAGATATTTTGCTTATGGCTTCGTCCCAAGTAATCCTTCTCCAACCGTTCTCTGTCCGCTCCATAGGATACTTTAACCGGTCAGAGGCATAAACAAAACTTGGAATCGCTTGCGCTCTAGGACAGATTTCACCCTGGTTTAGGGGATGCTCTAGCATACCCTCAACTTTAACGATTCTTCCATCTCTGACGTGAACATTAATCCCGCAGCTGTGATAGCACATGGCGCAATCAGTTTTCACGATTTTCTCTTCAGCTGTCAAGGAGAACACCTCTTTGAGCTTGAAGCACCACAATATAAGAACTCGGTATATAATGCTTTCCATCGAAAATTCGACATTCCACAGTTATATCCAAACATCTTCTCTATAGCCTGGAGATTACCAAAAGCTTAAAATAGCAACCGAATTTAGAAGTCATTCTACAACCGGAGTTGGATAAGTATGGCAAAAGTTCAAGAGCAATCCACAAGCGAAATGATGTTATTCTCGCCAATAAAAGTAGGTCCAATAACGCTGGAAAACCGCATAGCCTTTGCTCCAACAGACCTTGAAATGACCCCCGAGGGATATGTAAGCGACCTTTTCAAAAAGTTCAATCTACGAAGGGCTAAGGCAGGGCTAGGCCTAATAATCTTAGGAGGAGTTGCAGTAACCCCCAGCAAAAGTGGACATGTATGCAGAATAAATTCAGACGAGTTTGTGCCAGGTCTAAAAGAACTAGCGGATCTGATTCACTCAGAGAGTAAAACTAAACTTTTCATACAGCTAACACACTTTCTCAAATTGTCTCGCTCGGGATACCGGCAAAAAGTGGAAGACTTAACATATGAAGACTTGCAGGTCATTAAAGCTCAATTTGTGGCTGGAGCAATAAGGGCTAAGAAAGCCGGTTATGATGGCGTTGAGCTTCACTATGCCCATGCCTACACGATGGCTTCTCTCCTATCTAGGCTAAGCAACAAAAGAACAGACATGTATGGCCGAACTCTCGAAGGGAGACTAAGATTCCCCATAGAAGTTCTCAGAGCTGTTAGGGAAGCTGTTGGAAAAGACTTCGTTGTAGGTGCAAGGATAAACGGCGACGAATTCATATCAGGGGGCAACACCCTCCAAGACACAATACCAATCTCTATAAAGCTAGCTGAGGAGGGGCTTGACTATCTCAGCATATCCGTCGGCGGCAAATTCGAGGACGCAGCAGTTTTCCACGGGAAAACCGAGACCCAGCCTGGAGTTCCCGACCCATATTCCGGGTACAGCGGCCAGCGAAGTTTTCCATGGTATTGGATGCCTACCGCTGTAAACGTTTACATTGCAGAAGCCATAAAAAGTGCCCTTGTAGCCGCCGGGCATAATATTCCTGTAATGACTGCTGGCAAGATTCCAACACCTGACGTTGCAGAGGAAATATTGAGGGCTGGAAAAGCAGACCTTATAGGGCTTTGCAGACCCCTTGTGTGCGATCCAGAGTGGCCTAAGAAGGCTAAGGAAGGTAAATGGAAGGACATAATCGTATGCGAGTATGGTAATCACTGCTACAGAAGGTGGACTGGGCCTAGAATCGGTCCAATACGCTGCATTAAATGGCCTAAGGGGAGCGACGACCAAGCCCCCTACGATCCCTAAGAGGTGATAGGGTATGGTTGACTTAACCGTAAAATTGGAAAGTTTGATGTTCAAAAACCCAATTTTGGTAGGACCTACCATTGTTAATGAATATCCCGAGATGCTGGAGAAGTGCCTCGCTCATGGAGCGGGCGGAGTGATAACGCCAACGTACACTGGTAGAAAAGAAGATGTTTTCAGACCTAGACCCTACATAATAGGGCCTCAGAGGCTCTTTCCAGACCTAGACATGTTCTTCACTTTAGCAGAATATTCAGCTGTGCCATTTGAAGAAGCTTTAAAAAAGCATGTTCCTTCACTGCGCAAGTTATGCGCCGGAGCCGGAGTACCCCTCATAGTAAGCGTACTAGCCTCTTCCAATTTGGACTTCACAGTGAAGTTGGTGAAGGATTTTGCCTCGCAAGCGGACGCTCTGGAACTCAGTATGTTTCACCTCAAAGACGAAGATGCGGCAAAGGTCATAGATTCGGTGAAGAATGTTGGTGTTCCAGTAATAGCCCGAATAAACTCGTGGAGTTATGACGGTCAATTTTTGAAAAAGCTGATGCAAGCTGGCGTTAAAGCGATAAGCGTGTACACACAGATGCCCAAGGGTATGCTTGTTGACCCTGAAATTGAAGAGCCTTATGGAATCAACTGGGCTTCCAACACCATGTTTGGCAAATCCATGCTTCCCTTAAGCCTTGCAGTTTCCGCAAGCGTTGCGTGTGCATATCCAAAAGCAAACTTGATTGCGATTGACCATGCAACCGAAGCTGAGGATGTCATCCAATACTTGCTGATGGGCTGTAAAGGCGTAAGCATCTGCTATGGAATACAACGTTTCGGCTACAAGCAGATAGGAAACATAATTGAGGGTATCCAAAGCTGGATGGAAACGAAGGGTTATCAAGACATTGAAAGCTTCAGGGGTAAAGCAGCTAAAAGGATAAAGGACCCGTTCCTATCCGACAAGGCTTTTCAGCCGACAACAGAATCCGGCGCTGAGTACATGCCAACTATTGACACTAGCCTATGCAAACCTAGAGAATGCATCCGATGTGAAGAATTCTGTTTACATGAAGTCTTCAAAGTTGTTCCAGAAGAGGCAAGGGTTGAAATAAAAGACGAAAACTGCTACGGATGCGGAATATGTGTTGCCTTATGCCCAGAAGGAGCAATCACCCTGCTTCACCGTTGTACAGAAGAAGTGGTTTTTGACGGCAGAGGCGCCTGCAGAAACTTTGTGGACCGCAGCTAACCCCTTCTCTTTTTTATTGCAAGATTTGTTAATAACTTTTAACTTCTATAGCCTTACGCGGACATGCCAAAATACATGTCTGGCAGTTCTTATCTCCTGTAACCCTTCTGCATTTGTCCACTTTATTTGGTGAAACATCTCCATTAACAATTCTGAGAACATACTTGTCCGTTGTAAAAGGTTCATCCCAGCTTGTTATAAGCTCGTCTGGCACGTTCGCCGGACACGCTGCCACACAGTTGTTGCAGCCGTGGCATGAATTGCTGTCAACATCATACTGCAATAATATTTTTCTCATGCCGGGTATTCTCTTCACTATTTTTTGCGCTTCCTCCCCGTTGGTCACCTTAACAAGTATTGAAGTTCTACTTACTGGGAAAATGCGAACGTTGTCTCCTAGGCGTGCCTTCTCAGCGTTTCGCGAGTCATACACGTTTGCATATACATATGTATGTTTTGCCATGCTCTATCCCTCAGCGTGTCTCAATACTGCATCATGCCCGGGGTTTTATTAACTTATTCCCTAACGCAGGGACACCGCATCAATTCTCAGCTCGCTGGATAAAGGAACGTAGCTTTCCTGCACTGGGAAATTGTTCATGTTTACAGTATAATATTGGACGAATATTCGGCGTATCTCCTTCAACATTGTCCGTTCAAGGCTGTCACTAACCTTTGGGTTAACCCAGAAGCGTTTACCCCTTGAGACTTTGGCAACCTCTCCGTTTTTAACCACAACCTCTCCGCCCTTAATAGTGTAAAGCGCCCGTGAGAAGGCTTTCTCTATTCCCTCAGGAGTTAGGTTGTTTGGGTCTAAATCGTAGATGGCTACATCTGCGTCTGCGCCTGGTCCAAGGTGTCCCTTACTTTTGCTTAAGCCTAACGCCAAAGCTTGTCCGGCACGCGTAATTACGGCGATCTCGTAGAGGTCGTATTCACGGTTTATCGTGGTTATCAGTGAACGTTTTCCGACAGCAGGGTGAAGTTTTTGGATCTCCAGTTCCCTAGCCTTTTGGCTCATAAGCCAACTGATTATTTTCGGATAGTGAATAAATGGGCCTGCGTTGGGGTGATCTGTGGTTAAATATACTTGGAACGGGTTTTTTATTAGGAGCGCAAGCTCTAATCCTATCGCCCACTGGACAGAATTTACCGCGCTTTTTCTGCTGTAAATGAAGGGTACGAGGCCTCCGCCTGTTTCGATTTCCACGTCTTTGTTCATCCACTTTAGGCTGTTTAAACGGTGTATGCCATATTCCAGCGGCCCATCCGCTGTCATAGTTGTTGTTTCGCCCGGTATGACTTGTCCGATGTCTATGGTTACATTAGGGTGTGTATTAACATATTTTGCAATTTCATCTGCCTTTGACTCAAGATTTGCCCATGAGTCGCCTCCAAAAGATGAAAATTGGATGTGTGTTACGTGCATGTTTTGTTTCCTTTCACCTACAGCTGGGGAAACTTTCAAGTCCTTTGCAAGGTCAAAAGTTCCAAGGGTTATTTCGAAGTTTCCAGGCAGCCCCAACTGGTTGGTGTGGAGGTGTATTGAATGGGGAAGTTTAAGCATTTCATTTACCATTCCCAAGCCGCGTATAAGCTGGGCCGGGGTTATTTCAAAGTAGGGGACGACGTCGTTAAGGCTTTTGACGCTTCCTTTCCAACCCCATGCTTCAACCCCGCCTGGGTTAACCATTTTTATGCAGTAGCCTTTTGTTGCACGAAGTAGCCAAGCCACGAAGGCGGCGCATTTCTCATACTCGCCCTTCTTGAGGTATTGGATTATAATCCAATTGTCCGTCATCAAAGTAAAGGCAGCGGTGTCCACAATGGGTATATCATTCAACTCTTCATGGGTGTGGCGTGCTAACAAGGGAGGCATGGCTGGCTCGCATAGCATAGTGTAGCCCATTCTCGCGTATCTATACCCTGTCACAAAGGTCGATGGGACACTGTAGCCCGCGCCAGAACGCGTAATGTGTGTGCGGGGTTCAAGCATCGAGTGTCCATCTTCTGGGCGGTAAAGTCTCCCAGAGTTTATGGCGTAGCCGGCCACATGTGTATGGATATCAATACCGCCTGGCATGACAACTTTATTCGTTGCATCAATTACTTCAGCCTCAAGGGGGTTGACTTGGCTTTCCTCAACTATTTTCCCATCTTTTATAGCAATATTCATCTTTTCTCCGTTTACCTTGTTGATGGGATCATAAACATACCCGTTCTTGATGAGTATGGGCTTCATTGCGTTCTCCCCTTCAACTCCCTAACTTTCTCCAAAATTCTAGCCATAATCTCCCTGTCGGAAAGAACCCCATGAGGGGGGTTCAGAACCTTTCTCAACCTTATCGGAACATGATCCATTCTATAAGCAGTGCCCTCCACCTCCACCCCTGCGATGGCTGCTGGAATTACCACCGTAGCTATTTCGGTTGTTAAGCTTTCATAGGCATCTATTGCTATCACTGGAATTTTCATTAAGTGTCTGGTTGAATCCTTTGGAAAGTGCGCCACCGGATCAGACGCCACTATTAAAGCAGCGTCAACGTCTCCCCTCGCCAGAAGATCCGCAGCCGTTGTCTCGCCAGGGTTGTATCTTGGATATCCCCTGCTGAAGTCCACGGCGTATGGAAAGCCCGTCTGCCACGTGCAAACTTCGTTGAAGCCTGCGACGTTATAGTGGCCTCTCATGGGCATTATTACGCATTTTGTGAACTGGTGTAGATCCCGCACGAGCAACAAAATGTTGTCAACGTTGCGGTGTTTAGCCCCGCTCATCGTCATGCCAAGCCCAAAGAATATAGCTACAAACTTGCTTTTTTTCATCAAACTTGCAATTTCTTCAATTTTCTCGCCTGGGACTCCTCCCACTTCATATGGCAGTTTGTGACCTTTGATCGCCATCCTGAGGGCGCTGACCACCTCATAGTCGCAGTTTGGCTTAACCTGTATGAACTGTTTCGCTAGTCTAGAGGTTTCCGTCGCTCTAACATCAACAACCACAAGCGTCCTTTCTTCTTGCCCTTTCCCTCTGAAAAATCCTCTTGGGAAAAATGTGTAGCGGCTTAGGTGGCGGGGATGAGCCTGCATTGGGTTGCATCCCCAGTAAATGATTAGATCCGCCCTGTTTTTGACCTCTCCAAGAGTGCATGTTGAAATCCCTATCTCCTGTAAGGCTATGATCGTTGGGCCATGACAAACCGAAGAAGTATCGTCAATAATGCCTCCAACCTCTTCGGCTAGCTCTATGCCGAGCCCTATGGCTTCACATTCAGTGGTGCTCCATCCATACGAAAGCGGTTTTTTAGCGTTTACCAGAATCTCAGCAGCTTTTTGCACAGCCTCTTCCACTGATACTTCCCTAAACTCTCCATTAACCCTAATTTTCGGGGTCTTAAGCCTTGTTGGTGCATTGACGTGAAGGAATTTCTCCGCTCCAAGCTCGCAGTTTGAGCGCACTTCAAGGATTTTATTGCCCTCTACAACAATTTCTAAGTCGTCGCACAAGCAGCCGCAGTATGGGCAGACAACATCCGTAATCACGGTTGGCATGCTACATCCTCCCCTTAATAAGAGTTAATACCTCTGGGATTTTCTCGCCTGGAGCTGCCTCAATTTCTGCCTCTACGCCCTTGAAGGACGGCATTCCAATGCTGTCAGTGTCTTGGCCTATAACCTCATTTGCCCAAGGCCCCATTGGTATGAAAGCTATGCCTGGGTGGGGGGCTTGCGTGGAAACTTTAACGGAAACAATAACTGTTCCATAATTTGTTTTGACCCTTATGGGTTCTCCTTCTTTAACCCCCAATTTTCCCAAATCTTCCGGGTCCAATTCGCAGACAGCCACACTTTCCATGTATTCTCTAAGCTTTTTCTTCCCCTCTCTAGTTATCCCTTGAGAAATTGTGCGCCCAGTTACCAGGGTTACTTTCAATGTTCCCAAAGCATGCATCCTCATTGTGGCTTAATACTTTTTAAGAAGGGTAATTTCAACCTTGTGTTTTATAAGACTTTTACGGCCCTTTTGGACCAATGGCATATTTTGGTCATGTCTTAAGCTATAGTAGGTGTTGGTTTTTTTCGCTGGATATGAGTAAGCTTCCCTCTCCATCTTCAGCTAAGTCTCCCACGAACTTTAGGAAGGGACCCTTAATCTTTTCGCCATCAACATTGACAGAATCAACTGTTTCCTTGTAAGAAAACCCGGGAAGCATTTCTTCCAACTTTCCGAGGATAATGATTATACCACCGGTCATTTGAGCTCCAATCCTCGCCTCAGCGTCACCCTCAACAATGATGGTTCCTCCCTTCATGTGAACCCCTGCAAATGGGCCAATATTGCCCTTAACACGTATCAAGCCCCCCATCATCCATGATCCCACTTCTCTTCCGGCGCTGCCTTCTACAATTATTCGTCCTCCCCTCATACCCCTCCACTCTCCTCTAGGCGCAGACCCCAGGTAGTTTTTAACTGATCCTTTGATGATGATTTCCCCCCCTCGCATGGAGAGGGCTGTGAAAGAATCAGCATTGCCTTCTACAATTATTCGTCCTCCCTGCATTTCATCTCCCATATGCATGTCAACATTTCCCTTTATGAGGATCTCTCCCGCGGTCATCCTTGCGCCGATGTACTTTATACGGGAAGCGTCGCCTTCTATCACAATTTTTAAATCTTCAGGTTTTTCCAGCGTTTCACCTTCCACATCGAAAAAGTCTCCAAGTTTCCTCCTAATTTTTCCTTCCCAAACTGGAAGGTTAACAATTTCTTCGAGTTTTTTACCAGCAAAAGCGTCCGGCGTTATAACTTCAGCTTCTATAGATGTTGTCGGTTTTATTTTTGGAATTAGCCGCACTTTCATCCCAGCCTTAGCAAGTTTTGACTATTTTCCGTTTATGAGTATTTTAACATTTTTATGACTTCGTGTGGTTTTCGAGTTTAGCGTTGTATCCCAGGGGATAGCGGGCTGCGCAAATAACATTTATATCGGCGAATATTAACTCGTTAACCAGCTTTGAGTGGTGATTTAAATGCGAGTTGCAATCGTGGGAGTTGGCCAAACACCCTTCTCCAGAAGTTGCGGCATGAGTATACGTGAGCTGTGCTTTGAAGCCTTCAGAGATGCCATGCAAGACATAAACCTCACGTCTAAAGAGATAGATGCCTCCATAATCTGCTCAGCACCCGAATATGACAAGCAGAGAAGCCCGGCAGGACTAATATCAGAATATCTAGGTTTAGCACCTAAACCTACATTCTACGCTGAATCAATATGCTCTTCGAGCACGACCGGTGTGAGGATTGCATATAGCTTCATAAAGTCCGGACTGCACGATGTGGTGGCCGTAGTTGGTTTCCAGAAAATGTCCGAGCTGTCGTCGGCCGAGGTTCAGGAAAGAATGGGCAGGGGGGCGGACATACAGTGGGAGACACCCTTTGGCAGCATGATGCCCGCTGGTTATGCGCTTTACGCCCGCGCTCACATGCAGAAGTATGGAACCACTGAAGAGCAGCTGGCCAAGGTTAGGGTTAAGAGTGGAAAATATTCGGTTCTGAACCCCCTAGCCATGTTCCAGCGAACATTAACGCTTGAGGAATGTTTAAACGCTAGGGTTATAGCAAGCCCGCTGAAGCTTTATGACTGCTGCGCAAACGCCGACGGAGCATCCTGCGTTATTCTGGCTAGCGAGGAAAAAGCCAAAAAGATAACAGACACCCCCGTTTGGGTTGCGGGGGTAGGCTCCGCAAGCGACACAATATCTACCACAAGCAGAGCAAGCTTGACTGGGCTGACATGCACAATTGAGGCAGCAAAGCAAGCTTATAAGATGGCGGGAATAGAGCCGAAGGATGTGGACGTAGCAGAGGTACATGACTGCTTTACAATAGCTGAGATAATGGCCTATGAAAATTTAGGTTTTTGCGCGCCAGGCGAAGGAGGCAAGTTGATAGAGGAATCTCAAACATACATTGGTGGAAAGATTCCTGTGAATGTTGATGGAGGGTTGCTGTCTAAGGGCCATCCAATAGGCGCAACGGGGGGCTCCCAGATCAGAACAATAGTTCTTCAGCTTCAAGGAAGGGCTGGCAAGGTTCAGGTTGACGGCGCCGAAATCGGTTTAGTTCATAACGTTGGCGGTGTAGGTGTATACGCGAATGTCATAATTCTTAAAAGGTGATATAAATGAGCTTCAGCGTGTTTGGGAAGATAAACTACATCTCTGAAACTAAGGTTTCCGACTTTGTAAAGTACCTTGAAGCGGGCAAAATTATGGCGACTAGATGCAGAAGATGCGGGAAACTATACTTCCCCCCAAGGGCCCACTGTCCAAACGATCTGTCAGAGGACATGGCTTGGGAAGAGCTGAGCGGAAAATGTAAACTGCTCACCTACACAACACTCAACTTTGCGCCTACAGGCTTTGAGGACGACATACCTTACACGCTTGCTGTGGCCCAGTTAGAAGAAGGTGTAAACGTCTACACACGGTTAAGCAAGGACATAAAGTCGGACGAAATCAAGGTAGGCATGGAACTGAGGCTAACCCCAGTGCTTTTGCCCAATGGCAAATTATCATACGAACTGAAAAAGATTGAGTCCTAAACGGTTAAAAGGGGACCTGAGGTAAATGGTCGAGACTAAAGGGGTAAAGTTTGGCATCGAATGCCCAAACTATCCATGGGAAACCATACGGGAAATCGCCTTATTCGCCGAAAAAGTAGGTTTCGACTCCTACTGGATGCCTGACCACCTTGTGGCTACGGGTGTCAGACGCTGGGATGCGCTTCATGCATGGTGTACTCTCTGCGCCCTCGCAGTTCAAACAAAAAAGATTAAGCTGGCAACCGGTGTAAGCGACACTTATAGGCATCACCCCGCCTCTCTAGCGCAGATGGCCGCGACGTGCGACGTCCTATCCAATGGTCGGGCAATACTTGGAATTGGAATAGGCGAAGCCATGAATTTGGTGCCCTACGGCATCCCCTATGACAAGCCTGTGGAACGAACTTTAGAAGCTATCAAAATTATTCGAAGATTGTTCACCGAAGACTTCGTAGACTTCGAGGGAAAGTATTACAAATTGGAGAAAGCTTTCCTTCAACCCAAGCCAGCAGTGCCAATATCTGAAACCGGCTACAAGTCCACAGTCCCACTGTTTATTGCGGCGAGCTCGCCGAGAACCATGGAAATAACAGCCCAATATGGTGACGGATGGTTGCCGGCAAACCTGCTTCCCGAAGAATACAAAAGCAACCTGGAAAAGATACGGGAAACGGCGAAAAAGTTTCAAAGAGATCCTTCAGAAATAGAGCCTGCTCACTTCATATACGCCGTGGTCGCAAAGGATGCGGACACTGCGAAAAAGTCTATAATGCTTACTGGTAAAATGCTTCTGTTGACGAGGCCTAGAATACTGGAGAAAATGGGTTATACTCCGCCAACATACGACTTTGAAATGACGTTTAAACTTGTCTTTCCAAGAGATGCTGAGGCATGGCTTGCCAAGGCTAAGGAGTTGCCAGACGAGATTGTGGAGAAAGCACCGTTCATTTATGGCACGCCCGACGACGTTATAGACAAACTTGAAAAACACATCGAGGCTGGCTGCCGCCACTTTGTCATAAACTTCCAGGTATCCCCAGCGGCGTTAAAGGAGACATGCCAACTTTTCGCCGAAAAAGTCATTTCATACTTTAAGGGAAAATAAAAAGTTAGAAAGGCAAGCATCCCAATTTTTTATCCTTCCACCTTCTACCTCGCAGCAGAGACCCAACGGTGATTTTCGAAAAATCCGAAGTTTTTACGTAAAACTTTTAAATTTAGGATTCGTTAGCCTCACTCTAAGCGGGGTGTAAAATATTGGAAGTTAAAAAGATAACTGTTCTTGGCGCAGGCCTAATGGGTCACGGCATAGCTCAAGTTGCAGCCCAGGCAGGGTTCGAGGTTAGCCTCATGGATATCAAGCAGGAATTTCTGGACAAAGGCATGTCTATGATAAAGGACAGCTTGCAAAAATTCTTAAAGAAGGGGGTAATCAAAGAGGACGAGGTTAGCAAAGTCCTCAGCAGAATCCATCCGACATTAGACTTGAAAGAAGCTGTCAAAAACGCAGATTTAATAATTGAGGCAGCTCCAGAAAATGTGGATTTAAAAAGGAACTTGTTTTCGGAAGTTGGCAAATTGGCGAAGCCTGAAGCAATTATCGCCTCAAACACCTCTTCTATAAGCATCACTGAGCTTGCATCGGCAACAAATCGTCCGGAAAAATTCTGTGGAATGCATTTCTTCAACCCTGTGCAATTAATGAAGCTTGTTGAAATAATTCGGGGAGTGAAATCGTCAGACGAAACTATAAACACAGTTGTGGATGTCAGCAAGAGAATGGGCAAAGAGCCTATTGTCGTCAAAAAGGACGTCCCAGGCTTCGTCGTTAACAGGATATTGGTTCCAGCGTTGAACGAAGCCATGTACCTTGTCTGGGAGGGAGTTGCGGAACCAGAAGACATTGACAAAGCTGTGAGGTTAGGGCTTAACTGGCCTATGGGGCCGCTGTACTTGGCTGACTATTTAGGCCACGATACAACATTGTCCATAATGGAGATTTTCGAGAAGGAGTTTGGAGAGAAGTTCAAGCCATGCCCCATTCTGAGGCAGTTGGTTCGTGCTGGTCTCCTTGGAAGAAAGAGCGGCAAGGGCTTTTATGACTGGACGGCATCAAAGTAGTTAGGTGGTTCAGCTATGGAATTTAAATACACGCTCTACGAGAAAGCAGGTGGAGTTGCCACTATAACCATAAATCGGCCAGAGGTTTTAAACGTTCTCAACAAGGAAACCTATCTTGAAATCCTTGCGCGGCTGGATGATGCGGAAAAGGATGAAAACGTTAGAGTTGTAGTGATTACAGGAGCAGGCGAAAGGGCTTTCTGCGCTGGTTTGGATTTAAAGGCAGTAAAAGGGGTTAGTCCTGTAGATATGGTGGAACTTGCAAAGCTCGGACACAAGTTGACTTTGGCTATCGAGGAAATCGGAAAACCCGTTATTGCAGCCATCAATGGTTTCGCTCTTGGAGGGGGACTAGAGCTTGCAATGGCTTGTGATATACGGATAGCCTCGGAAAACGCCCGACTCGGACAGCCAGAGGTGAACGTTGGTCTAATCCCCGGGAATGGGGGGACGCAGCGGTTACCCCGCCTAGTTGGAAAGGGCATAGCAAAAGAGCTGATATTTACTGGGAGAATGATTGATGCTAAAACCGCCGAGGCATTAGGTTTAATCAACAAGGTTGTCCCTCAAGGAGAGCTAAAAGCAGCGGTTGAAGCGCTTGTTAAAGAACTTTTAAACAAGCCGCCGTTAGCCCTAAAGCTGTCCAAAGAGCTTATCAACATAAGCACTGAAACCGACCTCAAAATTGGATTAGCCTATGAAGCTGAAGCCACAGGGGTTCTGGCGTCTACTAACGATTTTAAAGAGGGAATAACAGCGTTCATAGAAAAGCGGAAGCCCGAGTACAAAGGAAAATAATGTAATGCAAGAAAAGAGATATTTACAATAACCCTTACAATATATTGAGGTTTGAAATTGCCAGGAGTTAAAGATAAAGTCGCTATAATTGGCATGGGATGCACTAAATTTGGCGAGCAATGGGATAAGAGCGTCGGAGACCTAATCATAGAGGCTTGCTATGAAGCGTTCGAAGATGCCGGTGTAGAACCAAAAGATATTCAAGCTGCGTGGCTTGGCACGGCGTGGAGCGGTGAGCTTGGACGCACCCTGGCCTACCCATTAAAAATTGGTTTTATTCCCATAACAAGGGTTGAAAACAGATGCGCCAGCGGCCACGACGCGTTTATTAACGCTTGTTATGCGGTGGCTTGCGGCGCTTTTGACCTAGTCTTGGTATGCGGCGCCGAGAAAATCAAGGACACGGGGCTGCCAATACCAGGGGATTACAACCCAACAACCCTATACACTAGTAGGGTGGACACTGGTTTTCTTCCAGTGACGGCGTGGGCTACCCTTGCTTTAAGATACTTCCACCACTACGGTATCCCCGTCGAAGAGGGTAGGCGAATCCTATCCAAAATAGCGGTTAAAAACCACTATAATGGTTCCTTGGCTCCTAAAGCACAGTTTCAGCGCAGAATAACCTTAGAGGAGGCTATGAATGCACCGATGGTTGCGTATCCCCTTGCACTTTACGATTGCTGTGGAATAGCTGATGGTGCTGCAGCAGCAATACTCACCCGTGCAGAACTCGCTAAAAACTATAGGGATGACTACGTGCTTGTCAAAGGTGTCGGTATGAGCTCGGGCATGTATCAGGGGCAAGTTCGAGATAACTGGAGTCTGGTGCATGTGGAGGAAAACGTTAGGGCTTCAAAAATGGCCTACGCAGAGGCTGGAATAAAGAATCCGCGAAAGGAATTGGACATAGCTGAAGTACATGACTGCTTTACGATACATGAGCTCGTAATCTACGAGGACTTCGGTTTCAGTCCTAGAGGCAAAGCCAAAGAAGATGTAGACGCTGGGACCTTCGAGTTAAAGGGTGAACTGCCTGTAAACGCTGATGGAGGACTCAAATGTTTTGGGCATCCCCTCGGAGCAAGCGGACTTAGAATGATATATGAAGTATACAAGCAACTTCAAGGAAAGGCAGGGCAACGCCAAGTTGCAATAAGAAACCAGAGGGGTTTGACCCACACGTGTGGAGGCACCCCCGTCGACTCTCACACGGCAGCTATAGCCATACTCGGCCTAAGAGGTGCCTAAAATGGCTGGAATAACCTCATACGGTGCTTATATCCCCATCTGGAGAATGAACCGGGAATTACTGGGCAAAGGTCTTTCAGGCGAAAGGTCGGTGGCGGGCAGCGACGAAGACAGTTTAACAATGGCTGTTGCTGCTTCAATAGACTGCATAAACGGTATTGACCGCGAAACAATTGACGGTGTGTTCTTTGCCTCCACAACATCTCCATTCAAAGAGAAATGTGTAGCCACCACAATAGCCACAGTTTTAGATCTTCGCCACGACGTTTTTACTGCAGACTTCGCCAACTCACTACGAGCTGGAACCAGCGCCTTAAAGGCAGCAACCTCCATGGTTAAAGCGGGAGCAGCTAGACAAATACTCGTTGTAGCTGCAGATTGCCGTTTAGGCGCACCTGAATCCTCGTTCGAGCAAACTTTCGGAGACGGCGCCGCAGCTCTGCTGGTAGGGAAAGAAAACTTAGTCGCCGATTTAGAGGACGATTATTCAATTTCAGACGAAATATACGACGTGTGGCGCAGGGATGTAGACGTTTACGTTAACGCGTGGGAAGATCGATTTATCAACACGTATGGATACTCACGGGTTGTAGGTGAGGCAGTTTCAGGACTGATGAAGCAGGCTGGAATAACCCCCAAAGAAATAACTAAGGCAATATTCTCCTCCCCTGACGCAAGGAGGAGCTCGGATCTGGCTAGAAGTTTGGGATTCGAACCGAAAACCCAAGTGCAAGACCCCCTGATTAACAATGTTGGCAATACTGGCACTGCACAGCCCTTGATGTTGTTCGTAGCGGCGCTGGAAGAAGCCAAACCCGACGATAGGTTTCTGTTGGCAAGTTATGGAAATGGCAGTGACGCGTTCCTATTCAGAGTTAAAGAGGGCATAAAAAGCATTGGAGACAAAAAACGTGGAGTAAAAATGCGTCTTAAGGTTAAGAAGCCTGTACCTGACTATGCCACATATCTTAAATGGCGCAAACTTGTGAGGTTGCAGGCGCCTAGAGTACCCATGTCCGTTTCGTATCCGACATCCACTGCCATCTGGAGGGAACGGCGGCGAATATTCGCGCTACATGGGGTAAAATGCAGGGTGTGCGGCACTGTCCAGTACCCACCTCAACGGGTTTGCATGGAATGCCGATCCAAAGACAACTTTGAAGAAGTTAGACTATACGAGAGAAAGGGCAAGCTTTTCACGTATTCCTTCGAATTCATAAGAGGCAACGTGCCCATAGGCCTTATAAACTTAGAGGGCGGAGGCAGACTCTTTATAGAATTGACAGACGTAGATCCAGAAGAATTGAAAATAGACTTACCTGTCGAGTTGACCTTCAGAAGACTTAACATATGGCGTCCGGACGGCATGTACATTTATTTCTGGAAAGCCACACCTATCCGATTTTAACGTCAAGAAGCTTCCAACGATTTCCTTTAGCTTCCAAATTTTGTGAAAATCACAAATTTAATGTTTAGGCGTTGTTGTAATCTGTTTTGGGCTTAAATCTTCCGTTAGCTTCCTTACGGCCCAAACCAGAATATTATTAATTATAGCGTCTGGTGCTATGCCTAAATGTTCAGCTATTCTCTCAATATTGGCATAGAATCGCTTGTCTAACATGACTTGAACAAAATTAACATTAGCGTACTTTTTTACAGTTAAAACTTTTTCCGTAGGCTTAAATAGCAAAAATTCAATAACAGTTGCACGCTGTGCAACTGGGTCGGCATTCCTTTCTTTAGCTAAATTAAGTCGTGGAGATGGCCCTCCAGCTCCAGGTCTCTCTTTTAGATGGTCTGGGAGATATTTCATTACCCACCTATAGCTCATGCCTGTTTTTTCTGAGATTTTATTAGCCAGTTTAGCCCCCGGTTTAACGCCTGCTTCAAGATACAATTCGCCAAGCTCCCTTAACATATCCCTTTTTTCCTCAGCTGAAACGTTGCGCCTACAAACGTTAGCAACCAGCCTTGCAATAAGCCTATCTTCTTTAGACTTGATGTGGTCAAGCTTTATCTTAGGCCAGCTGGGATCCGCTGCCAGCCTGTGCAGTCCGTCAATGACATTTCCATGTTTGTCCAAAAGGACAGGGTATAGTTTTCCAACACGTTTAGATGAAGATTTTAGCCCGAGGGTTATTTCCTTGTCCATTCCAAGCCCCATTTTGTTAGACGATTCCCTTGCCATACCATGGTGCTGACTTGTTGAGGAGCGCGTATGGCTTACATTCCGGGCATAACATCAAATACTCTTCAGTGGGCTTCATTTCTTTGGGAAGCTTCTTTCCAGCAAAATTCAAGATCGGCGTAGTTGTGAAGATCTTCCCACAGCGCTTACACTGTAAAACGTGCTGAGTGACTCCCTTTTTCATCAGCACATCTCTGAGGGTTTCCATGAACTCGGGAAATTTGATGTTGGCTGGGCATATCTTGGCGCAAGCTTGACAGCTTAAACAAAGCCAGATGGTTTCAGAGCTTAAGACAAGGTCTTTCAAGCCGAGCAATACGCTCTTAACAATCTCTGTAGGAGAGTAATCCTCTCTATTTTTCACTAAGGGGCAGATAGCGCCGCATTTTCCACACTGAATACAAGCCTTTATTTTTGCGGCATTCGTTTTCTGTGTAACTTCAATTCCAAATTTTAAATCTGGGGTTGCGCTCATTTTTCATTTCTCATTTAGCAAATAAATTAAAAGCCAAAAAATTGGGGGAGGGGTTTAGAGGATTGCATTTTTATCCTTTTAAAGTGTGCCCAGTAAGGTCTTCACAAGTTCTGAGAGGCGTGTTGCTGCGTTTAGGCGTTTAATCATATTTGCTTTTGTTGCGTCCACATACTGTATTGCTTTAGGTTCGCAGAATTTAACACAGGTGGGGTCGCCGTTGCATAGGTCGCATTTTAATGGTTTTCCGTTTTTCGGGTTTATTCTGGGACCCGCAAAGGGGCAGTAAATGGCGCAGAGGCGGCATCCAACGCAAATATCCGTGTCAATTACAACTGCTCCGGTTTTTTGGTCCCTTTTTATGGCGTTAACTGGGCATACATCTTGGCATATTGGTTTTTCACATTGTAGGCAGACTATGGGTATGTATAGCCCAGATTGTTCCATTTTAACTATGTGGATGTGTCCAAGAGCTGGGTTTATCACCTTTTCATGGTAGAGCGCGCATGCGTTTTCACAGGACCTACATCCAGTGCATTTTTCAGGGTCTACAAGCAAAATTTTCTCCATTTTCCTCACCGCCTCTTCTATAGCATGTGGGATGGTTCCTTGTCCAACCCAAGCCTCTTCAAGGTCTCTTCTGTCGGGACACCGTTTTTATCCCACTTGTGAAGCTCGTAGTATTCGTCAAGCATTTTTTCAAACTTCTCTCTGTCAATTGTTTTGCCTCTGGCTATGGGCAGCCCAATGGGTGTCGGCTCTTTAAAGTAGCGTTCAGGCAAAGTGTCATCTT
The DNA here is from genome assembly GCA_025057795.1 of Candidatus Bathyarchaeota archaeon. The sequence continues at coordinate 20,194 of JANXEP010000070.1, read as the reverse complement.
TCCTTGTGAAGCCCTCGCGTAGATTAAACATGCGCTCTATGGTGCAGATTCTTTCTCCTATCTCCATCAACTGCGCCTTTGTAAACTCCATTCCCGTTGCAAGGTAAAGCAGTCGTGAAAATTCATCCCATGCAGGCATGTTGAACCCAAGGAACATCGTTTGGAATTTACATGTTCCAAGCGAGTCGCAGACCGCGTAGAGAAGTTCTTGGTGCCAAACCATGCGGCTTTTGCCAACATATGATGTGTAGTCAGATGAGACGGGGCCCCCTCCTAAAACCTTCTCTAGGACTTGTTCAGGCAGCCCATACAAGTCGTAAGCTGGACGGCTTCTTAAGTGGTCTGCCCCCCTAGTGGAAGTGGCAATCCCAAGGGCGAAGCTTGGTGTAGCCCGTTCATCTGACTGGAGGTTAGCCATTCCTTTAATCTGAATAAAGTAGTACGCGGACTCTGGACCAATTTTTTCTATTGCTCTAAGGGGACCTTCTGCAAGGATGTCGCCAAAACCTTCTCGATAGGCAATTTTTCGGATCATTTCAAATACAACTTCGTCGTTTCCCCACTCCAGTTTTATACCGCCTGTTATTTTGTCGTCGATTATCCCTTTTTCGTAGAGCTCCATCGCCCAAGCTATCATGTTGCCCGTTTCAAGTGTGTCAAGGCCGTATCTGTCAACAAGATGGTTTGCAATTAACAGGGTTTCCATCTTCTTGCAGTACACCATTGATCCAAAAGCACCTTGCGTCGTATATTCTGGGCCTTCGTCATAAATGGGGCCAAATGGACTATTTCTTAAGACGTACCGGTGTCTGCAGTGGACTGAGCAACTGAAGCAACCGGCCACGCCTATGGAGTAGCGTTCTATATTTTCCGCTTCTAGATCTTCGCTTTCTTCAATCTTGTTCAACTGGAAATTCTTTGTCCTTAGTAGACCCGTTGTGTTGGTGTTGTTGAAAATTATCAGTGTGCCCCATCTCTTTTGCGCCTGAGCCCATTTTGTGCTTAAGACCTTTTCATTCATTTGCCTACAATACTCGAGCAGTTCGCTTGGATGAGCGACTTCTAGGCTGTTGGTTCCTCTCACAGCTATGGCTTTCAGGTTTTTTGATCCCATCACTGCACCCATGCCTGTTCGGCCGCCTGAATTCTTTATTCCAGTCATTACGTTAGCAAATCTGACAAGTTTTTCACCAGCAACCCCTATTACCATACATTTGATCTCTTCGTCTCCATGATCCTTTCTTATGATGTTTTGAGTTTCAACAGTATCCTTTCCCCATATATGACTTGCATCTTTTATCTCGATTTTGCCATCATTTATCCACAAGTAGACTGGTTTTTGCGCTTTACCCATTATCGCCAGATGGTCAAAGCCAGCAAATCGCATTTCAACTGCAAAGAAGCCGCCCATGTTTGTGTCTCCGACTGCTCCCCCCAGCGGAGATTTTGCAGCAATATCACATCTTGAAGAGCCCAGTGCAGGGATTCCGCCCAGTATACCTGCGCCTACGAGAAGTACATTTTTTGGACCCAATGGATCAATTTTGGGTTCGATGAGGTTGTAGCGAAGATAGCTGTTGATTCCTCTGCCGCCAAGGTATAGCCTTCGCATTTCTCTTGGGATGTCTTTTATCGTTATCTTTTCATTTGTTAGGTCTATGTAGGCAATCTTTCCTTTCAACATTTATTATCTCTTCCTTTTTAGGCTACTCCTCGAATCATGGCTTGAGTTGGAGTTGGCCATGAAACTCTAAATTTGGTTTTGCAGTGTGGGCATTCTGCAGTGTCAGCTCCTAAAGGGACTTGGAACCTTTTGAGACAGTTTTTGCATCTGACCTCACTCATAATTTAACCTCCTCCAATAGGGATGCCGATATAGACTAAATCGTCGTCATTTAATTTTATATCGGTTTTCCTTACGCTTTTTCCATTTATAAGGACCCAAACTTCGGTGTTTACTTCTCCAGTTTTTGGGTCTACGATATCGTTAAAGTCGCCTCCGTATTTTTTTGCAAGCATATCCAACAAATCTCGCAGCGTATAGCCGTTGCTCACCTCTTGAACAATCTCTCTTTTGCCAGCTAGTTCTCTGAACATTGCTTGGAACATCACTTTTACTCGGGCCATGATTCGAGGTCCTCTGCGTATATAATTTCATAATTTTGAATATAAATTTTTCTAAAAGATATTCGAAAAAATTTAACTATATTTAAGTATCTATTCTAGCAGCTACTCATTTAAAACATAAATTTATATATATGCACGTAAGCTATATACATGTTAGAGGTAGTAACGTTGGAGACTAGGCGGCTTCAGAAACTGAAAGGCGGCAGCTATATCATTTCACTTCCGAAGGAATGGGTTGAAAAGTTCAAACTACGAAGCGGCGAGGAAATAGTTGTATCGCAAGAAACAGATGGATCGTTAAAACTTCTTCCAGCAACGGAAGACCTTCATAAGCCTTCTGAGGCAATCCTAAACCTCGAAGACAATTCTGATTTGCGTTCCATCAAATATTGCGCGGTGACCTATTATATCCAAGGAAGTGATCGAATTCGAATAGTCTCCAAGAAAATTATTCCCGCAGAACAGAAAAGGCAAGTTAAACAGCTAAGGGCTGAATTGCCTGGTGTAGAGGTTAGTGAAGAAGAAGCGAATCAGCTAACTTTTCAGGTCTTAATAGACCCCATGGGGTTTTCAGTTGAATCATTGATTGAGAGGACTTTTGAATTCTCGCTTAAGCTTCACGAGGATGTTGTGAAGGCTTTGGTTAACCTTGACTTTCCTCTTGCAATGGAGGTTCTTGAAAGGAGCAATGAAGCGCAAAGACATTATCGCTTCACAATACGCCTCGTGGCAATCGCTGCCTTTAACCCAAAGGTATCAAAAAAGATAGGGGTGCGAAACTGTCAAGACTGCATTAACTTCACCCTCACAATTCGAGATATCAGCAGACTTATCTACTACTTCTCTTCCATTGCAAACTATGTTTTAAGCCTAAAAGGCAAAGAAGTTGACCGAGAGGTTTTGAGCTCAATTGAAAAAATTTCTAGAGTTGCCTATGAAATGCAAAAAAACGCTATGGGCGCGTTTCTGAAAAAGGACATAAAACTTGCCATACGTGTTTTTGACATGATGAACGATGTTAGAGACTTGGAAAGGGCATCCCTCAAAAAGATTATGGAGAAGGTTGCGAACGTAGACTCAGCCATAACGTTAAGCATGATTGCAAGGGACATGCGTAGAATCGCTGGACAAGCTGTGGCAATAGCAGATGACGCCCTTAACCGAGTGCTAAGGCCATCTCTGCGATTAAATTCAGGAAAGGAGTCTATGACCGAATCCGGCTTATGTTAGCTGTTCACGTCTTATAAGTCGCTTGTTAAATTTAGCCTTTCCAAGATTCTTTCTATTGAACTTTTGTTTAAATGCAGGCCCAAATCTTTTGCTTCTACACCCAAAGCTAAACCCAACAATTGAGTGTAATATAAAACTGGCAAAGAAAGCTTACTGCCAATTATCGACGCAGCTTCCTCTTGTTTAGTGTCAAACATCGCGTGGCCTGCTGGGCATGAATCGACAAGCCCGTCAAGTCTAAGCTTTTGCAGTGCGTTCAACTTTGCTCCTGTGAGGCTGAGGGCTGCGTCCGGGTGGGAAAACATCAAGGCTGCACCGCAACAGTCCAACTTTTCAGGGTACTCTACACTTTCTGCCCCTAATGCTTCAATCAATGCGTCCATCTTCTTGGGGTTTTCAGGGCTGTCCACCCTCTCCATGTAGCTTGGCCTGATGGCTTGGCAGCCAATATGGCTTGCTAACTTCAGCCCCTTCAAGGGTATTTTTACGTTTTCCTTAATTTTGCCTACACCCACTACATCGTGCAAAAGGTCAACAACGTGCCACAATCTGATTTCAGAAGAGTACTTCAATCTTTCCTCATTGAGTAATCTAGCGATTTTCTCCTCAAGCACCTTGTCCAAAGCTAGCATACGTTTAGTCTCTGATACGGTGAAATGGCATCTACCACATGGAAACAACAAATCCTTAATCCCTGTTTCGTTAGCAAGCGCAATGGCCCTCGCCGCCATGTAAGCTGCGGCAAACTTGTTTACACTTTCGATTGCGTTCCCGCAACAATGCATCTCTTTTAAATCGACAAGCTCAATCCCGAATCTAGGCAAGACTTGACGCGTCGACATTTCATACGCGTATTGTGAGGTAAGTATCCTGCAGCCCCAGAAAACTGCAACTTTCATGGCTATAACTCCCCTAGGGTTTTTAGGAAATTAGCTTTGAATTCTTCGCTTGGAAACCTTATCTTTGGTAGGTTTAGCTTGTCTCTATCCAGTGTTTCCATTTTCTTGGTTGTTATTTTTTCAATGGGCTGCATAAGTCCAGTTTCAAGAATCTGAGAAACTGCCTTCAAGTAAGCCTCCGGAACCTTTGTCTGCGTTTCTACAGCTGTATTTCTCAAGGCTACTATCACATGATAGGGTGAGGCCCGTTGAGGGCATCGCTCTGTGCATTGTAGGCATGAGGCGCATGTCCATATTATATCCGAGTTAACTAGGTTCTCTACAAAGCCTAGTTTAACCAGCTTTATCACTTCATGCGGAACTAGCTCCAGAAGCTTGAAGGCTGTACAGCCACCCGTGCATCTTGAACACTGGAAACATTCCAGAAGCTCCGTCTTAACTATTTTTCCTAGGATTTTTTTATATAGCTCTTCGTTTGGCTTGAGCATTAACGTTATATCCGTTAACATTTCAAGCCCTCAACTTCTTCTAGATAGAAGGATAATTGCTTTTGCCGCTGCACCGCTTGCTTGTGCGATGCTTTCAGAAATGCCCTTAGGTCCAGAGCATGTTCCTGCTAGAAAAATCCCCGCCACAGGGCTCTCGAAGGGCCGCAGTTTCGGGTGGGCTTCTTGGAGGAAACCGTCGGCGCCTATAGGGATATGAAATAGCTTGCTTATTTGTGCAAAATCTTCTTTGGGCACAACACCATTGGTGAGAACCACCAAGTCTGCATGTATTTCCAGCAATCTATTCAGGGTTTTTTCATAAACGCCTACGTAAAGCGCCCCATCAGAATTACCACGCACCTCAGCGGGAATCCCTGCTAGAAAGTTTATACCTAAACTTCTTGCTTTCTCGTAGAGTTCTTCATAACCTTTACCAAAAGCCCGAATGTCATTGAAGCATACGTATATTTCAGCGTCGTCTCCAAGCTTTTCGCGTGCAGTTATAGCCTGTTTAATGTTTACCATGCATCCCACATGGCAGCAATGCTGGTAGAAACGTTTATCACGACAACCAACGCATGACACGAAAACTATACATTTTGGCGTTTTGCCGTTTTGCGGGCAGAGAATTTTACCCCCGGTAGGACCGGAAACCGCCAATATCCTCTCAAACTCTATGTTCGAGACAACATTTTTGAATCGGCCATAACCCATCTCAGGCGCTTTTGTTGCATCAAAAATTTCAGCACCTACAGCCAAAATTATGGCTCCAACATTAAGGCTGCTTGTTTCTGGTTTTTGTTCAAAGTCTACAGCTTTTGGTTCGCACACCTCAGCACATTTTGCGCATTTTCCTTTGCCGCTTAGCTGTATGCAGTACTCAGGGTTTATCGTAGCCACTTTTGGAACAGCATTTGGCGAGTATATGGATATTGCACGTGTCTGACTAAGGCCCTCGTTAAATCTGTCTGGCACGCTGACCGGGCAAACTTCTATGCATGCACCACAACCGGTACATTTATTTTCGTTGACATACCGAGGTTTTCTGAGAATTTTCACCCTGTAGCTTTCAAGGGACCCTTCGACACCGGCAACTTCCGTGTTGGTTAACAGTTTTATGTTCGGGTGTTCGGCAACCTTAACCATTTTGGGCATTAGCATTTCAAGGCTACTGTCAAGAGTTGGGTAAATCTTGTCAAACTGTGCCATACGACCGCCTATGCTCGGCGCTTTTTCCACAAGGTATACGCTAATTCCAGCTTCTGCCAGATCTAGTGAGGCTTGAATACCCGTTATTCCAGCGCCAACCACGAGGACGTTTTTCTCCATGTCTGACACCTTTTAGATGTATCTCATTTTTGAAGCCAGCATATCAACTTTTGCATGCTTTTTGGGAGCTGAGTATAAACCGAGGAAAAGAATCTTATATTATAAAGCTTTTGCTCAGGGCTGTTCATTCTATCTCAGCAACTAAGAGGCGCGCTTCCCGAAAAACATACGTTGCAGTTTAACCCCATGTAGTTTTCCACTTATTGCTGCAGAAAGATTAAAAACATAACCATCTCTATACAAAAAGTGGGGTTAAATTATGAAAGCTATGAGGTTACATGAATATAAACAGCCCCTCAGAATGGATGAGGTGGAAGTGTCCAAGCCTGGACCCAAAGAGGCCTTAGTTAAAATCGAGGCTTGTGGTGTTTGCCACACCGATCTCCATTTTGCTGAAGGAGCTTTGACAACGGAGATGTTTGGCGGGAAGAGACCTTGGACTTTAGGCCACGAGATTGCTGGAAAAATTGTCGAGGTAGGTTCCGAGGTAACCGATTTCAAAACTGGCGATCGAGTACTAATTGACTCCTGGACGGCTTACTCGTGCGGCTCATGCATAATGTGCAGGACAGGGGTTGAAAACTGTTGCCTATACATTAGCCCAATAGGGTTTGCAAGGGATGGAGGATACGCCGAGTACATAAAGGTTCCGGCCAAGTCCCTTATCCCCATTGGGAATCTGAAGCCGGAAGACGTAGCACCTTTAGCTTGTGGCGGAGTTACATCGTTCAGATCTATAAGAAAGGCGGGAGTAACCCCCAGCGATACAGTTGTAGTCTATGGTGCTGGAGGATTAGGCACTTTCGCCGTTCAGATTGCGAAAGCCATTGGAGCTACGGTTATAGCCGTAAGCAGATCCAAAGAAAAACTGGAAATGGCTAAAAAGTTTGGAGCAGACTACACCGTTGACGCTTCTAAAGATCCCGTGGGCGAGGTTCTTAAAATAACGGGCGGGCGCGGTGCAAACGTGGTTTTAGACTTTGTCGGCTTCGAGCAGACCCTTGAGCATGGGCTAAAAATGCTGGGAGTACTCGGACGGCTTCTCATAATCGGTGTAGGGCCCAGCCCACTGAAATGCATGCCAAACGACGCAGTGAATTACGAGTTAACAATAACAGGCGTGAAGGTTGGAACACATAAAGATCTCCTCGACGTTGTTGCCCTGGCTAAAGGAGGCATAGTTAAACCCATAACAACAAAAGTTTTCAAACTCGGAGAGGTCAACGAGGCGTTTGAACAGCTTAAGAAAGGGCAGATACTGGGCAGATGCGTAATTAAACCTTGATTTCAAAATAGGGATGGGGGAATAATCCTTCGCTCTAATCCTCCTTTTTATATTTCACACTTAAACGAGATGCGATGCGATGCGAGGAACTAGTTTTTAAAGGCGCCTATTGATTATTTATAGGGATAAAATGAAAAAAAGTGTTGTTGCGGCTGCTTTGGTTATTATTGCAATGGGATTTGTTCTGGCTATTTCGGTGCAAGAAAAACGTGTTGTTGAATACGTGATAGACGAGTGGAACCCTATAACCCCTTCAACATTATATCCCCATTGGAATCATGACGCAAATGAATTTAACTCCACAGGCTACGCCTTCATAAGTCGGGCAAAAGGCAATCCTCAAAAAAAGGCGCTTTTAGAGAGCGGAGAAATCCTTGAACTATATTTGGATTTAGACATATCTGCCTCTGGTCCTGTCAGAGTCCGCGTGGGATCTATATCGTCGACCGATAACTCGCTAACCAATTATCAGTTTCACGATCCGCAATTGCCACCTAAGTACAATTTAACAGTAATATTTGATGAAAGCGGAAGCCGCATATTTAAAAGGGTTAGAATTGACGGGACCAATGCCGATTTTTTGGATATAATAAACGAGGGGGCAGTTTCTGTAAACATTTCCGGCGCTATAAAACTTATTGGAAAATTGCCAACTATTTCTTACCCCTTTTTAGGACCGGGAACTTTAATGTGTCTTATTGGTTTTTTCTTACTGTTTTATGGAGTTTTAGCGAAACCTAAGAGGCGGATTATGGGGCGAAAGGGAAAGGGGCGAATTTGAATTCTCAATTTTGGCCCTTTACTTTTAATAAAGTTTAGATACTCACTAAGGCATATGAAGAGCTGCGCTCAAGATCTGCTCACTATGGACATGTCGCAAGTTTTAAATAATAAGACATATTGATAAAAATAATTGCTTAAAATGGAGGAATTTTTATGTCAACCAAGGAAGCAATCACCAAAATGCAAGCGGCAATAATCGCCATAATCATAATCGTTGCAGTTATAGCCGGTGCAGCCTACTATTATACAACCCTCCCAGGACCTACTCCAACGCCTACACCTACACCCACGCCTGTTAGACCTACTCCAACACCTACACCTACTCCAACACCTAAGCCAACTCCCCCACCCAAAGATAAAATAGTTATCGGAGTCGTCCACACCATGTCGGGTCCAGTTGCCCCCGTATGTGCATTGCACCATGCCTACTATTCTATGATTGTTGAAGATTATAATGCGAAAGGCGGAATTTACGTGCCGGAATATGGTAGACGGATACCTATAGAACTTAAAGCTTATGACGACGAATGGTCCGTTGAAAAAATGCTTCTGCTTATAGAGCGATTAATGACCGTGGAAAAAGTTGACCTCATGTTTGCGCCGTGGGGCACAGAATTCAACTTTGCAGCTTTCCCACTGTTTGAGAAGTACAAATATCCAGTGGTTGCTCTGACGGTGGGTTCAGATGTGATTTGCGAGAGGATGAAACGTGGTGAGTACACATATTCATTCATAACGCTTGGACCGCCATATGAGACGGGTGAAGAAGTTGCGGAAATGTTGACGTATGTAAACAAGAATATATCGCCCATTAGAAGGGTAGGAATAATTTTCCACAGTGCGCAACATGGTGTTGAATACGCTGCAGCAATTTACCGTGAACTATACATAGCGGGTTTTGAGATCCCTGTTTACGAAGGATATCCCATGGACATCACCGATTTCACTCCGTTGATAACCAAGCTTAAGGCTGCAAATGTAGATGTTGTAATTAAAGCAGGCTACGAAGCTGCTCTGTTCTTAACTGCATGCAAGGCACAGGCCTTTAACCCCAAACTCATATTCTGTGGCCCAACTGTGGAGGTTCCAGGTTTAGTTTTCGGTCCCTACGGATTCACTCCAGAATTTTTGAAGGGAGTTTGTTACTATGACGGATGGCCTGCCACGGCTTACAATACCCCCAAACTGAAACAATGGGCTGAAGACCATGAAAAGCGTTTGGGCTATCCCCCATTCCCCGCGTCGGCAACTTTCTATGCTGGCCTTGAAGCCCTCTTCCAAGCTGTTGAGAAAGTTGGGCTGAATAGGGAGAAAATAAGGGATGCGCTCGCAACTCAATCTTTCGACACCATACTAGGGAAGTTCAAGTTAAGAATTGGCGCAAGTCCACAATCTGAAGTAGCAGGCACATTAACTCAGTGGCAAGGCGGGACAATGATGGAGGTTGTCTGGCCTAGGGAAGTTGCCTCAGCGGAGATAATATGTCCAAAGCCTCCATGGCCGTAACTTTGGGGGGAACCTTTAATTAAGCCCCTATTTTTATTTTTCTGGGTTGGTGAATTTACTTGATAGATGTTCTCATAGGCGGAGCAATTTTAGGAGCCATATATGCCCTTATATCTCTAGGGTTAAACCTTCAATACGGCGTGACCAGGATACTGAATATTGCGCATGGAGAATTTCTAATGCTAGGCGCATTTATAACCTATGTTTTCTCTCTTCCTCCTTACAATGTTAATCCAATAGTTTCCCTTGCAATCAGCGGGCCCCTTGTTTTTATCTTCGGCTTGCTAATCCAGACAAGTGCTCTTCGTAGGATAGTTCGTACGTCTAAGGCAGCTGAAGAGCTTGAATTCAAGTCACTGCTTGCATGCTTCGGCCTTCAATTTATTATTCAGCATACTGTTCGATCTATTCTTGAATTTCTGAAACTGGGATATATGGGAGCGCCTTACCTTACTGAATCTATTTTGATTTTTGGAGAACGTTTCCAGAAAAACATGATATTTGCTGCAATAGCGTCCGTAATTTTTAGCATACTCATTTATCTCCTACTGCGATTTACAAAACTCGGTTTAGCCATGAGGGCGACTGTGGAAGAACCTACAGGCGCCCAGCTGGTCGGAATCAACATTCTCAAAATCCACGCGATATCCTTTGGGTTAGGTGTTTTACTAAGCGCCTTAGCCGGATCAATGTTGTGCATGATCTACTCAAATCTTACGGCTTTTGTTGGTCCAGTATACACTTTCATTGCTTTAACTGTAATAATTATGGGCGGTGCAGGGAGTTTTGTCGGAAGCCTGTTGGGCGGATTTTTCATGGGATATGTTTACTATATAGTAACAAAGATCGACGCTCTCCTAACTTTGGTTGCCCTATATGCACTTCTAGCCATAATACTTATAGTCAAACCTAAAGGGTTCTTTGGGAGATAAAGATGCTGAAGAATAAAAAAGCCCTGTTAAAAATGATTCCCCTCTTCATAGTTATTATAGTTTTGGCGCTCGCCCCTTATTTTCTAGAATTTTACTACCTTTCGTTTCTAAACAGCATTTTCATGTGGATAGTGTTTGCCATGAGCTGGCATTTCTTTTCAGGCCTTACACGTTATGTTTCATTAGGGTCTGCGGCCTTTATTGGGTTAAGCATCTACATTATCGCTAAATTTGGTCACGTTGTGCCTTTCCCAGTTGCAGTGCTTATGGCTTGTGGAGTGAATTTTTTACTAGCTTTGGCTGTTGGCTCAGTAACCTTAAGACTAAAGGGTATTTACTTTGCAATATTCACCTTTGGGCTTAGCGAAGTGTTAAAAAATGTTATTAAATGGTGGGAAATAAGGGTCATTAAAACCAGTGGAACAGTGATACTTGTTGGATTTGATGATTTCACTCAGTATTATTCAGTGTTGACCGCAACTATTGTAGCACTCTCAATAATTTTCTACCTCAGACGAACTAAGATTGGCCTAGCATTAAGAATGGTGGGTGAAAACGAGGAAGCCGCCGTGCATTTAGGAGTAAACGTCAGTTTATTTAAAATCCTAGGCTTTGCGATTAGTGTTATGTGTATGAGCCTTGCGATAAGTAGCTTCACTCCGAGGTTTGCATTTATAAACCCTGACACAGCTTTCGACGCGGAATACTCCTTTTTGCCCGCTATAATGCCATTGTTTGGCGGGGCTGGGGTGGCTTATGGTCCAATAGTAGGAACCGTCGCCATATGGCTTTTAAGAGAATATCTTCGTGTGACATTTACGCAGTACTACAAGATAATTCTTGGATTCATTCTGGTAGCCATAGTTATTTTCATTCCGCAAGGCATTGCTGGAGCGATTGAAAAAGTAAGGACAACTAAACCGTGGAGAAGAAAAGGGCCGGGCTAAAGCCCCAAAAACGCCTCCTTTACATGCTTGTTTCTTAAGAGCTCCTCGCCTTTTCCTTGTAAGGTTATTCTGCCTGTTTCCATTACGTAGGCTTTATCAGCCACTTTTAAGGCGTAGTAGACATTTTGCTCGGCCAGTAAAATGCTGACTCCACGTTTTTTAAGCTCTTCCACAGCCTTAAATATTTCAATGGTTAGTTTCGGCGAGAGTCCTTGTGATGGTTCATCCAAGATAAGCAGTTCCGGATTCGACATTAAACCGCGAGCTATTGCAAGCATTCGTTGCTCTCCACCGCTAAGCGTTACAGCCAGCTGGTTTTCCCTCTCTTTCAAAACTGAGAAAAGCTGGTAAACCATTTTTAGCATGTCTTCTTTCGAGTTTTCACCTCTTGGAGCGTATGCTCCTAGAAGAATGTTTTCCCGCACGGTCATATGCGCGAAAAGTTTCCTATCTTCTGGCACGAATGATATCCCAAAATTTACTATCTTGTAAGGTGGCAGTCCGTTAATTACTTTGCCATTAAACGCTATAGTGCCCGATGATGGTTTAAACAGTCCAGCCACTGTGCTTAACAATGTGGTTTTTCCAGCACCGTTCGCGCCTATTAAAGCCACAATTTCTCCCTTGCCGACTTCAACTGAGACATCCCATAGAACTGGTAATGCTCCCCGCAAAACGTTTAACCCTTTAACTTCAAGCATAGGCTTCACCTAAGTATGCCTCAATAACCTCTGGGCTTCTGCCTATTTCCTCTGGTTTTCCTTCAGCTATTTTCATCCCTTGATGAAGCACCATAACTCTCTCTGCGATTTCCATAATAGCGCGCATGTTATGTTCAATCATAAAGATAGTTATGCCCTCATTGCGTAGTTCGCGAATAACCTTAAGCATCTGTGCTGTCTCCGTGGGGTTTAACCCCGCCATCACCTCGTCTAGAAGTAGCAGTTTAGGCTTTGTGGAGAGCGCCCTTGCAAGTTCAAGCATCCTCTGTTGAAACACCGTCAGGCTGGAGGCTGGTGTGGCGCTTTTTTCACTCAGACCAAACTTCTCAAGTATTTTGTTGAGTTCTTGATTAGTATCTGAAAACTTCTTATCTTTTGTGCATCCAAAAGTTGCAGCTGCCAACACGTTCTCATAAACAGTCATGTTTGGAAAAGGCTTTGGTATTTGAAAGGTTCTCGCTATCCCCAACTTACATATTTTATGAGCCCCAAAGCCTGTTATTTTTTCTCCCCCAAATTTTATAAGTCCAGAAGTCGGCGGAAACGTGCCGGAAATTATGTTAAAAAGCGTGGTCTTCCCAGCACCGTTAGGACCTATTAAACCTGCTATTTCTCCTTCATCTACATGGAAATCCACGTTTTTTAACGCGACTAACCCTCCAAACCTTTTCGTTACATCAAAGCCTTCGAGCAGCCTCAATAATGGTCACTTCTGCTTTTTGTTAAAATTCATGGTTATCCCGCGCATATAAATCTAATGTATCCCAAAATTCTTGAACATGGCAAATTCATTTCGACAGGTCTTGGCACTGACCATGCTGGTTATGTCAAGAAAAGCTTAGTAAATCAGGCTAACTTTAACGCGATATTTTTAAATAATAGGTTCCCTCAAAATTGTTTCCAGCCCAACAAATAATAAATGTGGTTAACATGGCCTCTGGTGAAAAGCCCTGGTTTAAGCTTTGGCCTAAAAACGTTCCAACCAAGCTTAACTACCCTGAGATAAGCCTTCCGCAAGTTCTGGAAAAGTCAGCCAATGAATACCCCAGCAAGCCTGCTATAATTTTTGAAGACATAGCGTTAACTTATGGAAAGCTTTATGAAAATGTCAAGAGGTTTGCGGCAGCCCTTCAAGATTTAGGCATAAAGAAAGGAGACCGCGTGGCCGTTTACTCCCCAAACTGTCCCCAGTTCGTTGTAGCAACATATGGTGCTCTTAAAGCTGGCGCGACAGTTGTCCCATGTAGTTCAGCCTATAAAGAGAGGGAATTAGGACATCAGCTTGACGACTCGGGCGCAAAAGTGTTGTTTACTCATGAAAATCTCCTTCCTGTTGCCAGTGCAGCTGTCAAAGAAACAGGTGTAGAGCATTTAATTGTGACTTCGAAACAAGACTATCAATACCTAGAAAACGTTCATAGCACGCCTAAAACTGAGGCAGGTGAGTATATTCCACTGCTAAGGCTTCTCCAAGATTATGAACCCGCCCCAGCTCAGGTGAGCATTGCCCCGAAAGAGGACTTGGCCTTTCTATGCTACACTGGCGGCACGACGGGTGTGCCAAAAGGATGCATGCTTACCCACTTTAATTGTGTAGCTGATGAGCTTCACGAAATATACTTTTACAAGCTGAAGAGAGGCGAAGAGGTGATTTTGATTTTTGTTCCGCTATTTCACATTCATGGGCTGAACCGATGCATGGGCACCTATCTGGCTGCGGCTGCAACCATAATCCTGTTTGAACGTTTTAACGTGGACAAGGCGCTTGACGCTATTCAAAGGTACGGCGTTACAGTTTTTCCAGGGGTTCCGACGGCCTATGTTGCAATAATAAATCATCCTGACCTTAAAAAATACGATCTTAGCTCGGTTCGCATCTGGAAATCTGCAGCAGCCCCGATGCCCACTGAGGTGTGGTTCAAATTTAAAGAGCTTACTGGAGCCAGCATATCTATCGGGTGGGGATTAACAGAGGCAAGTCCCGGCTTAACCCTAACACCTTTAGAGATTAAGGAATACAAACCTGGAATGGTTGGCGTACCCGAAATAGACACTGAAATAGCGGTTTTCAGCCTTGAAAGCAATTCTATGGTTCCGTCGGGAACTATTGGCGAGTTTAGGGCTAAAGGTCCCCAGATAATGAAAGGGTACTGGAACAAACCTGAGGAAACGGCTAAAGTTTTCGTGGATGGCTGGTTATGCACAGGAGATTTAGGTTACATGGATGAAAATGGAGTCTGCTATTTCGTTGACCGCCTTAAGGACGTCATAAAGGTTAGCGGCTTCCAAGTCTGGCCTGGGGAGGTTGAAGACGTATTAAACTCCCATCCGGCAGTCTTGGAGGCGGCTGTTGTGGGTATGCCCGACGAGTACCACGGCGAAGTGCCCAAGGCCTACGTTGTTCTAAAAAGCGGTTATAAGGGTAAAGTCTCTGAGGAGGAATTGATAAAATACTGCCAAGAAAGGCTCGCCAAATACAAGGCGCCAAAACAAGTAGAGTTTGTAAGCGAACTGCCCAAAACGGCTGCTGGCAAGATTTTGAGGAGAGCTCTAAAGAAGTAAATTGGGAGGCGAGTGTTTGTTCAAGTTTGAAAAAGAGCAAAAAGTTTTTAATATTGCCGGTGTAAACGTCGGAGGTCAACCAGGCGAATATCCAACAGTGCTTATTGGAAGCATTTTCTACAGTGGACACAAAATAGTCAGCGACCACGTAAATGGCGTTTTCGACAAAAAACAAGCTGAAGCGCTGATAAACCGAGTTGAAGAACTTTCCGATAAAACAGGGAATCCGTTCATCCTAGACGTGGTCGGCGAAACTCCAGAAGCGCTTATTAAGTACATAGATTTTGTGGGCAATTTAACGAAATGCCCCTTCCTCGTTGATGGTGCCGCAGCGAAAATCAGGATTCCTGCAATGAAACACGCCGTGGAAGTAGGATTAAACGAAAGAGCCCTTTATAACTCGATAGACTTCAACGTAACGGATGATGAAATTAAATTTTTGAAAGAATGCGGCGTGCAAAATGCTGTTCTGATGGCGTTTAACCCCAAAAAACCTTGGGCTGAAGGCAGAATCGACGCTTTGAAGGGTGAAGCTGGACGCAAAGGGCTGTTGCAGGCCGCCGAAGAGGCCGGTGTTAAAAACCTTCTAGTTGATACCGCAGTTTTAGACATGCCAGGCATATCAATATCCGCCAGAGCCATTTACCTCGTTAAAAACGAGTTTGGACTGCCCTCGGGCTGTGGACCAGCAAACGCTGTGACTACATGGAAAAGAGTTAAAAAGGGCGAGTTTGGGCCTCACGCGTATGAGGTTTGCGCAGGCGGCTCTGGGATAATGACTCAAATGATGGGAGCCAACTTTGTGTTATACGGCCCCGTAGAACTTTCTGATGCTGCATTCATTTCATGTGCAATGACTGATGCCTTAGTCGCTTACGCTGCGAGAAGACTTGGGATAACAACAAAAACAAAAAACCATCCGCTCTTCAAGATATTCTAGGCGTAGCTTCCATAAAAATGGGGTAGAGTAATGTTAAAAGCGATCACTTGTAGACGCCATACTCTTTTGTCGCTTCAATCATCGCCTTGACATTCTCAGGCTTTGCCTCATCAATAACTGCCCCGTTCATCACAATAAAGCCGCCGCCTTCACCGCAGACCTCAATGAGCTTTTTGACGTACTCTTTCACATCTTTGGAGGTGCCTACGCTGAGCAGTGCGCTTGGAACGTTGCCTGCGATGCATGCCACATCGCCGATGATTTCTTTGGCTTTAGCCATATCCGTCTGGTCGAATCCCCATAAAGTTTTGCCCTTCGGCAAGTCCTTTTTGATAAGCTCTAGGCGGGAATTGTAGCTTCCCTCAGCATATAGGAAAGGCACACATCCTTCATCGATTAAACCCATAATCACCTTCTTAAGAGTAGGCCAATAGAACTCTTCAAACTGCTTGTTGGAGATGAAACCGTCTGCACCCTTGTGTAATGGTATAAAAACTATCGGGTTTCCATTGGCCTTCGCCGTGTTTGCACCCATTTTAATCATTAAAGGTGTAAAGACTTCCATGGCTTGGTTGAGCTTGTCACGACGCCTATACATATCCAGCATTATTCCTTTCGTTCCTCTTAGGGTATCCCCTAATGTGTCAAAAGGCGCCTTTGTGCCTCCGCCGAAGAGGTTCGGAAATCCCGCCGCAGTAATCTCCCTTTCCCACGAGACCACATGTCCAATCCACTTTAAAGCCTCATTTCCAGCCTCGATAAGTGCTTTAAGGGCATTTTGGACGTCGGGCATTCCGAACGCTAGAAAATTGACAGGAGTGAAGCCTCCATACATTTCAAGCACGTTGGTGAATGGTGAAAGCTTTTTGAAGGGTTCAAGGGCGCCGAATACACGTGGAAAGTAAACGGTCAAAAAGTAGTATGTTGGATCTTGAATCAAAGCGTCATACTCTTCTGCCTTCATGTATTCCCCTTCAATGCATTGGTATGAATGGCGAGGTGATACCCCATGACCTGGCCACGCATACAACTTATAGTCAAGAATTTCAAAGAACCTGCCAGGGCCAGGGCCTATAGCTCCACAATGTGCGTCGGGCTCGAAGTCGATCACGTATTTTTTGAATGCCATTTTAAGTTTTTCATAGTCGTACATCATGTCGTATGGGGTTAGCCCAACATAGTATGCTGGGAAAAAGCCTATTAAGGGGAAGATAGGCACCCGGTCCGGCGTTTTCTTCAACTGTATAGCATCCCTTATTCTAGTTACTCTAGCCTTATAGGCCTCCTCAGCCTCATCGTTGACAAATTCTACTTGGGGTGAAAGCCAACGTTTAAACAACTCTTCACGTTTTTCCTCAGCTGTACTTCTCATTCTTTCCACACTTCCATCATCATTTAGTGAGGCTTAATCAGCCCCAACCCATTTCTTGGCAAGCTTCACCGCGGCCATGGCATCCCTTCCATAGGCGTCGGCGCCCGTGTATTGCCTTATTTCTTCAGTTATCTGGCCGCCGCCAATCATTATTTTCACCTTATTTCTTAAACCAGCTTTCTCTATGGCTTCCACCGTCTGTTTCATAGAGTCGAAGGCTAATGTAAGGAACCCGCTTAAACCAACAATGGTGGCCCCTGTTTCTTTTATTTTCTCTACAAATTTTTCAGGCGGGACGTCTACTCCTAGGTCGTAGACTTCGAAACCGTTAGCCTCAAGCATGAAGACCACTATGTTTTTGCCTATGTCATGTATGTCCCCGGCGACGCTGCCGATTACAACTTTGCCAAAACGTTTGACCTCTTTTCTAGCGACCAGTTTGGGCTTAACTTTTTCCGTTATTGCCCTCAATATTTCGCCTGCATATAAAAGGTCAGATATGAAGTACTCGTTGTTGGCGAAGCGATTACCCACGATTTCCATAGCGCGACGGACGTCATCTAATATTTTGAGCGGGTCTTCACCAGAGTGTAACCTCTCTTCAACGATTTTGAGCGCTTCATCTTCCTTCAAGTCCGCCAAAACACTGACTAACTTCTCAGAAATATCCATCGCGCCTTCCTCCGTGACTAATATTTCTGATATTCGATAAAAGTTTTGCTAGTACCCTTCTCACAAAAGTTATTTTAACCGCATTGCATAGTTTAAAACTTCAATGGGCCAACTTATTACCGTCTTGTTCGAACCTGAAGGGCGCAGGATAGAGGCAGAGGTAGGCGATAGCCTACTCGAAGTGGCGTATTCGGCTGGCATCGGCATAAGATCCGATTGTGGCGGTAAAGGCTTATGCGGGAAATGCCGCGTCATAGTCCAAGACAAAAGCGCTGTGTCTGAGCCAACAGAGGCTGAGATGAAACATCTTTCCTCAAAGGAGCTTGCTGCGGGCTATAGGCTGGCATGCAGCACCTTGTTAAAGCACAGCACAAAAGTAATGATTCTCGAAGAGAGCAGAGTTCTAGCACGCAAAATACAGGTTTGGGGCTTCGAAAAACCCGTAGAAATTAAACCCTTCGTTAAAAAGTTTTATGTAAAGTTGGCTAAGCCAACGTTGCTTGACATTAGGACAGACTTTGAAAGAATTCTTGACCTATTAGAGAAGGAACATGGGCTTAGAGGGTTAAAAATAGGGTACGAGGCTTTAAAGAAAATCCCAGACACTCTTCGTAACGCAAACTGGCAGGTCACAGTCACCCTGCTAGGTGATCGTGAAATAATAGCTTTAGAGGAGGGTGACACTTCCAGCCAAATCTTAGGGTTAGCCGTAGACATAGGCACTTCAAAAATTGTAGGAAGTCTCGTGGACTTGGTAACGGGGAAAACTCTCAGCACGGGCTTTATTGAAAACCCCCAAATGTTTTACGGCGAGGATATAATTTCACGGATAACTTTCTCGGCGAACGACGAGGAAAAATTGAAGACCTTGCATAAACTTTTGGTGGAGGGTATAAACAAAGTTTTGGCTTATGTCTCCGCCCAAGCTGGCGTCAACCCTCAAAACGTTTATGAGGTAACCGTTGTTGGAAACACGGCCATGCACCACTTTTTCTTGGGCATAAACCCCAAGCATGTGGCCATTTCCCCATTTACGCCAGCTTTAAAGAGTTCAGTAAACGTAAAGGCCAAAGACCTAAACATAAAGACATGCCCAGAAGGCAGAGTCCACGTTTTTCCCGTCATAGCGGGTTTTGTCGGCGCCGACGCCGTCGCCGACGTACTAGCAAGTGGAATCTATGAAACTGAAGATCTTTCTTTACTACTTGACATAGGAACAAACACGGAAGTTTTCGTGGGCAACTCTGAAGACATACTGTCATGTTCATGCGCATCCGGACCAGCTTTCGAAGGAATCCACATCAAACATGGGATGAAAGCAGTCACAGGCGCAATCGAAAAAGTAAACATTGGCCCAGACTATGAGGTTGAATATAAAACCGTGGATGACGCAGCACCTAGGGGGATTTGCGGATCCGCAATGATTGATGTTGTCGCCGAAATGTTTAAACGCGGAATCATAAACCAGCGGGGAAGGTTTAACCTAGATGTAAAAACGCCTAGACTAAGAAGAGTTAATGAAGAGTTAGAATTCGTCCTTGTGTGGAAGAACGAAAGTGGAATAGACCGAGACATAACCGTGACACAAAAAGACATAACCCAAATACAGCTGGCAAAAGCCGCAATATTCGCTGGCTGCTGGATTTTGTTGAAAAGGAAGAACGTTAAACTGGATGATATCCACCAACTCCTTATCGCGGGATCCTTTGGGAGCTACATCAACCCAGAAAATGCAAAGTTAATAGGCTTGGTTCCCGATGTTCCAGCTGAAAAGATAAAGTTTGTCGGCAACACCGCATTAGCAGGTGCAAAAATGGCCCTAATTTCAGTGGAAGCCAGACAAACCGCAGAGACAATCTCGAGGAGAACTCGCTATCTTGAACTTGCAATAGATCCTGCCTTCCAGCAGGAGTTTGCCGACGCCATGTTCATCCCTCATAAAGATTCAAGCAGATTTCCTTCAGCAAAAACGTTTTCGAGACAAATTTAAAAAGAATTAAGGCAACGAGAATTTTTAAGTCTTACTTTTCTCTATTCCAGGCACCTCGTATAGTGTTCCATCTTCAGACAGCACTAAGACGCTGCCACACTTTAAACACTTATAGTACTTGTTTACACCCCTCTCACTCCTCTCTTCCCCTAAAAGCTCAACCTCGCCGTGCGAACACTTCTTTTCTGACAACCCACTCGCCTATAACATATATCCCTTCAATCCACATTTAAAATTTTCAGTTGAACTCATAGATTTACTGTGGCGCGTTTAGTGTTTTTAGTATTTTTTCTGGGGTTATGGGCCAGTCGTCTATCCACTTGCCTATCGCGTTGTATATGGCTGGCGCCGCTATTGTGGCTAAAACTGCGCATGGCGCCTCGCTGCACCCCGCCGCCCCATAAGGCCCA
>JANXEP010000026.1 GCA_025057795.1 Candidatus Bathyarchaeota archaeon | reverse complement strand
CAAGGATTCATAACTTTTTCAAATTCTAAGAGGGCCTTTTCCGCTTCCTCATTATAGAAACTTATTCCACTGCGCTTAGTTTTTCCACTATGGCAATTTGGAATAATGGCCCTAAGCTCTCTATCAATATCACTTTTCTTTAAATTCCAAACCTCACTTTTCCTAAGGCCCGACGTAGCTAAGAACAAAGCAAAACATTTAACACCAATATCATCAATTGCCTCAATAAACCGCTTAACCTTCTCTGGTTCAATTTCCTCTTTCATCTTCAAAGGCCCAGAAGGATGCTTATACCCATCCATCCACTTTAGGCCCTTATAATCTCTGAAATAGGCCTTGAAAGCTGAGATAATGTTAGAAACGTAGTCTGGAACATAGTTCTCTTTTGCTTTCAAAATGTAAAGCTGAACATCCCTCTCCGTAACTTTGCCATTCACTTTTTCGAGGAAAGCTCTAACCCTTCTAACATAATGTTTAGCTGTTTCCACGCTTAAATTCAGTTTTGCCAAACAGAATAAGCGGAAATCCTCCAAATCACGTTTTAAACGCTTCTTTTCAACAATTAAACTACTTGTCGCTGGTTCAAATCCGGCCCTCGGCACCATAATGTTGATTTTACCCGACTCCCGCCAGTTTATTTGGCATGCGGAAGAATAGGCGTCCTTTATGCTGGTGCTTTGTGCAGGCTTATTTTTGCAGGCCCCTCCCCGGAGTTTTGCGCTGGGAAACGTCAATTTAGGGCTTCTGGGACTGCAAAATTGGATACCCCCTCTAGGTTTTTGGCTGACTGAGGCTTAACTCTAGCTCGTCGTTTTGGGCTTAAAACCAATGTGAACATGTCCCTATAGTTTTTCACTGGAGAGCCGTGGGCTTTATGGGCGTGTTCCGTTGAAGGCCTAGCTTTGACGTGTTTTTGTTTGTTATGCCTTAAAATGTGTATGGTTATCCTCAGAAATCTAGGGTTACCAAAAGTTTTATTATGGGGGTGTTTCCATAATCGCATAATTATGCGATTAAAGGAGCATGCCAGACTTCTCGTAGCATTAGCTGCTGCCGTAATAGTCTGTGCTGTTTATATTGCTTCCTCGGCTTCGCCCATGTTTATTCAGGTTTTGATTAACGGCGTTTTTATGGGCGGCCTTTTTGGACTGATGGCTATGGGTTTGGCGCTTGTTTTTGGAATAATGAAAATAATCAATGTATGCCATGGAGAGTTCATCGTTTTGGGAGCATACATCACTTGGTCTTTTTGGGAACTTTTCACTGTAAACCCGTTTGTCTCGTCCATAATATCCTTCGCCATACTCTTTGGTATAGGATTGCCCATTGGAAAGTTTCTCATGAACAGGGCCTTAAGGTTCGGAGTTGACCCTCCCCTTCTCGTTGCTTTCGGCATCTCCCTTATCATGCAAGGGTTGATGAGGCTCAGATGGACCGCGACACCTCAAGGAGTACAGGTGACATCAGATGTTATTCCGCTTCCAGGCGGCCTAGTTTTATCCGTTCTCATGCTCTTAGCCTTTTCAGCTGCTTTGACGGGCCTAACACTTTTGCATTTGTTCCTAACACGGACCATGATTGGAAAAGCTTTGCGTGCCGTAAGCATGGATAGGGCTACCGCCAGCCTCATGGGCATTAACCCGGATCAAATAAACACGTTGTCATACGGGCTTGGCCTTGCTCTTGCAGGTTTCACCGGATCCTTGATTGCGATGATTTTCCCGTTTGACCCGACAAGTGGCGGCATGTTCGTTGGAAGATCCTTATGTGTTATTGTTCTTGGGGGGGTTGGACATATACTTGGAACATTCTTTGGCGGCATAGTTTTAGGACTCAGTGAAGCTGTCGCCGCATTCTATTTGGGCGACGCTGTGAGGGAAGGCGTTGCATACATATTTTTCTTACTTGTCCTGTTGTTTAAGCCCACTGGGTTGTTTGCAAAATATAAAGCGTTTTAGGAGGGGCTGAGTATGACGCTTAACAAACTGGTCGCCATTATTGCTGTTTTGGGCGTGATGTCTGCCTTAGCGTTCCTTGTGAGGGAAGCCTACACGTTAGGCTTGCTTTACATGGTATTGATTTATGTGATCTTGGCAGAAAGCTGGAACATCCTTGGTGGTTACGCAGGCCAGATATGCCTCGGCATTGGGGCGTTCTTTGGTGTTGGAAGTTATGCAGCTATGATGTTAACACATAATGGCGTTCCAGCGCCGATCTGCATCTTAGCGGGCGGAGTTGTTGCCGTTTTCCTGGGAGTCGCGGTTATACCTGCCTTAAAACTGCGCGGAGTTTATTTTGCAATCGGCACTTTGTTCCTTCCAGAAATTGTAAAGGTGATAGTGCTTAACTTGAAGGAGACGGGAGGAGCTAAGGGTTTACTTCCACCGCTTGGCTTATTTGTAAGCCGTGCCCACCTATATATATCTTCGCTTGTGATGGCTGTTTTAGTTGTTGCCGTAGCCTATAGGATAACTAATTCAAGGATAGGCCTCGCCTTTAGGGCTATAAGAGAGGATGACGAGGCTGCTGAATGCTGCGGAGTCAACCCGTTAAGGTTTAAGGTGCTAGCCCTCCTCATAAGCGCCTTTATCGCTGGAATTGCAGGAGGTTTACATGCCTACTATGTTCCGTATCTGGAACCGTACAGCGCATTCAACATTTTATGGAGTATAAGCCCTGTTTTCATGTCAATAATTGGAGGCGCGGGAACCATTTCCGGCCCCGTTATAGGTGCTGGAATATTCGCGTTTCTGAGGTTTTGGCTTCTTCCCATTCTCGGGGAAATTGACTTAATAGTGATGGGCTCTGCTCTCATCGTGGTTGTTATGCTCATGCCGGAAGGCGTTGCAGGTATAATAAAAAGGGGGGTTAAGGTTTTATTTTAGCCGGTTTTACGGCATTGGATAAACAAATTCGGCTGTTTTAAGTTCAGGCGGCCATACAATTTGTTGTTCGCCGTTCTGCCACTGCATTATTTTGGGCTTAATCCTAGCCCATAGCGTTCCATAAAACTCTACGGGTCCAATGGTTGTATCCACCTTTAACGTGATTAGAGCGTTCCTAACTTTTTCAGTGTCCAGTGATCCTGCCTTCTCAATGGCTGCTACGAGTACTTGAATCATCGCGTAGGCTTCAGAGAGCGTCGTGCCAGGCTTCTTCCCAAACTTTTGGATGTATCGTTGAGTAATCTCTTGTGTCTTCGGTATGGGTAGGTTCGGGTGGCCTGTAACCGTCTGAGCTATCCAGTTGCCTAGTTCGCCTACAGTGTCCCAGAATGCGTAGGGTTCGGGTGCACGCTGTAACCACCACAGTTTAGGCTTGAACCCTAGCTCGCGGCTCTGGCGTAGGAGGGTGGCGGCATCCTTTGGGGAAGGTACTCCAAAGACCACGTCGGGATTTGCTTCCTTAGTTCTCAGAATCATGCTCGAGTAGTCTGCTGACCCAGGCGTGTAGATGCCGTGGTACACAATCTCATATCCCGAATATTTTTTAAGGTTTTCAAGTAGGGTTTCATACATGCTTTTGCCAAGCTCTGTGTCCTCTTGCCAGAAGGCTAACTTTCGAGGCTTTACATTTGCCGGAAGCGTTTCAGCCCACGTTAAGAAGGTGCCGGTCTCGTTATACCTAGTGTGGAACACAAAGAACGTGTAGTTGCAACGTCGCTGCTCCCAAACCGCTGCCGTTGTGCCTATTCCGACCAATACGCGTTTGTAATTCTCCGTCACGGTTCCTATGGGAATGTTAATAGTCGAGCTGAAGGCGGACAGCATGAAGTCAACTTTATCTACCGTGATGAGTCTCTCAACATTGGATGTAGCCTTTGTCGGGTCGCTCTCATCGTTATATATTTTAATATCTAATGGGAGTTTCCGGCCAAGCTCTCTTACGTAAACTCCCCCTTGAGCGTTGTAATCATCTATAGCAAACTCGAACCCAGCCTTCATGAGTTCTCCGTAATAGGCGAATACTCCGCTAAGCGACAGGGAAGCTCCAAGAAGGATGCGATCCTTAGCGGGCGGGGCTTGATAAACGTAGAAATAGTAAGCTGCGCCGGCGACCAGCGCTACAATTATTATCAAGGCGATAACTGCCGCTTGAACTTTAGTCAATGCATTCTTATTCATAATACCAACCCGAAAATTTAATATCACCATTAGGATAATTAAAACTTTCTATGAAACCCTAAGTTTTCACGGTTGTGCATTGATGCTTAAGGGAAAAAACGTTTCAAAAAGGTTCGGCGGCGTTGAAGCCTTAAGAAACGTGGATTTCCAAATCGGCGATAAGGAAATAGTTGGTTTAATTGGTCCCAATGGAGCTGGCAAAACAACACTGTTCAATGTAATAAGCGGAATTCATAGACCTGACAAAGGAGAGATAACCTTTTGCGACAAAAACATCGTTGGGCTGAAACCGTTTGAAATTCGCAGAATGGGCATTGGAAGAACCTTCCAAATAATGAGACCGTTCCTCAAAATGACAGTGCTGGAGAACGTCCTTGTGGCATCTATTTATGGACGAAACGGTCTAATTAGCATGCAAGAAGCGCGGAATGAAGCCCTAGAATGCCTTGAATTTGTAGGGTTAGAGGATAAGAAGGCTGTTCCCGCCCTAAATCTAACCTTGGCTCAGAGAAGAGCCCTTGAAATAGCCAGGGCCCTAGCCGCAAAGCCCAAACTGGTTTTACTAGATGAGGTCGTAGCAGGGCTTAACCCGATCGAAACCCTAGATGCCATGAATTTAGTAAAAAAAATTAGGGACGAACTGGGCTTATCCGTTCTCTGGGTTGAACATGTTATGAAGGCAATTATGAACGTTTGCCAGAGGGTAATAGTGCTACATCAAGGCGAAAAGATAGCGGAGGGGCCACCCCAAGCTATTGCAAAGGATGAAAATGTCATCAAAGCCTATCTAGGCGATGTTTATGCCCATGCTTGAAGTTCGCGATTTAAGCGTGTATCACGGTTCACTCAAGGCCTTGGACGCAGTGTCCTTCGAAGTAAATAAGGCTGAAATTGTGGCCCTCATAGGATCCAACGGAGCTGGAAAATCGACTACACTTAAAACAATCTCAGGGCTTCTAAGTCCAGCCTCTGGATGGATAAAGTTTCAGGGAAACGGCATAACCGGCATGCCCCCACACAAAATTGTCAAGATGGGCATTTCACAAGTTCCCGAAGGCAGATGTTTGTTTCCATTCCTAACTGTGCAAGAGAACCTTGAAGTGGGAGCCTATACTAAGGAAGCTAGGAAAAAAATCAAAGACACAATTGAGTGGGTGTTTCAGCTCTTCCCAGTGCTAAAGGAGCGGAGGAGGCAGTTGGCTTACACCCTAAGCGGCGGGGAGCAGCAGATGCTTGCCATCGGAAGGGCCCTCATGAGTAGGCCTCAGCTAATAATGCTTGACGAGCCTTCGATAGGTCTTGCACCCATAGTGGTGCATAGGATATATGACGCCATAAAAGAACTCAACAATCAGGGAATTACAATACTCCTTGTTGAGCAAAACGTGCCCCTTGCCTTAAACACTGCCAACAGGGGCTATGTGCTTGAGAATGGCAGAATAACCCTTCATGGCAAAGGAGAGGAACTCTTAAAGAACGAACACGTAAGAAGGGCCTACATAGGCGTCTAGATCAGCTAAAGGGCTCTGAAGGCAAACATTAATAACATAAACGAGTTAAGCACAAGTCCCGTTTACAGGAACCTGATGAACGTCTAAAACTTGAAGGATTGATGGGGCTGCCCGGATTTGAACCGGGGTCCTTCCCGCATGCGGCAGACGCCAACACGCTTAGAGAGCCCAAGTCTCCAAGCCTAGACCAAGCTAGCCGACAGCCCCAAACCATTCAATAAACTTTTAAGATAACGGTTTTAAACGTTTCTCTTAAGCAAATAAAATCTATCTGCTAATATCTAACGTTTTTAATAGTGCATTGAAGCACTTTCGGACATATCAGACACTCGTCCGGAATGGGAGATTCTTTCGGGAGAGTGTTTAAAAAACCGAAGTAGTGGGCGCATTTTGCAGGCGAGTCAAAAACTTTCGGATAATCTGCTGGCTTCACTTCAACTATTTTCATATTGTCTGTTACTATGTCTATTTTGGACATGCAGTGGGGGCAAGCGTAGTAAGTCTGCCTGGGTACGGTTGAAGTATCCGTGAGTAGTGCTGGTTTATCGAATGTCTTCCCACAGCCCTTATAAGGGCATTTAAATTTTTCCTCATGGAGGAAACGCATAACCTGCTGCAACCTCTCGTTTGTATATCGTTAATATTAATGCTTAATAAGTTTTCCATGTTTTTGTTCAACGAAACTACAGAAGCCCGTGAAAGATTTAACCCGTCAAAGTTATTAGAACATAACGTAACATACATAGAAATTAGGCTGAAACCTGCTTGATGCAAGCGATTTAGAACTTTTATCCTTCACTTTTTAATAGTGTCGTTAACGCCTTTGCCATGTCGTCCGGTAACGATTTCCTAGCTGAAACTATGTAAAAGTATTTTGGAGATTTAACAATTATTATCTTCATTTTCTCGTAGTGAACAACTATGTACTCTATTTCACCAGCAATATCGCGAACCTTTTCGCTTATACCAAAAGTTACAGTAGCCATTATCCCTGAAAATTCCCTTTGAATATCCATTGGCCATACCTTTTTAGCCCTTGAAAAAATGTTCACCACTTCGCCCATGGAATCAACGACAATTACATGCCTTATGTCATCATGAAGTCCAAACAGTTTATCCGCATCTATGGGTCGGGACGGCATCTTCATCCAAAACCTCATAATTGCATTACTTGCCAATATAAATTTTTTCCAAAACGCCTATTGAAGCTCAAGGCTCACTGCTGGGACAATAGTAACAAAAATTTATATGCCGTTTGAATTTTTATGTTGATTTGGCGCCCAACAGTCAGGTGGTCCTGGCCTCGGGCTTCAAACCCGAGCAGCCCGATGAGGGCTGGGGGTTCAATTCCCCTTGGGCGCCGCCATTTAAACAGACTGCAAAACCTTATCTAACCTTTTAACAGCTGTTAATACATCGTTTTCGCTGCATCCTATCGCTGCACTCATAGTAATGTATGGAGACACGTATTCTCTGCAACAAACCCCAAAGTCTTTAGGGTTTAGCACCCTCGCCCCAGTCACCCTCAAAGCGTATAAGTGATATCCCACTTTTTTAGGTTCTTTCTTGGTTTTCAAAGTCATGGCCACGGCTGTTGGGTTCCACACTTCTAAAATCCTTTCCCCATACTTGTTA
Organism: Candidatus Bathyarchaeota archaeon; assembly: GCA_025057795.1. The sequence goes on along the minus strand of JANXEP010000026.1, from coordinate 3,212 downwards.
GCCAATGCCCTTAGCTCCTCTTCCAATAACTTTTTACATGATGCTTGCCTGTCCCTTAACTGTTCATAGCCCTTTAGCCCTAACGACAAAATGGCGATAACAAACTGCAATATTGGAGAGGCTGTTGCCCTTCCAGGATACATTGACGAAATTTCCATCAGCAAATCTTTATTCGGTGAGGCTATTATGCTGCCTCCCACAGGTGTCAAAAAGTTCTTGTCTGTGCTTTGAACTATAACGTCAACTCTTCCATTATCTATGGCTCTCTGAATAGATTTCATAATTTCTCTGCTTTGAACTCCATAGGCATTGTTTACCACGTGAAAGACATCCCATTTATCTGCGATTTTAGCAATTTCAACCACATCGTCTGGTTCTCTCGGCGGAAAGAATGTTGTGGTTGATAATATGGCAGCCGTTTCCCTACCGATAGCATCCTCTATGTCTTTCACCGGGATCCTTACTGCGTCTCCAACGACAACTCCATCTAAAATTTTTGCTTTCATGCTGACAAGCTTTATGGCCTTTAATGGAGATTTATGATCCACTCTTGGGTAGACAACTTCAATTTTTCCAGTTTTTTCTCTAACGACGCTTAAAGCAAGAGCTAACGCCATGCCCGTTGCGACAGGCAAGACAATGGCGCTTTCAATGTTTGGCAAACCAAAATTCCTCAAGGCGTCTAGGGCTAATTTATTTGCAATATAGTACAGTAGGGAGCCTCCAGGAGCTTTTGGTTGTGGAGAGATTAAATCTCCGGACCGTCCGACGCCATGATTAAATCCGCCGGAAAACTCTGAGAGAAGCTCTGAAACCACCTTTGCTTCTCTCTCTCCAACACGGGATGCTTTTGGATCTTTATCGGTATCCAATGATGATAGAAAAAAGACAAAATTCTTTATTACATCGTCAGATAAACCTTCTTCTGGGACTTTTCTTTGCTCCAAAAGTATCTTTAGCGGCTTATATCTTTCTTTAAAGACTGTCAATCCCCTTTGGATCATGTTGTCGGGTATGCTTGCTTTGAGAAGATTTTCCAATTTCACGGTTTTACATCCTCCTGTATAAAAATCTATAGCCATCCTTAAAAGTCGTTGTCTACTTTAAATGCGTGTGCATACGGAAGCAGCCCTGCCCTTACTTGGCTATGGTTCCGTTTGCGCGGGAACCCACCTTAGGCTGATTTTAATCATAACTATCGTAACATGTTTTTACTATAACCCAAAAAGTAAAATATATAAACTAAAATAGACATTAGAAGGTAGACTACAATGACTCCACTATTAGATATCTCGGGACTGAAAACGCATTACTTCATTGAGTTCGGCGTTGTAAAAGCTGTTGACGGAGTAAGTTTAGAATTAAATCAAGGCGAATGTTTGGGGCTGGCCGGAGAATCAGGGTGCGGAAAAAGTACTCTTGCCTTGTCGATTCTAAAATTGATAAAGCCTCCAGGCCGCATAGTTGATGGCAAGATAATTTTCAAAGGAACAGACATTGTACCCCTACCGCCTAAGGAAATGCGGAAAATCCGTTGGTGCAAAATTGCCATGGTTTTTCAGGGAGCTTTGAATGCTTTTAATCCTGTTTACACGATTGGAACACAAATTGTAGAGGCGATCAGGACCCATTTGGAAATCAGCAAGGAAGAAGCTAGAGATAAAGCAATTAAGTTACTTGAATCTGTTGGTCTAAGCAGCTCTAATTTCCGCAGTTATCCCCACGAACTTAGTGGCGGTATGAGGCAGCGTGCACTTATCGCCATGGCGCTTTCTTGTGATCCAGAAATGTTAATTGCTGACGAGCCGACAACCGCTGTAGACGTTGTAACTCAAGCTCAAATACTCACGCTGTTGAAGGACCTTCAGAAACAGCGCAACCTAAGCCTGATGGTGATTTCCCATGACCTTTCAATTCTTGCGCAAATATGTGATAGACTAGCTATAATGTATGCAGGTAAACTAGTGGAAAATGCTGATATTGAAACAATATACAGTAAACCTGCACATCCCTACACTAAGGCTCTCATCGATGCTTTTCCAAGTGTCAGAGGTCCTAAGAAACCTCTTCGCACGTTACCTGGAGAACCTCCAAACCTAATCAACCTGCCAAAAGGCTGTGCTTTCCACCCGCGTTGTCCTCACGCATTGGCCATATGCCGTGAGGCTGAACCTGAGATAACGCAAGTCGGCTCTGAACATTACGTTGCATGCCACCTCTACGGTGGTGAACTTAAGAAGGGAAAGTAAAATGGCAACACTAGTTGAGACAGTTCGTCTTAAGAAGTACTTTCCCGTTCGAAGGGGAGTAATTGGATACTTTAAAGAGAAACTCAAGTATGTACCTGCAGTTGATGATGTAAACCTAAAAATTGATGAAGGTGACACGGTCGGCCTTGTCGGCGAAAGTGGTTCAGGCAAGACAACCCTTGGAAGAGTGATATTACGTTTAATTGAGCCCACTTCGGGTAAAATCCTCTTCGAGGGGAAAGACATCACAAATTTGAAGGGTGAAGAACTCAAAAAAGTTCGCAGAAAGATGCAGATAACCTTCCAGGACCCTTACGCGGCGCTTAGCCCAAGACAAACTGTTATGAAAGCGCTTGAGGAACCCCTAATAATTCATAAGCTTTACGATCCGGCGGAGAGGAAAGAAGTAGTTACTAAGATGTTAGTTTCCGTGGGGTTAAATCCCCCTGAACTTTTCCTAAACAAGTATCCCCACGAGTTAAGCGGAGGCCAGAGGCAGCGAGTGGTGATATGCCGAGCCCTAATTTTAAATCCGAAATTCGTAGTTATGGATGAACCAGTTTCGCTGTTGGACGCAACCGTGAGAACACAAATATTGGATCTAATCAAAGATATAAAAGACAAGTTTAACTTAACATACCTCTTCATAACCCATGACTTGGCTCTGGCAAGGTACGTCAGCAACAAAATCATCGTTATGTACCAAGGCAAGATCATGGAGCAGGGTGAAACCGAAGCCATTGTTGGAGATCCCCTACATCCCTACACGAAAACACTTGTTTCCGCTGTACCAGTCCCAGATCCTAAAACAAAAATAGCCCTGCCCCCAAAAGTGGGCGAATTGGACAGTTCTCTAATGTCCCTTCAAGGCTGCAGATTCCACCCGCGCTGTCCATACGCCGATCAAACATGCAGAACAAAAGAGCCTCCGATGGAAACGATAGATGATGGAAGGTCAATCGC